>CAYXUU010000023.1:0-88037 GCA_964468645.1 uncultured Bacteroidales bacterium
CATTCAGATCCCTGAATTCACTCTAGCTTTTGCTGCCCCTGGATTTGAAAAGATGTGATATGGAATAATTTAGCCCTGATTACCTGAACCGGATACTTCATCCTATTTATTGGGCTTATTTTTCCTGATTTGTATTCAGCTTTTATTTTCTTCAACATTAAATCGCTAAGATGAACCACCTTTTGAAACACAGGCTGGAAAAATATCATTTTAGATTTAGGAACAATATCCCTGTTTGTTTCTGAAACAGCTGGGGAGGGTTCCGTATTTATCAGGTAGTCAAGTTCCATGGTGACTTCCATTTTTATGAAGAAATCCCTTAAACATTGTATTACCCTGGAGTATAATGAATAGGGTTGATGGTTGTTAATACTGATTGTCATGATGTTCCCGGCAGCTGATATATTCCACGCTACCGATCTCGTATCAAGGAAGTAATCCCTGTGTGCATGTTTTTCAGGACCTGAATTCTCATTTCTGTTAAATACTTCCAGGGAATAATCAAACAGGCTGTCAAGCTTTTTAATTACCCTGTCAACCACCTCGAATAACTTCTTATTTGGAACCTTGAATTCAGGCTTATACTCCTGTAAAGCATAGTAGTTACTGATACAATTCATCCTGTTCCGGCTTCTTATTTGTTGTACTCCTGGATAACTAACAGATGAATTTGTTCTTTTTTTATTTAATCGCATCATAATACTTAATTTTTAATTACTTAAATATCTTAACCATTGAATTAAACTTAATGAATTAAATCCCAGAATGGGAGATTGCTTTATATGAGCACTCAGACCACAATATTAGTATATCTATATTACTATTAACAAGCATTTTAAGTAGAATATTTTTACTTAAGCTTTTTCTTAAGTTGCTTAATTAAGTTTGCTTAACCAAATTTTAAGTTGCTTAATTTTTTGCTTAAATACTTGACAAGGGGCTTAATTAAATATTATATTTGCTTAATTATCCGCAGGTAAACCATAATGGAAAAACTTTCATTTCTATATCACGACTTTGAACTGATCCTGAAACAGGCCCCGGAGTTATTGCCAGGAATTGAAAAATTACTTGCCATCTATTATGAAGGGCAGCATGGGGAACTGCAGTCGAAGGTTCTCTCAAATATCCCGGAACATGCTGAAGTGAAAGAATTTACTATCATAGATCAAAAGGAATACTTTGGCAGGATGCGGATACAGAATACCCCATATACCTGGTTAAGCACTGAAGATCTACCTTTTGAAATATCAACCGATAAGCGAACATCGGATATTTTTAAAGAGGTTAATAACATCATTCTTCTATTAAAGTTCCGTAATCCGGATGACGGACTTAATGACCTGTTGTTTATTTATTTCAATCATAATCTTGGCAATTTTGGGTTGAGCCGATCCGACAAACCCTTAAGCACAGAAAATAAATCGATTATTGCTTCCCTGTTGTTCAATAACTTTAAATCTTTGATTTCAATTAACAAACAGAACAGGGAGGTTTTCAGGATACTGAAGGAAAACAACAAAGCTGCAATAAACGAAGCAGCTTACTATAAATCGGAATTAAAGAAAACCATGGCAGATTATGGAGAAAGTATCCTTAACCTTTGTTATTCATATTTGAAAGATTTATCCATCCTTAATGGAAGGAAATATACCCTGTCGGAGGAGGCAGTAACCAAACTCAGGAGCTTCAAGGGGAACATTAATAAGCTTAAGTCTATTATAAGGGATTCAGTACTTTATATTGAGAATATGCTCTCCAATGAACATTTTGACGAGATTCTAATCAATGAGTGGGACATTAATCTACAAAGCTATCAGGAACAAACTGTTACAGGAAAGTCTGCCTTTTCGTCAGAGGAGAAATATCTGAAAACAACCCAGCTGCTGGATAAACTTGAAAATGCCGCCCGTTCGGTAGTCAGGCAGAACAATAATCTTACAGGTGCAAATGTTGGAAAAGCATGCCCTGAGCCCATAACTGCCCCGGCAATTACGGATGCTTTAAAAAAGCACAAAAAGAAAATCCTATACCTGTTTGAACATTATCCCGAACGCTGGGAGGTTATTCGTAACAGGTTCCGGCCGGTGAAGAATTTAATTGTCTCGAAAGGTATTGAGGTTGAGAAGAGTGCTTAATTGGTTGAAGGGTTGATTGGTTTAAGGGTTGAAAGGTTGAAGAGTTGAGAGGTTGAGTAATACAATGACAGGTAAAGATACTATTATAGAATTGATTATTGAAATTGAGGGAAGTTAAATCACGAAATCACAGGGTGACTTGGGGACACCCCGTGAATAGATAAATTGGTTTATCCCTTCGCGATTGATGAACTGTCTATTCCTTCCTCACCATCGCGTCCAGAACTTCCTTCTGCCTGATGGCTTCTTTTTTCATGGTCTTGTATCTGTTTTTCAGATCCTTACATTCCATTTGCTTTCTTTCAAAAGCTACTGAAATCTTTTTATACTTTCTCTCAAGCATTTTTAGCTCTGCCCTGACATTGATATAAAGGTCACCAATTTCATGTGTTTGCCGCTGCAGGGCCCTGAGTATATTATGTTGTTCCTGAACGAGATTCCCGTATTTTTCCCTGGCTGATTTTTCTTCTTCTTCCTTGGTTGAAATATGTGTATCAGCCCTAGTGGATTCTGTTTCCTGCGCGGAATCCTTTTTAATATCAATATCCACAACATCTTCCCAGGGGGTAGTCTTTGATTCAAACTGGTTTGGATTTCCTGATGTCCGTGGATAAAGATCCTCTATGACTGTACTTTTTGGTTTACCCGATGGTATTTTTGTTCTTGGCCCACCCCGTGGTTTTGTAATCTTAAAATCTTTCTTTTGCCGGGAGTCCGATTTCTTTTTCTCCTTTTTTGGTGCAGGTTTGATCTCCTTTGAGTGATTTGTTGGACCTGTGTTCATATTGTTTCTGTTATTCATTCGGTTAAACCTGGTATGATCCAACTAAAGTATAAAATTATTTTATAAATGGCAGGCAAACTTACCCAGGCGCGCTATCAGGTATAAGTATTACACTCTGGTATTTACTCAGGGCTTAACGATTATAGTCCTGTTCCTCATTGAATTGCTCCTGTGATGGTTCTTTTTCCGATGCCATGGCTTCCCGCTTTTCTTTTTCCTGCTCTTCCTTTTCAAGGTCTGCTTTTGATTCAACTTTTACTTTCACCTTGATCAAGTAAGAAACATCTTCTGTATCAACTGTGATTGCATGAAAAAAATCACCATTGGGTTTTGGTACCTTGATCACGTGATTTCTCCAGCCATCAGGATATCTTTTGATAATTAAATCCATCACATCTGACGCGATATCCTCCATATTTCTAACTATGCGTTTCTTTTGCATCTCTAAAAACATTTAATATATCCGAAAAATAGAACAGAGAATAAAGATACAAAATCATGTAATGATCAACAAAATTTAATAAAATTTATTGAAAAGGATGATGCAGGACTAAATGTGGTTTTGTCAATTTTTTTATTTTGTTTGGTTTCACTGTATTTATTTCGTTGATTTGATGGTATATTTTTTAAGCCTGCTTTTATTCTCTCTGTATTTAGTTACATTCTTATTTATTGGGATAGTTATCTTCATTGACCCTAGAGCTGCCCCAATTAACATACCACCCCCTGTTCCTACCATACTATAGAATGCAGCTTTAGTTGCTGCCTTCTTTCTTTTTCGTCCGGTTTTTATAAAATGATCTTTAGGATCATCACCCAGGGAAAATCCTAAAATCATTCCCCCGGCAAAACCAAGAAGGCCTCCGAAAAACATGCCTTTGGAAATATTCGATTTCTTCCTGACTTTAATACTTGAAATATTCTTTATCATATGCTCGGTTATCGTATAATTCTTGTAACGATAATCGTCGAGATTAGCAGAATTAGAAAGTACGATAGAAGAATCCTTTAACTCATACAAAACACCCTCCACCACTGCAGTTGGATATGTGCTTTCAAGCCAGGTTCTGTAAAATTTAATTTTACCTTTAGTTTCCTGTGAATACAGATAGCTTACTCCAAATAATAAAACAATTGATATTAATAACTTTGTTTTCATGGATTCTGGTTTTTAAATTATGATTAAAATTTTATAACCTACTTATTACTTGCAGATTGAATACTTTTTTAATTTCTTTAGGTTTCTTTTGTAAATGAATTTGTTTCGATTTATCGGGATTGTGATCTTTGCTGACCCTAACAAAACACCAAGCCCAGTTCCTGCAGCAGTAAAAACTACAACACTCAGGATTTTTGTGTTTCTGGCTGGAATTTTACTAAAAAGAAAAGAGGTTTCCCCTTTTGCGCTACCAATCAAATAGCCAACACATAATCCACTGATTGATCCTATGATCAATCCTTTGAGTTTGCTTCCCTTTCGCCTTACCTTGATATTATAAATATTCTCTACCATGAACTCTGTAGTCCTATAATTATATAATTGATAATCAATATGCCTGGTAGCGTTGGAGAGCAGGATTGATGAATCCTTTAATTGGTACAAGGAACCATAGGGCATCTTACCGCCTTCCATTTTTACCCAGGTCTGGTAAATTCTTGGATTCTCATCTTTTTGCTGTGAACAAACGGTTGTTGCTAACAATACTGTAGTAATTGCCAATAATATCTTTGTTTTAATGGTACCCTGCTTTTTCACGATTCTGCTACTTAAATGCTTGCTGATTAGGTCTGTATTTATTATTCTTATATGATGGAGTTTCACCATCCAGCGTGATATCCATCGGAGGATAATCAATAAAACCTCCTAATAGAAAACTTGTCGCAATACCCAAATATTCGTAAACAGGAGAAACTGATCCTGATTCATAAATTTCATATGCTGTTTTGCCAAATTTGGTTTGATGGCCCTTACCAAAAAAATAGGTATTATTATTTCCACTACTAATTTCACTCTGGATACATGATTGCTTTTCCATTATTATCCTCGAGTGATTATTAAAGCTATAATCACTTTTATACATGAACTGATACTTACCGGATAGGAAACTCATACGATTGTGATCATTTCTATTAAATAGATCCGAACGGAATAATTCGGGTGAATTATTTCTGTAATAAGTCTCAGGATGTTCAATAGTAAGATTAATGCTCTCAGGCGAGGTTTTGCAGAATTTGAAATTTACCAGATTATCCTGTGAATATAAAATAGAACTTGTGAACAGTAACAGGATGATAATAATCACAGATGGTTTCATTGTTAAGGTTTTTTTGATTTACCTTAAAATTACTACCATTACTACCTGAATCAAAATTGATTTATACAAACATATTACCGGGATTTGCAGATATTAATAATACTTCCTGAATATTTTACTATATTTTGGATTTTTTGCAATTCAATGGTATCAGGCCGGTATTTTTATGATTTTTTGCAACAATTAACAGTCCCAAATTATGCATTGGGATTGAGATAAACCAATGCATTAGTGGGATAATTGCTTCTATATTGCCTAACCAGAATACTCCTGCCATTATTACGGTACCTGGGAAAAGATATTATCTTAGCTCCTGCAGATATGGTATTACAATATCATTCTTCAGCTCACTTGTTCCATCATAAGTAATAGTAACCACAGGAACGCCTGTAATACGCCTGATCTCCCTTGTCATGGCTTCGGTAACCAGCGAAGGGCAACAGAATGCCGGATTGGTTTGTACAAAAAGTGAAACATCAGGGTAGTTCTCAATGATATAAAAAATCTTCAGGATGTTGTCGTAGGATTCACCTGAATGATACCTGTCGATATTAAATTTCTTAAGTTTTTGTTCAAGCTTTATCGGATCGGTTACAGGAGCCTTACCCAGGTGCTTTTCAAAATATTTGTAGTACTTCTTTTCGACTAACTTCAGCGCTGATAACATCAGCCTGGCAACAGATACTTCCAGGTATTCTCCCCGCGATACAGGCCTCATCGTATTTTCAAAGGTTATTTTAAGGTAATCATTGTATGGTGTTGTAAGTACCTCACCACCGGCACCCTCGATAACATGCAACAATCCCTGGTTCATAACATCATTATCACGGACATAGAAATCACCGAAAATAGCAACCTTTGGTTTTCTGACTTCTTCTTTTTCAATATCATCAAAAAGACCAATGGCTTCTGCAACAGCTTTATCCATTGATCGGTTTCCCAGAAAAGCTTCCTCCAGGATGGCGATACTATGCTGTATGGTGCTGTCTGTTTTCCCTTTATTTTTCTCATATGGCCTGATCTTACAACCGAGCTTTCTGATTAACCCTCCAAGGAGATAAGCAAAATAGGCATAAAACCCTGTACGGTAAGAGATCTCAAAATGTGATAGTTCACCCGAATAGACCGAGATCTTTTCAAATCCTTTACCATAGTTCTCGAGCAGGGTTTTCATATTAAAAGGATACATTCTGAGGTTACAGGTCAGAAAGCTCTCCAGCATCCAGATAACCGTGTTTTCCGCTTTCAGGTCATGTTTCTCCACATACTCGATACATTCCTGGGTAATGATGTTCATGGGCAGGCATTGCCCGGTATTATGCGCCATGCTCTTTTTGATGATCAGGTCGTTTGATTCCATTCTTCGTGCATCAATACCACTTCGTTTTAAATTGGCTACAATAAGGCGGGAAACCAGTGGATCCCAATCAGGGAACAGTAGCGTTCTGCCATTCAGGCGGGTTTCAACCTGCGGAAGAATACTGAAGGATTTAATGATTTCCCGCGGCTTTTTCAGGGCTGCATGGTTCCTGAATGAACGTAATGCTGATTCAATGCGGGTTTCGTATCCTACGTTCGAATCATGCTCATCGATCTGAAGGATCAGGTATGGCTTCTTGTGGTTGTGGAATACCTTTTTAAAATAATCAATGATCAGCGAATCAGGAGCACACTTAAAGGCTGTGATAAGAACGGGATATAGGTTTTCCGTCAGGGCAACCCTTTTTGCCGTCTCCATAATATTAACTGCAAAATGCCAAGGCAGTTTTTTTACAAGAAATTCGATGTCTTCAGGAGTTTGCATATCAGCAGGCATCATATCCTGAAAGAAGGTCTTAATACCCATACCGGCCAAGATATCAGGGATCCCCTTGTTAAGTGTACCGGAAAGAACAACATAGGGCCTTCCCATCAACATACAGGAAATATCCTTTTCCGGACCGAACTCCTGTTTATACAACCGGTCCAATTGTTTACGGGCATACAAATAATCATCCTGTGCTTTTTCCCATGATGATTTTACCTTCGAATAACTGATACCATCGCCAGCTATTGGCTTCAGTATATTCAGCAGGTTTCTGGCAATATGTCTGTTCCCTTTGAAAAAGTCGATATAAGGGGAAAGTATTTTTTCTTCTATCCCTTTATCCTTAAGCATATAAACCAGTGAAGGGCTGAATTGTGTATAATAGCAAAAGTTCCTGTGGGTTTTTTTATCCGGTTTGGTTCTTGATTCGATTGAAACCGGAAGAAAAATAAAATCAGCTTTTTCGGCAAGATAGGCTACATGGCCATAAATTGAATCGATAGGAGCACAGAATTCAGCCCCGGCTATTCGTTTTCCTGTTTTAACAGGATCATGGAAATTTTCACTGCTGATGGTTTTTATTGACAGGTTCTTAAAGAAATTTTTCCAGGGATTCAGGTCTTCGAATACATGTAATGAAGCAGGGAGTCCGATAGTCAAATCACCATCTTTAAGTTTATCCTGCCTGACATCCAATATTTTTTTCCTTTCCAGCAGCATATCGAAACCTGAAGTGTTTTTATTTACAAACTTGCGGGTATCATAATCGCGGCCGCACATAAAGCCATAGGCAACTTTTTCACCCTTAACATTTGCTATACTGATATGGCAATTGTTGGTGCATAGTATGCATGTTTCTGAATCAATGGGAATCTCCTCCCTGTACAAATCAAGTCCGGGAAAAGTGGAAGGGCTTTTCATCTCCTCCCGCAGGAGGATTGCTGTTCCAAGTGCGCCTGTCAGGTGACAATACCTGGAAACGAATATCCTTGTTTTCAACCGCTGCTCAAATGCTGCCACCAGTGATCTGTTCCTGGCTGTAGCCCCCTGAAAGCAGATATACCTGCCGATCGATCCCCCGGTAGCTACTTTCTTCAGATAATTTTCAGTAACAGAATGCAATGTCGTGGCAAGTATCTCATCAACAGAAAATCCATTGTTCAATAACTGGTTGATATCCCTTTCCATAAATACTGTACACCGGTCACTGGCAAGCGGGGCCCTGACATTTTCTACCTTTTTTGAATATTCTGTTAGCTGGCAATCCAGTTTGGTAGCCTGCTCTTCAATAAAACTACCCGTACCGGCTGCACATACGGTATTCATCTGTGAGAAGGTAACCCGTCCTTCATGCATCATGGTGAATTTCGCATCCTGACCACCAATTTCAATAATGGTATCCGTATCGGGATTCAGCTGGTAGGCTGCCCTGGCATGCGTTGTGATTTCATCAATAATCATATCCGCACCAATAATTTTACCGATAAACTTCCGTCCTGAGCCTGTGGTACCAACTCCCAAAATATTTATGTCCAGCCTTTTATCGCTTATAAAGCATGAAAGAGCCTCCAGGAGAGACTTAACGGCTGCAAGTGGCTTTCCGGCCGTATATGTGTATAAACCCGCCAGAGGCCTGCTAAATTCGTCTGTAAGGATGGCTTTAGTACTGGTTGACCCGATATCAATTCCAAGATAGGCATTATACCTCATGCTATTATTCATGTCGTGGTATATATCAACTTCAACTTCAACAGTATGGTCGGACAATTGTGGCTTAAATTTCGATGAACTTTCAGCACTGAAATCCGGGTAATCACTTAATTTCAATGTCAGTGGTTCATAAAAATATTCCCTGTTTCCCTGATCCTGATCAATGATCTCTTCCAGTGAATCAATTTTCAGTGTAGCATGTCGGGCCAGGTCATCCAGCAACATCAGGCATGTTCCGGCAGCCCCGAAAAGATGACCAAATTGATGTTTCAGCAAAGCTGTATCCAGGAGGTTTTCAAGATGCTTTGCAACCGCCCCATTCATAGAAACACCACCAATGAATAAAACCGGCAGGGCTGGGGTCTCCTTGCTGAAAAGGGTATCTGTAATATTCTTTGCCAGCCCCCTGCAAAGGCTGTCGCATATAGCTTCGATTGAATACCCCCGCTGTTGCGCGTGGATCAGGTCTGTTTTTGCAAAGACTGCACACCGGGATGCAATCTCAGGGATGTCACCACGATTCCTGAGGGCTGTATGGCTTAGCTCTTCTATTCCAGAAAGGTTTAAACGGAAGGCTTGCTGATCAAGGAAGCTCCCGGTACCGGCTGCACAGGATGAATTTGTAGCGGTAAAATCATAATTGCCATTTTCATCCAGCCTGATGACCATAAACTTTTCAGCGCCTACCCAGAGTATGGATCGTGCCCCAGGGCAGAATACCCTGCTTGCTTTTATAACAGCAACCTGAGGATTATACACTTTAACATGTTCGGGCTTCACACCGCTGATGGTTGTACAGGCAATGCTATGGACCTCTTTGAGATCGAAGTCATCCCGGAGTGATCTCAGGTAATCCCTGATCCGACCCTTGTGAAACTGGTAGGTGTACTTAAGAATTTTCCTGTCAATGTCCATTTGAACCACAGAAATGGCTACCGATCCAATATCGATCCCTAATACCGATCCCTTATGCGCTGCCACTCCCATGATTAATGAATAGATCCTGGTTAATAAATCAAACTCTAAAATAGCAAAAATTATTAAGACGCGGATGTAATGAATTGAATAATCAATTATCCTGTATCCGGAAACAATACAATTGTCCTGGAATATTTTAATAATATTTTGTAATTCGTTGAGTGACAATGTTTCCTCACAGTCCAGTGCTTCACTTTCAAAACAGTGTGCACATCCCAACGGGCAGTTTCGTGTAACTGCAACAAGGATTGTACTTAGATTTAGCCTATCGGGATCATAATGCAATATTCTGTTAAGTAATCCTTTACGGAAATTAACATAAAGAGTTATTGCATGAATCAATAAATATCAATACAATATTTCTCAAATTTTGCAATTTATTAAAGAAGATGACTCTCGATTTGCGGTATTTACCGATACTCTCAGAATCCCAGAATATTCGTTGCAAAATTTGAGAATTTCTTACAGAGAACCTCATTTATCAATTTCGTTCTGATCATTATGGATGGTATATTTATGTAATTATCATTCTGAATATCAACAATGAAAAAGGCAATTGTGATCGGTGCGAGTTCAGGAATAGGCAGGGAGATGGCTCTTCTGCTTGTCAGGAATAATTACAAGGTAGGAATCACTGGCAGGAGGGGGGGATTGCTTACAGAGTTGAAAAAGAAATACTCCGATAAAATACTTGAACAAAGCTTTGATATAACCGGTGCGGATAATGCGAAAGAGCTGGAGAGGTTGGTGAGAAAATTGGGCGGGCTTGATCTGTTGATATTTTGTGCAGGATGTGAAGCAAGAAATCCTGATCTTTGTATTGACATCGAATATAGGAGCATATCTACCAATATTATAGGATTTACGGAGATCGTCAACTGGGTATTACGCTATTTTATTCAGCAACAATCAGGGCAATTGATTGCTATAAGTTCGATTGCCGGATTGCGGGGTGGCAGGCGGGCACCTTCATACAATGCTTCAAAAGCTTTTCAGATCAACTACCTTGAGGGCTTAAGACAGCTTGTCAAGAAAAAGAATTTACCTATTTGCATTTCCGATATCAGGCCCGGTTTTGTTGACACAAATCTGGCAAATAAAGAGGTCATGTTCTGGGAGATCGATCCCAGGAAAGCCAGTGAACTGATATATCAGGCCGTAAGACGAAAATGGGAGATTGCATATATCCCGTTACGATGGAGGATATTTGTTGTTCTTCTGAGGATTTTACCGAATTGTGTG
Source organism: uncultured Bacteroidales bacterium (assembly GCA_964468645.1). GTDB lineage: Bacteria > Bacteroidota > Bacteroidia > Bacteroidales > JAIOZK01 > JAIOZK01. Next base: position 10,975 of record CAYXUU010000023.1, read on the forward strand.
TATTCAAGGTTATAATTAAATTATCTCCATGTTAAAGCAAATGGGGAATGAGGAACAAATCGAAGAAAACGGCATTATTTCAGACGGTTTATTCATTGATAAATAAAGTACCCTTCACTTTCCTGCCTTTCATATAATTTGCAATAATACCCTCCTTATACCCACTGCCAATAAAACAATATCTGCAGTTATTTGAGATATCCAATGCCAGTTCAACTTTTTTTCTCATGCCTCCGCTAACATCATGCCGGTCTTCCTGGTAGAAATGGAGTTGCTTTACAGATTCAGAATTCAGGACCGGGACTACCGTCTCATCCCGGGCACCAGTATTTACAGGTTGACGTGAATAAACACCTTCGGTATTGGTTAAAAAAAGTACTTTTTCCGGATTCAGATTACTGGCAAGTTCTGAAACGATCAAGTCGCTGGATATCACCTTAAAGCTGCCATCCCTGCGGGGCAGGAAATCACCATGAAGTACAGGCACCATCCCTTTTTCCAGGATGTCTTTGATCGCATGAACCATACCATTGTTAATCATTCCCCGATGAAGGCCGTTAAAGTAATTGATCATGTCAAATGAAACGGCAGGAATAGATGCAGAGATCAGCGTTTGAACAACAAGTTGATTTAAGTTTTTAATTGTATTTCTGATACCAAGGGCAATCAAACGGTCCTCCTTTCGCAAAACACCTGTTTTTACATAACCGTGTTGTACAGCAGGTGGTTTTCCCACCGATCCTGTTCCGTGAATTATAATACAATTATTATAAAAGGGATAAAGTTCACAGGCCAACCTGAAGGTATTGTCATGGTTATAAAATTTGTCGGAGGATGGCCTGGTTATGACCGATCCCCCAAATTTAATTATGTTGATTTTCATTTTGATTATATTTTCCTGTTCGGCATATTATTATATCTTTCTTTCAGTAACATAACTGGCATATTCGGAAAATAAGGATTTATATTCATCCCCGACACCAGCCCCCTGTATTAAGTCAATAGCCTCTTTTACGAAGTTTTCCGCTTTTTCACTGGCATATTTAAAAGAACCATACCTGTCAAGAATATTGATTGCTTCCCCTAAAATTTCATTATCGGTAACTTTCCCATCAATTATTTCCGACAGCCTTGTCCGGTCTGAGCCGTTTGCCTTTTTGTATGCATATAGAAACAGGAGGGATCTTTTACCTTCCGTAATATCTTCTGCTGGTATTTTGCCCCAGGAATTCAATTCCGGTTTGAGATTTAAAATATCGTCTATAAGCTGAAAGGCCAGTCCTATCAATGAACTGTATCGGGAAATAATGTTCTGGTCCTTATCCCCTGCGCCTGCAGCAACAGCCCCCAGGAGGGCCGCATGGCGGTATGTATAAGAACAGGATCTGAAAAGAACATGCTGAATATATTGATCCTCAGGCACCGCATTAACCTTATCCCTGGCCCATCCAAGATCAAGTGCAGAGCCAATGCTGGTTACATAATGTTCCCGGATAAGTATTTCATAAAGCCTGGTTTTCTCCTTTATGCCAATTGGGCATAAATCGCTTTGCAACAACCTGAAGACATAAAATGTCATGGCAGAACTTCCGTTTGCCGCCCTGGGGATACCATATACCATGTGGGAACAGGGTTTCCCCCTTCTCAGTTGTGAGGCATCTGCGATATCATCAAGGATCAGTGAACAGGAATGAATGATCTCTGACATCGCTATGATCTCTTTGAATTGATCAGGATCTTTTCCATAAGCCTCGATGAACATACAGCATATCAACGGTCTGAATAATTTACCACGTAATTTTATATAATGGCCCATGGGCTTGTAAAGGGCATTATTGAAATATTCTTGTGCAATTTGAAAGTAGTCTTCTCCAAGGGCTGTCTTCAACAACTCCTGTGTTGGATATCCTGGTATCACCTCATCAATAGCGGATTTCAGTTGCTCTATCCTGGAATTGTAATAATCCCTCAACAAAGGCCGCATCCAGTATTTAAAGTCTTTTGATATTTGTTTATTCATGTTGGAAGACTTTTATTGTTCAAATCGGATTTCTGCTGTTGTAGTAAGTAATTGACGTAAGAACGGATCAGACGGATAAACTTCCTTTTTATTGGTAACTCCTCGAGCGCCCTGAATCCTTCAGACTTTAAATGCCTGATTTTATTCCGGGCAAAAGCTTCTGAATCCGCCCTGGAAATTATAGACAGGGCTCTTTCAGGGGATTGATTATCTAAAAACAACCCGGGATTATTGAAATAACCTGCAGCGTGAATTCTTAAAAAGTTGCTGTTGGCACTGAAGGTTTTTATTTCAGTATGCTGTATGCATGATTTCCAGTTTAGAAATGCCTCAAGGTCTTTTTGCAGAGAAACCGCCAAAGAAATGTTTTCAACGAATTTGGTCAAAACCTGAATAGTTGCTTTGTCAGGTTCATGATCCTGTAATATACGCCACAGGTCACAGGGAATCTGCAGCAACCCTCTGTTGATCAATAAAGCAGTATTGTAATACTCCGTATAGTCAGTGATGATTTCCTGTTTTTGTTCCCGGTACAATTTAAATCCATTGCCCAGAAGGGAGTGAAAGATAACAGAGGTAAAACTTTCAAGCAATCTGAGCTGCTTTTCTTTCTTAATCTTAATCTTTCCGGAAAGAAGGTGATGAAGTGAAAGTGTTATTAAAGAGATACAGACATTGCCTATAATAGAAATTTCGATATGCGATTTATCGATGAGCATTAATTCTTTTCCTGAAGTCCAGTTCCTGATATCTTTAAACATTTCGAAACTTGTTTCAAGGAGCTCTCCAATACCCACTAGGCATTGATATTTCCCCATATCGATATTTCCCGCCTCCATAAACAGGCATGAACCAAGGCATATGGTTTTCTTCTTTTTCTTTTTTATATAATCATAAAGCGGATCAAAAAATGACTTTTGTAATGTTTCCAGATCCCACTGCAGTTCAATCCTACCTGTAAGAATATCCATCGTTTCAGGGGTGCATTTTTCCGGAATAATTTTCGTGATGGATTCATTAAGATATAATTCCTTACCCCGGTAATATTCATGCAACGACTTATTCATTTTGCGTTTCACCAAAGCAGTGGAGAAGTGAGCGGGGTCTGTATTTTCAAGCAGTTCAATACCTTCATCATGCATTCCATTAGTCTGGTATGCTTCCCGGGAGCCAACCCAGTATTTATTTCCCATTATTCGTAAAAGGGGCAGGTCAGACAAATTATCTGTATAAAAGCTGGTATTATCCACTACGATGTTATGCATAGCGAGCAGGTTGATCACCCTTACATGCTTATGAACACCATAACATATAGCGTCTTCTTGATCTGTATCTTTCCTTTCTGGTCTCAGTTCCGATTCAGTGGCAATAATGTTACCGCTATCAATATCCAAAGCTGTACCAACATGTGAAACCAGATCAAAATGTGAGCCTGAGGCAAGAATAAGCTTTGTTCCGTTTTCCTGGTATTTTTTAATTCTCAGAACGATATCTTTTCTGAATTTTTTTCTTACAACTTCATCAAAGCAAGTCTTCCATTGTATCCCAAAATCTGCCTGATCAATAATGGATAATACACGGACAGATTCGTGTATAACTTCAAAAAATGTGGTCTGATCGCTTAGGAAATAATTCCAGGACCTGTTAAACCGCGCTAAATCAGAACGTTCGATCAATGATTTATCAAACAAGTATTGTATAAATATCTTCGTTAAATTACCATTGATGATGGTCCCATCTACATCAAATATTGCGGCCTTCTTATTCATACTCATTTATAAATTTCTGGATTTTTGTTCAACGCATGCTTAGCATGAATAATCTAATGTCGTTATTTCGGAATGTTCCAGTTCATTCACTAACGACATTAAATCAGTTACCCTTTGATGAACTATACCTGATGTTCTGTCGGCATTGTCGCAAACAGCGCCCCGTACACCAATGATGTCAGGATTTAAATCGGACAGAATCCCAAGATGTTCAAATTTTATTGATCCGGCTATCGCGGCAAGCATTCCGGCATCGTGAACGTCATTTATAAAATCCTCTATTTGCCAGTGGAACATGGCGTCGAAGAGATTTTTACCATCTTTGATAGCGGTATCTACCATCACCACATCAGCACCTGCATCGCTGGAGGCACTTATAATTTCGTTATATGATATACCTCCGAATCTTTTATAATCGGCATAACCTGATGCCACAACCAGGGCATCAGTACTTATCATTCTAACAGCACGTTTAATGCTTTTCATCATCAGAAATGCTTCCCTGTGATTCCGTATTCCATAGAGGCCTGATTTGATGTATTTTGCCCCGCAGGAAGCGGCACCATAGGCTGCCAGGGCAGCAGTTCCGGGCTTAAAGGGCAGATCACCCAATGTTGCACTGCATAATATACCGGAGCCTTTGAACTCATTTGCAATTTCACTGACGATCCATGGTAACTGAGCACCCAGTGATCCTTCATTGGGGTTCTTGATGTCAAGAATGTCGGCCCCTGCATCTGCAGCTATTTTTGACTCCTTTAGCGAAGTGACACTTATTAAGACTTTCATTTTATTTTATTTTTTGGTTTTAGATTTCTGCATGTTTATATTTTCTGCATCCTTTGTTTGTCATCGAACGAAGAATGTTGTCCGGCGCATCCTTCAGAACATTACCATAATGTTGCCTGCAAAAAGGGCATGCATGGGCATTGCCTTCTGTGTCGATGTAAATATAGCGGTTTCCGTTTCCAAAACAACCTACCCTTCTCTGGTGATAACCATGGTACGAAACGGCAGGCATATCCCTGAATAAAGGATCAAAATTCATTCTCAGGTAGAAATCCTCCAGTATCTGTTCCTGTTCAATACTGATCGAAATGTCTTTTACGGCATATCTGCCAACAGCCCTGGGTTCAATCATCAGTATAAAAGCAACTCCCAGTCTTTTGGCCATCAATGCATACCGGTCCAGATTGTGAGCGCTGATAAATTCTTTTGTCGGGCAAAGGGAGAGAATCACAAGCAAATTGGCCTGATGTGAATTCTTAATGGCCTGCATCACCCTATAAAATGAATCTTTTGATCCCCTGAAATGATTGTGTTTGACAGGATCGAAATGATCAAGGCTAATCGCTATACCAAGGAGGCCGGATTTTTTCAATTCTTTTGCCCTTTCATAGGTTAAGTTGTAACCAGAGGTAACCAGCCAGAAATCTGTTCCCGCCCGGCTGGATTCTAAGAGTTCAACTAGCTCACTGTATCTTGAAAGTGGTTCCCCTCCGCTAAGTTGTATCTGGGCAATATTGCAATGGTCCTGGAATTTGCTGATGATGGCCTTCAGATCATCCAGTGAAAGACTTTCCCTTTCGTTTAAAACATCCCACTCATAGCAATGCCTGCACTGCAGAGGGCATTTCTTGGTAATCGCCAGGATCATTGAATTCAGAGCGACCGGACTTTTCTTAAAAGGAGCAATCCTGTTCATTTCATTTTCATTATACCTGACAAAAGCTGGTGAAGGCCAACCCGGGGCATGCATATCCCAATAATATCTTCCATCAACCTTAAAGAGTTTTTTAATTTTAAACTTCCCCATGTATTGTTGCCTTAGAAACTCAAGCCTTTTCATAACATGCATCACCTTTGCTGGACGCAGATAATAGCTGAAGGCAATAGCAACGATGTGAAGTTTAATAATACTTCCGATTAGATATTTATGGATTCCGGTCACCAGGGGAGGTGCAAGCCAGGGAATTGAATGATCATGATGCGCATAACCGCTTTCCGTTGAATCAATACCAACCATGCAATAATTTGTGTCATGCACTTGTATTTCCGATGATGTTCCCGTTTTCATTTTTGCACAATTTCTGTTAAATCCATTTCTTCATTCTGTTCACGAATCTGCTGATAGAATTTCCAGGAGTATTTTGAAAAAGAATGAGATCCTATAAAGGAAATCAATTTGAACCAATTGGGCCGGTTGGTGTAATCTGCGATCCTTTCATAGTACCCTTTGGTATGAAGGATTATAGTTTCTGTAAATTGAATATTAGCTGCAGTAACAGGGGAGTAAGTTATATCAGCCCTGTTCCCGACTTCAGGTTGAACAAGGTAAAGATTGTCATCATAACGAATAAGGCTGGTAACATCCTGTCCATTCTCATCAAGGGCTGCCCTGGGTTTCAGAACTGTTGCCTGAACATTGCAATCCTTTGAAAAATCCATAGCTGCCTGATCCAGTTCCCAGAACATGTACCCGGTTTCCAGTTTAATCCTGACTTCATCCACCTGATGATCTGTCAGATCGATGGGCATGATCATGTCCCTGGTGGCAAAAGGGCCGACACTGTGGAAATAATCGACGAATTCCCAACCTCTATCTGTTTCGAGGTAAACTGACAGAGGGACATCCTGTTTCAGAATGCCTTCAACATGCTCCTTATACGGCACACTTTTCTGCTTTTCGTACCATTTCTTATAATAGGTACCCATAAGTTTCGTAAACTCTCCATATGCATAATCGGCCCAGGATGAATTCTTGGCATTAACGATCAGTTTTCCAGTTGCCGGATATCCCTGTTTATTGAAGGTCAGGATAAGGCTGTTTACTGTCGTTTTGTTAGTATATTCATTAAAACGAAAATAATCATTGTCCTTTTCGGAAACAGACACAGTGAAATTATGATCATTTAAGGCAATGGCTGATACCGGAGGCTGGGGTGAAGTAAATGTAAAGATCCGGCCATATTTATCAATAAGAGCCCTGGTATTTGACGGATGGGTTAATTTTACCAGTTCACACAAATTGGTATTCTGTACCTCTTCAAGTTCATTGGATATCCTTAACACGTACTGGCCGTCAACAGCCTGAAGGCCGGGCAATGGCATATAATCATGCCTTTCCGTAGCCGGATTGGCAGCGCCGCCATATATCTCACCGACAAATTCAAAATTATCACCATTATCGATATGAATGAACGGACAAGAGGAAGTTGCCGCTATTATTGCAAGAACTCCAACCGCTGTCCCAACAATCACACCAGTAGTACGTAACTTGTTTCCCTTTACTGCTTTTTTATCGTATTCATATATTTTTGTTTTATATATTGAGTTGATAGGTATGTTTGCTGTGGTTGCGTCATAAGCAATGGTATCAGAAGTGAATAAGTGGATCTCATCGATTACCCGGGGCTCGTTTCTTTTATATCTATTCTTTCTGTCTTTTTTTGGTTTTAAGTATTTTATGTGATAATCAAGCCAGGGGTCCAGCGTGACATATATTGTATCATTTTTAAAATTCAACTCTGTAATATGCCATGCCCATGAACCTTCACTATCCTGATACCTTAGTATGATATAGTGACTGGATTGCACATCATTGAGCTTTTCAGCCTGCCAGGATTTTAATTCTGGTTGTTGGGCTATTTTAAAGAAGGGAGCGCATCCCATAATGCAATTGAGAAATGCAAACAGGATGACCATAGAGAGTGTTTTCAATAAACTTTCTCTTTTTATTTTATCAATCCCTGTAAGGAACCTAAAAGTGTTTTGTGTTTTCATCGAAATAATTATTTAGGGTTACAACTGATAAAAATATGGGAGGGATGGGTAAAAATAAAATTGATCCCAGCAATCAGAAATGAGCTTTTAGTAATAAATGCTAAATATTTGATTGGGGCAACAGATATTATTGATTTTTACAAATCTTTATGGGTAAAAGGCCTGAATTTGCAAAAAATGAGAAAAAAGGATCTGGGATTATTGATTTTTGAGGAAGATAATTCAAGGCGAAAGGATAAAACATAAAGGGTAAAATGAAGGTTTGAAGTTAAGTAAAAAGGTATAAAAAAGCATACTTTGTACTTTGTACTTTGTACTTTTGCCTTGTATTATCATTTACCGGTTACCTGTAATTTCAGGGTTTTATTCTGGCCTCCGGCAATCAACCGGCACAAAAAGAATTCGTTATTTGTACTTTGGAAGTCATCAATTTTCCAGATAATCCCATGTTTACCGGCAGGAAACTCACTATTGGTTACCTCATCTACCAATCTGCCGGATATATCAAATACTGAAATATTCACATGTGTTCTTCCGGTTAACTTAAATTGTAAACTGGTCTCATTGGTAAATGGGTTTGGATAATTTATAAATTCTAAATCATTAACAGTAAGTGATATATTGTCATCTATTTTACTTATAACTTCAAGTGGTATTTCCCATACGCCATTGCCATGGGTGGCCACCCTGAGTTTCTGGTTTGAAACTGATATTTTAAGATCCATGGCAAAAACACCATCCCCAAAACCATCTATAAATTCAGTCCAGGATTCGCCATTGTCATAACTAATATAAACACCAAATTCATTTCCAAAATAAATTATCTGAGGATATGTTGGATCATTAATTACACACCATCCGGGTATGTCGGGCAATGTTGATCCGATATCATTCCAGGTATCACCGCTATTCTCCGACATAAATAAATGGGAAGAACCAAAACCTCCAAGGGTAACAAATACCCTGTCATGGTTATTAACATCTACATGAATATCGGTGATCATCAGGTCGGGCAGATCACCTGTTATATCTTCCCAGAGATCACCGCCATCGGTGGTCCTGAATATCTGGGCCCTGGAGTTCCAGGCCATGGTTGCAGCATAAACCACTTCCGTGCTGGTCGATGACATGGCCATATTCAGGACAGGATTATCATTGAACTGGGATGACGCATTTGTCGGTGTCCAGTTGCTTCCATTGTTATTGGAACGGAATATGATGCTGCGGCCTGCATACATGGTCTGATTGTCAACCGGGCTGAGGAGGAAGGGCGCTATGAAGTTGGTGTTTGTCCCCTGTGTAGGGGAAACATTGGTGTAATTAAGGCCATTGTTATATGACCTGTAAATATTCAGATATTGTGAGGAGTGAAATACGTTGTCATTATTTTCCTGGTTAAGGGCTGTCCAGGATCCATCGCCACCAGCGACGCGCTTCCAGTAATACCCCCCCTGATACATACATGAGAAATTATCCTGCAATCCACCCGTGGCATTAAGGGAATCGGTATCGGAACATGAAAATCCAGGATAGAACTGGCTGGTCTGGTAACCCCAGTTGCAGCTAAAGAATGTTTCACCGCCATCATCTGTGCGATGTACCCCGCCATCCTGTGCAAAGTATATAATGTTTGAATCTGTTGGATGAAACTCAATATCATGATGATCAAGGTGCAACCAGTCGGGATGGAACCAATCCTGTATGATACCATCCTTAATAAACATTGAATTACCACCATTGGAAGACTGGTACATGTCAACACCACCACAGAAGAGTTTGTTTTCATTGAAGGGGCTAACACCCACATAATGGGAATACCAGCCCTGATAACTGGAATAGTCTGTTGTATTGATAACCTCCCATGTTTCCCCATAATCCTCTGATTTGCAGAGCCAGGTACCATTAGAGCCAGTACTCTGGGATTTGCCAACACTAACGTAAACTATATTTGGCGATGATTGTGCAATCATTACCCTGGCTTTACCACCAAAAGTAGCGGGGCCTCCTGTCCCCAGAAATTGTTTCAACCATGTATCACCGCCATTGGTGGTTCTGTATATCCCATTTCCTGTGCTGTACATACCGCCACATGCAAGGATAACAATATCAGGATCTTCCGGGTTTATGGCTATGTCTGTGGCCATGGGTATTTCATTGACGAGTTCCCATGTAACACCAATGTCAACCGATTTATAGGTCCCTTGAGTGGTTGCTGCCCAGACAATATCAGAATTTACCGGATCGAATTTAACCCGCTGCACACCCTGTTGTTGATTATAGGACCAGTCGATGCTTTTCTCCCATGTCAGGCCATTATCGGTAGATCTGAGTAAGCCAATGCCGCTTAAACCGCGTGTTGCCCTGAAGCTGATACTGGGGAAATATGTTCCATAACCATAACATTCGCCTGTACCAACAAATATGACATTGGAATCGGCAGGGGAGACCTCAACAGCTCCGATGGCAAGACCGGGGTATCCCAGTTCAAGCCTTTCCCATACGTTTTCGCCGACACCTCCGGTATAACTGCGCCATAGTCCACCACTGGCTGAAGCGGCATAAATGGTATTAGGATTTTGCTGATTTAGTGATATGTCAAGTGTCCGTCCGCCAATATTTCCGGGCCCGATGGGTTCCCATGGTAGTACATCACGGGATGAAGATGCCAGATACATTCTTGAATACTCAAATGCCCTGGTATAGCCATCTTCAGGAATATCGGCCATGGGATACGCCCTGATGGCATTCATCATGGTCAGGGATTTGTAAGATCCGGGCATGTTCTTTCCTGTATTAGATTCAAGGTTATTTTGATTCAGCGTGACCAGTAAGACCAGCATTAGGATTGCCAGTATGAAAAATATGATTTTGCTTTTTTTCATAACGAATGTTTATAGATTAACTACTCAACAAAAATATTAAAATCTTCTGGCATACAGGCGATTGATCTTTCAACAACAAGTTTGAATGTGCAAATGATGGGATATTGTGAACCAATGGAGGAATAGGAATCAGGAAGTTAGAAGCCGGAAACCGGAAGTCAGAAATTGAAAGTTAGAAAAAATCCTTCCAGATCCACCGGGTAGTGGACTGGAGGAATTACGATTGATTCTGTGTTCACAGTAAAAGTAAGAATTACATTAAATTAATATTGACATATGTGGTTGAATTTCTTATCTTTGAGAACAGGGAATTTAACCAAACCTTGGTCACCATGAAAACAAGAGTTCTTCTCTCAACACTTATATTAGTTTTAACTGTGAATTTGTATTCACAGGAAGATCCCAGCAAATATAAATTCTATAAAACCTATATTTTTCTTAAGGATTCATCCCCGAAGCTTTATGGAACATTGTATTCAGTAAATGAATCTTCGGTTTATCTTTCAAACTCATTATCTAAAGGGGATTATTGGTTCGGTAATTATAATACCTCGCAAATCTTAATAACGGATATAGACAAAATTAAAATACGAAGATTAGGGAGTATTGGAAAGGGAGTTTTATTTGGGGTGTTAGCAGGATTCACTGCTGGATATATCATGGGGCGCACTATGTATGACGAAAATTCAGGCGGGCTACTGGGAATGTTACTCACAATTCCAGGAGCGGCTATCGGTGGTTTCATTGGATCTATCACAATTCAGATTCCAATAAATGGAGATATACCCACTTACCAAAAGAATATGGAAAAGTTAAAAAAATATTCCATAAATAAATGAGGAGAAGTTGAGAAAACGGAAGCTGAGGAAAATTGACGATAGACGAGTGAATAATACAATGACCAATACTCAACGCATAAGTTTCCACATTTCGGGGGATATAGGGGGGAACAACTAATGACCTTTAACCATCAGATAATCGAATGTCAACAATCAATAATTTACAATCCAGAATCCTACTCATATTTTATCGAATCAACAGGATTTTTTCCTGCAGCATTAAGCGCAATAGTAATTACTGTAAGCAGGGAAATGAAAACTGATATCAGGATGGAAAGGACAAATATCCCCCAGCTGATATGAACCCGGTATGAGAAGTTATCAAGCCAGAGATCCATAATATACCAGGCGGCCGGAACAGCCAGAATTGCAGCAATGATAACCGGTTTAATGAAGCTGATTGTTAGCAGCGTGAAGGCTCCAAACCTGCTTGCACCCAGCACTTTTCTTATTCCGATTTCACGTAACCTGAGCTGTGCAATATGCAAGGCCAGGCCAAAAAGGCCCAGAACAGCGATAAAGATTGCAAGTATCGTGAAATACAGCAAAGCCTTACCATCTTCTTTTTCCTGGCTGTAGAGGTCGTTCAGTTTGGTTTCTACCATGAAATAATCAAATGGATTCTGCGGAAATAAGGATTCCCACTTTTGAGCTATTGAGGCGATAACATCGCTTAAACCGGATTCAGGATTAATACGTATGGTCAGGTATCTGAAATTACGGGGCTCTATTTTGATTATTAATGGTTTAACGGTTTCATGAAGAGAAGCAACATTGAAATCTTTCATAACCCCTATAACCCTGTAGGTTATCAACTCATTATCAGCTGTACCATCAGAAGTACTGATGGTTTTACCTATAGGATCATCCCATCCGGCCTCAAGGGCCAGGGTTTCGTTGATCAAAACAGATAGGGAATCAACACCTTTGGTAGGCGAGAAATTACGGCCCAGTTTAATTTCAGCTTTAAGGACATCCAGGTAATTATAACTCGCATCGGTAAACAATATCATCCATGAATTATCTTCTGTATAGCCCTCAAGAATAAAGGCACGACGACGTTCAAATCGTCCCGGGTAGGAGGATGCAAGGGCAACATCTTCAATTTCGGGTAAAGATCTGATCTCCCGGCTCAACATTTTGTATCTTTCGTAGATGCTTCGTTCTCTCATGGTTATCACCATAAGTTCTTCTGGTTTAAAGCCAATATCCTTATGGCTGATAAATCCTAATTGTTTATATACCAGCATGGTTCCACAAACCAGGACAATAGTGATCAGGAATTGAATAGCAACCATCAGGTTCCTGAAAAACGGGCTTTTATGACCCCGGAGTTGTTCCCCCTTTATGAACTTAAGGGGATTGAAAGAGGAGATGATAACCGCAGGGAATATCCCTGAAAGAGCGCTGAGTAAAAGGACAAATCCGAATACCGTAATAATGATGAGGCTTTTTGTTTTAAGATCAGTGTCATGCCCCATCAGGTCATGCAGGACAGGGGAGAGGAGTTCAAGAAAAAACAGTGATAATAACAAACTGATAACCACAACGACCAGGGTTTCAGTCAGGAACTGAAATATCAGGTTTTTCCTTGCGGCCCCATGTATTTTCATAATACCTACCTCCAGAACCCTTGAATATGCCATGGCAGTGGAAAGATTTATGAAATTAATTAGTCCGAGTATGATAATGAGAAAAGCGATTACGCTGAAAATGTAAACTTTTTGAATATCGCCATTTGTCTCAAGTTCATGCAGAACGTCCGAATGCAGATGTATTTCGGTTATTGGTTGCATTCTAATCTTAAATCTTTCTGTTCCTGCGTCCTCTTCAATATTCATAGTTTTGTTTACCACATCCTGAACATCCTGCTGTACGATCCCATCATCGCTATCGGGTCTGATCCTTATATAACTGGCTGTAACAAAAGCAAACGGTGTTTTGAGATATCTTCCAAGCCTTGCATGATTATTTAAGGTTGACAGTGATATCAGCCCGTTAAAGTTCAGGTGTGATTTATTTTGTGAATCTTCAATAACTGCAGTAACCTTTAATGAATTATCATTATTAAGTTTGATAATTTTTCCTGTTGGATCGATACTTCCAAAATACTTATCAGCTACCGATTTCCTTAAAACAATACTGTTAGGCTCATTCAGGCATGTGGCAGGATCCCCCGAAATAAAACCGGACTCAAAGATTTGGAAAAAAGTTGAATCAGCATAAAGCAATAGTTCTTCATAGATATCCTTATCTTCAAAGGTAAGCAGGGCTGTTCCCGGTAGTTTTATAAGCCTGGTAATTGCTTCTATTTCACCGATATCCTGTTGCATATAAAGGGCCATAGGCGCTCCGCATACAGCGGCTTCAAAATGATTGCCGCCCAGGTCACCTGAAAGTACCAGCCGGTAAATATTATCTGCTTGTTTATAATGCCTGTCGTAATTCAATTCTTCATATAAATGCAGAAAGATTGAAATTGAGAAAGTTATTCCAATAGAAAGGCCAAGAATATTTATCAACGATTTGATCCTGTTCTTGTAAATGTTTCTGATGGCAATCCTGAGGTAATGTTTTATCATGATGAAATTTGGTTGGTTTTACATTTTCAGTTGAGTAAGGAATCTTTATTACGATTACTGTAACTGCACTTCAAATTTGGTAAAATTCTCCAAATAACAATCCTGGGATTCTACCACACGTTGAAAAGAACTAACCATCAGCGTTTCCAATTAAATAATTGACTGCCTGTTCTCATGTATTGCCATTAGATAACATGGGCCATTATTTAAAGCTGAAGTAAGATTGGAATCAGAAGAGTGGGGTAATATACCATACCTGATAATAAAATTAAACTATTGAATATCAGGTAATAATTATTGAAAACATGACAAATGTCATAGTTTTTCAGGTGTTTATTTTGTATTATTGTAAGGCAGTAATATGCAATATGTTCCTTTATTCAGATTTTTATCTATGCTAATTATAAATTCAAAGACGGAGGTCAAAATGTTAATTAGCCGAAGAAAATTCCTCAAGGTTTCAGCTGTCTCAGCAGCGGGTTTAGCACTCTCAAGCATGATAGCCCCAAAACTCCTTAAAGCCGCTTCATTCAAACACAATATTGCCAGACTGCCGATCATCTGGTTTCAGGCTCAGACTTGCTCAGGATGTTCTGTTAGTCTGGTGAATACTGAATACCCTGATGTGGATGAAGTATTAATAGAGGTTATATGCCTTGCGTATAACCCCACCATAATGGGAGCGACTGGTGATGAAGCTCTTGGCGTTATCGAAACGATGATGACTGACAAAGCTGGTGAATATATACTGGTTGTAGAAGGTTCTATACCTGTTGATGCTGATGGTGATTATTGTACTGTTGGAGAAAAATTTGGTATTCCTGTTACTGCTCAGGATTGGATTAAGAATATTGCGAAAAGTGCTAAAGCAATTGTTGCGGTGGGCTCCTGCGCTTCCTGGGGTGGAATTCCATCCGCACCTCCTAATCCTACAGGTGCAATGTCGTTATCCGACATCGTTGAGGATGGATTACTGATCAATATTCCAGGTTGTCCGCCGCATCCCGATTGGATGACAGGCACCCTCGTAAATGTACTAAAATATGGTATACCTGAACTGGATAGTTTACATCGTCCAACAATGTATTTTGGAAAGGATAAGGTAATACATGACAATTGCGAGCTCCGGGAATACTTCGACAGAGGTACATTTGCCAAGAATATCGGTGACAAAGGCTGTTTATACGAACTGGGCTGTAAAGGCCCCATTGCCCATTGCGATGTTTCTATCAGGGGATGGAATAGTGGTGTTAACTGGTGTAACAGGGCAGGAGGTCCCTGTATCGGTTGTACCGAACCATCATTTCCCGGCCTTGCAAAGTCTGGCCTGTACGAAAGGCTTGCGGCTGCTGAAGTTCCCGGTTTTGCAGGCATCAATGCCACAGCGAATACTGTTGGTAAGATTCTCGGGCTGGCAACAGCAACAGGTATCCTGGCTCATGCAATTGCACGATCAATAAACCTTGGTATTGCCAGAACAAAACGGATGGAACTCAGAAAAGCTAAATCAGAAATCCATAATTCGAAGGAGGATTAAACATGGCAACAAAAATAACAATAGACCCGGTAACACGAATAGAAGGCCATCTTAAGATCAAGGTCGAAACTGATAACGGAGTTGTAACCAATGCATTCAGCGCAGGAGAGATGTTTCGTGGATGGGAATTGATACTGAAAAAACGTAGCCCGCTTGATGCACCAATGATCACACAACGGATTTGCGGAGTTTGCCCCCAGGCACATGGCCAGGCATCGGTAATGGCACTGGATGATGCATTTGGTGTGTTGCCTCCAACCAATGGCAGAATTATCCGTAACCTGCTGGTTGGTGCCAACTTCCTGCAATCCCATATTCTTCATTTCTACCACCTGGCTGCCCTCGATTATGTGGATATTACTGCAATACTGGAATATAAGGGATCTGATCAACAGCTTGTAAGATTAAGAGATTGGGTGAAAAGTGATCTTGATAACGGTTCCCCCTTTGTTGGTGCTCCATTTCTTCCACGTTATGAGGGTAATTATATTGAGGACACCACGCTGAATATCAATGGAATCCATAACTATGTAAAGGCCCTGGAAATAAGACGGAAAGCACATGAAATGCTGTGTATCTTCGGCGGTAAAATGCCGCACTGCATGACAATCTTCGCCGGTGGGGTTTCACAAAAACCTACTGTAGATAATATTTTTGCTTTTAAGACTAGATTGATGGAAATCAATGACTTCATTAATACCTGTTATATTCCCGATGTACTTGAAGTGGCAAAACAATATCCTGAATATTTCAGAATCGGAAAAGGAATTGGAAACTATATCTCTTATGGGGGCGTGCCCCTGGTAGATAACAATACCGAGTTTTTATTCCCCCCCGGAGTATATATTGATGATATCTCAGGGGAATTCGCCCCTGATAAGATATCAGAATACCTGAAATATTCGAAATACAATGATGAAGATACAGGTGCTGCACCATTTGAAGGTAGGACCAATCCTGAACCTGAAAAAACAGGTGCATATTCGTTTGTGAAATCTCCCCGTTATGAAAAGAAAGTTGTAGAATGTGGCCCCCTTGCCAGAACATTTATTGCTTATGTAAACCATTCTAATGATGTTGTAACAACACTTACTAATTATGTGCTGAAAGAATTGAATGCTGTGCCGGAGGTCTTAAACTCAACCATGGGAAGACATGCAGCCAGGGCTATCGAAGCCAAAATTGTTGCTGAAAATATGTTTGAATGGATTGAAGAATTAAGGCCGGATGAACCAATCTGCATCCCTTCTGAAATACCTGATGAAGCAAGAGGGATGGGACTTACAGCAGCACCCAGAGGGGAATTGGGTCACTGGATTGTAATTAAAAATAAAAAGATCAGTAATTACCAGGCCATTGTACCAACAACCTGGAATGCCAGCCCCAGGGATGATGATGGTAACCCCGGACCACTGGAAATAGCGTTGTTGGATACACCGGTGGCCGATTCCGATAATCCCATTGAGATTGGCCGTGTAATACGATCCTTAGATCCTTGCCTGGCCTGCTCAATACATATGATCGATGGTGATGGTATGGAATTATCAAGTTATAAAGTATGTTAAATATAAAATGGTAACCTAAAAATCCAGATTAAAATGGCTCAGATTTACCAGCATGCATTAACCACCAGAATTTTGCATGCCATACATATGGTATCCATGGTAGTACTGATTTTAACCGGCTTTTATATCTATGCGCCGCTATCGTTTAAAATATTACCCAATATGGATATCGCACGTTTTCTCCATTTCATATTCATGTATGTGATCATAGCTACTATGATTTTTAAGCTGTATTATGTTCTGGTAACAGGAGAAATACGTGACCTGCTGTTCACATGGAAAGACCTTAAACAGCTTCCGGGTGTTATCCTGTACTATGTGTTTGGAATATTCACAAGGAAAGTACGTAAGAAGGAAGGTAAATACAATGCCGGCCAGAAATTGCTTTACACTGCCTGGCCATTACTATTAATCTTGCAGGCCATCACCGGGCTGGCCATGTATTTTCCTGAATCATTTTCGGGATTCATCATCCTGTTTGGCGGATTAAGTAATTGCAAAGCCTGGCATGCCATCAGTGCGTGGATATTTACGATCACAACACTGGTACATATTTATCTTGGTACCACAGGGAACACTCTGTGGAGTTTTTATAAATCGATGATTACCGGTTATGTACAACAATAAAGGCTGATGGAAAAGAATTTAATAGTGGGCTTTGGTAATATTCTGCTTTGTGATGAAGGGGTAGGGATCACGGTGGTAAAAGAACTCGAAAACCGAAACAGGATCAATGAGTCAATTTACTACGATATGGGTACTTCTTCACACGAATTACCCAATTATTTCAGCAGAAATACCGAAAAGGTATTCATCATTGACAGCATCAGGGCTGCTGCTTATAAACCCGGGACTGTTTTTAAATTATCACCATGGGATTTGAAAATAAAAAAACATTACAAGCTATCCCTGCACCAGATCAGCCTGATCGAGTCCCTTAGTTTATTGGCACTTAACAAGAGAATACCAGAGATCATTTTCGTGGGTATCGTGCCGGCTGACATTGAAACAAGATCTATGGAGTTATCCGATGAACTTACCGTTCAGATATCTGCAATAATTGATAAAGTTGAAAGTATCATTGTAAAACTGACCTGAGTCATTGATTCCTTTGATTAAATCCAATTTCCGATTCTCTTAGATTTATAGCGTTTTAATATATTCAGGCAGAATACCCATTACGCTCTTCAATACAGGATTTACTCATATTTAATTGAATCCACAGGATTACGTGTTGCAGCACGATATACCTTACCTGACAGTGTAATCATTGAAATGACAAAAATAAAAACCACCGGAATAATAAAACTCCAGATTGATGTGTCAAGATAAATGGTCCAGATACTTGCCATAAGCATATCAGCAAGATAATACCCCAGTACCGATCCGAGAACTGATGCAATGACCAGAATGACGACGAAATCACGATTGATCAGTTTCAGGATGCTGAATACCGGTGCGCCCAGTACCTTACGTATCCCGATATCTTTTGTTTTTTTAATGATATTAAGGGAAACAAGGGTGTACAATCCTACAAGCGATAATATTACCGATACGATTGCCAGGAATACAAAAATTTTCCTGATCTGGTTATTGATATCTTTCGCTTCTGATAGCAACTCTTCCTGAAAAAATCCAGGATAGACAGCATTAGGAATTAAGCCTTCCCATTCATCTTTGAGATAATCATTCAATTCTCCAAGATTATTTTCATCCGCCTTTACCACAATCATTCTCATTCTTTCTTTAACACCAAGTTTCAGCATCATAGGATTAATCTTTACCCAGAAACCGTATGGGTAGAAATCCTTAACCACACCGATAACATTAAGGTCGATAGTATCGCTCTCTTTAACCTTCTGACCAACTGCTTCGTTCCAGCCAAAATCTTCCACGAATTTTTCATTGACAATGATTGCATTTCCTCTTTCTGATTCCTTAAAGTTCTGATCAAAGTGACGACCTGTAAGTAACTCAAGTCCCATTGTTTCAAAATAACCACGACCTATATCAAAAGCTCTGACTTCATGCTCCTGTTGTGCACCCCACTTTATGGTACGGGTATAGTTGCCCCAACCAATATGTTCTTCTGATTGTCCTATACTTTGAATAAGTGGATTCTGTATAATGGTATTCCTGAAAAGCTCCAACTTTGAATTATCATCCACAGGAATTCCAATCACTTTATCCTTTTCATAACCCATGTAAAGGTTTTCCTGGAAATAGGCATTTTGCGTAAAAATTACCGCCGCAACGATACCACTGATAGCCAGGGTAAATTGTAAGACAAGCAGGATCTTGGAAAGTAAACCGCCACCAGTGAACCGGATATCCCCTTTCAGGATGCTGCTAGGATTAAAGCGGCTGACATAGAAGGCAGGGTAGGAGCCGGCGGCCAATCCGGTCACAATCAACAGGATAATCAGAAATATCCAAATACCTATTCCTTCAGTAAAGCTCATTTTGAGTGTCATATATGGCCACATATCGCTGTAGGCATCAATAAGATATGATCCGAACAGTAATGCCACCAGCAAAGCGAGAAAGCACAGGAAGATATTTTCTCCAAGAAATTGAAGCATGGTCTGGCTTCTGATTCCTCCAAAAACTTTCCGCAATCCGATCTCCTTTAATCTTCTGCTGGAAATAGCAAGCGAAGTATTTGTAAAGTTCAGGCAGGCCAGGAGCAACAACAGGACTGCCATTACAGCCGGGGCGATCAATGCGGCAGGATGGAGTCCCTCGTATAGCCAGCCGGCCCATATATCGCGGCCAGTTGTCGGGATGTCTTTCAGTCGTTCCAGATAATAACTGGTTATCTGGAAATCTTCACGCATATCATTTTGTACTTCAATATATTGTGACAATTGATCCTGAACCTGGCTTACCTTGTGCTGATCAGGAATAAGCAGGAATGTAGCGGCAACCCATCCCCGCCAGTCAAATTCATCAATGTTGTTCATTTTCAGGAAATTATCGAGTAAACACAGCGCATCAAACTGCATGCTTGAATTTTCTGGAATATTATCAAAAATGCCTGATACCTTGAATAAACGTTCATTTCCATCGTCGGTATAGATCTTGATGAACTTTCCAATTGGATTTTCTTCACCAAAACAAACACCTGCAAATTCACTGCTCAACAGGATATTGCTTTCGTCCTTTATTGCTTCAGGATCACCTGTAAGCATTTCAAAATCAAACATATCAAAAAAGTTCCCATCAGCGAATCCAATCCGTTTATTATAGATGTTTTCATCATACCTGACAGGCATTCTGTTTTCAGCATATCTGACGATGGACTCAATATCCGGAATTGAATTTCCAATTGAAGGCGTAAGTGTGATTGGTGTGATACCATATTTTTGCTGACGGTTATTCACCTCCCGGGTAATGCTGATTTTATAGATTATTTCTTTTTTTGAATGAATACTGTCGAAATCTGCATTGAATTTATTATTGTAATAAGCCACGATGCAGCAGGCAAGTGCTATGCCCAGACCGAATACATTGAAAATGACGAAGGACTTGTTTTTCAGGATGTTCCTGAAGGTGATCAGGAGAAAGTTTTTAAACATGGTTTGATTGATTACCGGTGTAAAGTTAAAGCAACTATCATTATGACGCAATAATATTTTTAATTGTTACAAACCGGAAGATAAATGGTTCAAACCAGCCAGTTGGTATCAAATTCTAACAATTAAATGCAGAAACATTATTTTAAAATCTCAATATTCAGGGTAAAAGATGTATGGAAAGGAAGAACAGACAAATAAAACTTGGTATCATACTTATTTTGCTTTCAGGGATTTCCTTAGGCAATATTCATTTCGGGCCTTTGTACTGGTTAGAGACAAAATAGACTTCTGGTAATGAGTAAATAAAGGCATTTGAATGTCTTATAATATATATTATGTTAAATTGTATTTTTAATACTTCCTTCAGGACTATCATTATTCACCCCCCTGTTCAGGAATGCTCAAATAAATCAAATTAAACATAACAACAAAAAAAAGAGGACACATCTGCATCCTCTTTTAATATTTCAAACTATTTCTATCTAAATCTTATAATCCCATTTTATCGATTTAAACTTTCAACTCTCAACTCTCAACCAATAAACCCTACTGCAGTTTCAAACTCATCTCTTTCGCCTTATCAAGCTCACCCAACCTTGTATAAATCTCTTTCAATGAAATAATGGTATTTCTGTCATCAGGCTGCAATTCGTGTGCTTTCTCAAGCGATGGTAATGCTTCTTTCAGCAATCCGTTGGCTTTTGCTACCAGTGCATCATATTCTTCCTGTTTGTCGAGCGGTAATCCATTGGCTTCGTTCTGGTACTCAGCAGCTTTATTAACAAATAAGGCTCCCAGGTTATAATATGCATCAAAAAAGTCCTGTTTATGCTCAATGGCTTTCTGGTATGATTCTTTTGCATTTTCAAAGGCTGTATTCCTTTCCTCAGCTGTTAGTGCTTCATCATCTATCATATTATCGAACATATTACCAAGCGCATTATAAATGGTATAATTTGTGGGATCGTGTTCAATAGCAGCATTCATACTATTAATCGCCTCATCAACATTGCCCTGTTTCATATGCAGGTTTATTTCAGCAATAAGTAATCCATAATCATCCGGATACTTTTCCCTTCCTTCGGTGAGATAAGCGGCGGCAGCATCAATATCACCCTGTCCCCCTTTTATTGTAGCAAGGCTTTCATAAACACCTGGATTTTTGTAATCCATTTCACGAAGTTGCATATAGTAATCTAGGGCACCCGTTGTATCTGTGGCTTTCACTGCTGCAATAGCTGCATTATATAATGCTGCAGTATCAACTATTTCAATGGTTTTCTTTACCTCATAGGCCATCATGAAGTTATCGGCAGCGCCGGCATAGTCGTCTTCATTATAATCGGCTACAGCCATATTATAAAAACCACTCCCAATAGCATTCATGTTTTGAATTATTTTAACATAAAACTGGTTCTTTTCGTCAAGCTCGATCGCCCTTTTGAATGCAAGATAGGATTCCTCAAATGCATTATCAGAAAGGTTTTTAAATTCGTCATTGTCAGTGATAGCTATTTCATAATAAATACTACCTCTGTAGAACCAGGTTTTTGGATCATTCATAGTTTTTTCATGCTCAATGGCTTTGTCGATGTTTTCCTGCGCCTTATCCAGTTTACCCTGCCTGAGATAATTAAAGGCTGTGGTTCTTACTGAATTCTGGGCAAATACTATTCCAGCAATAAAAACGAAGCTGAATAGGAACACAAATCTTTTCATGGTGATCATTTTTTGTTTTATTTATAAATATTTTTATTGGCGTAAAGATAAATTTAATTTACCAACCCTTTATAATAGCAGTACAAGTATTTTGCCAAACTATACTTTGGATTCCTCCTGATCGGTATTTTCCACTGGCTTATCATTCTCATGACCCTCTTTTTCGTCATGGTCAAGATCTCCGTTTATTATCACATCAACCTTAGCCACCGCGGCGATTACGTCATCATCTTTCAGGTTAATCAGCCTGACACCCTGGGTGGCTCTGCCCATTACACGAAGATCGGCAACAGCAAGCCGAATGGCGATACCCGACCGGTTGATAATCATCAGGTCATCTTTATCCAATACATCTTTTATGGCAATCAGTTTTCCGGTTTTGTCAGTAATATTGATCGTTTTTACCCCTTTTCCTCCCCTGTTGGTAACACGGTAATCTTCCAGGTGGGATCGTTTGCCATAACCATTCTCAGATACGACAAGTATATCACGTTCATCATCTTCGAGGCAAATCATACCGATCATTTCATCGTCAGAACCTGCCAGGGTTATACCCCTGACACCTGCGGCAGTTCTTCCCATGGGACGTACCTTTTCTTCATTGAAACGGATAGCGCGTCCTGATTTCAGGGCCATGATAACTTCGTTGGTACCATTGGTAAGCTTGGCCTGGATTAACTGGTCCCCCTCGTTAATATTGATGGCAATGATTCCATTCTGTCGTGGCCTGGAGTAGGCCTTCAGTGTAGTTTTCTTGATGGTTCCTTTTCTGGTACCGAGTATGATATAGTGGTTTTCAATATACTCATCTTCTTCAAGGGTTCTAACATTCACAAAGGCTTTTACCTTATCTGTTCGTTCAATATTTATTAGATTCTGTATTGCCCTGCCTTTTGATACCTTCCCCCCTTCCGGAATCTCAAATACCCTTAGCCAGAAGCATTTACCGGTTTCTGTAAAAAAGAGTAAATAGTTATGATTTGTTGCAATAAACATGTATTCAACAAAATCTTCGGTCCTGGTAGTACTACCTTTGGCTCCCCGTCCTCCCCTCTTCTGAAGGCGGTACTCGGTTAATGGCGTCCTTTTTATGTAACCAAGATGGGAAATTGTAATAACAACTTCCTCATCGGGTATGGTATCTTCAATTCTGAAATCGCTGGCTGAATATTCTATTTCACTTCTGGTATCATCACCATATTTTTCCTTAATGGTTATAAGCTCATCCTTGATTATCTGCATCCGGATTGAAACATCACCAAGTATTTCTTTATACCTTGCTATTTTTGAAAGCAATTCTTCATATTCCTGTTTTACCTTGTCCCTTTCAAGGCCGGTAAGTTTCTGCAGCCTCATATCCAGAATTGCCCTGGCCTGGAGTTCAGAAAGTTCAAAGCGGCTCATTAACCCGTTTCTGGCCTCCTCTACCGTTTGTGAGGCCCTGATCAAAGCAATTACTTCGTCAAGGTTATCGAGGGCTACCAGTAATCCTTCCAGAATATGAGCCTTCTTCTCGGCTTCCCTGAGTTCGTATTCCGTTCTTCGGGTAATTACTTCGTGTCGGTGTTCAACATAATAAAGAATCAGGTCTTTCAGGTTTAAGAGTTTTGGCCTGCCTTTAACCAGTGCGATGTTATTAACACTGAATGAAGATTGAAGTGCTGTGTACTGATAAAGTTTGTTTTGTACGACATTGGTTACAGCATCACGTTTCAGTTCATAAACAATACGTAATCCTTTTTTATCCGATTCATCACGGATATCGGTAATACCTTCTATCTTCTTATCATTAACCAGGTCTGCAGTTTTTTTGATCATTTCAGCTTTATTAACCTGATATGGTATTGATGTGGCTATGATCCTGATCCTTCCGGAGTTGTCTTCTTCAATTGTTGTCTCTCCCCTCATCATTATCCTGCCCCTGCCGGTTTCATAAGCCTCACGTACGCCATCATAGCCATAGATCATAGCGCCTGTCGGAAAATCTGGCCCTTTGATGAATTTCATCAATTCAGGAATGGTAATCTCTGGGTTCTTGATATATTCAATAATTCCATCGATGACTTCAGTAAGGTTATGAGGCGGCATATTGGTTGCCATACCAACGGCAATACCCGAGGCACCGTTAACAAGTAAATTAGGTATGCCTGAAGGTAGTACGACAGGTTCATTAAGGGTATCATCAAAATTAAGTTGAAAATCAACGGTTTCCTTATCGATGTCAGCCAGCATTTCTTCCGCAATCTTTTGAAGTCTTGCTTCGGTATATCGCATGGCAGCCGGGCCATCGCCATCAATGCTACCAAAATTACCCTGCCCGTCAACCAATGGATATCGCAAAGACCATGGCTGGGCCATCCTTACCATTGCATCATATACTGATGTATCACCATGGGGATGATACTTTCCAAGCACCTCCCCTACTATTCTTGCAGATTTCTTATATGGTCTGTTGTGCATTACGCCAAGATCGAGCATACCATATAAAACCCTTCTGTGTACCGGTTTCAGACCATCTCTTACATCCGGTAAAGCCCTGGAAACAATAACCGACATTGAATAATCAATGTAGGCCGACTTCATTTCATTCTCAATATTTACCCTGATTACTTTTTCTCCTTCTGACATCTTGTTTCTCCAACAATTAAATTACTATAAATCAGCTTGTTAAGTTATACTAGTAAAAGATACGAAAATACGAAAATTTCCCCAATAAACCAGCATGTTTCAACGAACTTATTACTAACACTAAAGTGTTGATAAATATTGGAATACATAAGGAAAACAGATATCTTTGTACATAGATTTGGTAACGAAAAAAATACGGGATTATTTACTGAATGGAAGCAAAATTTTCGCAGCGGGTCAAAAATGTACTGACATATAGTCGTGAGGAGGCCATCAGGCTGGGAAATGATTATATCGGACTGGAACACTTATTGTTAGGTATATTAAGGGATGGTGAGGGATTAGCCATACAAATCCTGTTATACTTCGGCATAAATCTTGATGAATTAAAAAGAACTATTGAACAGGCCATTAAGAATCCTGAAAAGCCTGCCAGGAAGCTCGAGAATGTTCCATTGATAAAGCAGGCCGAGCGTGCGCTGAAGATTACATACCTGGAGGCCAAGCTCTTCAATAGTGAAATGATTGGTACAGAACATTTGCTGCTGGCCATTTTAAAAGATGAAGATAATATTGTAACCAAATCATTCCAGAAAAGAGGGATTGATTATGAAGCAGTTAAAGAGGAGTTAAAAACGATGATAGCTAATAACGAAGATCACATTATACATCCCAAGAATGAGTTACCTGATGAACCGGCTGAAGAAATGGATGAAGGTAAAGGTTTCTCGGGCAACGTAAAACGCTTTTCAGATACGAAGTCAAAAACACCGGTTCTTGATAACTTTGGACGGGATATCACCCGCCTTGCCGAGGATGACAGGCTTGATCCTATTGTTGGACGTGAAAAAGAACTGGAACGTATTGCACAAATATTGAGCCGGAGAAAGAAAAACAACCCGATTTTAATTGGTGAACCCGGTGTCGGAAAATCTGCTATTGCTGAAGGGCTCGCCCTGAGAATTGTTAACCGCAAGGTTTCACGTGCATTGTTTAATAAAAGACTTGTTTCTCTTGACCTGGCATCCCTTGTTGCAGGTACCAAATACAGAGGCCAGTTTGAAGAAAGGATGAAAGCGGTTCTCAACGAACTTGAAAAGAATCCTGATATCATCCTGTTCATTGACGAAATTCACACTATTGTTGGTGCCGGCAATGCTTCCGGTTCACTGGATGCCTCAAATATGTTCAAACCTGCGCTTGCCCGGGGTGACCTTCAATGCATAGGCGCCACTACCCTCGATGAATACAGACAATATATTGAAAAAGACGGGGCACTTGAAAGAAGATTTCAAAAAGTGCTCGTAGATCCTACCACTACAGAAGAAACCATTGAGATTCTTGATAATATCAAAGAGAAATACGAGGATCACCACCTGGTAAAATATACTCCTGATGCTATTGGCGCATGTGTTAGTCTTACAAACAGGTATATGTCAGACAGGTACTTGCCAGATAAAGCCATCGATGCACTCGATGAAGCAGGATCAAGGGTACATATTACAAATATTCATGTTCCGGCTGAAATCATAAACATTGAAAACCAGATTGAAGATACCAAGTCGAAGAAAACTACAGCAATAAACAGCCAGAAGTTTGAAGAAGCAGCTGAGTACAGGGACCTGGAAAGAAAGCTTCAGCAGAGCCTTGAATCAGCCAAGAAAACCTGGGAAGAGGAAGCAAAGATACACAGGGAAACTGTTGATGAAGAGAACGTTGCCGAAGTGGTAGCCATGATGACCGGAATACCTGTTCAGCGGATTGCAGAGAATGAAAGCGACAGGTTATTGAATATGGAAGATGAGCTTGAACAAAGTGTTATTGGTCAGAACAATGCCATCAAAAAGGTTGTCAGGGCCATTCGTCGTAACCGTGCCGGATTGAAGGATCCTAAAAAGCCTATTGGTTCTTTTATATTCCTTGGCCCAACAGGGGTTGGTAAAACCTATCTTGCCAAGGTTCTGTCGAAGTATTTATTTGATACTGAAGACGCCCTTGTAAGAGTTGATATGAGTGAATTCATGGAAAAATTTGCTGTATCCAGACTTGTTGGTGCCCCTCCGGGATATGTCGGCTATGAAGAAGGTGGTCAGCTTACCGAAAAGGTAAGGCGTAAACCCTATTCCATTGTATTGCTTGACGAAATAGAAAAAGCCCATCCGGATGTATTTCATCTTCTGTTACAGGTTATGGATGACGGGGTATTGACAGATAGCTATGGACGTAAAGTGGATTTTAAAAATACCATCGTGATCATGACTTCCAACATTGGTTCAAGACAATTGAAAGATTTCGGCCAAGGGGTTGGGTTTAATACTACTGCAAAAAAATCAGCTAAAACTACATATGCCCAGGGAGTTATTGAAAGTGCTTTGAAAAAGGCATTTGCACCTGAATTCCTGAACAGAATTGATGATGTAATAATTTTCGAACCTCTTGAAAAAGAAGATATCCACAAGATTATTGATGTTGAACTTGTTGACCTTTATAAGAGAATCCAGGAAATGGGTTATACCATAGTGGTTACCGATAAAGCCAAGGATTTTATCGTGGATAAAGGATGGGATGAACAATTTGGTGCCAGGCCGCTGAAACGTGCAATTCAGAAATACATTGAAGATGAACTGGCAGAAGAGATCATCAAAACCAAACTTACACAGGGCGATGAAATACGTGTTGAATTTGATGTAAAGAAAGAGGAAATAACGTTCAAAATCAAGAAAACGAATAAACCGGTAAAATCTGATAAGAGCTAGGCTGTGTTAAAGGGTATCACTGGTGCTGATAACATTGGTCTTCTCAATAGGTTCCCCCTTAATTTTAAACTGATTATAAACAGCCTCAACTTTGCTGTTAATTTCTTGATTATCCAGATTAACATAGGCAAGTACCAGTGAGAATCCACTGTCCCTGAAAAACATAACCTCTGCTTCGGTTTTTTTTATATAAAACCTTTTACCACCTTTTATGGCGTCTGTAGTGTATTTATTGGCCAGAACTTTAAATATCTCATCAATGTTCCGGCCTTTTGGCCATTTAAAAAGAAGTTCGCCCATAAAGAATACATTATCCAGAAAGAAAAACAGAACCTGTGTTGAAGTTCCGAAATAACTATCCCTGTAACCTGCTACTTTGATATCAATGCCGGCAATCTGATAGGCATTAAAACAATCGGGTACTCCTTTATCCTTTCTAACCTGGGCATAGGTTCTGAAGAATGGAACATTTCCAAAAATAATATCCGTACTGGTTTTATAGATGACTGCATCTTTCTCATGTTCAGCAAAGGGCAGTATATGGTATTCAAACTCATCCTTTACACAATAAGGAAACGGGCTTTTATTATAGTATCTCTTATAAGTGGTTATGTATTTAAAACTGTATTTTGTTTTTCTTAAGCGTATGAAAAAAAGCTTGATCTTAGGTAAAGAGATAAATACCAGGATACCCAGTAGTATTATAACAGCACCAATAATTACATGTGTTAAGCTCATAATCTTCTTCGGTTTTGACAAAAATAAATAATAATCTTTAATAGTTAACGTAAGAATAAATGTACCGTAATGAATTTCAGATTTAGTCACTGAGTTAACATGAATTCTTTTATTTTAATTATTATATCTTTGCCGGGATTTTTTAGAAACAAATTATCAATCACATTATTATGGAAAAAAATAATCTAATTAATGGTGGGGAATTCCTTGTAAAAGATGTAGATGCAAAGGATGTTTTTATTCCTGAGTTATTTGATGAGGAGCAATTAATGATTGCCCAGACCTGTGAAGATTTTCTGAATGCAGAAGTATTTCCAAATCTTGACAGGATTGACATGCAGGAAGAAGGCCTGATGAAGAGCCTAATACAGAAAGCCGGTGAACTCGGGTTGCTAGGTATCTCTGTACCCGAGGAATACGAAGGTTTTAATCAATCTTTCCTTACCTCAATGCGTGCCAATGAGGCAATAGGTTCTGCCTTTTCTTACTCGGTGGCTTTTATGGCACATACCGGAATAGGTACACTGCCTATATTATATTATGGTAATGAAGGGCAGAAACAGAAATATATTCCTAAACTTGCAACAGGGGAGTTAACTGCTGCCTATTGTCTTACCGAACCAGGTGCGGGTTCTGATGCAAATGCCGGAAAAACCAAAGCCGTTCTCTCTGATGACGGAAAGCATTACATTCTTAACGGACAGAAGATGTGGATCACCAATGGTGGATTTGCCGATCTGCTTACAGTATTTGCAAAAATCGATAATGATCGCGTACTGAGTGCATTCATTGTTGAAAGTGGCTCAGAAGGAGTTATAATTAATCCCGAAGAGAAAAAGATGGGGATTAAAGGTTCTTCGACTACGCAGATCTTTTTTAATGATGTTAAAGTTCCGGTCGGGAACTTGCTTGGTTCAAGAGGGGAAGGATTCAGGATTGCCCTTAATATTTTGCACATAGGAAGGATCAAACTTGGTGGCACTGTAATCGGAGCGGCTAAAAAGGCCATTGATGATTCTGTTAATTATGCCAATGAAAGAAAACAATTCGGTCAGCTGATTTCAAATTTTGGAGCTATTAAATATAAACTTGCCGAACAGGTTATCAGAACTTATGCTACTGAATCGACAGTTTACAGGGCAACAAAAGATATAGATGATACCATCAACAGGTACCAGCAAGAAGGTATGACCAAAGGCCAGGCCAATGTTTTGGGACCTGCACAATTTGCCATCGAATGTGCCTTGTTGAAAGTTTATGGTTCGGAAACACTTGATTATGTTGTTGATGAAGCGGTACAAATATTTGGTGGTATGGGATTTTCAGCCGAAGCTCCTGTTGACAGGGCTTATCGCGATTCGCGTATTAACAGGATATTTGAGGGCACCAATGAGATCAATCGCCTGCTTGTAGTTGATACAGTGTTGAAGCGTGCGATGAAAGGTGAGATAGACCTTTTTGAAAAAGCCAAACAGGTGGTGCGTGAGCTGCACTCGATAAAAGATAACAAACCAGGTTTGAAAAGTTATTATGAACAAAAGGCAGATTATATCAGGAATTTTAAAGATGCCATTCTTATGATACTTGGTGATGCTTCACAGCATTTTAAAAGAAAGTTTGTATTTGAACAGGAAATCTGGATGAATATTTCTGATATGATCATTCTGCTGTATGCAGCTGAATCTACTTTTCTCAGGGTTAAGAAACTTGAAATGATCAAAGAAGATAATGATGAAGACCTTGATTCCGTTGAAATCTACAAGGATATCCTCGATGTGTTTATCATCGATGTGGCCAACAAAATCTATAAAGCAGGTTGCGATGCAATAAACTCATTTACCATGGGACAGGAACGATTGTTATTACTCGAATCGTTGCTGAAGTTTACTACAGTTGCCCCGGTTAATGTCAGGGATAAGAGAAGAATTATTGCTGATAAACTGATCGAGGATAACCGCTATAATTTTTAATATCCCCAAAAGGCTCAATACAACCAGGCTGTCGTTGTAAATCAATTTGACAGCCTTTTTTATTTCTACTCGTCTCGGAGAGTATCAACCGGATTGCCTCCTATTTCAATATACTTTTAGATATTACAACTCTTTGAACCTGGTTGGTACCCTCATAGATCTGGCAGAGTTTAACATCACGCATGATCTTTTCAACAATAAAATCGCGTGAATAACCATCACCTCCCATTGCCTGGACTGCATCAGTAGCAACTTTCATAGCAATATCAGAGGCAAATAATTTCGACATAGCAGATAGTTTGGATGCATCTTTTGTACCTGTGTCATAGGCATGGGCTGCTCTCCAGGTGATCATTCTTGCAGCTTCGATGGATGTAGCCATATCAGCGAGCATAAAGCCAACTGCCTGATTGGCGGCGATGGGCTTACCAAACTGCACCCTGTTCTTTGTCCAGCCCTTTGCAATTTCATAGGCCTCTCTTGCTGAACCAATACTTAAAGCTGCAACACCGGTACGTGTTCTGTCAAATGTTTTCATCGCCCAGAGGAATCCTGTACCTTCCCTGCCAAGCATGTTTTCTGCCGGAACCTCCACATCATGATAAAGTATCTCATTCTGAACAGATGCCTTCTGTCCCATTTTCTGCAATCTTGGTTCCATTTCAACACCCGGAAGATCAGTAGGTACCACAAAAGCCGTAAGGCTTCTTGAGCCTTTTTCAGGGTCAGTCTGGGCAAAAACGGTATGGAAAGTGGCAACTTCCCCGTTGGTTATAAAACGTTTATGGCCATTAAGGATGTATTTGTCCCCTTTCTTTATGGCTGTGGACTTAATGCCCTGAACATCTGAACCTGCATTTGGTTCTGTAAGGCAGTAAGCAGCTACACCTTCCACCTCTTTCAATAATCCGAAAAATCTTTTATGTTGTTCTTCATTACCGGCAAGCAGCAATGGTGTAAGGGCAAGAGTATTGGCATCAATACCTATACCGATACCTATACAGGCGGCACCTAATTCTTCTGAAGCCAGGGCACCCTCAAGAATAGTATAACCATTACCCCCGAACTTTTCAGGTACAGGCCCGTTCATTAAACCCTCTTTGTAGGCTTTCTTTACAATCGGCCATGGAAATTCGGCGAGTTCATCATACTTTAATCGCTCAGGGCGCATCTCCCTGTCAGCAAAATCACGGTATTTCTCAATAATTTCAAGCTGTCGCTTTTCTAAAGTGAAGTCTATCATATCTTAATAATTTTATTAATTTGTTTTCAGAGATGATTATCATCGCTTTGTAATGCTGGATAATAAACTGGATCACAAATGTAAGGATAATTTTAAAATCATTGTGAATAATAAGTGCAGGCTTGAGGAAAACAACTTCAGATATTCTTTCGTATCGAATTAATACTCTGGCAATTAATCCTAAATTATGCAATGGGATTGAAATGAACCAATGCAATAGTCCTTTTCTAATGCATTATTTGGGTTAATTAATCATCAAGATCAGGACATTCCGGGCAATCCATACCTTTATTATACATGCTCATGGCTTTATAACTCATTCCCATGCTGGAGAATCCACCATCGTGATAAAGGTTCTGCATTGTAACCTTACGGGTTAGATCTGAGAAAAGTGTAACACAATAATCAGCACATTCATCAGCTGTTGCATTACCGAGTGGTGACATACGTTCGGTAAAGTCAAGCAGACTATCCATTCCCCTCACCCCGCTTCCGGCCGTTGTTACAGTTGGTGATTGTGATATGGTATTCACCCTTATCTTTTTGTCTCTTCCGTACATATAGCCGAAACTACGTGCTATGGATTCGAGCAATGCCTTTGCATCGGCCATATCGTTATATCTGTAAAGTGTTCTCTGGGCAGCGATATATGTAAGAGCCACAACTGATCCCCATTTGGTTATGGCATCCATTTTTCTGGCAACCTGCAACATCTTATGAAACGACACCGCTGAGATATCAAGTGTTTTCTTGAAAAAATCGTAATTCAGGTCATCATATAAACGTTTTTTTCTTACATTCATCGACATACCAATTGAGTGAAGCAGGAAGTCAATCCTTCCGCCAAAAATTTCCATACTTTTCTTAAATACATTTTCTATGTCTTCCAGGTTGGTGGCATCAGCAGGTATGACTTCAGCATTGGTTTTGTCTGCAAGTTCATCTAGTTGGCCGAATCGAATTGCAATCGGTGTATTGGATAATGTAAAGCGGGCGCCTTCGTCATGTGCTCTTTCAGCTATCTTCCAGGCGATAGATTTATTATCCAGAGCACCGAAAATAATACCCTTTTTACCTTTTAAAAGATTGTATGCCATACTTTTAAAGTTAATGGATTTATTGCAAAATTAATAATAATTAATCTAAATAAGAGTTAAAAGTAAAAAAACAGGCTTAGTTGTTAAGCAGTAACATCTCCCGTGCATTTTCAAGGGCAATATTGGTGATCTTCTCCCCACTTAACATTTTGGCTATTTCATTAATCCGATCGTGATCATTTATCTTTCTGATCTGAGAGGTGGTTATTTCATCTTTCAGGTTTTTATAAACAAGGAAGTGTTCACTGCCTTTGACTGCTATCTGCGGAAGATGTGTTATGGCTATCACCTGCATAGAAGATGACATGTCAAGCAGAATGTTGCCAACACTGTTAGCGATATCTCCCGAAACCCCCATATCAATTTCATCGAATATGATGGTAGGCAAAAGATTCTTTCTGCTGATGATGGATTTGATTGCTAACATAAGTCTTGATAATTCACCACCGGATGCTATTTTTGCGACATCAGATAAGCTTGCCCCTTTGTTGGCATTAAAAAGAAACCTGATACGATCGGTACCATCAGCCGTAAAAAGATTGGTTTTGGTAAGTTCAATCTTAAACTGTGCCTGGGGTATCCCCAATTGGATTAATATCGCGATAATACTTTCTTCAATTCCGGGTATGGCCTCACCCCTACTTATTGAGATTTTATCTGCAAACTCCTTCAAATTATTTTGCAAGGTTTCAAGTTCACGTTGTCTGTCTTTTATATCCTCCTCAAGGGTTGTTATTGAAAAAAGCTTCTGTTGCAGCTTTGCTTTAACTTCCAACAATTCGGTAATGGAGTTTACCCTGTGTTTCTGCTGTAGATGATAAATCAGGTTTAAACGTTCGGTGAGCGCTGTAGCGCGTTCGGGATCAAATATAGTGTGTTCTTCAATACGTTCTATATCCTGACTTATATCTTTTAAATCTATCAGGTTTGAACCGATCCGTTCCAATATCTGATTCAAATCAGGATGATATCCTGCTATTGATTGTAATATTGGCTTGATACCCTGCAATACTTCAATAATACCGTTTTCATCCCCGGCCAATGCCTGTGAAACATTGATCAATCCTGATTTGATCTCTTCGGCATTGTTCAGTATTTCAAGCTCTGCTTCAATTGCTACCTGTTCATCAGCAAGCAGGTTGGCCTTATCAATTTCGTCAAACTGGAATTGAAAATAATCCTGATCGGATTTTGAGTTCTTTTCAATCTTGATCAGCTCTTTTAGTTCTTTTCTGATTCTTTGATAGCGATAATATTTTTCCCTGTAATTATTCAGAAGTTGAAGATGTTTACTATAATCATCTACAACTGCCAGCTGAAAATCAGAGTCATTCAGTGTAATTGTTTTATGTTGTGAATGTATATTTACAAGTTTATCACCCAGTTCCTGCATCAGGACCAGGTTCACAGGGGTGTCGTTTATAAAGGCACGGGTTTTTCCATTCCTGTTAATCTCGCGTCTGAGTGTTGAATTATTATCAAAATCGAGTTCATTATCCTTAAAAAATCTTTCAAGTTGATAACCTGAGAGGTCAAATTCACCTTCAATAATACATTTGCGGTTTTTTTCGAGCAGTACCCGTGTATCAGCCCTGTTGCCCAGAATCAACCCCAGGGCCCCCAGAATTATGGATTTCCCGGCACCTGTTTCGCCCGTAATAACTGTAAAGCCATCATTAAAATCAATACTCAGTTTACTGATCAGGGCATAATTCTTTATGGTGAGGTGTTTTAGCATTTTTTCCGCTTGGAATCAGGCTAACAAATTTATGAAAGTATTGGATATTACCCAGATTAATTTTTAAGGATATCCTGATATTCTGAAGAATTTGCAGGATCTATTTCACGCAGGATATTTACAGCTTTTGCTTTTTCTGTTGGAGAGCCTTCACTATAAATACTAACCAGTTCACTCCTTTTAGCATCCATCATAATCTGTAGGAGGAACAGGCCAGGCCTGTCGTCATATACCTGTCTGAGGTAATCGAGACTTTTGGTAATGGCTGCCCTTCCCCCATCCGGATTATCATACATATTATCCAGACCCAGCCTGTGGTATTCATATAAATATTTTCGGATGGGCTGGAATGTAGGATTAAGCAGGTTTTTTACAAGCCAGTACCTGTTGTTATTATCTTCAAAGGCCCGCCAGCCCGAATAACTTGAATTCTGTGCAACACTCACAATGGCCTCTGCTTTTTCATAAAACGGTGTGCCACCAAAGAGGCTGTATGTGTCAAAGTCAAGTCCCAGGAATATATAAACATAGTATGCCAGAACAGAAGTCAGTTCCGAAAAATATTGATTTTCTGAGTAGTCAAGCGGCTGATTAATAATATACCTAAACTGAAAGTCTTTATCTACATAGTTCAAAACAACGCTATTGTAGGAAGAATTGAATACAGGACGACGCAGGGCAATATTCAGGCTACCTTTAAACTCATCACTTGAAATACGCTCCGAGATGGTAATCAATATTGAACATTCAATGCGTTCCTGCACATTAAATTTATAATTAGACCAGACCCTGTTGTTGATGAAATCGAATAATGCCCTTTGCAGTTCTTCAAACACCCTTTTTTCACTTCCTTCAACCTGCTGGGAGTTGACCCTGACAGTACAATACAATTCCTGACTTTTAACCAGCACGGTAACATTAAGCAAAAGGATGATAAGGAATATTCGTTTCATAAAACTATTTCTTTGGAGATGTATTCAACATTTTTATTATTTGATCAAAAATATCAATGGCAACTTCTTCTTTTGATTTCAATTCAAAATTGATCAGGTTACCGTTACTACGGAGAATTGATATTTTGTTGGTACCTGTCGCAAAACCTGCACCTTCATCGTTCAATGAATTAAGAACGATCATGTCAAGGTTTTTATTTTCGAGTTTTTTTTGTGCATTCTCAAGCTCATTATCGGTTTCAAGGGCGAAGCCAATGAGCAACTGACGATTTGATTTACGCTTACCAAGTTCCAGCAGAATATCTTTAGTAGGTGTCAGGTTAATTGTCGAGAAACCTTCCCCCTTTTTAATTTTTTTTCCGGAAGTTTCTGCCGGGGTAAAATCTGCAACTGCTGCTGCCATTATAGTTATATCAACATCTTCAAATATTTTGGTGCATGCTTGATACATTTCACCGGCAGTAATCACATCCACCCTGTAAACACCCTGATGGTGTATTTTCAGATTTGTAGGCCCGGAAATTAAATAGACTTCAGAACCACGGTTTGCTGCTTCCCTGGCCAGTTGAAATCCCATAAGTCCTGAGGAGTGATTACCTATATAACGAACAGGATCGATAGCTTCGTGGGTTGGGCCAGCTGTTATAAGAATCTTTTTACCGCTTAAACTGGCTTTTTTTTTTTGATGTTCTTTCAATATCCTGATTATATTTTCAGGTTCCTCCATCCGGCCTTCTCCGCATAAACCACTGGCAAGCTCACCTTCGGCAGCTTCTATAAGGTGGTTGCCGTTGGAAACAAGGGTTTCAATATTTTTCCTTGTGGTGAAATGATTATACATATCGAGGTCCATTGCAGGAGCAAAGAAAACAGGGCACCTGGCCGACAAGAAAGTTGTCAGCAACAGGTTATCAGCAATACCATTGGCCATTTTTGCCATTGAATTTGCTGATAAAGGAGCCATAAGAAATATATCAGCCCATAAACCCAGCTGAATATGGCTGTTCCACTGTCCGTTTACCGGGTCAAATGAATCAATGAGGACTGGATTTTCAGATAGGACCGAAAGACTTAAAGGGGTAACAAAATCTGTAGCTGCTGGTGTCATGACCACCTGTATCTCAGCTTCTTCTTTCTTTAATAACCTTATGAGAAGTGGGATTTTATAAGCAGCGATACTGCCTGTAATACCGATGATAATTTTTTTCCCTTTTAACATGCAGGGGATTTGGTTAAGTATCTTAAGTATTGGCTTTTTCCTTAAGCGGGTTCCTGATGTAAATCTTATCATTCAGAAACTCATGAACAGAAATCAGGGTAGGCTTTGGTAATCTTTCATAGAACTTTGCTATTTCAATCTGCTCCCTGTTTTCAAAAATTTCTTCCAGATTGTCAGTTGTTGTTGCAAACTCAGAGATCTTTTGCTCCAATTCTGCTTTCATTTCCATCGAAATCTGGTTTGCCCTTTTTGATAAAACTGCAACAGTTTCATAAATGTTACCAGTAACATTGTAAAAATCTTCTTTATTTCTGGTTACAGCTTCTGTATCGGTTTTTACTTTCTTGTAGTCCATTATATTATACTTTATAATTCTTCTAATGCTTCTTTTGATTTTCTGTGTACCTGATGCGCATCTTTCAGAAATTCAGTTTCTGGATATGTGATGATCAAAGTATTAAATGATTCAACCGCCAGTACAAAACGGTCTTTCTGTTTATCCTTTATACTGTTTTGCGCATAATTATAATACGATTTCAATATATAATACAGGATCTGTTCCTTATGTTGTGAATCAGGAAAGTCCTTCAGGATGTTTTCCAGGGAGGTGATTGCCGCCTGGTAGTCCTGCATTTTATAATAAAGTTCTGCTATCTCAAAGTTTTTCTGTTCCAGTTTGGCCCTGAGTTCATCAATCAATTCATTGGCCTGTTCAACCCGGTCACTTTGCGGAAACTGATCAACGAATAATTGCAATTCCGTCAAAGCTTCGTATGTATTGCTTTGGTCAAGGCTGAATTTTGGAGAATCAAGGTAATAACAATAAGCATTCATAAACAAACACTCTTCTGCCCTGTCAGCATTAGGATAACTTTTAGCATATCTCTTAAAATAATAACTGGCAAGCAGATAGTCTTGCTGTTCATAATAACAATAAGCCAGATAATAGGTCAGTTCCTGCGCTTTCCCAGTCCCCCTGTATATCATATTCAACTGCTCAAACAACATTAAAGACCTGTAAAAATCACCTTTTTCAAAGTATTCGACCGCCTTTTCAAACTTATATTCATTATCAGCGCTTTTAACGACTTTCTGGTAGTTACTGCATGATAACACAGCAATCAAAGGGATTATAAGCAAAATGACAAAGGCTTTTTTAAACATGGGTGCAAAATTAGATTATTTTATTGAATCAGGAAAACGAAAATCATCATTATTTATTTTAAAATAAGGGTATTGAAGTAATTGGGAGAAGTTAAATTTTGTTAAAAAGTTCTTAATACCTATTTTTGCCGCTTCAAGATTTTATTAACACTAAATCATATTAAAAGTGGATATATTCGATAAAGTAAACAAAGGAATGGGCCCAATAGGGAAATATATCAAACTTGGACATGGATATTTCATGTTTCCCAAGCTTGAGGGTGAAATGGGGCCCAGAATGAAATTTCAGGGTAAAGAGAAACTTGTTTGGAGCCTTAACAATTACCTCGGATTAGGAAATCATCCTGAAGTCAGAAAAACTGATGCCGAGGCAGCAGCAAAGTTTGGTTTGGCGTATCCAATGGGTGCCAGAATGATGTCGGGGCAAACTGATTATCATGAAGAGCTTGAACAAAAACTTGCTGATTTCGTTGGCCGTGAAAGGGCCTATTTACTAAATTATGGTTACCAGGGGATGGTATCAATTATCGACTCCCTGGTTGACAGGAAAGATGTTATTGTTTATGATTCAGAAGCACATGCATGTATTATCGATGGTATGCGTTTGCATTTTGGTAAACGTTTTGTTTATCCGCATAACGATATGCAGAATCTTGAAAAAGAGCTGCAGCGGGCTACCAAGATTACAAAAGAAACCGGTGGTGGTATCCTTGTAATCACTGAAGGTGTTTACGGTATGTCGGGGGATCTTGGGAACCTCAAGGAGATTGTAGCCATGAAAGATAAATACAACTTCAGGTTACTGGTTGACGATGCACATGGATTTGGTACAATGGGGAAAACCGGGGCCGGGACTGATGAACACTTTGATGTGCGGGATAAAGTTGATCTCTATTTCGGAACTTTCGCCAAGGCAATGGCTGGTATTGGTGGCTTTATTGCTGGAAATAAAGATATTATAGTGTTCCTTCAATATAATATGAGATCACAAATTTATGCTAAATCACTACCGATGCCCATGGTCATTGGTGCATTGAAACGACTTGAAATGCTGCGTTATGAACCTGAGCATAAAGATAATCTCTGGAAAATTGTCAATGCTCTTCAGACAGGATTAAAGAAAAACAATTTCAACCTTGGGGAGACAGCTTCTCCGGTCACACCTGTTTTCCTACAGGGAGGAGTGCCTGAAGCAACACAAATAACTTACGACCTGAGGGAGAATCATGATATATTTTGTTCAATTGTTTCTTATCCTGTTGTCCCCAAAGGAGTGATCCTGATTAGGTTGATCCCTACTGCTGTTCATTCACTCAATGATGTTGATTATACTGTTAATGCATTTTCTGAGATCCGGAAAAACCTGGAAAGTGGAAAATATACCTCAGGAGAAGTTAGGGATATGGGAATGCAGATATAAGAAAAAATAATAAAAAGCTGTATCGGTAGAATCAGGTACAGTTTTTTCATTAATGAAAGATGATAGAAAATATTGGATAATATCAGCGAATTCGCTGATATTTTTTTTATTCGCTTATTATCTACTCAGTTTTCTTCAGCAGCTTACTACAGCTATCCTTACCTCAAGTTTCGATATTACAATAATTTTGTTTCACGACCAGGTTAAATTTATTCTTGGAGATGTATCATGGACTCCAGACGCAGTAAAAACTGTTTTTAGCTCAGGGCCTATAATGTTGATTATACTTGGTATTCTCTTCGTGATCGTTTATTCAAAAGCAAGGGAATATAACGGTATGCTCAAATTATTTTTTTTATGGGGGTACCTGATTGCTTTTACCATGGTACTCGGATCATTTCTTGTAGGAGGCTTCGTGCGGACAGGATTCGGGCATGTATTAAGCTGGTCGTATGTTATGGATACGGGCAGGATGCTTTATTTCATCCTGTCGATGATTGGTATAGTTATCCTTGGATTGCTCAGTGGCAGGAATACCCTTCTTTCAGCGAATACTTATTTTAACAATTTACTGCACAGGGACAGGAAAAAATTTGTGCGTCATCAGCTTGTTATTCCCGCGATGGCAGGACTCATATTAATTACATTGCTTAAAATTCCGATCATTGAGAAATATGAATGGTATGAGCTGATTAGTTTTGCCTGTATCATCATTCCAGTACTGATAATCTATCTCAGGACTTTCAGTTTTGCTGACCTTTACTTCGATGAAGAGGAACGTTTCATCAGGATTAACAAGTACTACATATTAATATTTACAGTACTTATTATTTTATACAGGATTGTATTCTCTTATGGTGTTGTGTTTAGTGCTGAATGATCAGTTTATGAAATCTGGTTTTTTCTATTTCTTTCAGACTAATGAAATAGATTCCATTTTTCAAATCAGAAACATCGATCTGTTGGTTGCTGTTTTCAATTTCAGACTGCCATACAGGAACACCCTTAGAATCATATATTGTTAATAGGCTTCCGGCTTCCACGTAATTAATATTTACAAAATCCCCGGTGCATGGATTTGGCCAGATATTAAGTGGTTCATTGGTGTATTGTGGGCTGATTCCAACATTACTATCGCAACTGATCAGGGCTAACCAGCCAGGGGCGTTTTCTGATTGATCGCTGTGAAATTCGAAGGTTAAGGCACCAACATCATTGGTTGCCCAGATAATCCCGGGTGACTCAGTACCGCAGTATTTACCTATCATATTTGCAGCAGTGGATTCACCATCATAGATCTTCAACCAGTCATAATCACAATTAATTTCAAACTCCAGCTCAAACGTTTCAAAATCTGCAATAATAACTGATTCATCATTGTCAGGAATAAACGTCATTGTAAAATCCTGATCGTTGCCATAGTTGTTTTCCATTCCCCCCGGATCGAGGAAAATACCTGAGCAGCCAATAATAGTTTCATCATTCATGATGTATTCAACATCAACAAGGATATAATCAGTTTTTAAAATAACATTGGTATCGCCCTCATCATTTGTTATTTTAAGTCGAACATTAAACAAACCCTCATTATGGTATGTAATACCCTCTGGATTTTCCTGAGTGGAAATTTCCGGATCCCCACCCTCAAAATACCACTCCCATGCTACAATTTCCCCATAACTCAAATCATTAAAGTCAATATTTCCTTCCACAGGAACAATGTTGCTGCTTGCTTCAAAATCTGCTATCAAAGTACCGGGTGCCAGTTCAACGTTCTGAACCGTGGTTGTGAAATTTGAAACTGTAACACTCTGTATGGTCTTTGGAAAGTAACCGGGTGATGAAAATTTGATATCATACGTCCCTTCATAAATCGGACGAAAATACTCGCCTAGTGGGAGATTGGAGAATACCCAGGAACTATCGATATCGTGCCCGGCAATGTAAACCTTTGCCTTTATAGGTTCTCCTGTGATTGAATCAGTTACGATACCTTTAACACCGTAGGCGGCCTGTTTCATATAACCCAGAAAGGAACGGTAGTTGTATTCCCAGAACTGTGGTAACTGGCTGGCCGGAGGTAATTTGGCATTGCTTATTTCAAGGGTAAATTCACGCCCGGAATGCCACCAGCACATATAATCCTGCCTGCCACCACTAATGCTGTACCAGTCGTAGCCGTTGGTAATTCCATTGTTTAATGCTGTCATATACCCTGATGGGGAATAATGTTGTGCACTGTCGGCATATTCACGGCAAACCAGTTGCCACCAGTCATCATCAGCATGCCTGGTTGCCCAGGTATCCCAAGGATAATTACATACCTCGGTACCCCCATGTATATTAGCCGAAAGCACAAAGTCGTGGAATTCAGCAAAGTTCATAAAGATGATGGTCTCAGGTTGCCATGCATGCCCATCGGGATGTGGCCCGTCTTCAGGATCGGGATAATTCCTGTTTAGATTTATTCCATTGGCATTTCCCCGTGTTGCCCCATTAACCGTGTTGTTACCACCTGCATAGGTACCATCAGGATTGGCGTTGGGATTAATCCATATTTCCATGTTATTGACAAGTTGTGTGATTTTTGGGATGGTACCATAATTTTGCAAAAGGTAATCAATCAGTCGAAGCATCAATACATAACCTGTTGTTTCATCACCATGCATGGTTGATGTATATAAAAATTCTGGCTCGTATTCAACTGCTGTCGGATTATCAGTTATTTTAATTGCCAGAATTTTTCTTCCGCTTGGGAGCGTACCAAGATTAGAAACCTTACATAAATCGGGATAATCAGTTTCAAACTGATACATCATGTCAACATAAGCCTCATAGGTGGGATAAAAATTCCAGTCATTGACCTCCCTGATATTAATACTTTCAAGCATCACCGGATCATATGATAACATACCCGGGGGAGTAAGTATCGTATAATCCACTTCAAGACTGAGGAATTTTAAAAACTCATTTTTGTTGGCATAGGCGAGTATGCGGTGTCCATTCACTCTATCAATGGAAATGATCCTGCTTAGTTCATTGATTTTAATATTATCTTTCAAATGAACCTCAAAATAAACCTCTACCCTACCCTTCGAGATATCTTTCCAGTATGATTCAAACTTGGCATCATACTGCTGGGCAAACGAGTAGGATGTAAATAAAAATACTGATATTAAAAACCAACTGATTATTTTCATATTTATAATGTTTCTACAAAGTTAAATAGAATCTGTGATGATGAGTCACATGATTTGCCTCTGCTATGTGGAATTTATTGCGAATTTGTCCTCGGATTTAATATTCTTAAATAATGGTCTATATTTTCAATATGTTCAGCCAAGGTGCTGCCTTCCGTTCGTTTAATGATAATATCATATAACTTTTGGGAATCCCGGTTGCCTGATCCGATATTCATTTTTGCGTTAGTTCTGGCCATGATGTACTGTAAGGGTAAGCTATTTCCATCACTTAAATCAATAACAAGGTCAAATTCAGTATTCAGGAACTCTTTTACATAGTTCCCTTTTGGGATTCCGAACCAGTTGATATTCTTTGCATAGAAAAAGTCATAGGTTAGTTTTGGTAAATATTTGTCGGTGTCTTTTTTGCTTCTTACAAAACCCAGGGCTTTCAGAACTTTTTTTTCATCTTTAAGTTTTTCGACGAAATCCGAAACATACCTATAAATACTTTCATCACAAAGTGAATAAATGATCCCTATCATTTTCACATCCCTGAAGTTTATTACTCTCTTACCTCTTTTTGCTTTAGATAAGCTGTTGGTAATTATCAGGTTCCCTATCCGGTTTTTTAGTTTATTCACCTGTCAAAATTTATTTCAATATGAAAAGATAAATTTAAGTAAAGAATATATATCAGCGTAAATTAATTTTATTTTTTTTCCTTTAATTCAATTTTTGATAGCAGTCAAGGATTTCGCCAATATACAGGCGATGAAAATCCTTTTGAGGATAAATCTTTTCACAAATATCCGGTGCAAGATACTGTTCTTCCTTTATATCCGTGGCATAAATACTCCTGCAATCAATAATATATCTGGCTTCACTAAATCCCACGGAGGCATTTCCCGTTTCCAGTATTGTTAAGTTACATTGACCTACTTTATTGACGTCCCTGCCCGAATGTGTACCACAATAACTTAACACCTTCCTGTATTTTTCTTCGAAAAAACATAGTGTGAAATTGTTATACTTCTCTGTAAACTTATACGTAAATCTTTGTGGTCTTACAAAAATATAAGCCACGGCTTTGTTCCACAGAAATCCCATTCCTCCCCAGGCTGCAGTCATGGTATTGAAGTCGTTGACAGGACCTGCCGTTATAAGCATCCAATCATAACCTATCATCCTGATAAAATTATCCCTGATCTTTTCGGGATTGATTTTAATAAAACTTTTGTCTTTCATATTGCTTTATTTTAGGAGTTTAATACTATAATTTCTTTACATTTCTGAGATCGAGTAAATTGATAGGATTGCTACCGAGCCCTGTGATACTGTTTTGAATAAAACGTAA
This sequence comes from uncultured Bacteroidales bacterium, assembly GCA_964468645.1. GTDB lineage: Bacteria > Bacteroidota > Bacteroidia > Bacteroidales > JAIOZK01 > JAIOZK01. The sequence continues at coordinate 54,714 of CAYXUU010000023.1, forward strand.
TACCTGGTCGTAATAAAGGATAACCACAGGTGATTCTTTCATAATAAGCGTGTTCATATCTGTGTAAAATTTAAACCGTAAACTATCATTGACGATTAATTGTGACATCTCAAACATATCATCAAATGTATTATTTGAAAAATGTGTGTAATTCGGACCACCGGGTGAAAAGTTTTTACTGTAAAACAATGATAAATAGTTTTCTGCATCGGGATAATCAGCCACCCAGGAAGCCCTGAAGAACTGCAGTTTGGACTGTGCTTTTAATTCTTTGATGGATCCAGGTGTATTTACATTTATATCAATCTCAATACCTATCTCGTTCAATTGATGTTGAATATATTTACAAAGATCCAGGTATTCGGATGTTGTGGATAGTATAATCAAAGGCAAATCCTTACCATTTTCAAAACCAGCCTGTTTCATAAGTTTCTGTGAAAGCCCCGGATTGTAATCATATCCTTTCATTTCAGCAGTGTCGAATGAAGGCATACCTGGTGGTATTATTCCATAATTGCCGGGTGTACCTATGCCGTTTCTCAGATATTTTATCATTTTTTTCCTGTCAAAACCAAAATTAATAGCCTTGCGTATAGCTATCATTCTGAGTGGGCTTTCCTTTGCAACAGCCAGTGAAGTATCAATCAATATCCCCAGGTATTCAGTATTGAGGTAGGGCTCTGTGATCATATAAAATCTATCGTGGTATTTATGCTGGAGTTCACCCCGTTTTGTTAACAATTCATCTTTATAATTCGGATCTATTCCTGACATGAAGTCAAGGTTGCCCTTTACAAACTCAAGAAAGGCTGATTGTTTGTCTTTAAGAAAAGTGATGGCAACGGCATCAAGGTATGGAAGTTGTTCTTTTCCTGAATATTCAAAATAATGATCATTCTTAAGTAAAACGAGTTTTACACCCTCTTTCCATATCTGAAACCGGAATGGACCGGTACCGGCTGGATTCTTCCGGAACTCATTATCAGGGTGTTCAACAATTTCTTCCGGAACAACAGCGCAATACTGGGTACACAGAATTCCTGAAAAAGGTGTAAACGGGTGTTTCAGATGTATCTCGAAAACACTATCATTTACTGCCCTGAATCCGGCCTTATTATCAACAGAGTCGACAATATTAAAAACCCAGGCTCCCGGCGAGGCATTTTTTTTATCCATGATCCGGTTGAAACTATAAACAAAATCGGAGGCAACTACTTTTCTTCCCTGTCCGCCTGGAAAGAGTTGATGGTCATGAAAATAAACATCATCCCTGAGGAGGAATGTATAAAGCATTCCGTCATCAGATACCGACCAGGATTTAGCGATACATGGTTTTACAATCAACTGGCTGTCGAGCTGTAACAGGCCATTATAGAGTTGATTACAAATCCAGATATTGGCCAGGTTCATTGCATAGGCAGGGTCGAGTGAAGTAACCCCGGCAGCTTCATTGTACCTGAAAACGGTTTTTTCTTCTTCTTCACGTTTGGTAGAGCATGAGATCAATATAATAAATATAAATACCAGGTGAATTGCTTTCATATTTCTGATTATGGATTCTCAAAGATAAACTTTCGTAATTCTTGAACAAACATAGAATGGTTTGAAATTAAAAATCGGCCTTGATATCAGGCCTCTTATTTCGTATATTTGTATATAACGGTAATAAAAAATCATCACCATGGACAACATCTTTATTAATTATATGAATCAACGTTTTCAGTTACGCAATCTCTCAGATATGCCTGATAATCCTCCTGATAAAGCAGAAAAAGGACCAGTGGTAACCATATCCAGGGAGGTAGGTTGCTCGGGCGACGAGTTTGCCAGGTTCCTTGCCCAGAGGATCAATAATCATTTTAACCTTGCCGGGAAAAAGAGTGCCTGGAAGTGGGTGAATAAACAGATCCTTTTTGAATCAGCAGATCAGCTTGATATTGATGTGTCGAAAATCAAATATATTTTCAAAGCTGAGAAAAAAGGCTTTATGGATGAAATTGTAGGCGCACTGGCATCCAGGTATTATAAAAATGACCGGCTGATAAGAAAAACGATTAAGAAGGTAGTTGACAGGCTGGCATGGCAGGGTAATATTATTATCGTAGGACGTGGTGGAGTAGCTTATACCAGAGATGTAACAAAATCATTGCACATTAAGTTGATGGCACCACTCAGGTGGAGAATAAATAATATTAGTAACAAGCATGAAATCTCTTATGCCGATGCAGAAATATATGTTAACGAAGTAGATGAAAAAAGAAAGCAACTGGTTGACATTTTTATGGAGTGCAAGACAAGCGACTGCATCTTCGATATTATCCTCAATTGCCAGACCATGGAAACTGAGGAAAGATTGGATTTAATTATGAATATACTGCAAAAGCGGGAATTCTTTTCGTAAGTATAGTATTAAAATGATAGGCTATGCTCATGTGAGTTTCCTGGCATTGGCCACTTTTTCTTTAAGAAGTGCCAGGTTTACCAGGTCTATCATTTCATCTATATAGTGAAAATTTAATCCGCTGATATAATCATCCTTGATCGCTTCGATATCTTTTTTATTCTCTCTGGAGATTATGATATCTTTAATCCTGGCACGTTTGGCTGCAAGTATCTTTTCCTTGATACCACCAACCGGCAATACTTTACCGCGGAGAGTAATCTCTCCTGTCATTGCCAGTTTTGTCCTCACCTTCCGCTGTGTAAATGCGCTGGCAAGCGCGGTAAACAATGTTATACCAGCAGACGGGCCATCTTTAGGCGTTGCACCTTCAGGGATATGGATATGTACATTCCAGCTTTTGAAGATTTCACTGCTTAAATTCAGAATATCCGCGTGTGATTTAAGATACTCAAATGCTATGGATGCCGATTCTTTCATTACATCGCCAAGGTTTCCGGTTAATGTCAGATCACCTTTTCCGGGACTCAGGCTGACTTCCACAAATAGTATCTCCCCTCCTACCACAGTCCAGGCAAGGCCGGTAACCACACCAGCAACATTGTGTTTAATTTCCCTGTCTTTTTGAAAATGAGCGGGGCCGAGTATATTTACAAGATCCTCATCGGTCGTCTTGATATTATACTTCTTCTTCATTGCAATGAACTTGGCATTAAACCTCATTATTTTGGCAATATTCTTTTCCAGGTTTCTGACCCCGGCTTCCCTTGTATAATCCTGGACTATCTTTTCCAGTATTGACTTTGAGAAAATGAGATGTTTACGTTTAATACCATGTTCTTTGTATTGTTTCGGAATGAGGTGTCTTTTTGCAATTTCAAGTTTCTCTTCAAGAAGATAACCACTCAGGTCGATAACCTCCATTCTGTCAATAAGAGCAGGATGTATCGTTGCCAGTGTATTTGCCGTTCCGATGAACATGACCTTGGAAAGATCATATTCCATCTCAAGATAGTTATCATAAAATGTTGTGTTCTGCTCCGGATCAAGAACTTCAAGTAAAGCTGCCTGGGGATCGCCACTAAAATTAGCACCTGATACCTTATCGATCTCATCAAGCACAAAAACAGGATTGGAAGATTTCGCCTTACGCAACCGCTGGATAATCCTCCCTGGCATAGCACCGATATATGTTTTTCTGTGCCCTCTTAATTCTGCTTCATCACGAACACCGCCGAGCGACATTCTAATATATTTTCTGCCTAATGCCCTGGCAACAGATTTACCCAGGGAGGTTTTACCTACACCCGGGGGGCCAACAAGACAAAGTATGGGAGATTTGAGGTCATTTTTTAGTTTGATCACCGCGAGATACTCGATGATCCTTTCCTTGATCTTATCCAGTCCGAAATGATCCTGATCAAGGACCTTCTGGGCATGATCGAGGTCGAGGTTGTCTTTTGTATATTCGCCCCATGGCAGATCCGCAAGCATTTCCAGGTAATTAACCTGTATGGAGTATTCGGCTGCCTGAGGGTTCATGCGCTGAAGCTTTTTTAATTCCTTATCAAAAATCTCAGCAACGTCTTTAGACCATTTTTTGGTTTTTGCCTTTTTCTCAAGCTCCATGATCTCCTGTTCGTTGGGATTACCACCAAGTTCTTCCTGTATGGTCTTCAATTGCTGGCTTAACATATAATCACGTTGTTGCTTGTCAAGGTCGGTTTTAACCTTATCCTGGATCTGGTTCTTAAGTTCCAGCATCTGCAGTTCTTTTGTGAGGGCTGTAAGAACCTGATTGGCCCTGTCTTTCAGATCGGATATTTCAAGAAGTTTCTGTTTGTCAATGATCTCAATGTTGAGGTTTGAAGAAATGAAGTTTACCAGGAACACCTGGCTTTCAATATTCTTGATGGCAAATGTAGCCTCTGACGGAATGCTGGGTGATTGTTTAATGATTTGAATAGAAAGGTCTTTCAAAGAATCAATAAGAGCATTAAAATTAGGATCCTTGTCATGTTTCTCTATCTTTTCAAATGCAGAAACCTTTGCTATAAAATATGGATCCGTTTGAACAAGTTCATCTAACTGAAATCGCTTTTTTCCCTGAATAATTGCCGTGGTTGATCCATCAGGCATTTGAAGTATCTTGATAATATTAGCAACTGTCCCTATCCTGTTCAGGTCTTCAAAACCGGGGTCCTCTACTTTATCATCCTTTTGTGCCACTACCCCTATAACCGCTTTGCTTTTATAAGCTTCCCTGATCAGCAGTATCGATTTATCACGACCAACAGTAATTGGTATTACAACACCCGGAAAAAGGACTGTATTTCTGAGTGGAAGTATGGGTAAGGTTTCAGGAATTTCCTCGGCATTAATCAATTCTTCATCTTCTGAGGATAGCAATGGTATAAACTCTGTTTCTGCATCGATCATATCCAAAAAACCATGCTCAAATTTATTCCATGATGTATTCATATTTCTTGTCAAATTGTCAGTTATCTAAAAAACCTCAATAATAACAAACTTTTTTCAAATTTGCAATATATTGAGGATCAATAATTAAATAGGTTAATTTCGTTTACTTTTAAAATTAATTAATCAGTATGTTGTAATTGTCAAGGAATGTGCCAGAATTAAGGTTTAGGCATAAATTTTTGATTCAGGCATTAACCCTATTATTGTAGATAAAGCGAAGAATCTCCTTCTCAGTATCATCAAAATCCTTATCCCGGCGTTTCAGAACTGTATCGGCTACATCAAAGGCTTTGTTTAAATCGTAACGTGAAAATCCGCTTGTACCACCCCAGGAGAATGATGGTATGAAATTCCGCTGAAATCCAGGACCGAAAACATTAACGTTCACACCAATGACTGTTCCTGTATTGAACATGGTATTGATACCACATTTCGTATGGTCGCCCATGATAAAACCACAGAATTGGAGACCTGTTCTTACGAATGTCTGATCAGGATATGACCATATTCTTACTTCATCATAGGTGTTATTGAGGTTGGAATTTTTGGTTCCGGCACCAAGGTTGCACCATTCCCCAATCACAGAGTTTCCGATGTATCCGTCATGAGGTTTATTTGAGTGCCCGATAAAAACAACATTATTAAGCTCACCGCCAACTTTTGAATAAGGCCCAATAGTAGTCCCTCCGTAGATCCTTGCCCCCATCTTAACGATGGAATGGTCGCAAATGGCAACAGGGCCGCGCAGAATTGCACCTTCCATTATTTCAGCATGCTTGCCAATATAAATAGGTCCTGTAGAAGCATTTAGAATAGCGCAGCTTACTTTAGCCCCTTCTTCAATAAAAATATCTTTTTCGTTAAAAACCCTGTTGGTGTCATCGGCAGTTTGCGACTTTCTACCGGCAGTTATGAGTTCAAAATCTTCTGTAATACCTCTGCTGTTTTTTGAGAAAATATCCCAGGTTTCGTCGAGCTTCAGGAAACCACTATCAGTTTCAATTTCATTAATCCCTTCTGTGTCACCCTCCCCGACCTTTTCAAGATCATCAGCCGCTACATGAAGTGCAACAATAGTTGTTCCTGATACCAGGGCGTCTTTGGGTTTAAGTTTTTTAACAAGTTCCGCAAGTGCAGCTGTTGGCCCAACAGAGCCATTGATAAGAATATTGTGATCAGCTTTATGAATGGGGTATTTTCCAGCAAGATAGTTTTCGGTAAGAGAACTGGTTGTCTCCCCAAGATATTTTTCCCACTTTTCCCTGATTGTAAGAATTCCAACCCGTATGTCAGCAACCGGTCTGGTAAAGGAAACCGGTAACAGGTAGTTGCGTCTGAAATTATCAAAAAGTATATAATTCATCTGTTTAAAACTTTACAGGATTATGATTTTGCAATGCCACAATATTTTATAGACAAAAGTAATGGTTAAATGATTGCATGCTTACCTGAAATGGATGTAATTTTTACAGATTCTTAATAATAAAAAAGCCCTCATCGTCGAGGGCTTTACATTATGAATTATTTTTTTTGTCAAGATGCCTCTTATAACGATTTTTGAATTTGTCAACACGACCTGCGGTATCCACAAACTTCATCTTTCCTGTAAAATAAGGATGTGATGTATGCGAGATCTCAAGCTTTACAAGTGGATATTCTTTGCCATCTTCCCACTCAATTTTATCTTTTGTTTTAACTGTTGATTTCGTAATGAATGTATAACCATTCGACATATCTTTAAAAACAACTAATCTGTAGTCTTTTGGATGTAAATCTTTCTTCATTGCTTTACCTCTGATTTTAGGGGCGCAAAGATAGATATTTAATCAATAATTATCAAAATATTTGAGTTTTTTTTTATCTTATTTAAATATATGTTAAAGTCCGAGTAAAAACTCAAGGGTATCAATTCCATCCTGGTAGTCCCATATCTCCGGATCCTGGCTCCTTCCGAATGCAATGGAATCAATGGTATAAGCCTCACCAGATACAATACACTGTATCTTATCCTTGTCTGGTTTCAGGATGGGTAATACATCTTCAATTTTTTCATACTCCTCATAATGAACAACTGACACGGGCGAGCTCAAAGCTATCTCAGGTGTCAGAAGCAAAAAACCATTATCGTAGTGTGCAGTATTGTTAATCATAAAAATCGATTTGAAGTAGTCGTAGTTATTCCTGTATTTATGATTGTCCGCAACATAATCAAAACAATCAAAAGCTTTGAATAGGTTATCAAATGAATAATCTTTTGGAATAAAGATTTTTGACACATTCCTGCAACCAAGCCCAAAATAGAGAAAGATATCCCTGCCTAAATCCCGGAGTTGATCCTGTGTTTCTTGCCCGTTGATTATAGCTATTCCATTTCTGTTTTTTCTGATGATATGAGGGTATTTTCCAAAGTAGTAATCAAAGTACCTTGAGGTATTGTCACTCCCGGTTGCAATAATTGCATCAATGTCCTTAAGCAGATCCTCGGTAAAACTGATATTTTCTGCAAAACGAATATCTATTTCTATTAGCAATTTCGCAATTGTGGGTATAATTCGGTTATCCTGTGATGAAAGTTTGCCAAGCAATTTATGGCCTGATATCAGTACACAAAGGAAATCATGAAACCCGACTGCCGGTATATTTCCAGCCATTACAACACCGATTGTTTTTTTATCGTGGATTTTATCAAGAAAAGGTTGATATGGCGTTAACCAGGCATTAATCTTATCCAAATAAAGACTTGATCCGATCGATAATAATGCCTGCCTGACATGGCCTGAAATAAACCATGGATTATAATGTACCGATTCTTCGACCAGTTGATTTAGTACCTGCATACTTCCAAAGCGCCATGTTTTCGTGGAAGGATCATCTAAGGCAACTTTCCTCAGGCATTCTCCCAGGACACTTATTGCATCAATTTTTTCATTTAGTATCATATGATTACAAGCTATTAAAGGGCAAAAATAGCAACAAAGAATTTATATGATAAACTGCAGATTGTTATATTAAAATTTTATCTTTGCGGTTCATTATTCATCTAAGTTAATTACTAATTATAACCGAAACCAAATTTACTGGATATTATGAAAAAGCACAACTTTTATGCGGGTCCGTCGATTTTACCGCAATTTACAATTGAAAACACTGCAAAAGCTGTTTTAGACCTGAACGGGATAGGTTTATCCGTTATGGAAATCTCTCACAGAAGCAAGGACTTCCAAGCTGTTATGGATGATGCCAATAATCTATTCAACGACCTTCTGGGTATTCCAGAAGGGTATTCTGTATTGTTTCTTGGAGGTGGCGCAAGCATGCAGTTTGCGATGATACCTTATAACCTAATGAACAAAAAAGCTGCTTACCTCAACACGGGGTCATGGGCAAGTAAAGCAATCAAGGAAGCGAAGCTCTTTGGTGAAGTTGATGTTGTTGCATCCTCCGAGGATAAAAACTTCAATTATATTCCAAAGGACTATACTATTCCTGTCGATGCTGACTATTTTCATATTACAACCAATAATACCATTTATGGTACGGAAATAAAAAAAGATATTGATTCACCGGTTCCACTTATTGCCGATATGTCATCAGATATTTTCAGCAGACCGATTGATATTTCAAAGTATGCCATCATCTATGGCGGGGCACAGAAGAATTTCGCACCTTCCGGGGTTACCTTTGTTATCATTAAGAATGATATCCTTGGTAAGGTTGACAGGGCAATCCCCACCATGCTTAAATACCAGACACACATTGATAAAGGATCAATGTTCAATACTCCCCCATGCCTTCCTATATTTGCCGGACTTCAGACATTGATATGGTTGAAGGAACTTGGTGGTGTTTCTGAGATGCAGAAGATCAACCAGAAAAAGGCAGACCTGATGTATGATGAAATTGAGAGGAATAAGTTCTTCAAAGCTACAGTTACAGATCCTGAAGACCGATCACTGATGAATATCTGTTTTGTTATGAATGACGGATACCAAGAATACGAAAAGGAATTTCTTGAATTTGCTACAGGTAAGGGAATGATAGGTATCAAAGGACACCGCTCTGTTGGTGGCTTCAGGGCCTCATTATATAATGCAATGTCATTTGATAGTGTTATAGCCCTGGTTGATGTTATGCAGGAATTTGAAAGCATGAAGTAAAACTTTTATCAGACTCATCTAATAACCAAATAAATCCAAATAATTATGACTAAAGTATTAGTGGCTACAGAGAAACCATTCGCGCCTGCTGCAATCAACCAGATACAGGAGATCATTGAAGCAGCTGGTTATGAATTAATTTTACTTGAAAAATATACCGATCATTCTGAACTAATAAAAGCTGCCGGTGATGTTGATGCGATGATCATCAGGTCAGATAAAGTTGATAAATCAGTGTTTGATGCTGCCGGTAACCTAAAAATTGTTGTTCGCGCCGGAGCAGGCTATGATAATATTGACCTGGAAGCAGCCACAGCAAACAATGTGGTTGCCATGAATACCCCTGGCCAGAATTCCAATGCTGTTGCAGAACTGGCCATCGGAATGATGATTTACCAGGCGCGTAATCATTTTAATGGTAAAGCAGGAACAGAGATCAGGAATAAGACACTTGGAATTCATGCCTATGGCAATGTGGGAAAATATGTTGCAGAAGCAGCAAAAGGATGTGGTATGAGTGTATTTGCCTATGATCCGTTTATTGCCAGGGAATCAATAGAAGCAGATGGTGTTACACCACTTGATTCATCTGAAAAACTGTACAGTGGGTGCCAGTATGTTTCATTGCATATCCCGGCTAATGAGAAGACAAAAAAGTCGATCAATTATGAACTACTGTCAGGTATGCCTGAGGATGCTGTGCTTGTTAATACTGCCAGGAAAGAAGTAATCGATGAAGAAGGGTTGCTCAAAATGTTTGAAGAGCGTCCTGATTTTAAATATCTTTCAGATATTGCCCCTGATTGTGCCGGTGAGATAGAAGAAAAATATCCAGGCAGGTTCTTTTTTACACCCAAGAAGATGGGTGCACAGACAGCTGAAGCTAATATCAATGCCGGAATTGCCTCCGCAAACCAAATCATCAACTTCCTTGAAAAGGGAGACACAACTTATAAGGTTAACTAAAATTTATTTTTTACTATGGATGGTCAGGATTGGTTTAACTGATCTGAAGCTATCTGCACTTACTTTAACAAAACCACAACTATAAATTGATGAATCATGGAACAAACAACCGAAAAAAAACTTACCTTCTTCAGATTTGAAGACCTGAGGATCTATCATAAAGCCCTCGACTATGTTAGCTGGATTCATAAGATTACCAATGATCAAACTTATGAGGGAGCCTGTGATATTGTTGATAAATTCAATCATGCCTCTCATGCGATAGCGTTGAATATTGCAGAAGGATCGGCAAGAAACAAAAGCCAGTTTATTTATTACCTTAAAATGGCAAAAAGTTCTGTAAGAGAATGCCTTGTATATACCACCATGCTTGCTAACCTTGATCGTATTGATGAACTACAGGAGGATGAATCAAGATCGAGCCTTATGGAGATGACAAAAATGATAGGGGCATTGATCTCTTCACTTCAGAGAAACAATGGGAATAATGAGAGTCAGGATGATTTTGAATAACGACAGATCACAGGGAAATAATAACACTAAGTTTTAATTAAATTTTTACATACCGATGGCGATATTAAAAGCATTCAAGGGAATCAGGCCTGTAAAGGATAAAGCAGCTTTAATTGCTTCGAGGCCTTATGATGTTTTGAATAAAGATGAAGCAAGAATTGAAGCAGGAAATAATAAGTATTCATACCTACATGTAATTAAACCTGAAATTGATCTGGCGGATGATATGAATCCATACAGCCCAGAAGTTTATAATAAGGGGAAAGAAAATTTTGATAAACTGAAGAGTGATGGCGTTTTATTCCAGGACGAGAAGGAATATCTTTACATCTATGCCCAGACCATGAACGGAAAAACCCAGTATGGTATTGTGGGAGGTGCAGGCGTTGAGGACTATATGAATAATGTGATCAAAAAGCATGAGCTAACCCGCCCTGATAAAGAGGAAGACAGGAAAAACCATGTAAGGGTAAGTGGGATGAATTATGAGCCCGTATTTTTCTCCTACCCTGCTGTTCAGGAGATTGATAATATCGTCGCAGAGATCACTAAAGAGCAACCTGAATACGATTTTACAGCCGAAGATGGTGTTGGCCATCATTTCTGGGTGATCAGGGATCAGAATAAGATCGACAGGATTATTGAATTGTTTGGTGAATTACCTGCAACTTATGTTGCTGACGGCCATCACAGGACGGCTGCTGCAGCCCTGGTGGGTAATGAAAGAAAGGAGAAAAATCCCAATCATGATGGCAATGAAGAATACAACTTCTTTCTTGCAGTACACTTCCCGGATAACCAGTTAACTATTATTGATTATAACAGGGTTGTCAAGGACCTGAATGGCCTTACAAAGGAAGAATTCCTTACGAAGCTAGAACAGGGCTTTTCTGTTGAAAAGAAAGGTATTGATATATATAAACCCGATCAACTTCATAATTTCAGTATGTATCTTGATGGGGAATGGTACTCGCTGACAGCTAAAGAGGGTACTTTTGATGATCATGATCCTATTGGTGTTCTTGATGTTACCATACTGACCAAGCAGGTATTAGCTCCAATTCTGGATATCCAGGATCTGAGAAGGTCAAAAAGAATTGATTTTGTTGGTGGTATCAGGGGATTGGGAGAATTGAAAAAGCGGGTTGACAGTGGAGAGATGAACGTTGCATTCGCACTTTACCCGGTATCGATGAAACAGTTGATAGATATTGCAGACAGTGGAAATATCATGCCACCCAAAACCACATGGTTTGAACCCAAACTCAGAAGTGGATTGGTAGTACATGCGCTTGATTAATCAATAATTCAACCTGCCTGCGGCAGGCAGGCAATTCAATAACTCAACAATTCAACAACTCAACATCATGGACGCAAAAGAACAGGTTCTACAGGCACTGAAAGATGCTGAAACTCCCTTAAAAGGTGGAGAAATTGCTGAAAGAACAGGCCTTGACAAAAAGCTTATTGATAAAGCCATTAAAGAGCTGAAGACCGAAGATAAGATTGATACCCCGAAGAGGTGCTTTTATGCGCCGAAGTAGGCAGTTAGCAGTAAGCAGTAAGAAGTAGAAAGACCTTCCAGAGTCTGAGGGAGGAAGACCTGGAAGAGTCGGTTTTGGACATCCCTTATTACTTGTTTCTAATTCCTTGTTTTTTGTTTCTTGTTATATATGAGATCAATATTATTGAATAATTCGTATCGGGATATCAGACAAGTGTATTCCTTAAGGTGATATTTAACAAAGAACAAAAAACAATAAACAAAAAACAATAAACAATAATACGACAAGTGGCGCTGGTGGGGCATTTATAATGCAGGTACCCAACCAGTTACAAATTCTACTATCAACGATAATACAGCAGTAGAAGGCGGAGGTATTTTGATTGGTTCAGGTACAACAATCTTACCAAACAGCAATGCAACAACTTACGATCCCCCTGCTCTAACCGAATCAACCTGGTACAAACGATTGGTTCGGGTTGATTGTATGAGCGACTGGACAGGAGCAGCGGAATCCAATGTTGTTGCCATGGCCGTATATCCTGACTTTAGCCCGGGAGCCATTGAAACAACAGGGGAAACGATATGTTAAAATGGCGATCCTTCTGTAATCGGCAGCTCAACAGCAGCAAGTGGAGGTGATGGTAATATCCCTTACCAGTGGCAAATTTCCTCTGATGGAAGCAGCTTTTCTGATTTAACAGGAGCTACAAACTTAAACTACCAGCTTGGAGTGCTAACCGATACCACCTATTACCGGTTACAGCAAACCTCGGCATCTTCGTGTGGTACTTTAACAACCAATACTGTTACAATAACGGTTCATAATTTGTGTTGTGATCCTGCAGATAATGTTTGCCAGGGGCCCTACCCTATTACTGATGTATCATATATTTCTGATATTAAATCTGGCAAGAAAATATATGATAATTTTTCAGGTATCGTTGGTGGCATTACAAGTATCGAATGGTGGGGATGTACTGTAGAAGGAGATGATTATTGTGATGAAAATCCAAAAAGTTTTAAAATAAGCTTTTATACTGATAATGCCGGTGCTGTTGGTATCCTTTATAAAACTTATACTGTTTTGGAAACTGCCGTGGAAACAGGCGCTACCTACGGTACTAACAAGCTACCCATATTGCATTACAGTTACGAACTATCACCACCTTTCCCAGGACTATCAATGGGTTGGGTTTCGATACAGGGCAATCCTTCAGGATCTTGTGATTTTACCTGGCTAACCTCTGAATATGGCGATGGCAAGTCCTACGAGGAAGGTACTAAAGCACAACTTACTGATGATTTTGCATTTGGATTAAAAACCAATCCGAATATTCCACTTTCTAATTGGCCTGTTTCCATTGTAGTAATTGCAATAGGAGGGTTACTTGTATTCAGGTTTAGATATACTATTTTTAAAAGGGCTTAAAGTTTAGTGACAGCCTCTTTAATTGTGATTGCTCGGATCTCAAAGTTCGAATCCCGATACATTTGTCCCTAGCTATCGGGATTTTGCTTTGCCGAGCTCCACTTCATTCCGGTTCGCTCCGCTTTGCTCTACTCAACTCAAAACTCAAAACTATTATTTCTATTTTTGCATAAAATATCACAATAAATGAGTATCAAGAAGAATCTAATCAGGATCAGAGAGGAAATTCCGTCACACGTAAAACTGGTTGCCATTTCCAAGACCAAACCGGTAGAGATTATCCAGGAGGCTTATGAAGTTGAACAACGGGTATTTGGTGAGAACAGAACACAGGAACTAACGGAAAAGCAACCTATTTGTCCGAAGGATATTGAATGGCATTTTGTTGGTCATCTTCAGAGGAATAAGGTAAAATCACTGGTTCCTTTTGTGCATCTTATACATGCGGTTGATAGTTTAAGGTTGCTGGTTGAAATTGACAAAGAAGCCAGGAAAATCAACAGAACCATTAATTGTCTGCTCCAATTTTATATTGCTGAGGAAGAAACAAAATTTGGGTTGGACCTTGAAGAGGCAAAAAATATAATCAACAGCGATGAATTTCCAGGCCTCAATAATATTCAAATAGCAGGTGTTATGGGAATGGCATCATTTACCGAGGATGAAGAACAGATACGTAAAGAATTCAGATTTCTTAAAAACACCTTTGACTTTTTAAAGCGAAATTATTTTCCTGACAATGATGCCTTTAAAGAGATATCCATGGGCATGACCAATGACTATCATATTGCCATTGAAGAAGGTTCGACAATGCTAAGGATTGGATCGGCAATTTTTGGCACCCGGTAGATTGAATACTGACTATTGACGATTGACGTTGTGTCCATGCTATTCGTCAATCGTCAACCGTCAATTCTTCTCACTCCATCCCCTATTTGTGGCAAATAAAAATCTGCATGAAGCCCTGTTTTTGCAAAGTAGCCCTCCCCTGCTTTTATCTGGAATTCTTCAACTTTATCATTCCTGACGATACTTACTGTGCAGCCACCAAATCCTGCACCAGTCATCCTGGAACCAATAACACCATCTATCTTCCGGGCTTCCTCAACAAGGGTATCCAGTTCAAAGCCGGTGACTTCATAATAGTTCTTCAGCGACTCATGAGAGGCATTCATTAACTTGCCAAATTTTTCAAGCTCACCATGCTTTAATGCTTTTACCGCTTCAAGCACCCGGTAGTTTTCATTTACAACATGATAGGCCCTGTTTCTCCTGACAGGGTGCCGGATAAAATGTTCAACGTTTCTGAAATCAGGAAGGTTTAAGACACTAAGGTCACGTATGGGCATTTTTTTCCGGATACTTTCAACGGCCAGGTTGCATTCCTTTACCCGTTCGTTGTATTTTGAATCGGCCAGTTCACGCTTTTTATTGGTATTGGAGATAATCAGTTGATATCCTGTAAGATCGACCGGAACATGAACGAATTTCATGGTACCGCAGTTCAGAAATAATGCATGATCTTTCTTGCCAAGTGTTACTGCAAACTGATCCATGATGCCACACTGAACACCAATAAATTCATGTTCACATTTTCTGGATAATAAGGCAATTTCGACCAGGGAAAGACCACAATTATACAATTCGTTGACTGCAAAAGCTGTTACTACCTCTATGGATGCTGAGGAAGACAATCCAGCCCCGTCAGGAATATCTCCTGAAAAAAGGATCTCCAGACCTGTTATTTCTTCGCCGATATTTATATACTGATCAAATACTCCCAGTGGGAAATTTACCCATTGTCCATCGATTTTCTGGGAGATGTCAGCCAGTGGAACGGTTGTGTTGAATTCAAAATTTTCTGAAGCAAGTTTAACATTATTATGAGTTGATTTGCGGACCAGCATATAAGTACCATACGATAGTGCACACGGTAAAACATAACCGCCATTATAGTCGGTATGTTCGCCAATGAGGTTCACACGTCCCGGGGCAAAGAAGGCATGAATTTCTTCACCGGCATTACCATATCGTGAAATAAAATTGTTATTGAGATTTTGAAGGTTCATTTGTGCAGGTTTGCTAACAAATATAGATAATAAAGTATTGCTGACCAGACGAAGTTAGAAGTTCGGAGTTAGAAGTTACCAGTCATAAGTATTGTTTGCTGTCCAATAACTTCAAACTGGTAACTTCGAACTGGTAACTGGTACTGTTTCACGGAATTTTTATATTTTTGCATCCTGTTTTGGACCCGTAGCATAATTGGATAGTGCACCTGACTACGGATCAGGAGGTTGGGGGTTCGAATCCCTCCGGGTTCACCTGATTAAAACCCTTGAAAGATAAGACTTTCAGGGGTTTTTTATTTTGGGGAATGTTTTATAAAATTCCTCCGGTTGAAACATAGTTGAAACATTTCTCTCAAAAATTCACCCTTTCCACTCCTTTCCAATCTTTTCTCATCCCTTCCATTCAACATTAAAATAACACCCTACCCACCCCAACCGCAAAAACAAGTAAAAAGTTTTTCAGATCCTTCGTAGCGCCTTAGCATAAATCCAGGTAACAATAGTAATTTTCCTTATCAATGTCGATCAGCCATTCAATCATCGAAAACACCCGAATAAACTCATAAAATCATACTGCATACCTGTCATCAAATCAAGGTGTTAAAAAATAATTAAAAAATTTTCTCAATTAGGGGGGAACGTTTTGACCTCTAAAAGTATTAAGCCATAGAAATAATTATAAAATTTATTTAACAAACACAAAATCAAGCTTCCTATTTATTCTATGGACGCATTTCATTTTGTAAAAAAAGTATTACTATTATGAACAACAAAACATTTTTTAACAAGGAGTTCACAAATTACCTTGCTATTGTTGACGGGGCATTAAAACCCGCATTGTACAATTTTAAAACTGACAAAAACAAACTTGAAAAGCTAATTTATGAAAACAACACTACGGAAATCACCCTGGATAAACCAGGTGATGAAACACGATCCGCTATCGATCAAGTCGACTTCTCCCTCCTGGGGTATAAAAGTAAAGCTGATGCTAACGTTTCTGTGGTTGAAGAACCAAAACGGAACTATATCAAACATATTTGATTATTAGCAATTCAATAACTGCACAAGATTGGGTGCCATTTACCAAATCCTATCCAGAGGTGTATGATTATATACCATTCATTGTTTGCAAATATTTTTTTATAGATTACTTTCACATCTTCAATTATTCAATTTTCATTTCTACCATTTGATGATACGCAAAAGAGAAAAGTAATTACCTACCTTCTTTTTTAATGAACATTTTTAAACAATCCATCTTCTTTTTTTTTATATTTGAAACAAACCTATCAAATATCATTTAACTTGAAAACAAACTTTACTGCCTTATTATTTCTTCTTATTCCATCATTTATTTATTCTCAAACCATTCAAATAGATACCACATTTAATTCTGATGGATTAATTTACCCCTTTAACAATGTGGATACTGTTTACGGACTGCAAATGTCAGGCAGCATCACCCTGGATTCAGATACCAGTCTGGTACGGGTTATATTTGGAGACACCACCGGTACTGAGTATATGATCTACGAAACATATCCGCTGATTTGCACTCAGGACTCCTTTTCAGTATCCGATGTATATGATGAAACTTACCGGCTGAACCAACTAATCCCCTACTCTATTCGTGTGGAAATTATTGATGCGGAACTGGATCTTGATGAGATTGAATGTATTGGGGAATACTCCGAATCCCTTGACCAGATTCAATATGCAAAAAAAAGAACCATTGATACTATTAAAATTGAAACACTCAATGAAATGATACCAAATTTTGGCATGAACTGGACTGCAAGTGACAATAACATCGCGAAATTATATTATCATGAAAAGAAATTCTTCTTTGGTGAAAAGTATAATTTATTTGGGGAAGAGTATTATTATAGCGGTGTTTTTGAATATGTATGGGTTGATAATTATGAGCAACCTACACTGGATCTTGTAGAATCATTTGATTGGAGATACAGGCACGATGCAACTGATCCTAATTCTGATTATTATGAAAACAACTCCTCAGAAACAGGTTGGCTTTCAAGTGTTAAGGATCAAACAGTTGATTGTGGCAGTTGCTGGGCACATTCAAGCTGTGGTACTCTTGAGGCAATTTTCAATATCTTTTACAACGGGCATTTGGACTACAATCTTTCAGAACAAGACCTGATTTCTTGTTGCCCAATTTGTGGAAATTGTGAAGATGGAGAAGTTACGTATTCTTTGGATTACATTAAAAACACAGGCATTGTTACTGAATATTGTTTTCCATATGAAACATCTGAAATTCATTGTAATTTCAGATGTAACGACCCTGATACAGTCGCTCGCATTGATACCTGGGATACCCTTACTGTTCATATTGATACTTTAATGCTCGCTATAATCGAAGATGGTCCATTAGCAATAGTTAAATATGTATCTCCCGGGAAATTTCACGCAATGGTAATGGCTGGCTATTTAATAGATCCATATGATTGTTCAGTGATTTGGGTGCTAAAAAACAGTTATGGAAGCGATCACACACAATACAAAGGTTTTAACTTGATAAAACTTCCTATGAATCACATTGTTGAAGCATACAGGATCAATACATCTGTATACCTTGAAGATATCACATTGGATACGATCTGTGCCGATCATAATGATGACGGCTATTGCTGGTGGGGTATTGGAGAAGAGAAACCCGATGATTACGATTGTACTTATGAGGAACGGGACTGTAATGATAATGATCCTTATGTTGGCCCCTACGATGATTGCTATAATTGTGAGTGCAATTATGAACTCCTAACCCAGCAAATACATATAAATACATCCACAATATGGGCAGGAACAAACATTATTGAGAACGACATTATAGTTGATTCTGGGTATAGCTTAACAATTACAGGAACAGCTCTTTTTGTTAAGAACGCCAATTTAATTGTGAAACCCGGTGCGGAACTGATAATAAATGGTGGATATCTCACAAGTGTATGCCCGGAAAACTGGTCAGGTATCGAAGTTTGGGGTAATCCGGATACCACACAAAACTTTCCTGGTTTACAGGGAAAAGTAACAACTACCAACGGGGCTATTATCGAATACGCAGATGTAGGGATACTGGTTGGCGCAAGGGATGTTGATGGCAGCTATAATTATGAAATGTCTGGAGGTATCATACTTGCAGAAGATTGCCTGTTTCAGAACAATACAATTGATGTTGAATATCTGCCTTACAGAAATATGCACCCATATGATAAAGGCACTGAACTGAACAACCTTGGTATTTTCCAGATCTGTACCTTTGATTCATATTACAATAGGGAGCACTACTATTACCCTCAAGCCCATGTCCTTCTCAGGGATGTAAAAGGAATAACTTTTGAAGGATGTACATTCAATTGCACTGATGTTTTCGATGAAATTAGTTATAACACAGAAACAATAGGTATCCTAAGTTATAATGGCTCTTTCCACCTAACAGAATATTGTGAATCACCGACATACCCTTGCACTGACTACGACACATGTAAATTCAATAACTTAAGGTACGGTATTAAGGCATACTCCTGGGATCCAACCAAATTATATTCAGTCAATAATGTAATATTTTCTGATAACTATACTGCCATGTATCTTTCAGGTATTAATGGGGCTGAGATACTATCAAATGAATTTTATGTAAATCCAAACCATGCTTACAGTTTGAATGATACTGTAGGTGGCATTTATCTTGAAGGATGTACGGGGTATCATATCGAGAACAACTTATTTTTAAGCAATTATGTGTTTGACAACTTTCAAATTGGCACGTTAAGCATTGGTGCATATATAAAAGACTCTGGGAGAGACCCAAATGAAATATACAATAATACATTCAGAAAGCTTAACTATGGTGTTGTAGCTGAGGGAGAAAACAGAAGTGACGACGGATCAACAGGCCTTCAAATTAAGTGTAATGATTATGATACATGCGGATTTGATATTTCTGTAACACCTGCAAATTACAATGGAATTGCTAAAAACCAGGGCTCTGATTCCAACGATCCTGAAGATATGGCTGGTAACAGGTTTTTTGTTCCTGATGAAATACCTGATGGTGATTATGATGATATAAACAATGAAGGGGATAACATTGTCTATTTTTATCCTGAGAACACCAGTGGCAGTTTTAATGTTGAACCCATAGATTATACAGATAATGTATTGCTTCAAGAAAGGACTGTTTCCTCAGATTGGTCAATCGAGAATGGATGTCCATCAAACTTAATCCAAACAGGAGGAGTTGACAGCTTGAAATCTGAGATGTCAATGGTACAGCAAAAGATCGATTCGATAGAGATTATACTTGCATTGCTGATTGACGGGGGCGATACGGATGAGTTGCAAACAGATGTTGAATTCAGCACACCTCCCGAATCTGCTGAGATATATAATGACCTTATGAACGATTCGCCATACTTGTCGGATACCGTTGTCAGCACAGCCATTGATAAAGAGGATGTACTTCCGAATGCTATGATACGGGATATCATGGTTGCCAATACAAATACTGCAAAGTCTGATGAATTAATGAATAAACTTGACCAGCGGATTGATCCCATGCCGGCTTATATGAAAAACCAGATATTGCAGGGAAGGTCCCTGTTATCTGTTCGTGAGGAAACCGAAGCAGATCTTACCGGTTACAAAGCTGAAAAAGCGAGGTTATTTAATTTAATTATCAATTGGTATAAATGTGATACATCAGATCCGATTGCTTCCTCTGACAGTATTATACTATTATTGCAGAATGAGGATGAACTTTGGGCCATATACCAGCTTGTATCTGAATATATTGCAAGAAAGGACAGCTTAAATGCGATATCACTTCTTGATTCAATTCCATTGATTTTTGAAATGACCGGCGCGCAATCAGCCATTCACCAGGAATATGATGATTATAATAATATCCATTTTAAATTAATGTCGGGGAATAAGAATGTTTACCAGGCCAATGCACTGGAAAAAAATGCGGTGTTTTCATTATATAACAATGCGAACAGTAAGGCAAGGATTTATGCCCGTAATATATTAATAGCACTTGACACTATAGACTTCCAGAAACATTATGAACTGCCTGACTTTACTAAATCATATTTTTACAATGATGATTATTTTGAATTATCAGAAACAAAACCAAACCTGCTAAGGGTATTTCCAAACCCGGCAAGGAATTATGTTATAATCGAATACAAACAGGAAATGGAAGGTGAAGCCCTGATCACGATAACATCGCTGAATGGCAATATCATTATGTCACAAATAATATATAATATGCAGGACCAGTTGATCATTAACACGAAAGAATGGCCATCGGGGGTTTATATTGTATCTATGGAAAAGAAAGGATACCTGATCGATTCTATGAAAATAACCATTGCAAAATAATGTCAAAAATTAATGAAATCATTTAGAAGTAAAATAATTCTTGCAGTATTTATTATCCCGTTCTCAAGTTGTTATTGCCAAAATCAAAGATGGGAAGTATATATCGGGAATAATAATCGTATTGACTATGTTTATGATATCATCGAAACCTACGATCTCGGCTATTATATTATTGGGGGATATGATGGGATTGATGGTTGGGATATTAAAGCAGATATCAATGGTACGGTCCTATATTCAAAAACGATACAGTTTACAGAGGATGTTGGAGGCAGGGCTGCCATTCAGGATTCAAATGGCAATATTTACAGTTGTGGCTATCTTGTTGTTGGAGATCTTACATGGCCGGATATTGTTAAGTATGATTCCTGTGGTAACAAGCTATGGTGCAGGGTTTACGTGTGGGATAGTGAATTTATGAGTGGATGGGCACGCGATATTATTATCGGGCACAATGGTGAGATTGTGGTAAATGTACATATGAGCAGTTATGAGCAAAATAAACAGGAGTTTCTTTTTGGTCTGGATGGTGAAGGTAATTTATTATGGGCCAATGCCTATGCAACAAAAGATAACTATCCATTGATAGGTGCTATAAGTGGAAGAAAACTATATCAAGTAAACAATGATTATTTTATAAGTGGTTATTGTTATTGGCCTTTCCCAGGGAATCCGGGCCATAAGTTTCTGAGGCCGTTTTTTATTGGTATCGACAGCAACTTCAATGAAAAATGGATATTGCCTTTTGCCGTTATGGATTCGGTTTTTGGAATAGCGTATTCCTGTATTGAATTGAATGATACCTTAATTATGGGTGTAGGTAAGCGAAGATATTACGGAAAACCAAATAATTCTTTACTAATGTTTTTCAGCACCAATGGCAATGAATTTGGCTTTAATATAATTGAGAATGAACAAATAGGGCCAGATATCATTTCCAATATCATCAGTGATGTCAAAAGGATTAATGACACTTTGTTTATTGCCAGTGCAAGTGTTGAAAATTACCCCGATAATTATGTCCTAAGTGAGTTTGTTATTGATACTGCAGCTACAATACATGATTTACAGGTGAGACAACATAAGGCTGGAACACCAACTCTTATAAAAACCAGCAGCAATGAATTTTTAATCGCTGACAATGTTGTTAAAAGCAGCAATGATTGGGATATTTTGTTATATAAAATAAATGAGCATTTAGAATCCGTACCTTTTGACACCACACAACATTCCTATGATAGTCTTTGCCCTCATCCAATACCATCAGACACAATAGACCTTTCCGATTGCCTGGTTATTGTTGATGTTGATGAGATACCTACTCCTGATGAATATCATTCACAGCTTAACACAATACCAATGATAATCTTCCCTAATCCTGCAAAAGGTTATGTTAACCTGGCTTTCGAAAACACTGAATATCATTATGGAATTCAATTGTTTTGCTATGATATTTATGGCCGTATAATGCATAAGGAAGTAATCTATTCTGGTCAGTCTGATGAAAAACTTGATATATCAAGTTGGGGTAAAGGTATGTTTATTGCTGTTATTAAAAGCGAAGGAAAGATAGTAGGTAGAAGTAAATTTATTGTTGAATAGTTGTATCCCTTTTACCAAGTAGGTCTAAAATGTTAATCGTATAATAATTCTCCTTTCCTCAAGCTAAGTTTTCTTCTGTCTTACACCAATCTTATTTTTGTTGGGGAATGTATATTTTGTGAAAAAAGAAATCTTTTATAAATTTAAGTCTGTAACCCCTACCAATAATATAAAAGAAACTTCCATTGGAAATATTAGAAAATTATGTCCCAGTCACTTTTCTTCGTCAATATGTTCGTGCCTCACGGCAAGCGCAGTTGATAAGGTGTTCGTCTCGCTTCCGGCGGGGCTGCCAGTCAACAAAAAACCCGCCAGGCATTCCCACCGCACAATGTAAAAACAGGTAACATGCCCCACATTGTCTTTGTCGTTCCGTTCATTCCTTCGCAACCGGACGCAATATCCACCCCGCAACCCTTTCAATTGCGCCCGGCCACTCACTCATTCCCTCCACTCCAAACACAATCTTCCCCACCGCACCTGCAAATTTCATCCCTCGTAGCTGGGCTTTTCGTAAAACGCCACTTTTGCCTTTTGCCTTTTTACTTTGTACTTGTTGCCCATCATCTTACCAGTTTTCCCCCCACCCCAAAATGCCTGTCATGTTTTTTGTGCCTGGCGCAGCTCACCCACAGGCCATTCCCCTCCCGCCGCAAGCTCGCTCACTTCCGCCCGCGTCTTCGCATCAGGCTTCTGTGTCACTATTTTAGGCGGGCTCCCTTTATTTTTTGTCCGGCCTCTGCCTGTGCGCTCTTTTACTTCATCACACTGGGTCGCTCCCAGGCACAGGCCTCGGCAGCCGGTCGCCGCCAGCCAACTGTATACTCTCTTCGACATCTTCATCTCAT
The DNA here is from genome assembly GCA_964468645.1 of uncultured Bacteroidales bacterium. Classification (GTDB taxonomy): domain Bacteria; phylum Bacteroidota; class Bacteroidia; order Bacteroidales; family JAIOZK01; genus JAIOZK01. Next base: position 78,102 of record CAYXUU010000023.1, read on the forward strand.
CTCTGCAAACTTATGTGGTATTCTTTTCTTTATATAGATGCCATAGTATTGTTAGGCTTTTTCGAAAAGAAGGTATTCGCTGTTGGAAGTGTTACTAAATTTTTCTTTTCAGGATTATTTAACAATCATCTTTTTTGTGATCATTTCATCTCCCGCTGTAACCTTATAAAAATATAATCCTATATCAAGCCCAGCAGCATCAATAATGAATTCATGCTTTCCTGGATTAACAATCCCTTCATCTTGAGCTTGAATTAATCTGCCAGTTAAATCAACAACTTCAATTTTCAATCTTGTACTTTTGACTAAATCAACAACAATTGTTGATGTGCAACTAAATGGATTTGGCTGGTTCTGGGATACTGTCATTATTTGTGATAAGTGCTCATCAATATGTGATACACAATCCAAAGTCCAGGGAAATATAAATTCAAAGCCATCAATATAATAATGAGTTACTGGTTCCAATGGATTTTCAGGATCACAATCTAAATATACAAATGGAATTCTGCACAACATTTCATCAGCATATAAACATTCATGAAAAAAATAATCTGCCTGAATTCCAAAATAAGCTTCCCACATAGCTTGTGTAAAGGCCGTTACATTATAAACTTCAGTGTATATATTACTCAATGGATATGGATTACAACCTACACAATAAATATCAGGATAAATGTTTTCTTCTACCCCTTCCAGGTCAGTATCTAGCCATGAAAATGCAAGGGTACACCCAAGATAGTAAGATCTTGAAACCTGGGGTGAATTATACTGTGAAAATCCTGCTATTTCTCCCTGAAACGTTTTATTCTCATAAAGCAGGTCTGCATACCATTCGTCATTCGATAAATCATATAATAAATGAAAGGTTCCCATTGCATCTCTTATTGGCCACCAGTTACCTTCTCCATCAGCAGGAGCAATCAAACCATTAATATGGGCAAAGCCCCGGCATGAAAATGTTAAATCAGCATGATAACCAAGATTAAAAATAATGCTGTCTCTATCTATCTCATACCCAAATATCTCAATAAGAATCTCACTGTCGATCATATTCTTTATTTCTTCAAATCCATCAGGCCCGCCTAACTGGCATTGAATAGGGCCTGTCCAGGTTTCACCGCCATCAGTTGTTTGATATAATACTGGATGAAATTCAGTATACGGCTGCGGATCACTCATAGTATTACTTAATAGCATGATAACACCATTGTAATTATTCCATGAATAATCTCCAAAAGCAATTTGAACGTCATTGATTACATCTCCCGAATCCAATGCAGGTAATAAATATTCTTCAAATTCAATATTTTGTGTTGTCTCATTAAATTCTCCTCTGCTAATAATCAGATTTCCGGTATAAACGGGGGTGCTGTCAATAATTTCTTGCTCGCAGTCAACAATCCAGGTAATTCCTTCAATATCTATTGTATAAGCATCTGGTATACCTCTGTGCAGATTTCCTGAATCACTTGCAATATCTCCCTGTTGTGGATTTGGCGGATCAATTTCTGTTAATTTGTTGGTGGCGAATCCATAACCCAAATAATAATCACTTAAACTATCTGATATTGCTGCAAAACAATTATAAAATGTATTTTCTGGATTTGTATTTCCAATAGGATTATAAATTCCTCCCTGCGGATTTATTATTGAGCTTGCACCATAAGGAGAATCATTCATGTCATAAACCTGTATCGGACCTTCCCAACTCCCCTCCTGGCCTTGTTCGAGTGAAAGTAAGTACGAAATGTTATTATCTTCCTTTATAGTGTATACAACACTTTCTGTAATGTTATTTGCTGACAAATAGGAACCAGGCTTATTATTCACGTAAGTTAGGTTATTCGCTTGATATATTGGGATAAATGTAAGATCATTGATGCTTTCACTCGACTTAATGTTTGTTTCTTTATGATTCTTCGGCTTACAACCATGTTTCATTTTTTTATTATCCTTCTGGGATTCAGGAGAATAATAAATACTCAAAGATTCTTGTGAATATAGTTCATAAGAAATCAATAACACGACAATGGCAAACATAATTGATTTCATAATTTGTTGATTTTTATTCGTAACATACTATTAACTAATAATCTTGAACTATCCTCCAATTATTAACTTGGCAGTTTCTGAAACACCATTTGAGTTTTGAAGCTTTATAATATACATACCCTCTCTCCAACCATCCGTAATTATCCTACAACTATTTTCTATAACAGGCACCTTTACTTCTTTAATCCTTCTACCATAAAGATCAAAAACTTCAATTAGGCTTTCCCTTTCTAGTAATAATGAACTAGAAATAACAAACCACTCGTATGCTGGATTTGGTGATATAACTAGTTCACAATCATTGCAATTTATAATTTCAGGTATTTTCACTGTCGGATCACATCCTGGTGTATCGCATCCGTTACTATCAACCTTGACAATCCATACATTCTGCAAATTAATAGTCTCCGCACCATATGTTTCACCACATAATATAAACCCATTATCATGGGTAGTATCAACATCATGTAGCATGTTAAATTCATTGGAATATTCATATCTACGCCACCAAATGCTATCCCCGAGATAATTTGTTTTAATCAATAATCCAAAATCTTGATACACATTTTCAGGTCTGTAAAATCCAACCCCAATGATTGATTCATCATATAACTCGATTAGTTTGAACAATTTGATTCTAGTTGATTTTTCTGAAAATATCTTTCTCCATAGAACTTCTCCGTTAGCTTTCAACTTTATCACATGAATTTGCTTTATCGATGGCCCAGGATATGGAGCTAGTGTATCTTGATAAATACCATGTGCATATGTTACTAGCAAATTTCCATCTTTACCTACTGATACAACAGCTCCATTATCAGAATAAACACCTCCAAATGATTTCTCCCATTCAATAATCCCCGCTGAATCTGTTTTTATAATAATGGGGTCACTTGAGTAATCATTTCCTGGTAAATACCTATAACCTCCTAATATAAATCCATTGTCCTTCGTTTCGCAAACATTTAACACTAACTCTGCTGAATCTTTTGATCCATATAATCTTCGCCATAATTCATTCCCGGCTGAGTCAGTTTTAATCAGAATTAGCTGCGTGTTATAGCCACCAATATAAATATCCCCTCCAACAATAAACCCACTATCTGATGTACACTTACTAGTTTTCATTGAAAGGAATTTATTAACGGTACTAGTAAATAACTTCATCCAAATTGTGTCTAATCCCTGATTAAACTTGAACAACAAACCATATGTAGTATCATTATATCCATTATCATCACTACCTGCAAGGACATATTGATTATCAGAATTTCTATCTAAAGAACCTGGTCCTCCAGCATAATAAGAATGTCCGTATAGACCGTATTTCATTAAATTATTCAAATTGCCTGACGAATCTATCTCTATCATGCTTATCAGTTTGCCAGGGCCTGTAATTGAAGCACAAATATATCTGTTAGAATCAGCTTTTACAGACAGACCTGAACCCCAATGATTTTGCAAATCAACTGTTTTATTGAAATATATTTGTTGACTAATACAATCAATTGAAATTAACGTGATGATATAAATCAGGTACTTCATTTTCTTGTGATCTGTTTCCTGTGTTTTATTGTCAAAAAATATGCTTTCAATTTCATTTCTTTAAGCTTAATTATAAAATTGTAATTTTTGTACTTTGCAGTACTTTATTGTTTAATATCAATCTACAGAGGTAATTTCCACTATTAATGTTTCTTGTGTCAATATAACATTGATCAATATTTTTATCTAACAAAACACTTTTCACAACAATCCCTCGTATATCAATTATTTCCATTCGAAGTTCAATAACATCATTTTGTTCAATGGAATAATCGATAACAAAATAATCATTAGCGGGATTTGGATAAAAAATTAAGGGATTATTCTTTTTTTCATTGTCCAATATATTATAATTTCCAATCTGTTTTAGTGGGTCAGGTAATATTATGGGTTCTTCGTAATCTATTTCATCAATCATGCGTAGTAAATTTCTTGAATAGGCACCTGGCATATCGAAGTAGGTTGATGATAATCCTAATAAAACATTCAAATGTGTTGTGTCCAGGTATAACATTCCTTCAAAATTCATATTACAATTTTTATACACGTTGAAGTAATTCAAATATCTCTGATATTCATTGTATTGCCTATTGTTTAGGTCAAATAAAATTGGAATCGAATCTATTGTGTTTGATGCAGCTGTAGTGTCATTTTCCTTTATATACCTGAAACCTATTTCATATCGTGAGTTTATAGACATTTCTGTTAGTAGCAATGTAATCAAACTATCACTGGGGGTATTATTATTTCGATATCTTTTCACAAGTTCGTTTATTCTGTATTGCCTCTCTGCATAGTACTTTGATAACTTGCACTCCCTCAGTTCTTTTGCTGACTGCATACTCTTTCCCTGAATTATATCATCTATCATATATCCTGGTAGTGGATTATTTCGATTATAAACTTCATCCATCACACTTTTAGATTTGGCAGATTGTGGATTAGCAACTAAAATATCTCTAACCATTGCCTCTTCCAATACATCTTCCTTATTTATTGCATCAATCATAACTGTATCTGACAGATAAGGTGATTCATCCATTAACTCATCTCTTAAATCCATTGCATCTGGGGGTTGACTTATCTCAATATTAAACTGTGTTTCTTCGGTATCCCCACCGTCGATAAGCAATGCTAATTCGTTATTAACAGTATTAATTGAGTCGTTGTATTTTAATATTTCCATTCGTATGGTATCATTACCTGCGTCAAGTATTCTAGGCGGGCATGTTATTTCTTCAACCCAATCAATATCTGTATTCTGCGGGCTTACCGTTTCTTGAGTTATCTTATCTGCTTTAGGTTCCACTCTTTCCTTTGATGTTGGTTCATGGTGGTAGTAGTTAATATCTTTGGCCTCATTGTCAATCATCATTAATACAAAATTCTCATTAGCAGTGAATAAATTACCTGCTGGATTATTCGGATCAACACTTCCATCATCGATACCTTGGTATTTAGAAATGCCTTGTGTATTGGGATCTGGAAATGGATCTGGATCATCGTCTACCGTGACTGCTAGATCATTTTTATTCATGAAAAAATCGTTACATTTAATCTTCAATCCTTTGAGTGGGTCATAACTTCGGTTTGAGTTTTGTGCTAAAATGCCTATGTATAGAAACTGTAAGTAATTCTTATAAACCATATTCAAGTCCTCACCAGAATTATTAATTATAATTCCAATGTCTCTAAAATACTCACTTGTACCCCTTGCTATGTTTTCGTCAATCTTATACTTTGTGCAATAATCTGTATAAATTGCATATGATCTCGATTCCCAGTTTTCTTCACTTCCCCTAATATAAAATGAGTTTTTAAATATTTGTGCATAATCTATTCCTGATAGATAAACTCCCCTAAAGCAATAATTAAAGTTTGATTCATTACATTCAAACGTTTTTTCAGTATCAATACCAAGTGCTTTAATTCCATAGTAAAGATTATTTACATAGGATTCAGAATCGATTATGTGCCCAGCATATGTATCATTATACTTATTTACAATAAAGCTACTATTAAATGAATATATACCCATACCACTGTAAGCAGAAACTTACAATGTACATTTTTCGGAAAATAAGGATGTACACTTTTCGGAAAATAAGAATGTCTGTTTTTCCGGTTTCAAACATAAAAAAAAATTCAAAGAACGCTTGTTTAAAAAATTAGTTTTATTTTTTCTCAAAGATTGTTTTCCGATTACTCAGCCGGTAACTTGGCCCTTTTAGTTTCAACACTTCACAATGATATAGCAACCTGTCAAGCAACGCTGTAGCAATAACTTCATCGTCAAGCATTTTCACCCACTCCTCCGGGCTTTTATTGGTGGTTATAATAAATGATGCTTTTTCATGAAGATGGTTAATGAAATTGAACAGCCCGACGGCCTGTTGCTTATTCAGGACAAACATCATAATGTCATCAATGACCAGCAGATGGGCTTTCAACAACTTTTTGTATTCCACCTGGGCGGATCTGGTGATGTCTTTCATCTTTAATATCTCGATGATTTGTTCCATCGTCCTGAAGTAGGCCCTGTATCCTTTCTTGAGTGCATCATAGCATAATCCGGCAGCGATGTAGGTTTTTGCTGCTCCCGAAGGCCCCATCAGCACAATGTTAAAGTTTTGCTCCAGCCACAGGCATTCCCTTAACTGGTTAATCTGCTGCTTGTCCAACCCGTTTTCAAAAGAAAAATCGTACTGGTCCAGATCAAACATAAGGGGCAGTTTGGCAGCCTTAATGCGCCTTTCCAGGTCACGCTTGTCCCTGTGTTCTATTTCAGATTTAAGCAGTTTATAAGAGAAGTCTGCATAGCTGATCTTGTCTTCTGTGGCCTGTTGCACCAGATGGTCCCAGTGCTCCATAACACCTCCCAGTTTTAACCGGAGGGCATACTCGGTAATTGTTTGTGATTTTGATTGCATAGTTTTAATTCATTAAGTTTTTATAATCTGATATTTTGCTTTTTTCCGGAATGATCTTGAAAGCCGATTTGCTCAGTGTCTTGATCTCAATATGCTCCGGTGGTGTTTCTTCTTCGCCCTTGTTCTCTGCCTTGATCCTTTGGGCTATGTATTGCATATCGTTTGCTTTAAGGATTTGGTTTTGCATGCAAAAGCCCAATGCTGCATCCATAACCTCTTTTCCCATTGCTTTGGTCATTTTTCTTATCATCAGTAACTGGTCACGGATATACCGTGGGTTATCACTGCGCATCATTTCAAAGTAAGCCACGGCTTGATCCTGGTTGGTAAACATTTCTGATACTTTCAGGATCAGCTCACCGATCTTTGATGAATAGTCCCTGGTGAAGTTGCACCTGCCAATGAGTTTTCCTTTTCCCTGGTGAGGCCTATAGGTTACGATCTCTTTACCAGTTAAATCATTAATAGTAATGGCTTCATCAGTTGTTTTCACTTTCACCTTTGTACCCTCACCCTGGTATGTTCCAAGGGGCAACTGGTAGAAGTTGCCTTTGCAGGCAATGGTGTTGTCTTTTCTCACGCAATAACTTTTTAAAGGCTTCTGTGGGGTTTCGTCACCGGAAACAAACGTTACCACCTGACAGTATAAAATGATACCAGGTATTCAGGAGCGTTGATTTTACTACTATTACAAAAGGGCTAAAGATGAACATTCCGGTGATAAAAAATACAATTTCAATTTCAGGTTTTATACAAGCGTTTTTATTTACATTTTCTATCTTTCCCTTACTCTGGGGATCGGCCTTGCGGCAAAAATGCAATTTAAACTTCCGGTAGTCAACATATTTGCGAAAGGCTTCTGTCAATACCAGGTCTCCTTTGTTCTCATCCGAGAGCATCAGTTTATCCTGGTCATATACAACTTCAGTAGGCATACCACCAAAGTATTCAAAGGCTGACTCGTGGGCTGACACAACAGCCATGGCATCAAAAGGTGTTTCCCTGAAGACCACGTATTTTTGCCTGGACCTTGAGAGCACCATGGAAAAGAAATACACTTTCTTGCGTTTTCCATCTTCCGTACTCATGTTGTACTCTCCAAAATCAACCTGTGCCTGATGGCCATAGGGCAGCTCTTCGATCTGGGCAAAGTCACGGCTTTGAAACGGTTTTGGTATGCCATGCTTTTGCCTGACCATCAGGACAAAATTGTATACTGTTCGTTCAGTCACATCAACAAAATCATGGTGATGTTCCTTCAGCCAGTCATGGACCTGTGCCGCTGTTGCCTCAGGAATATCCTCCAGACGTTTTTTTACGTAATCTTCATAGCTGTCCAGTTTTTTACTGCGGGCCAACTGCTTGTCTTTAAACTCCAGATATTCTTCTTCACTCATACTTAGATATTTTTTAACGGTCCTTCGGTCCATAACCAGGTATTTGGCTATGCGGGCTGCTTTAAACCCCACTCGTTTCAACCGCTTTATTTCATGATACATAATCACATTGTGCATTAAGCGTGTCATAATCATTTCAGGTTATTGGTTTTAATAAGGCCAATAACTGAAACTTTTTTTATTTGTTTCAGAACAGGAAAAAGCCCATGGGCTTTTTCCTGTTCTGAAGCCAACTTTCTACCCTGAAAAAACAGTTAAAACTTTTAGAAAATGTGCATCCTTATTTTCTGAAAAATGTACATTGCTATTTTCCGAAAAGTGTACATTCTTATTTTCTAAAAAACGTACATTGTTATTTTCCGTTTACAATATTCTCATGATTTTTGGTTTTAAATTAGTTTAATACAATTATTTTAAATGTTAATATAGGTTCTACGCTATTTAACTTCTCAATAAGTAATAAATAGCTGCCTGGTTCCAATTCACTTACAGGTATTTCATTTGATGTACAATGGATTCTTTTCTTAATCATTTCACCACATGTTTTAAATAGACTATATATAAAAGGTATTTCAATCTCATCAACATAAACTGCACTATGGTTTACGGGATTGGGATAGATTTTTATTAATTGTTTATAATTTTGCTCATGTATACCGGTAATAATCTGATTACAATCCTGATGGTTCCATCCATAATTTGGATGATAAGGACTCAGAAATAGTCCAAGATAATCATCCTGGTAGCATCTAAGGGGGCCATCTTTAGTTCCATCATATGTTGGAAACATATAGAAAGTGCTACCAATATTTTGTATTACGTGTTTGCCAAATTCAACCACTAATCCATCTCCACATGTAATGTATTGAATACTCCTCATCTCACCATTTATATCAATCATTCCCGTTGAGTCAATAATCATTTTCAATGGTAATCCACTAGCAGTTAGAAAGTAATTTAAAATAATCGTATCACCAGCAATAGCACCAAAATCATAAAGCAAGTGAAATTCATTTTCTGCAAAAAAGAATACACTATCGTTTTCAGAGTACATGTAATGATACTTCATCATAACAGTATCTGAATAATAACGTTCAATCTCAATCATCTTTTTACAGGATTTATTATGAACAATGGTATCAGAAATTGATTCTATTGATTTAAAAGTGGTCATTTGGGGATCAATAGGTAATTGAGTATAGTGCCATAATGCACCAACTGGTGCAAATTCCTGTGAATATAAATAAATAGGACTAGCAAGCAACAATAAATAAATCATATACTTCATAGTTTATTTTTTACTAAATACTGTTATTAATAACGCATTGTGTGTTTTGTTGCCGATTAAATATCCGCTCTTGCGTCTCCACTTTTTGAGTGTCTTATCATATACTCCTATTTTATAATTATAACCATCAATCTTGGAAAGAATGAGACTGTATCGTATTTAGGTGTGGTTATTCTAACTTTTAAAATAAGTTAATTATTTTCAGAAATCTTATTACAAAACAGTTTTGCCATATGCTGTTATAAAAATAGCATATTTTCTTTCATATTCCAAATTCTCACATCATTAATATTTCATTCTTTGCGTATTTAACAGAAACTTAATGTAAAATGTTTAAATCAATAGCAAATATTTTTTCTCAATTAATTAATTGTTAACAACTTATTTAATGTTATCGTTTATGTTCTTGTTAAACAATTCCCAGCATCATATCTTTACAAAAAGCTTATTTATTATGAACTGGTTTATTAATTTCTGCATCGGGTCCATAAATTCTTATGTGTTGTATGAGACAATTATCTCATTCAACGTATTCAGATATTTTAAAGTAGATGATATCTTATCAGCCATTGTGGCCCTGGTCGGAGGAATTATCTCAACCATTCTGATAAATATTTTGCGGGCAAGGTATCCCCGTTTATTCAACCAGAAAGGAGCACAATGAAAGGAGTTTTCTCCGTTCTAACTCCGTACCAACTCCCTTTGGTTGTTAGTGCGGTTC
>CAYXUU010000024.1:0-86688 GCA_964468645.1 uncultured Bacteroidales bacterium
TAAGTTATGTGCTAAATATTATAGATTTAAAAATTAGTCGGATAATAGTGATTATCAGCATTAAATTCACTTTTGCCATTAACAATAGTAAAATTATTATCAGAAGATTGTAATTCTGTTACCATTGCCCCACCTTCTGCTGTTCCATTAATTGTGCCTAATGCGTTCACTGTTTGTTTTAAAAAACCTTTTAATTTAATTGATCCATCCTTTTTAACTTTAACTCCCTTTCCAGCATATGCTGTTCCATCTGAGTTATAAAGATTTCCATTTTCATAAAGTATGTCATTTCCTTTATGATTTATCCAAAGGCTATCCCCATTCACATCAATCATCAACACCGGATTGTTAGCTCCATATTGATAAGTTGAAAGGCTGTAATATTTTTCAGCAAACCTGTCTTGCGTGTGAAACCTCCCCAACTGCGCATCATAAACCTCGCCCCATAATCATACCACAACAACCTGCTCTCCAGTATCCCACTTGCATCACTATCCAGGTCAAATCCATCACTCTGTAGTTCCTTTCCATTGTACTTATAGAAATTCTCAACAGTCATCGTTGCACTCGGTGTCCCCATAAACTCCATCCCAAAAGGATAATAATGGCTCTGCTGGAGAATTGTTAATCCCTGCTCCCTCACATCTGTAAAAACCACCCTTGTATTTCCCAGGTGGTCTTTCAGGAAGTACTCATAATCAAAGTTGCCACCGGTCTGAGGTGTTAAACGGCCTTTGTCAAGCAGGGCATATTCCAGGCCTTCGTTATTGTAAATAAAATTGCCTGTGTAGGTCTTTTCAGATACAGATGTGCTGTTTTGGTACTTGTTTTTTGAGTTAATTCTCAGGACATAGGAAAAAAATATTAATATATAAAACAGATTCATAAAAATTATGCATCTGTAAATTTAATAAACCGTATAAACAGGGATTATCTGTAACTTATTTATGGTATAATGATAAACCAAGCACCTTCGTCTCAATTAAGAAATCACTCTAATAAAATCCTTTTTCTTTCAAATGCCATGGCATAATAGTATTCTAACTAAATTTCGAAAAACTCATAGGTTACATCAAGGTTTCCTTCTGAAACGTTTTCTGGATAATACTCCAATATACACTCCGTACTATACCAATCATCATCAATTCGTAGCATTACTTCGCCACTTTCAATCAGGTACTTCTTCTCAAAACCATGTCCATCCTTAATTATTATTTTTGCATCATCATTAAGATATCCACTAATTAATATACTGATACTAAATATGGATTTTGTTGTATCATTATGTTGAAGAACAATTTTCTCATTTTCTGAAATATTTGCAATTTTTGTTTTGTTGTGCTCAGATACACAGCCTATTGCAAAAAATACACCTAGCATCAAAATCAATAAGCATCTATATCTATTCATAATTTGTGTTGTTGATTTATTTTATATTTTAATTTAATTCTACTTTTCATCTTCATTTATATTTTGCTTTTCTTTCTCTTTCTCTTTCTCTTTAATATTCTCTTCTTGAGTCTCCTGATTATTATTGTTCTGATCTTCAACAGGAACCACATTGCCATTATCATCAATCTTAATTAATTTCCCATTGACTAATGCCTCGAGTACTAAATTCGCCAATTCATCATCTGTTGCATCTCTATTATCATCTCCAATCTCAATACCAACAGCATTATTGTGTAAATCCATTTGTTTCTCGTTTTGTTCATCTTCTGGAACCTCACTTTCATGAGCATCAGAAAACAATTTTGTCATATACGGACCAATTATACTAGTGTTTAATGCTTGCCAATATGCATGTCTAAATGCATCAGAAGCATCATTACGTCCATTATAACCAAAAAGTTTTTTTGTAGTCTTTGTTGCTTTATTGGAATTAATATTGACGCGAATAGCCTGAATTGGAAAATCTTTAGATAATCTTTTTTCTTGCTTTGTGAGTCTCTTCCATTTCTTATATGGATCACCTTCTTTTCCATCAATATCTATATAGTAAATAGGATTATTATATACGTAATTATATATTGTCCAATTATAATACTTTTCTGCTTTTGGATCAATCGTATGCCACCTTCCCAACTGAGCATCATAAAACCTGGCCCCATAATCATACCACAACAACCTGCTCTCCAATATCCCACTAGCATCACTATCCAAATCAAATCCATCACTCTGTAGTTCTTTTCCATTATACTTATAGAAATTCTCAACAGTCATCGTAGCACTCGGTGTCCCCATAAACTCCATACCAAAAGGATAATAATGGCTCTCCTGAAGTATCGTCAAACCCTGTTCCCTGATATCTGTAAACACCACCCTGGTATTGCCCAGGTGATCCTTGAAGAAATATTCATACCGGTAAGTACCATCCCCCTGCGGTGTCAATCTCCCCTCATCAAATAATGCATACTCTAAGCTGCTTGCATTGTAAACAAAGCTACCTGCATAGTATTTCTCAGCTATCGGATTATTCGGATCAGAACTTGCCCACACCTCTTTTTTGTGTTTGTTTCCTAAAGCGTCGTAAATATACACAATTCTGTTGCCATCCCCAAAATCTATTTCTATTGGCAGGTTCATATAATTATAAACGATACTTTGAATATTCTTATTGGCATCGCTGATCATATTGCCATTATCATCATACTGGTACTCGGTTCCAGTTGTGGTATTGTTATCCCTGAAGTAATTACTGGTGAATGTAAGGTCAGTCTGGTAATCCTCAACATTGGTCAGCTGGTTGCCATCATAACTGTAAACCAGCTTGTCGATAAAACCAAATCCGGGATTGGATGGTGTTCCCGAGTTCATCCCCTTTCTGAATAATGCCTCTATGTTCCCGTTCTCATCATAGTGGATTCCATCAGTGTTTTCCGGCCCTCCTGTTACACTGTAGTTATCTATTCCCTCATCCCAGTCATAATCGGGCCTTTCTGCATACAATGCATGAGTTAAGCGGTTTATATTATCATACCCAAAGCCATAGCCCCTTACCCTGTTTTCCTGTCCTTTTACCTGCCAGCGTATCCCCGATATGTTTCCATTGTATTGCTCCTGTGCATCAAGCTCCTCAAAGCCCCACTCGTACAACAAATCCATACCGTAAAGGTCATCGGTATCTTCGTTGAAGTAAACAATACCTATTTTACCGTTTACATGGGTCTTCACTATCTTTTTTATTACATCCTGCACAGAGGTATCCGTTATGCTTTCGTTTAACAATACCTGTTCTACGATCGAGTCTATCTGGTACCTGATATAAGCTATTTCAGCGTATTCATCTACTTTGATCGATGAAAGGTCAAAAGTAAACGACTCTCCATCCAGGTCTTTTAGTATGTTATACTCATCCCTCTCGCTGTCTAATTCTTCATGATAATCAAGCATCAGTACTTCATCGGCATCATGCCAGGTGGTATCATTGGGATCGCTCAAATCTGCCGAGATCACATCTTTTATGTCATCCATGTCCACATGCACAATATTCCTGCCCGGATCACCCGTTTCTTCTGTAATGTCCATATTGACTTCCGTGATGATCATCTCACTCACCCTGTCTGATTCATCTATCGGGATATCATTACCGATAAACATGTTATCATTTGTTAGGTTACTGTTGTTGATCTGTGTCAGCCATCCCCTGGTATTATACCTGTAATCTATCGATTGCCAGAACCCGTTTGCTTCATCCTGGTCTATGGCATGGAGGTTTTTTTCTATCAGTTCACCCAGCTCATTGTATTTATTCCTTACGATCAGTTCCAAGGCCTGGTCGTTGATGCTGTGATATACATGGGTCAGCCGGTAGGCATGGTCATAGTCATAGCTCCATTTCAAGCTGTCAACAACTTCATTTACGGGGTCTCCTGCATTAACATAATGGTAGAGTTTTGATAAGATGATATTGCCTGTGAAATCGTACTTGTTAAACACGATATCATATCCGTCAAGGTAATGTTCCGATATGGTTTGTATAACCCTTCCGTAATCATCATAATAATTAACACTGTACAGAAACCTTCTCTGGTTAACATCCTGTTCAAGGGTTTTTATCCGTGAACCGGTTTCCTTGCCTATCACCATCCCTGAGGCTTCCAAACTCGTCAGGTCTGAATCTGTCGGATCATGAAACTGTAAATGGCTGAGGTTTGATGTAAAGTTATAATTGTCATAATAGGTTACCGTAAGAATCAGGTCAGAAGCGTCAACAGATGGCACACTCTGGTTGGTGTAATCGGTGTTATCAGCCATCTTTTCATAGTAGAAGGTACTGGAATTATCGACATAGCCATCTGTATAGGTTTGTTTCTGCACACGGGTTGATTGCGATCCGTCATCATGCATCCCGGTAATTACCGGCCTGCTCAGGATATCATACTTGGTGAAAAGCCAGTTATCATCATCCCTCATATTGCCATCCTGGGTAAATACCAGCCTGTCCAGCTTATCATAAACATAATAAATAACATCCTGCCCCGGTATCTTCTTTTCGATCATCCGTTTGCGGTTGTCATACTTATACTTGAAACAAAGGTCTTCAGAGAGATTGTTAACATTATATGAAGGCGGTGACTCACTCATCAGGGCCATTGCCCTGGGTGGGATAACACATACCAGGTTGTTCAAGTCGTCATAGACATAATATGTATCAAGGTTTGTGCTTCCAGGCTTGCTTCGTTTTAAGATAATTTTCCCGGCGTTATCCGTATATTCCAGTGTGTAATTACCGTTCTCATCCTTTACCTTGGTTACACTTAAAGTCTGGGCATCATAATAATCACTCGTGCCGCTTGTGCAGTTCCATGAGCTGTTATCATACTCCCAGTATCTAACCTCTCCTGTGTTATTAGATCGCAGATCCGTTATGATGGTATGGCCATCTTCCCCTGTTTCATTCCACTGGTAACCCGGAAATCCCTGCTCAATGACCCTGTTCATCGGTGAATTATCATACAACTGTGTTGAGTAAGGATGATTGGTATGGGCTACCTTAAGGGCTTCATGGTAGAAATCCCCCTGGTCGGTAATAACATCGCTCTTAAAGTTGCCATTGCTCTGCGATTTGTCAGCATAAGGACTATACACCTTTTCTTCCCTGCCAAAGGCATCATAAACCTTAAAACTCACAAGGTCCTTCTCATTGGGAGAATAACCCTTTTGAACTTGCTGGGTTAAGGCTCCGGTTCCATTAATATAGGATATATTCTCCTGCTTGTCATCTGAATCCAACTGGTTTACCTGTTGTAGGCTGGTATTACCCTCAACCTTCACTGTGGTCTGATGGACATAGTTCTGGGTCTGGGTCTGGGAGAATACCTGGGTATTCAATAACACTAGAAAAAGAAAAGATAATATCTGTTTTGTATTCATGATCATGTTTTTTTTATCTGTCAAAAATTACAAAGGGTTTAGTTATTTGGACACGCGGCCTTCCTTTATTTTCTGTCCGGCTGCACGCCTCCACCTGCGCACTTTCAATGACATCTCACTGGGTTGCGCACAGACGCAGGCCTCGGAATTCAGATCGCCGCCAGCCAAGTGCATCCTCCCTTCGCTATTTTCATCTCATCTCTGCATAAATCAGTATATATCATTATCATTCAAATAAACATAAATCCAGATTTTCACTGATTTTAATACTTGCTTATTAGATCTTGATGGTAAATCAGAAAGAGTTGTAGGTATTTTTTCAGATACAGATCACTTAATAATTTCTGAAGCTATGATTGTACCTTTTACATTGTCAGTCCTTACTATATAGTTACAAAAATAGCTTTTATTGAGTCATATTGTATCTAGAAAGATTTAAAATCAATAATGTTGTATTTATCAGGATTGTTAAGATCATATGCAAGTTCGATATTTGATTTTACCCATAAATCGTAAGCACTTTTTCCAATCCATATTCTGGAAATAACACTACCAATACAATTTTTCTTAACTACCTTTTTGATTGTTCTAAACAACTCTTTTTCAACATCAGTATGAATAATTAATCCGTTATCATTCTTCCATTCAGTACATACTGATATACGTCCTACACCTATCCTTTCATTATTGTTTGGAGACAGTAAGAACTGAACGCCTTTAGAGTTTAGTGGATCAAATTCAAACTTAACTCTACCATTTTGTAATTTTATCGTTCTCCAAACAATATTTACTTTTGATTCATTATGTACAATAAAGAATTGTTTTGAATGCTTTTGGTTGTATAACTCATCTTTAAGACAAAAAGGTTTCTTTTCATTTGTATTGTCAGCATAAGCTAAATAAAACAATACATCCATTGAAGATATCTCAGAAAAAACTTCCTCTTTGTCATCTGTACTAAGAATAAACTGTTGTTGTAATCCTTTAAGAAAATTGCTCATATCTATTTATTATAAGGTTCAAATCTAAGTTCATCATTTGGCTTCTTTTTTTGTATTTCATCAAGTTTAACTCGTTCCCGGCTTACTGGTTGTCCTCCTTTTGTTTCCTTCCCTACCTGCACCCTAATTGTTTTTGAATCCTTTATGGCTGTAACATCAACATAATTACTACCCTTTGTTGTACCTGGGGTGTTTCCTGGCAAGTATTCTTCCTTTAATCGGTTGCCGCCGCCTATTATTTCATAATCCTGATCTACTAACTTATCTGCAACCTCACCTACTCTAGATCGATGTTGTTCACCTCCTAATCTTCCTCCACTCTTTTGATTACTAGAAACGTTTGCAACATCATCAACAACTGTTCCAGCCTCATCACTTGCATTTAACATTTTTGTAAAAAAGTTCTTTGCTTTATTATATAATCTTTGTAAAGGTTTCCATCCCAATACAGCAGCTCCTCCAACTTCTCCTAATCCCATTGTTCCTGCTGCAGCTAAAGCATTTATCTGTGCCCTTTTTTCTGGTTTTTCACTATGTTTAACAGCATCCTGAATTGTTGGGATTCGCTTACCAGTGTGTTTTAAAGAAAGCTGTTGATTTATTGGTCCAAGTTCATAGAAATCAACTCCTTGTAATCCCCAAAGGTCTACTTTAGTAATTGGATTATTGCTAGCATAATTAAATGGAGTTAAGTATGGAAATTTTTCAATAATCGGATCAACACTTGGAAATCGTCCCAATTGTGCATCATAAAACCTCGCCCCATAATCATACCACAGCAACCTGCTCTCCAATATCCCACTAGCATCACTATCCAAATCAAATCCATCACTCTGTAGTTCTTTTCCATTATACTTATAGAAATTCTCAACAGTCATCGTAGCACTCGGTGTCCCCATAAACTCCATACCAAAAGGATAATAATGGCTCTCCTGAAGTATCGTCAAACCCTGTTCCCTGATATCTGTAAACACCACCCTGGTATTACCCAGGTGATCCTTGAAGAAATATTCATACCGGTAAGTACCATCTCCCTGTGGTGTTAATCTCCCCTCATCAAACAAAGCATACTCCAATCCGCTTGCGTTATATACAAAGCTGCCTGCGTAGTATTTCTCAGCTATCGGATTATTCTGATCAGAACTTGCCCACACCTCTTTTTTATGTTTGTTGCCTAATGCGTCGTAAATATACTCGATTTTATTTCCATCTCCAAAATCTATTTCTATCGGCAGGTTCATATAGTTATAAACGATATTCTGGATATTCTTATTGGCATCACTGATCATATTGCCGTTATCATCATACTGATACTCGGTTCCTGTTGTGGTATTGTTATCCCTGAAATCATTACTGGTGAATGTAAGATCCGTCTGGTAATCTTCAACATTGGTCAGCCGGTTGCCATCATAACTGTATACCAGCTTGTCGATAAACCCAAATCCGGGATTGGATGGTGTTCCCGAGTTCATCCCCTTTCTGAACAATGCCTCTATGTTGCCGTTCTCATCATAGTGTATCCCTTCGGTGTTTTCCGGTCCTCCTGTTACACTGTGTTTATCTATTCCCTCATCCCAGTCATAATTCGGTCTTTCTGCATACAATGCATGCGTTAAGCGGTTTATATCATCATACCGGAAGCCATAGCCCCTTACCCTGTTTTCTGCCGATTTCACCTGCCAGCGCATCCCGGAGATATTACCATTATAAAGCTCGTCTGCGCCCAACTCCTCAAATCCCCATTCGTAAAGCAGATCCATACCGTACAGATCATCGGTATCTTCATTGAAATAAACAATACCTACTTTACCGTTTACATGCGTTTTGGCTATTTTCTTGATAACATCCTGTACAGAGGTATCTGTTATGTTCTCTGATAAGAGTACCTGTTCAACGATCGAGTCTATCTGGTACCTGATATAAGCTATTTCAGCGTATTCATCTATTTTGATCGATGAAAGGTCAAAAGAAAACGACTCTCCATCAAGGTCTTTGAGTATGTTGTATTCATCCCGCTCGCTGTCTAATTCTTCATGATAATCAAGCATCAGTACTTCATCAGCATCATGCCAGGTAGTATCATTGGGATCGGCCAGATCTGCCGAGATCACATCTTTTATGTCATCCATGTCCACATGCACAATGTTCCTGCCCGGATCACCCGTTTCTTCCGTAATGTCCATATTGACTTCTGTGATGATCATCCCACTCACCCTGTCTGATTCATCTATCGGAATATCATTCCCGATAAACATGTTATCATTGGCCAGGTTACTGCTGTTGATCTGTGTCAGCCATCCCCTGGTATTATACCTGTAATCTATCGATTGCCAGAACCCGTTTGCTTCATCTCCATCTATGGCATGAAGGTTCTTTTCTATCAGTTCACCAAGCTCATTGTACTTGTTCCTTACGATCAGTTCCATGGCCTGGTCGTTGATGCTGTGATATACATGGGTCAGCCGGTAGGCATGATCATAGTCATAGCTCCATTTCATGCTGTCAATTACTTCATTAACCGGATCTCCTGCATTGACATAATGGTAGAGTTTTGATACGGTGATATTTCCTGAAAAATCGTACTTGTTAAACACGATATCATATCCTTCAAGGTAATGTTCCGATATGGTTTGTATAACCCTTCCGTAATCATCATAGTAATTAACACTGTAAAGAAACCTTCTCTGGTTAACATCCTGTTCTAGGGTTTTTACCCGTGAGCCGGTTTCTTTACCTATTACCCTGGAAGTGGCATCATAGGTATCTGTCATAAACTCCCTGTCGGTAGGCTCATGAAACTGTAAATGGGCCATCCCTGTGGTAAAATCATAATGATCATAGTAGGTAACCGTAAGGATATGGTCTGATGCATCTACAGGTGGAACGCTCTGGTTGGTGTAATCGGTATTATCCGACATCTTTTCATAATAAAATGTAGTTGAGCCATCAACATAACCATCTGTATAGGTCTGTTTTTGAATTCTTGTTGATTGTGATCCGTCAAAATGCAGCCCTGTTATCACAGGTCGGCCCAGGATATCATACTTGGTAAAAAGCCAGTTGTCATCATCCCTTAAGTTTCCATCCTGGGTCAGCACAACCCTGTTTAGCTTATCATAAACATAATAGATCGTTTCCTGTCCCGGGATCTTTTTTTCTATCATCCGTTGCCGCTGGTCGTATTTATATTTGAATACCAGGTCTTCACTCAAAAGGTTGGTGTTATAGGATGCAGGGGGAGTACTCATAATTGCCATGGCCTTTGGAGGGATTACACATACCAGGTTATTCTTATTATCATAAACATAGTAGGTATCCAGGTTTTGGCCTCCAAGCTTACTTCTTTTCAGGATTACCTTGCCTGCTTTGTCTTTAAATTCCAGGATCTTATGATCGTTCTCATCCTTTACCTCGGCAACACTCAGTGTTTGTGAATCATAATAGTCACTTGCACCGCTGGTGCAGTTCCAGGTTGCTTTATCATATTCCCAGAGTCTTACTTCTGAAGAAATGTTTGTTCGGAAATCACTCCTGGTAGTATGTCCATTCTCTCCTCTGTCGCTCCACTGGTAACCTGGGTAACCCTTTCTAAAAACTCGGTTCATTGGTGAATGTTCATACAACTGGAAGGAAAAGGCACTGTCGGTATGGGCTACCTTCATGGCTTCATGGTAAAAATCCCGCTGGTCGGTCAGCACATCTGTTTTGAAACTCCCGTCATTTTGCGACTTATCAGCATAAGGCGAATACACTCTTTCCTGTTGGCCGTATTCATCAAATACATGAAAAGCAATGAAATCCTTGGTATTGGGCGAATAACCCTTTTGTGCCTGCTGGATTGTCCTGCCTGTGCCATTTATGTAAACAATGTTTTCATTCTTATAAGCGTCTGCCAACTGTTCTACTTCTTGTAGGGTCTGTTTTTCCGGAACCTTTACCAGTGTTGTGTGGAGGTGGTTCTTTTCTGAAGTCTGGGAAAATACTGAAAAGTAAGTTATTGAAATAACAGTGGTCAGTAATATCGATATTTTTTTTTTGGTTTTCATAGTTGATTTCCTCTTTTATCAATTAGCTAGGATTACTTGACTTCAAAAAAAGTATTCTTTGTATAGGTCCTGTCGTAAATATCCTCAACGGTAATTATAACATAAACCAGGTTGACGTTAGGATCGGGGCATAAAATATCATCGATTTTAATGTCTCTCTCAGTAATATAGCTGTTAATAGTGTCTGTTGGAAATCGAAACTCCCATTCAATACTATACGGTTCATATCCCCCGGTTACATTTATCAATTTTGCGGTTAATGTGTCATCCCATGTGAAAATATCAGGTGCCCACGGACTACCGGTTAATTGATAGGAGAAATTTGTGATCGGTGAAGACTTAATCTCAAATATTTCGCTTTTTGTTCGCTCGTTTCCATATTCATCAATAACAGTCACATTAAGACTGTGTTTCTTATCTGGAACACTGAATGTATGTACAACCTGGTCTGTAGTTGTTGTATCCGGTTCTGTTCCATCCCCAAACTCCCAGATATACTCTTCAATATTTGCTGAGAAGTTTTCATTTGTAATTTCAAATGTAAGAGGAGTATTGATAGCAGGGTCCTGTGAATTCACCTCAATATCAAAATCCATATTAAAAGGTGCGATATAGAGATATCGGTGAATAGTTCCTTCTTTATTCTGACTTCCATTTACTTTTAGGGTAACCTTATATGTCCCTGGTGTGCTATATGAATGTGTTGGGCTCTGGCTGCTCGAATGAGCAGTTCCATCTCCAAAGTCCCAATCCCAGCTTGTTGCAGTACTGCTGAGTGTTGAGCTGAAATTGACAGTATTATATGCCAGTGGAACCTGAGGGCTGACATTTATTGATCCTGTAATGCGTTCCGGTATTACATTAACTACTTTTTCAATAGTCCCTGTTTTGCTGTTATTATCCGTAACCGTCAACTTAACAGTATATTCTCCAGTAGATGTATATTGATAATATGGACTGGCATCAGTTGACTGGGTTGCTCCATCACCTATAAAATCCCAGGCATAAGATTGAATTGTTCCTAACTTATAATTATTCTTCAGGTAGAAATATATTGATTTTCCAACCTCTGCAACCACTGGATCTGTTTCGATTGTTAATACAGGTTCTTCGCTCAGGTTATATACAACAGCTGTTTGAATGTCATTATCATAATTCTTTACAGCTTCAAGCCGGTTGAATAAATCGTAATCATACTTGCTAAAGAAATTGTTTACATCAGATATTGAAGTTTGCTGATTCTGCAAGTCATAAGTAAAAGAGTTCATCTGAGCATCAACAGGGTAAACCGATACATTATCAATTTTCTGGCCGCTTGTTATGTTGATATTACTATTGGAACTCGACGACGACTCTAATGTATAAATGTAGTATTTATACAAGCTGTTCCATGTATCTGATTCATAACTATCATTAACCGTAATATTTGATCCATAACTAATCGTACCATTGTTATCTGACCAGAACGTAAGGTAATAATCTCCTGGTTCAAGTGAATTGATCCCAAATGCACCACTACTCGTGTTATAATATGATTCCCCAGTAACAGAATTATCTTCGTCAATTACCGGATCAGAACCTACCGTACAATTCAGATAATTATCTCCACTTTCAAAACCTGTATGAACCACCTCCAATGATTCTGCATTGATTACCTGAGCAACAGGCATGGAGTTGAAACCACCCCAGATAAAAGAATTGGATACATCTTCAGATTTATGGAATTGTGTAATATTATCATAATCATCATATTCATCGATTATGGCAAGGCCTTCATACCTACTGTCATATGATAACACGCCGTTTTGATCGATCTCAGTAAACACAAAATTACTCCTGTATATCTCTGATTCACTTTCAACTGATTTTATCGTTGACAATAATACCTGGTCAGTGTTATATTCATCAAACAAATATAGCGTTCCATTGATCAATGTAGTATCTTGCAGGTCAGCGGAGATTCGCCATGAAATAATTTCAATCAATGAATTATCACTATGTTTTTCATATAGTTTAATATATGGTTCTGACGCTGTGGTATACAATTGCTGGAAAGCAGTTGTACAATTTGCATAGGCTGTATTGCACGCCGATATTCCTGATAATGAATCTAACTCAACCTGGTCACAACAATGTTCGATTGCTTGCTCCTGACAAATTTCAAAATCATCAATACAATCCTCTAAGCATCCCGTTAAGTCAGGATCACAATTGGCAACCTCTAAAGGAAATAAACCAAACACAAAACCACGAAAATAGTTCTCCAACCATACCTCTTGAAAATCACAATCCCCATGTATATCAAAACAAGTATTAACACAACTACTATAATCAGCCCTGCAGTCAGTATAATCACTGTTAGTTATTGGATCCCAACACTCATGTCTGTCGCTTCTTGCTTGTATATCATTTTCAATAAGGCAAAGAGATTTTTCCATTGAACAATCAGGAACCTGAATAATATCTTCTAGGTATCTATTCTCGGTCATAATCTTTGTACCATCACTTTGTTCATAGATGATACTAGTAGCCTGAGTATGTAAGGGATTATCATAATAATACTCAGTCACAAACTCAGTATAATTTAGATCGCTGTTTAGATCATACATACGCTCTGTACTTTTTGTTTGATATAACCATCTTGAATACAAATTGAAGTAATCCCACACAAAATATTCAGTAATGTCTTTTTGCCCGAACTCTGTAGATACTACACAATCAATCCCATCAGCCTGAAATCCTGCTTTTAATCCATAAATATTTTTTGCATTATCTGAAGTATTCATGTAATCATTGTATTCATTCTCGACCTCATGAACTATTTTAAAATCCTTATCATCCCTATCATATTTATATGTTTTTTTCTTTAGCAGCTTACCCCTGGCCCAATCCATACTGAATTTAGGTGGAAATGGATATTTTGTTACAAACGGATCATTCACAAAAGTATATTCATACTCAATCTTCCCATTCTCACCATTTTCTCCGATGTATTCAATCACAGTGGGATAATAGACAGGGCTACCACCTGACATTCCCAATGGAGCACTTGATGTAGATTGTGTTATTAGTTTGCTACAGTTGTTAAGATATACCTGTCCACCGAATTGACCATGAAAACTAATTATTGTTCGCGGAAAATGATAGATTGGTTTAGATAACAAAACTCCGGAACAAATATCATAGTCATTTAGTTTTGAATATTTATACCTTTTAACAAGTTCATTTTTCCCATCAAAAGTCTTAATCCTTTTAATCCTTAATCCTCCGGCTATCACTGAAGAAGGAACCATGCTATTATCATTCTTCTTATAAGTTAGAGATATTGACGCTTGCGCTTCCTCACCCCAGAATGCTTCAGCATATAGCATATATTGATGTCCCGGAGTTAACATTATTAGTTCGGTAAAAACGAAATTGTTATAAACTGCCTTATAGTGATATACTTCATTGCTAGTCAGGTCATACAGATATGCGGATGGTAAACAGTGGTGTGTTCCTTGTAAATCTTCAATATACTGTTGTCCTGTCAACGAAATTGTTAAGTTAGCAGTTGTTAAGGCAGCATTTGAAGGGTATTGAAAGAGTAATGTATCTCGGTTATCATCAACCAGGTTTTGCAAGATAGGATTTGTCCCATCAGTTCCTAATGCTATTGCCCTGTGAACTACTGTAGGGTCATTTTGATGCTCCCAGGTTAAATATTCATGTGGTTCAAACTCAAACCTTGTATAACCACCTGTCGGAAATACAATTTCTTCCAGTACACCAGCCATCATTGATTCTGCAAATGGCTCCCTGTTATCTCCTTCATATGTTTCGTATAGATACTCCACAGTTGGTATAAGTGTCATATTATGACCTTCACTTGTCTTAAAATTGTAATATCCCCAGTGATCCTGGTCTTTTGAGTCTCTGGCAGGTAAGCTTGTGGAATTGTAATCAAACCTATAAGGATTAATGGTTGATTCTCTTGAGCTTTCTCTTATTGAATCAAGCATTAATCGTTTTTCCACTGTGCTTCCAGTATTATTCATATAGGAATAGTAAAAATCAAATTTCTTATTGAACTCGTAGCTGTTATGGCCAGTTCTCTTGAAAAAACAAATTGAGTCTAGCTTTTTTCCTCCCTGAAAATCATCCCTGTTAGAAGCATGATGAAATACTACTTTTGCATTCTTACTTTTTATCTCATTAAGTAAACAACTTTTAAGAATCACAGAATAAGTATTTTCTGTATAATCATAAGAATTAATATCTCCACATTCACTGTTATAATCACTATAATGTATTCCGTATGTTTTTCTTTCAGATGGCGTATTCTGATAGCTGGTAGTCGTGATCAGACCATATGATAGAGTAATTGTATCAGCATTATTTGAGCTCACTACCTCAGTCAAATACCATGCTGTTTTATAAGTATTTCCTATGGTTTGTCCCCCTGATGTTTGAGATGTTTCAATCGCAGCTTCTTCGTTCATCGAGGTTCCAAAAAAATACTGGGTACCATCATCTGTGATAATTTTAATTTTAATCAGCTCACCTGATCCAATGGTCTTTTCAACACGTACATTCTTATAGGGTATCATATGGAATCTTTCATCATTTCCATACACAAATGATCCGGAGCTTCCATTAACATTATAAAAAAACATATCAGGCAATCCATCAGATGCTTGTTCAGCAATATTATGTAATAGATCATAGTCTATATTTCCAAGTTCATCTTCGGAAGGTATATTCGTTGCCTCATAAAAATATCCATTAGGATTCTCGTCCTCCAAACCTCTTACACTTCTGGTTATGGTACCACCAGCATTCAGCGTCCATCCCAAACCTACCCAGCTTGCCCTCTCTTCAACCTTGTTACCCGAGCCATGATAGGAAAGAGAAATAGGTAGTTGAAGCAAATTACCTGATATCTCTCCAAGAGGTATATGTATATTAGGTGTCCCAGTAGACATCGAAACAGGATACTCGCCATATTTTCCAAGGGATGCTGCTTCTGGTGTTGTTGGTACAATGTTTTCAAATGGTAACTCCTGGTTGTTACCTGCCTTCAATATTCCAAACAGAATTAACAGAATCAATAAAGTCTTTTTCATGGTAATAATTTGTTTTCAAAATGCTCAAATAAAACGAACTTATTATTAACAGACAAACTTGTATTGATCTGATTATCTAATAGTTAAGAATCCTTATTTTTAGAAGAACTAGTAAATATAAATATTTATTGCATTAAATTATTCCAGAATAGGCAAATAAATATATCTCATGGATATCATATTTCACACCGTACTTAATAGATTTGTTTATGTGTCCTCAAGAAATTGGCACTAAAGAAATATTTATTTTTTAATCAAATAATTATTAAATACATGACAAAAAAAATATTTAGTTATTCTCAAATTATTTTTTTGATGAAATAAACCTATTCATCACTTACCAAAATCTCAGGCTAATACTAAAACTCAAACGAAGTACTCATCTGAAAAATCGGCAGGTACATTGAGATAAGGACAAGCCCAACAAAAAGGCCTATAAAAACGATCATCAGGGGTTCCATGATATTACTAATCATCCCGGCCCTGTAATCCACCTCATCCTGGTACTGGTCCTTCAGCTTCGAGAAAATAACATCAAGCTTATTCACCTCCTCGGCTATCTTTATCAAGGAGATCATGCTCTTATCATAAACCCCGTACTTTGCCATACTCTGGTGCAGCGGAATCCCTCTTAGGATATCTTCTTCAATATGATCAAGTGAACTCTTGACAGGGTAATAGGTGATCATTTTCTTAACCAGCTGTATTGCATTCAGCAATGGAGTCCTCGATCCGATCAGCAACTCCATCGACAGGCAAAACCTGGCAAGGTGCATCTTCCTGATCAAATCACCAAACACGGGTATTCTTAACACCATATTACTCACAATCCGCTTATAAACCTCGTTCTTTCGTAACAAGTAAAGTGTCAATACCAGGGCTATCAAAACAAAAAGAAACAACCATGAATATCCGGATAGAAAATTTGAGATGCCAATAATCGTTTTTGTTAAACCTGGCAATTCACGATCAAATCGTTGAAACACCTCCTCAAACATCGGAACAATAAAATTCATCATAAAAACCACAGCAACAATCGCTGTCAAAACAACAATAATGGGATACGTAAAAGCATTAATGATCTTCCGGTTCTGTTCTATCCTTTTTTTGAAATACTGTGCCAGGTCATTCAACACATTTGTTAGTTTCCCTGTCTCCTCCCCAATCTTCAGGCTGTAATACTCATACACCGAAAACTTCCCCGTTTCCCCCACGGCATCACAAAATCCCGCTCCACCAATCAGCTTATCATGGATCATCTGGATAACCTTCCTGTCCTCCTTCTTCGTAAAATTATCAACCAGCAATTCCATCCCTGTCTTCAAATCTATCCCGGCAGAAATGAGAATATCCAGATCGTTGTAGAATTTGTATTTTTTGCGGTTGGTGAAGCTTTTGCGGAATGAGATCTCTTTGCTGAGCAACTTATCAATTCCATCAAGAAAGCCTTTTGAATTCTTTTGCTTTGGATCCTTATTGTCTATTTCCCTTTTCTTAATCTCAATCCCAGGCATGGAGGTTTATAATATTAGGTTGGGTCAAATATATGAAATAATCAATTTAGGGATTTCTGATTTTATAATTACTACGGCATTTTGGGTTGAATGGAATTGCTATCTGCACGTTTATTACGGATTCTTAATTGCTACCTGACGGGTTTGGTATATGGTTCGTTGGCGATTTCAATGTTCTTTCCTATCTTATCAAAAAAATCAAACCTTTCTGCTAAACACCTAAATCACAATGTGTTTTAGCTTTGGCTTTTTATGTTGTTAATCCTGAGTCGTGAGTGGGCGTAGTTGGCATCACCTGTAACCTGCAACATGCAAGATGCATCATGCAACATGCAACTTGTAACAAGTAATAAGTACTTCAATCACAGAGCGATATAACCAAATCTCCAACATTTATTTTGAATACCGAACAAGGATTGAAAATCAGACCTTGAAATTTTATTATATGAAAGTAGGTAGTGCCATGAGTTTGACTCCATGTCATCGATACGTTTTCGTTTGGTGTTATTCGAAGGACCGCGAAGAGTGGGATGGGATGCAGAGGGATATTTCGCTTGGGCGCTTGGGTTGCTAAGTTCGGTAAGTTCGCTAAGGTATGCTATCTCTCAAGAAGGTACATTAGTTCTTCCACTCCTCTTTCTTCAGGGAGAAGTAATGGTGTCTGAAGAAGCAAAAAACCTCTCTTCCGAGCAGGTTCATTCCCGGGGAGACAGAAAGGGATTCATCATAGAATGCGCGAATCCTGAAATGGTGTTTTTCTTTCCGGGCAATCAGGGCAAATAGTAACTTACCTGCTGTGATCAGAGGCACATTTAGAATCGTCAATAACCTTATTATTTTCGTTATCTGATCGTTGCACTTCAGCCTGGATCTTCCTGAGTATATGATGGGTTTCTATTAAATCTTTATTTTCCAATGCTTTTCCCAGCATTTGCTATATTTCTGCTTCCTTTTCGGTGAACCCGAAAAACCTTTGGGTCAGGAACCTTTTCTTTCTTATTTTCATTTTGTGAGATTGTTTTAATTCTGATGATCCGATATACCATACTATTATCCACACTATACTTATCTTTACTTCCTGTCAAAAGAGGCCTTATGTTACAGGTACCGGCAGATATCAATAAGTTCACAGAAAGATTCATCCCCATAATAATATAAAACATTCCGCAGGGCCTTACTAACATCGCACCCACTTAGATTGCCCACGCCCATTGCGCGAGCGCTTACTTAACCTTTGGGCGCTAAAAATTTGTCAGATTTTCTGTTAAAGATTTTGGCCGATGGTCATTGGACATTCGATAGTCATTCAATTGTTATTCAATTGTCATTCAATTGTCATTCAATTGTCATTCAATTGTCATTCAATTGTTATTCAATTGCTTCCTGTACTAATTCTCTTCTAAACAGATCCATTGCCGAAGTATGTATTTGTTAAGTTCTTTCCTGCAACTTGTAACCTGCAACTTGTAACCTGTAACCTGCAACCTGCAACTGATTAACAATCCACCATCCAGTTTCCAGCATCATCCCGTTAAATAGTTGTTAAAAACATGTTTAACATAAAAAGATTTGGAATTCAGATATTAGTTTTGTATCTTTATACTTACATATTATTAATTTATAAATTTAAACACAATAAGTCATGAAAAAAATTTACTATGTTTTAGCAATTGTAGCAGTTCCTGCCCTGCTGGTTTTATATGGTTATAGTTCAGGATATACACCTGGCGGTAAGTCTGGCTCCCCTGGAGATGGCGGTAATACCTGCACCGATTGTCACAGCGGTACAGCCATGCCACAGGAAGGTTGGATTACAACTGATATGGTTAATGGAGAGTGGATTCCGGGGCATACATACACCATCACTGCAACCGGCACCCATGAGAATGTTATGAGGTTTGGTTTTGAGTTAACAGCAGAAAATGCATTGGGCCAGAAGGTTGGTATGTTCACAATAACCAATACTACTGAAACTCAATTAACAATGCCTCAAACTTCTGTTACCCATACTTCCCAGGGTAACACACCAAGTGGTGATATGAAAACCTGGAGTATGGATTGGACAGCACCGGACGGTGAAGAGGGTGAGATTACCTTTTATGCAGCGTTTAATGCAGCCAATGGTAATGGAAATACCTCCGGCGATGTAATTTATACATCGATGTTGAAAGCTCAACAAAGCTCAATTGGTATTGATGATCCTGAATTACAGGCAAGTGTTAGTTTATACCCCAACCCTGCAACGGATTATGCTTATCTTAAAATACCTGAAGAACTGATCAATGCTGAAGTTCATATGCTCAATCAATCAGGACAGCTTGTTGGTATGTTTAGGGTGGAGCAGCAAAATCATCAGATTGATTTATCTGATTATTCAACCGGAATTTACTATATCAGTTTACTGAACAAGAACCACCGGATAGTTAAGAAACTTATTAAAAGATAAGGCAAAAAAAACCCGGTGCTGCCGGGTTTTTTTATTCTTTTCGTTTCACTGATTCCACACCGTCAATTTTCATGATCTTGTGAAGCAGTTCATCCAGATGATCTGCATCTTTTACCTGTAGCTTTATCCTGCCTTCAAATCTGTTACCCTTTGAATCAACTTTCAAGGATACCATATTCACTTTCAAGTCATTTGAAATAACGTTGGTGATTTCTCCCATGATACCTATTCGATCCCGGCCTTTCACAATAACAACAGACTGGTAGATTGAAGCATCTTCCTTAGTTTTCCAGTTTACATCTATGATCCTGTATTCATATTTTGAAAGCAACCTGGAAGCATTGGGACAATTCAACCTGTGTATTGTTATTCCTTTCCCTATTGTAACAAAACCAAACACTGGATCACCCCAGATCGGATTACAGCATTTTGCAAGATTATAGTTGACATCCTTAAGTTTATCATCAATAATCAGTGTATCTTCAGGACGCTTTGTTGCATCCTGCTGCTTCTCTTTAATCTCTGTTTTGTTTGTACCATTCAGTTGCTTTTCTGCAGGTGTGGTAAGAATTTTCTTAGCTTCCAGGAGGTCAAATTTTTCAGTAGCTACAGCATGATACAGGTCAACGGAAGTTTTAAATTTATAGTGCCTGATAAGTTTATCAATATTCTCTTCATTGAATTGAAGTTTCCAGTTTTTAAACCTGCGTCTTAGGATTTCATTACCGGCTTCTGCTTCTTTGAATCTTTCTTCAAGGACTGCCCGTTTAATTTTTGCTTTAGCCTTGTTAGTTACAACAAATCCCAACCAGTCCAATTTTGGTTTTTGATTTTTTGAAGTCAGTATTTCTACCCGGTCGCCATTATTGAGGACATGCCTGATAGGAACATTTTTTGCGTTAACACGCGCGCCATTACATTTATCACCCACACCGGTATGGATATCATAAGCAAAATCCAGGACAGTACTGTTAACCGGAAGTTTCTTCAGGTCACCGTCGGGAGTAAAAACAAAGATCTTATCCGGTTTGTTATTAATACCTGCTGACTCTGCATCGCTGAAATCAATCTGTTTAGGGTTTTCGATAATATCCCTTATCTGGTTGATCCACTGTTCAGTCTCCTGTTTATTAACAAAGCCTTTATAGCGCCAGTGGGCAGCCTGGCCCTTCTCTGCAACCTCATTCATTCTTGTGGTCCTTATCTGAACCTCAACCCATTTGTTATTCGGTCCCTTAACGGTAGTATGCAATGATTCGTAACCACTGGCCTTGGGTGTTGATATCCAGTCGCGCAGTCGTTTAGGATTGGGGGGATATATATCAGTAACAATGGAATATATTCTCCAACAATCGGGTTTTTCATTTTTCGGTTTACTGTTTGAGATTATACGAATTGCAAAAAGATCATAAACTTCTTCAAACTTCAGGTTTTGTTTTTTCATTTTACTCCAGATGCTGTGGATACTTTTAGGCCTGCCAATTACATCTGTATTAAATCCCTGCCTGATCAGCTCACGTCTGATTGGATCAGCAAAATCCTGAACAAAAACATTTCGTTTACTTGTTGTTGCCTGTAGTTTATCTGCTATTTCATTATAAATATCAGGGTGATTTGTTTTCATTAACAGTTCTTCCAGTTCACCCTTGATTGTATATAGACCAAGCCTGTGGGCTATGGGTATATAAATATAATTTACTTCTGAGATAGTAGTTTCTTTCTTCTCTTTCTGGATATTGCTGATAACCCGCATATCATGCAGGCGATGAGCCAGCATAATCAATACAACACGAATATCATCAACAAGGGAGAGATAAAGTTTCCTGAAATCCTCAGACTGGTGTGATACTTTCCTGGTACTTATATTTGATAACTTCTGAAAACCTTTGATTATAATAGCAACATTGGAACCAAATTTTTTTTCAATTTCTTCCAGTGACTCACACGATTTATTAAAATAATTATGCAATAATGCACAAATTACGGAAGTAGTCCCCAATCCTATCTTTTCAACTGCAATGATCGCCACTTCAATAGAATGATCAATATTAAGTTCTTTACCCGATTTGTACCCTTCCAGCTCAGCCTTAAAAGCAATCTCATAGGCTTTGTTTATTAACCGCAAGTCGCCTTTCTGCATGAAAGGCTTACAAATCTCAACAAGATAAAGGTAACGTTCATTGATCTTCTTTCGCTTCTCATCATCAATCATATCCGGCAATCAAATGTTTTAATAAAGATACAGATTTTTAATAAACCTGAATTATTCAGGTAAAAAAAAGCGTTCATAACATTAATATGAACGCTTGGCAAAATTAATATTGCTTCAGGTTTTTATTTTTTTGAGATATCGGAATTATCGTCCTTACCTCTTTGCTTTCTTGTAGGAGTTTCAGAAATCGACTCTCTCATCCTGGTATCAGCCTGAATATTTTTATAACGGTAGTAATCCATAATTCCAAGGTTTCCTGTTCTAAAAGCTTCAGCGATGGCACGCGGAATTTCGGCTTCAGCCTGGATAACGTTAGCCCTGGCTTCCTGGGCCTTGGCTTTCATTTCCTGTTCCGACGCAACAGCCATAGCCCTTCTTTCTTCTGCCTTGGCCTGTGCTATATTTTTATCAGCATGGGCCTGGTCCATCTGAAGAACAGCACCAATATTCTTTCCTACATCAATATCAGCTATATCAATGGAAAGAATTTCGAATGCTGTACCCGAATCAAGCCCCTTTTCAAGAACGACCTTGGAAATAGAATCGGGATTTTCGAGCACTGATTTGTGCGAATCGGCCGAACCGATCGAAGAAACAACCCCTTCCCCTACCCTGGCAAGGACGGTTTCTTCCCCGGCACCACCAACAAGCTGGCGGATATTGGCACGTACGGTAACCCTTGCCTTGGAGATCAGCTGTATGCCATCTTTGGCAACAGCGGTAACCGGTGGTGTATCGATCACTTTTGGATTTACCGACATCTGCACAGCTTCGAGTACATCGCGGCCAGCCAGGTCAATAGCGGTGGCTACCTTAAATTCCAGGCTCATATTGGCTTTATCGGCCGATATAAGTGCATTGACAACTTCCTGAACATGCCCCCCCGCAAGATAATGAGCTTCAAGAGCATCCCTTGTAAGCTTTAAGCCAGCTTTCGTGGAAGCAATTAAACTTCTGACGATGATCTGAGGGGGAATTTTTCGCCAGCGCATAAAAACAAGCTGGATCAGGGATATCCTCACTCCCGAGAGCAGGGCTGTAAACCAGAGTCCTACAGGTATAAAATAAAAAATCAGCCAGAGGGCAAAAATCGACCCCAATCCTATTGCAACAATAATCCAGAGATTCATAATCTATCAGGTTTTAGGTTTAACATAAATTTTATTGAATTCTATTTTGGTTATAATAATATCTGTGTGAGGTTCAACATATTCCCCCTGTGTATGTACTTCCCAATAATCACCATTAATAAAAGCCTTACCCGCCGGGTTTAATCTGGATATGGTCTTGCCCTCTTCACCAACTTTAAGTTTGTGTGTATCCACAAGGTTCACCTTACCATCAATTTTGGTTTTAAGCATGGTTTTCTTCCAGGTACCAGATCGTAGTGAAAATACCAGTAATACAATGGATAATATAAAAGTACCTCCCAGGGTAAGATGGCCTGCCAGAGGTCCGAAGTGTTTATAGGTCTGCCAGATGGCAATACCCAGAATGATTAAACCCAGTATTCCGGCAATACCTTGTCCGGGAAATACCAGAATCTCGAGCACAAGAAAAACAAGACCTATCAAAATTAAAACGGCAATAATTGTCCAGCCCATATATAATATATTTATTCTATTGAAACAGTGAGTGTTCTATTTGTCATTTCGTAATACAATGGCTTTAATTCATGATAAGAGCCTGATTTTACAGCACATTTGCCTTTGAAATGTACCACCAAAGTACATTGCTCAGCCTGCAAGGGCTCATGATTGCATACATCAATCAGGGTTTCTATAACAAAATCAAAGGTATTGAAGTCGTCATTAAAAAGAATAAGTTCTTTTTCTTCTTCTGATAATTCCCGGTATTCCTTTAAAGGGGATGATTTTTCCTTTACCATAATTTTATAAAACCAATCTTCGTTTTTACCTGATAAAGATAAAAATTAATTGAAACCTAAAATATAAATTTGCACAAAAACTTGATATATATTTTAATTCAGGGTTTTTCGTATGGAATTTAAAGAATTTATTGACGATTTAAAACACAAAATTTCCAAAGGTTTAGCGGGAAAAGATGCTCAGATGATCATGGCGCCGGCCTCGCGGGAAATTCAGATGAAAAACCTTCCACCTGGCCTTAAAGCTTCCAAGGCCAGTGTATTAATCCTGTTTTACCCGGACGGCGAAAATATAATGTTACCATTTATTAAAAGACCGGAATACGACGGTGTACACAGCGGACAGATTGCATTCCCGGGAGGTAAAAAAGAAAAGGATGATAAATCAATGACCGATACAGCACTCAGGGAAGCACATGAAGAAATCGGGATTAAAATTGATGATGTGCATATCATTGGGCCCCTCAGTGAACTATATATTCCACCGAGCAATTATATTGTAACTCCTATTGCAGCATATACGGATCATAAGCCTGATTACAGTATTGACAAATCAGAAGTTGATCTATTGCTACTATTTGAACTTTCTGAACTTCTGAATCCTGGAGCTGTAAAACAGCATCATGTGATGACAGGTTTAAATCTCAGCATGCCGGTGCCATGTTTTTCAATACACGGGCATATCATCTGGGGGGCAACAGCAATGATGCTCAGCGAATTAAAGGCGATTATAAGTCGCTAAACATAAACCTATTCCAGAATTATCTCATGTGAAATATCAGATCCAAATCCTAATAACTTACTTACGCCACAATATTTGTCCTGTGAAAGAGACACGGCTTTTTCAAGCTTCTCGGGAGGCAGGTCTTTTCCTTTAAAAATATATTTGACATGGATCTTATCATAATATTTGGGATGTTCTTCGGTCATATGGGCCTCAATGCTAACATTAAAGTATTCAGGTTCAATCCTCATTTTTTTTAATATAGACATCACATCCATACCTGTACAGCCTCCCAGTGAAGCTAGTAAAAGTGGTTTGGGACGAGGGCCGCGGTCAGTGCCCCCAACTTGCTCCGATGCATCCAGGGTTATTGAGTGACCATTTACATGGGCGTCAAACGACATACTGTCATTCCATATTACATCAACTTTCTGGCTCATAATATTTTGATTTAGTTAAACTTCCTTGTTAAAATACTTTTCTTAAACATGCGTTGTATAACAAAGGTATCAATATTTGTCTTCATATACCAGGCTGACCAGTTTAAGAAAAGCTCTTATTTATTTGTCAGATATTTTTTTTTTGGTACTTTTACAGCTTCTAACAAAATTCGAGGTAAAATGTTGCGCAAATTATTTACTGCATTATTAAAACTGACCCTAACATTAATTATCGTTTCTTTATTTTCAATTACGATATCTTCATGCGGTGGCGGATCACAATATGGATGCTATAATGACCTGAGCAAATACCAGAAGAAATCGAAAAGAAAAGACGCTTCCAACCTGGTATCTAACCCCAAACCTTACAAACATTCTGCATCCATGAGGAAAAAATGGGTTATTAACAACAGCCGGAAACCGATACTTGGTCACCGTCGTTAATCTCCTACTCCTTTTCCATAAATGGATATCTGAAGTCATCAGGAGGATTAAAGTTCTCCTTTATTGTTCGTGGGGAAACCCATCTCAGCAGATTCAGAAATGATCCTGATTTATCATTGGTACCTGAAGCCCTTGCCCCGCCAAAAGGTTGCTGTCCAACCACAGCGCCGGTTGGTTTATCATTAATATAAAAGTTGCCGGCAGAATTAATCAGGATTGAAGTTGCCTGGTCAATCGCATATCTGTCGGTAGAGAAGATGGCCCCTGTTAATGCATATGGGGAAGTATGATCAACAAGATCCAGCGTTTCCTCGTACCTGTCCTTATCGTAAACATAGATTGTGAGTACCGGACCGAAGATTTCCTTCTGCATCGACTCATACGCAGGGTTTTCTGTAAGGATTACCGTTGGTTCTATAAAATATCCTTTACTTTTATCGTAGTTGCCGCCAGCAATGATCCTGGCATCAGTTGCATCTTTTGCCCGGTCAATATATCCTGTGATCTTTTTAAATGCAACTTCATCTATAACTGCATTCATAAAATTCCGAAAATCTTCTGGAGTCCCCATACTGATTGATCGAATATCTTCTTTAAGCTTGGTACTGATATTTTCCCATAGGTTATCAGGAATATAGGCTCTTGAAGCCGCAGAGCATTTCTGACCCTGATATTCGAAGGCCCCTCTTGTGAGTGCTGTAGCTAACTGATTAACATTAGCTGATTTATGTGCAATGATAAAATCCTTACCCCCTGTTTCACCAACTATTTTCGGATAGGTATTATGAAGGGCTACATTGTCGCCAACAGCTTTCCATATCTTTTTAAATACCCCTGTAGAGCCGGTAAAATGAACACCTACAAAATCAGGATGCATTGACATTACCTTTCCGCCAACAGGACCATCAACGCTGATCATGTTGATCACACCATCAGGGAGGCCGGCTTCTTTAAAGATATCCATAATAACTTTGGCCGAGTATAATTGTGTGTGTGCTGGTTTCCAGACAACCACATTACCCATAAGAGCCGGGGCCGCGGGTAGGTTTCCTGCTATAGATGTAAAATTAAATGGTGAAATTGCATATACGAATCCTTCAAGGGGGCGCTGCTCCAGCCTGTTCCATATACCTTTGTCGGAAATAGGTTGCTCCTGGTATATCTGTGCCATGAATTGTATATTGAATCTGAGAAAATCAGCAAACTCACATGCAGCATCGATTTCGGCCTGGTGTATAGATTTTGATTGCCCCAGCATCGTACTCGCATTGATCTTCGCCCTGAACGGACCGGAGATCAGGTCAGCAGCTTTCAAAAAGATTGAAGCCCGCTGATCCCATGACAACGATTGCCATTTTGATCGCACGGCCAGTGCCGCATCTATTGCGAGGTTAACATGACTGGCATCACCCATGTAGTAATGGCCTAACAAATGATTTAAGTCATGTGGCGGACGAATCTCATACCGATCGTCAGTTCGAACCTCCATGCCACCGATATACATCGGAATATCAGTTACTATTGATTTTAATTGCCCGATTGTGTTCTTCAGGTTTATTTTCTCGGTTGAACCATGACGATAGTTCAGTATCTGCTCATTATATGCTTGGGGTACTTTAAAAATTGCTTTGGACATAATGGATTTCTCTTTTAAAATTATCAATTATAAACCGTGACAAAATTACGATAAATAATTTATTTAGAACGTGTCTAAATTTTTTTATTTATTTTACGCTTTGATTATCAGGGTATTAAATTTACTTAACTTCTGTTTAACATATAAATACTAAATTTGCACCAAAATGCTATACATGCTACTATCATAAATATATTTCTTGTTGATAATGAATGATTCTAATAAAATACTTATAAATATTGTAAATCAGGAGGACAGGATTACAGAATCCCTTCCCGAAAATTATATGGAGCAGGAAATCTCTCCAACTTCCAAATTAATTTTGAGCCAATTGATTGATGAGAATCCGGCATTGCAAGATATACTGGATAAGAATAATGAGTTTGAAGGATTTATCTCAGATCTTGGCCATTGGATCCAGGCCTATTTAAAAGAGTATCCCGCTGCAAAAGGTTATTGCAAAGGTGAACTAAAGGGACGTAATGCCTTTGAAGCTTTGAGTTGGAAGGATATAGCTGCTATCCGGTTAAACGATTATATTAAGAATGAAGGACGGTTATTTGTGGATAGGAATCTCAGGGGAGCCGAACTGATTTGTCAGCCTTTGAGATTACTCTGGCTGGCATATAAATTTGATAAAGGAGCTGCCACCGATCATTTCTTTATAGATACCCTATACATGTTCAGACAATTTAATGGCACGCTTGAACAAGAATATCCTTCTGCTGACAAGGTACTCAGCTGGATGGATCGTCATCCTTCAGGATTGGATCAGGAAATAATCGCTATACGCGAAAATAATAAAAAACGGATTATCGACGTATTCATCAAAAAAATTGATGAAGGTGAAATCAACGATAAAAGGTTCTATTTCACAAATGAAAACACCTATCACGAAAAGTATGAAACAATGCTCTCGTGGTGGAATAACAGGTTATTCCATCTCAGGTTCGCCATTCGAAAACCGGGCCTGCTTAATGAAATGCTTGCTTACACACTAAGCAAAGAAACGATGGACCTCCTTGATGATGCGAAGAATGCCGGTATTCCAACATTCGTGAACCCCTATTATCTGTCACTCGTCAATGTCCACGAGCCCGACTTTGCCAGAAATGCAGATCTTGCAATAAGGCAATACGTTATTTATTCGAGGCAATTGATTAATGAGTATGGGCATATCGTTGCCTGGGAGAAGGAGGATATCGTTGAACCTGGCAAACCCAATGCCGCAGGTTGGTTACTTCCCGGCCACTACAATATTCACAGGAGATATCCTGAAGTAGCAATTTTGATACCTGATACCGTTGGCAGGGCATGTGGCGGTTTATGCGCTTCATGCCAGCGAATGTTTGATTTTCAGCGAGGGAACCTCAATTTTAACCTTGATAAACTTAAGCCAAATGAAACCTGGTCGGAAAAGCTAAAACGACTGATGGTTTATTTTGAAGAAGACTCACAATTACGCGATATCCTTATTACAGGCGGCGATGCATTGATGAGTACAGATAAATCCCTCAGGGCTATACTTAACGAAGTGTACCGGGTAGCAGTAAATAAAATTGAAGCCAACAAGAAACGTAAAGCGGGAGAAAAATATGCGGAAATGCTGAGGGTCAGGCTGGGAACAAGATTACCAGTTTATCTTCCTCAAAGGATTACACCCGAGCTTATTGGTGTGCTTTCTGAATTCAGGGAAAAGGCTGTGAAAATTGGGATCAGACAATTTGTTATACAAACACACTTCGAAACAGCTATGGAGGTGACTCCCGAATCGAAGGAGGCTGTAAAAAGACTTCTGAGTGCCGGCTGGATCATCACCAATCAACAGGTATTCACCTCAGCCGGGTCGCGAAGAGGCCATACCGCAAAA
Source organism: uncultured Bacteroidales bacterium (assembly GCA_964468645.1). Classification (GTDB taxonomy): domain Bacteria; phylum Bacteroidota; class Bacteroidia; order Bacteroidales; family JAIOZK01; genus JAIOZK01. Next base: position 28,703 of record CAYXUU010000024.1, read on the forward strand.
CTGAGGAAGGTACTGAATGAAATCGGGGTTCTGCCCTATTATACTTTCAGTGTCAAAGGGTTTATGGAAAACAGCAATAATTTTGCTACCAATGAAAGGGCCATGCAGGAACAAATTGAAGAAAAAATCATGGGCAGGATACAGCCCGAATACTACGATACTATCAGAGCTTTTCCACAACATCCTGATAAACTTATCCAGAACATTAAAAAGCTTGAAAAAGATGCCGGTATTCCTTTCCTGGCAACTGATCGTAATGTATTAAACCTGCCCGGAGTTGGAAAAAGTTTAACTTACAGAACCATTGGATTAACCCATGACGGAAGGAGAATACTTGAGTTCAATCATGACCATACCAGGATGCACAGCCCCATCATCGAGAAACTGGGTAAAATGGTTATTATTGAATCTAAATCCATCAGCGCTTATCTACGACAACTAAATCAGATGAATGAAGATATAGCTGAATATGAGACTGTGTTTGGTTATTCAATTGGTGAGTCGGAAGAAAGAATGCCCATGTATATTTATCCTGATTACGATTTTGAAATTACAGATAAAATGACCAATCTGGAGATTTAGGCATTATCTTTAATACTGATTTCTTAAATATGATAAAGAGTAACTGGATTTATATATTTTTTTTCATGATATCATCCATACTTTCTTCATGTCATGTTGCGCGTTATTTTTATTGGAACACTGCGGATATCAAGGATCTGAATAAATTTCCTTCCTATGAGATTCGTAGCCCGGAGGACAAATTTTATTTTAACATTGCTGAGAATCAAATTAACCCTGGAATTCCCGAAGGGTATCAGCCTGAAAAAAACATTGATGGACTTCATGATTATTTACAGGAACAAAAAACAGTTGCTTTTCTGATTATCAGGAATGATACTGTTCTTTTTGAGCAATATTTTGACGGATACGGAAAAGCGTCACTCCTCCCAGCATTTTCGATAGCAAAATCAGTAGTGAGTGCACTTACCGGAATTGCTATTGATGAGGGTTATATTCGGACTGTGAACGATCCCATTACCAATTATCTCGAATTTAAAAATCCCGGATTCAATGAAATCACTATTGAAAATCTGCTGAATATGAAATCGGGCATTAAGTTTGAAGAAGGATATCTCAATCCATTCAGTGAGATGGCTAAATTTTATTATGGCCGCAACCTTGAGAAGTATGTTTATGAATTGAAAATCGAAGGGCCTCCTGGGATTCAATACAATTATCAAAGCGCCAATCCACAGATACTCAGTTTTATTATAGAAAAAACAACAGGCTTAAAGCTGACCGAGTACCTGGAACAAAAGATATGGATACCGCTCGGGATGCAATTTGACGCATCGTGGAATTATGATAGCAAAAAACATAAGAACATTAAATCATTTTGTTGCCTGAACGCCAGGGCTATTGATTTTGCAAAATTTGGTAAACTTTATCTTGATGAAGGAATATGGCAGGGAAAACGTATTATTCCGGAGCAATGGATCAGCAGCACAAAAAATGCCGATAAACAATTTTTTGATCAGGCAGGGTATCCATACCACTATCTGTGGCGTATCAAGAAAGATGGCGCTATGTTTGCCAAAGGTATCCTCGGACAGTATATTTATATTGATCCGTCAAAAAACCTTATCATTGTCAGGATAGGTAAAAAAGATGGTGAAATTGACTGGCCGCATTTTTTTGAATTGCTGGCACAGCAGTTGTAGATTCAGTCTTCAAAAAAGCTCTCAAAACCGGGATAGTGAAACTTCTCTTTTGCTACCTCTTTGGGGAAAATAAAAAATGTAATGGTAGCTTCAGCGCAAAGTTCCCCGGAACTACTGTATAGTTTAACACCAATATCGGCAAGGTTTCTGCGTTGCTGAATCAGCTTAGCTACCAATTTGATCTTTCCCTTTGTTATTAAAACGGGTTTCCTGTATCTGATCTCCATTCTTGATGTAACACCGGCAGTTTGAAGCTTTACCTGAATATACCAGCTGCCGATCTCATCCATCAGGGTTGATTGTATCCCTCCATGAAGCACATCTTTATATCCCTGAAGATGTTGTTTGGGTTCCCAGTAACTTATCATCTCTTCCCCGTGTTCTTCAAATTCCAGTTGAAGTCCAATCTCATTATCAGGAGAACAACCAAAACAATAATATCCTTCAAGGGAAGTATAAGGATTGTGAATTTTTCTCATTATTTTTCTTTGCCCTTCTTAAAAACCTTTTCTGAAACCAGGTTTCCTTCTGCATCATATTCTTTCCAGGTTCCATGCTTAAGTCCTTTCTGGTAGTTTCCTTCGGCTTTTAACTGTCCATTTTGAAAATATTCTATATAAGGCCCTGCAAGTATATTTAAGTTATAAATCTCAACAGTCATAACCTGGCCATTCTCATAGAAGGTCTTTTGTTCCCCGTTAAATTTGTCATTAATATAGTTATATTGGGCAATAATGTTACCATCCCGGGTAAACCATTTTGAGATCCCATTTTTCTTGCCATCATTATAATTCGCCTCTTCCTGGATTTTACCATTATCATAAAATTTTTTCTTTATGCCGTGAATCTTACCGTCTTTATACTCAACTTTTGAGATTATCCTGTTCCCAAAACTATAACCGATTGATTCACCATCTCTTAAATCGTTTTTATATCTCTCATGTTTGGCCAGGTAGCCCCTTGCATCAATTACAATACGGACACCGTCTTTTTTACCATCTTTAAAAACCTCAATTGTATGTAATATGCCATTTGGATGAAAGGTTTCCCAAACTCCATCTTTGATGCCATCAATGTAATACCCCTGTACATAATGTCGGTTTACCTTTTCCCTGACAAATCCATTTTTAAGGGAATCCGGAACATTGATGTTATTGATGGAAAATGCATTAATATAAAAGAATATAATCAGAATTAATGAGACTGTTTGTTTCATGATGTGTGTTTTTGAATTGAATACAAAGATAGAAAAACTTCAAGGATGAAACAGGGTATATAACGGTCTTCCCATAAAAAGAAAAGCCGGAAGTGAGTTTCCTCAACTTCCGACCTTTCCAACCAAAACCAAATTTATTAATTATGAGAAAGTTGCCGCCGTAGGAAATGGCGACAAGACCTTTTTACTTTTATTAACCAAAAAATCAAATAACATTTCCAATACCTTATCAACTATTGTGCCAGAATTCCGAACACCTTAATTATCAATGTAAATAAATTGTTAAAAATTTCTAAAATTCAATTATATCAACTACTATAGATACATTAATGCGTATGCTATAAAAACTCCTTATATATATAACAGAAAAAAATGGATTTTGTTTTTCCCGGATTGAAATAAATGTGCCATATTGACGGAAATTATTTGATCTCGCCAAACAAATCAAACTCCTCTGCCCTGTTGATCCTTACCTGGTAAAAGTTTCCTGTAATCAGAGTAGTATTCCTGGAGGGTATTAATATTTCATTGTCAACTTCAGGAGAATCATGGGCCGATCTGCCGGTGTAATAATCCTGCTCTTTACCATCGATCAGGACTTTTATATCCTTACCAACATATTGTTGATTATTCTCAAATGAGATATTCTCCTGAAGGCGCATCAATTCATCCATGCGTTCCTTTTTTATTTCAGTGGGTATATCATCAGCAAGTTTAAAAGCTGCTGTATCCTCTTCGGGTGAATAGGGGAATACTCCCATTCGCTCAAACTTTGTATCACTGACAAAGTCCAGCAATTCAATAAACTCCTTATCGGTTTCCCCTGGATAGCCGGTAATCATTGTTGATCTTAAGGCAGCATCAGGTACTTTCATTCTTATGAGATCAACAAGTTCAAAGGTCTCTTTCTTTGTAATTCCCCGTCGCATCGATTTCAGTATCCTGTCGCTGATATGCTGTAATGGAATATCAAGATAGTGGCATATTTTCTCAGATTGGGAAATTGTATCTAAAACTTCTACAGGAAAATTTGAAGGATATAAATAGTGTAATCGTATCCATTCGATTTTCTCTATCTGTTCAAGTTTAACAATCAATTCATTGAGCATCGACTTCTTATATATATCGAGGCCATAATAGGACAGATCCTGTGAAATGAGTATTAGTTCTTTTACGCCTGAATTGGCCAGGTAATTTGCTTCTTTAACAATATCTTCAACCGTTCTTGATCGGTGCCTTCCCCGGATCATTGGGATTGCACAGAACGAACATTTTCTATCACATCCTTCTGCAATTTTAAGGTAGGCATAATGTGATGGTGTTGTCAAAATCCGCTCCCCGGCCAGCTCTTTGCTATAATCAATATCCAGGTAATCCAGTATTTCACTGAATTGGTCAACACCAAAATATATATCAACCTCAGGGATTTCTTTTTCCAGTTCAGGTTTGTAGCGCTGCGAAAGACAGCCCATGACGATCAGGTTTTTCAATTGGTTGCTGTTCCTGCCTGCAGCATATGACAGTATGGTATCGACAGATTCCTGTTTGGCATCATTAATAAATCCACAGGTATTGATAATCACTGTTTCGCTTGGTTTATCTGAATTATGAAAAACAGTATATCCATGCTTATCCAGTTTTCCCATCAAAACCTCGGAATCAACAAGGTTCTTGGAACATCCAAGGGTAACAATGTTTATGCTTTTATTTTTCTTACGGGTTTGCAGGGCAGGATATTATTTGGTGAATTAACTGAACAGACTGTCAACAAATTCAAATCTGTTAAACACCTGCAGGTCTTCAATCTTCTCTCCTATTCCGATATATTTTACGGGAATCCTGAACTGGTCAGAAATTCCTATGACCACACCTCCTTTTGCGGTGCCATCAAGCTTGGTAAGGGCGAGTGCATTCACCTCGGTAGCTGCAGTAAACTGTTTAGCCTGCTCAATTGCATTCTGGCCTGTTGATGCATCAAGGATAAGCAGTATCTCATGCGGAGCATCAGGGATCAGCTTTTGCATTACCCGCTTTACCTTGGTGAGTTCATTCATCAGGTTGACTTTATTGTGCAAACGGCCTGCGGTATCAATAATCACCACATCTGCATTATTCGCCAGGGCTGATGATAGTGTGTCGTATGCAACACTTGCTGGATCTGCTCCCATACCCTGTGAAACCAAGGGTACATCGGCCCTTTTTGACCAGATCCCGATCTGATCAACAGCGGCGGCACGGAATGTGTCCGCTGCACCCAGAATTACTGAATTACCTGCCTTTTTGAACTGAGCAGCCAGCTTACCAATAGTTGTTGTTTTACCAACGCCATTAACACCAACAACCATAATCACATATGGTTTTTTATCGGCAGGCAATGTAAAGTCAACATTATCTGTACTATTATTCTCCTGTAGCAATCCTGCTATTTCTTCTTTAAGGATATGGTTGAGATCGGCGGTGGTAATATATTTATCTTTTGATACACGGCTTTCAATTCTTTCAATTATTTTAAGGGTCGTTTCGACACCTACATCAGAAGTAACCAGCACCTCTTCAAGATTATCAAGGACCTCTTCATCTACTTTCGATTTACCGATAACAGCCCTGGAGATCTTTGAAAAGACACTCTGTTTGGTCTTTTCCAAGCCTTTATCAAGGTCTTTCTTTTTGTCTTTTGACAGAAATGAAAACATTACAATTACTTTTTCCGGTATAAAAAAAGCTTTTTCCGATTAAAGGAAAAAGCCTTTAATATTATATAGTATGTGATCTACTTCTTAAGAGTCTCTTTTACAAGATCATGAGGGACAACTTCTTCAACAAAGGTATAAGCACCTGTTTTTTCAGATTTTCTCATTCTGATAACCTTTGTATAATCTTTTCCCTTTTGCTGCAGGGTTGCTACTACTTTCTTTGCCATGATTCAATTAATTATTTAATTTCTTTATGAACCGTCATCTTTTTAAGTATGGGGTTGAATTTCTTCAGCTCAAGCCTTTCCGGGTGATTCTTCTTGTTTTTTGTTGTTATATACCTGGAAGTTCCCGGTACGCCACTTGACTTGTGCTCCGTACACTCCAAGATTACCTGTACCCGCTGATCTTTAGTCTTTTTAGCCATCTTTATATTCTTATAATTTTCAGGGGTGCAAAGATATTAATATTGATTTAAAAATCAAATTATTTGTTAGATATATTTTTGGGGGAGCGTTGAATGGTTGAGGGATCGAGGGATCGAGGGTCAAGGGTTGAGTGGTTGAGTAGGTAAGTGGGTATGTTCGAACTTACAGGGGAGGGTGCTCAAATAACTGTGTCAAAATTAAGTTTACTCAGAGTGCTCCCACTAAGCGCTTATACGTATTAAATGGTATGTTCTGCTTCGGAAGTTATAAACACTAAGCGGTTTAGCATCCAGTATCCAATATCCAATTTCCAGTATCCAGTATCCAGCTTCCGGCAATTGTCTATCTTTGATACAATGAACTGGCAACCCTACATAAGAGGATTCAGGGCTTATTTACAGCTCGAGAAATCATTGTCGGTAAATTCCATTAAGGCCTACCTTCACGATGTTAATTTATTAATACAACATTTGAAAGCAGAAAACAAGGATCTGTCCCCTGGCAACATAAAGCATAAAGACCTCAAGAGTTTCATAAAAATGCTGTCGGAAATTAGCTTAAGCGCATCATCTCAGGCAAGGATCATCTCAGGTATCAAAGCATTTTATAAATATCTTCTTCTGGAAGACATTGTTGAGGTAGATCCGACTGCATTGATAGAGGCTCCATCAACCGGCAGAAAACTTCCGGAAACTTTAAGTGCCGGGGAGATTGACAGCATCATCAATGCTATAGACAGAAGCACAACTGAGGGTGAAAGAAATGTTGCCATCCTTGAAACACTTTATGGATGCGGGTTGAGAGTATCAGAACTTGTAAATCTCAAAATTACAGATATCTACTTCAATGATGGATTTCTGAGAATAATTGGAAAAGGAAATAAAGAAAGACTTGTACCGCTGGGCAAAACTGCCGCAAAACAACTTAAGATATATATTCAAAGTGTCCGGGTACATCAAAAGCCTGTAAAGGATGCGGAAGATTATGTTTTCCTGAACAACCGGGGCAATAAATTATCACGTGTCATGATATTTCTTATTATCAGGAAAACAGCAGAGAAAGCTGGCATACAAAAAAAAATAGGTCCCCATACCTTCAGGCATTCCTTTGCAACCCACCTAGTTGAAGGTGGTGCCAATCTCAGGGCGGTTCAGGAAATGCTAGGCCATAGTTCAATTACAACTACTGAAATTTATACCCACCTAGACAGGACATACCTGAGAAAAACCATCGATGAATTTCATCCAAGATATATGAAAAAATAGATGCTGGATGATGGAATCTGGAAACTGGAAGCTGGAAGCTGGAAATCGGAATTTGGAAACTTGAAATTGTGTCTAATCTCTAATATCTATCTTATAGTTTCTAGCTTCTAGCTTCTAGCTTTTAGCTCAAAACTCTTCTATCTCCCCCTTATCATTAACAAGTACGCCCCAGTTAACAGCAACAAGTTCATTTTCTTCAAAAAAGAAGTCTATCATCCCATCCTCGAAAGAAACCCTGCGTTCACCATCTTCTTCATCTTCAGTTTCTAGTTCTTCATAACCGTTTTCTTTCATCGTTTCAACGATTTCTTTCTCACTCAAATCAAACACCCGTTTACCAAAAAGGGTAGCTTCCGTATTATCGACTTCAAAACAGGAAAGGACCGATTTTTCTATTCCTTCAAAAAAGGCAGATATCCCTTTATCCCAATAGTTAAGGATAATGGTATTAAACTCATCCTCATCTTCAATATCTTCCATCTCCTTGGCTTCACCAAGATATGATATCAGTTTTTCAGAAGAATCACCGAAATTGAGTTCTCCGAGCCCTTCTTTAGGTTTGATCTCTAATGTTATCATTTTCATTATACAAGTTTTATTGTTTTTACTATTTAAATGGAGAGTCAGGTTCTTTGGCCATATGGTTATAAACAATTTTATCAAGCCAGGCTGGAAACAACTTATTAAGGAACACAGTCATTTTCCCCTGGCCTGTCATGACAAGTGATCGCTTTCTTTTGTTAACAGCAATCCTGATCCGTTTGGCCACTTCGGGTGCCGACATCATCTTGTCTTCATCCCGGGGTGATTCCCCCTGTTCTTTACCATGTTCATTGAGCGCAGTATTTCTGATATTTGTAGATGTAAAACCTGGGCAGGCAATTAAAACATGCAGGCCATTTTTTAGATTCTCTATTCTTAAGGTTTCAAGAAAACCATGCATGGCAAACTTTGAAGAAGAGTAACCTGTCCTGCCCGGCAAGCCTTTATATCCTGCTATGGATGATACACCTACAACAGAACCGCCGGATTCAAGCAAATATGGCAGGGCATATTTTGTACAATAAACAGTACCCCAGAAATTTACATTCATAAGATCCTGCAATACACTGATATCACACTCATTGAATAATGCCCGCATTGAAACACCTGCATTGTTGATAAGTATATCAATTCTTCCAAAATCGTCAACAGCCTTCAGGACAAGATTTTTACAATCGTTCTGTTTACTTACATCTGTCTGAACGGCGATAACCTGCTCACATTGTAATTCAAGTTCTTCTGCGATTTTATTAAGCTTTGTAATATTGCGCGCGCCCAGTACAAGTACAGTACCGGGAATAGCGTATTCCTTTGCCAGCGCCTCACCTATTCCTGATGAGGCTCCTGTTATGATGACGACTTTATGATCCATTATTTTACTTCTCCTGAACAACTTATGATGGAATGCAAGTATAGGTGAAAAATTCCTGACTAGCCAATTATTTTTTTAACAATTGAAATCATAGCCTGATATTTAACAAATTGATAAATTTGTCCTTTTATCAACAGTAATTGAAAATGCTATCCGACAGGGAAATATTTCAGCAATATATGGGATTACCATCCTCAGAGCCACTTGGTATTGAAATTAAACATGCAGAAGGTATTTACCTTTACGGAAAGGACGAAAAAAAATATATTGATCTCGTATCAGGAGTTTCTGTAAGCAATCTCGGGCATAATCAGCCAGCGATTATAAGGGCAATAAAAGAACAGGCCGAAAAACACACACACCTGATGGTTTATGGAGAACTTGTTCAGTCTCCTCAAATACGACTTGCTGCATTGCTTAATAAAAGTTTACCTGAACATCTTAGTTGTTCCTTCTTTGTTAATTCAGGGAGTGAGGCTATTGAAGGTGCTTTGAAACTGTCGAAAAGATATACCGGCAGGTCAGAAATTATTTGCTTTAAAAATGCTTACCATGGTGGAACACATGGGGCCCTGAGTATTCTTGGAAATGAACAGCTCAAATATGCTTTCAGGCCCTTACTTCCCCATATCAGGCAACTCGATTTTAATAACACTGATCAACTCGATCAGATCTCTGAGAATACAGCCTGTGTAGTTATCGAACCCATACAGGCCGAGGCAGGTATCATACTTCCTGATGAGGGATATCTTGAACTCCTCAGGGTAAAATGTAATACCACAGGTACATTGCTGGTATTTGATGAGATTCAAATGGGCATGGGCCGGACAGGGAAACTTTTTAGTTTTGAACATACAAATAATGTCCCTGACATACTTTGCCTGGCAAAAGCTTTCGGGGGTGGAATGCCACTCGGGGCATTTATTTCTTCAAAGCGGATTATGAATTCTTTCACCAGCAACCCTGAACTGGGCCATTTAACAACTTTTGGCGGTCATCCTGTTTCGTGCGCTGCAGCGCTGGCTTCCCTGGAAATCCTTACCGAAGGATCAATCATTGGAAAGGTTGATGAGAAAGGAATGAAAATAAGTAAATACCTGGAAAAGCATCCTGAGGTTGCAAATATCCGCCAGGCTGGACTGATGCTGGGAATTGACCTGAAGTATCCTGAAAAAATGAACGAGCTGATGAAAATCTTCATTAAAAATGGATTGATTATGGATCGCTTTCTTTTTAATGAAATAGCTTTCAGGATAGCTCCTCCGCTGGTTATCACAGATGAAGAGGTTGATGAGGTATGTCGGCTTGTGTATGGGTGTTTGGATGAGGTTGAGGGTTGAAGGTTGAGGATTAAAGGTTGAAAGTTGAAAGGTTGAGTATTAAAGGTTGAAAGTTGAAAGGTTGAGGAGTTGAGTGAGTGGAGTGAGTAAAAGAACCAAGCGGATTGGGCAGATTAGCGCAAACTAAATTATTATCATATGATGGTTTTTAAAAGAATATCAGGGTTGTTTTTGATGATTATGGGATTGTCAATCATTGCCACATGGATCATGTTGTTTTTTGATGATGAAATTCCCGGGATGCATGAAGAGCTGTTCAGTTTCATTTTCCACTGGGCTTCTGAGTTGTTCCTTGCGATCTCAGGTATTATTGTTGGATTGCATCTGTTAGGGAAGGAAAAATGGCCATTAAAAGCCTTGTTCTTTATCCTGGGATTGGCTGTGTGTTCCACCTATCATGCCACATCATATTATCTCTTTAAAAACTATAATATTTCTTTTGTTGTTTTCATTGGATTCTTCCTTGTCATCTCCCTGGTTTTATTGATAACAGGATTAAGAATTATAAAACAGGAAAAGAATGGGTTCATGATCCTATTCGGATTATTCTCCCTCGGAGTCATGATCTATCTCATACTTAATCTGGCCGGCCAGTTCGGACAGGATGGTGAATGGGCTGCGTTTGTAAATATGATATTCCTGATTTTAGTCGGTTTATTCTATTCGTGGAAGCTGATCTGGAATAGAGGGGGATGGTTTTGAGTTTTGAGTTCTGAGTTCTGGGTTCTGGGTTCTGGGTTTAGAGTATAGAGTATTGAGTTTTGAGTTTTGCAGACAAACCTTCCAGAGTCCGAGGGTAGGAGTACCTGGAAAAATTTGGAGATTCGGGATTTAAAGTTTCCAGTTCGAAGTTCGAAGTTCATTTATCGTTTACTACCCCATCAACTTCAAACCGGTAACTTCAAACTGGCAACTTCTATCTGCTAACTAATTCGTTTTCCCCGGATACACTTTCAACGCCTCTTCAAGGCACTTCATGGCGTTGGTAAGATCCTGTACATTCAGTACATAGCTGATCCGTACTTCGTCTTTACCGCGGCCCTTTGTTGAATAAAAACCAGAGGCCGGTGCAAACATCACGGTTTCATTCTGGTAATCAAAGTCCTCAAGCAACCACTGGCAGAATTTATCTGAATCATCAATGGGGAGTTTGGCTACTACATAGAATGCTCCCTTTGGCAAAGGGCAGTAGGCACCATCCATATTATTGATCGCATTGTAAACAACCATTCTTCTGGCATCATATTCTTTCAGGATATTTTCAAAATATTCTGCACCTACATCAATTGCAGCTTCTCCTGCAATCTGCCCCAGGCTGGGCGGGCTAAGCCGTGCCTGAGCAAACTTTACGGCAATCTTCATAAGTTCCCTGTTCTTTGAGATCATAAATCCAATTCTGATCCCACAGGCTGAATATCTTTTTGAAACAGAATCGATCAGGATCACATTATTCTCAATACCCTCGAGGTACATCGCAGAATAATGTTTATTCCCATCATAACAAAACTCCCTGTAAACCTCATCAGAAATAAGGTACAGATCATATTTCTTAACAATATCACGGAGTGTTTCAAGCTCTTCCTGCGAATAAAGATAACCTGTTGGGTTATTTGGATTACATATAAGGATCGCCTTGGTTTTTTCCGTTATCGCCTTTTCAAAATCAGCAATGGGTGGCAAAGCAAATCCTGTATCAATACTTGAAAAGATTGGTTTAACAGTCACACCTGCATTAACCGCAAAGCCATTATAATTTGCATAAAACGGTTCAGGGATAATGATCTCATCCCCCGGATCAAGTGCTGATTGCATGGCAAAAAGGATGGCCTCAGAAGCCCCGGCACAAACAATGATTTCATCGGTTGTAATATTAATCTGATGTTGCCTGAAATATCCGGTAAGTTTTTCCCTGAAAGAGAGAATCCCCTGCGAATGGCTGTAGGCAATTACTTTATCAGGATGATTTCTGACAGCATCCAGAGCTATTTCCGGTGTTTCAATATCTGGCTGTCCGATGTTGAGATGATAGACTTTTTTTCCTTTGCTTTTGGCCTTATCAGCATAAGGCACAAGTTTACGAATTGGTGATTCGGGCATTAATTTACCCTTCTCCGATATACTTGGCATTGGTTTGCGATTTTAAGATGTAAAAAAATTATTTATTTACCGGTGATCCGCTGTCATCAAGATTTTTTTCCGGAAGTTCCTCCTTTGGCTTGGCGACAACATTACCCTTGATGGTAAGTACAACCGGGTTATTTTTTGCATTGGATTTAATACTGACTGTTTTGTGTATTCGCCCCATTCTTTTAGTATCATAGGTAACTTTAATCATATCACCCTTTCCGGGAAGTATGGGCTGTTTTGGCCAGGTTGGTACTGTACAGCCGCAAGATGACCTGGGCTTGTCAATAATGAGGGGTTCTTTTCCGGTATTTGTAAAATGGAATTCGCACACCCCATCACTACCTTTATAAATTGTACCGTAATTATGTACAATCTTTTCAAAGGTTAATTCAGGTGCATTTGGATTTTCTTCTATTTTGGTATCCGCCTTCTGTCCATTTACATTTATAATGGCAATGAATATTGCGCTTATTAGAATTAATGCTCTTTTCATGAAAATGTAGTTTTTATTATTTAGAAATCGTTTCTTTTGCAAAATTAGTTTAATTATTCAGTAATCAAATTGCAGCATACAATTTTTCTATATTTTTAACCCGGTTTTACGTCTAATATTGTACAATATGAATAACAGGAATTTGAACGATTGTTGTTTTGCAATCTTATTATTATTCCTCTTATCCTGTAAATCAACATACTCAACAATTGTGCCAGGTACACATGAAGGCAATTATAATATTCCCTCACCACAGGTTATTATTTCTAAATTCTACATATAACAGATAAGAGCTACCAAATTCGGAACATTTGCAGGTGTATCAGAAATTAGAAGTAATGCGTGAGCTTCCTAAAAGATCAGCCATCTTCTTTGATGAAGCAGGATGATGGTGTGAAGATTCAATAATTGAGATCCGGAATCCTGAAAAAGAACGGGATGCTTTAAAGCCATTCATTTCATTGTAAATATTTACCTTTGAGGCAGCTTAAAACTCCATTTATTATGATTAACAAAGAGCTCATTTCCCCCGACAGCATTGTAGTTGTTGGTGGATCGAATGACATCAGGAAACCTGGTGGTAAGGTATTAAAGAACATTATTGACGGAAAATTCAGGGGCGACCTTTATGTTACCAATCCAAAAGAAGAGCTTGTTCAGGGTGTAAAGTGTTATAAATCACCTGAAGAACTCCCGGATGTTGAACTGGCTATTATTGCCATTTCGGCACAATATGTTCCTGAAACTGTTGATTTATTGACAAAGTATAAGAATACGAAAGCATTTATTATTCTGTCTGCCGGCTTCAGTGAAGTACACGATTCCGGAGAAGGAAAAATCCTTGAACAAAAGATCGTTGAATCGATCAACAATGTTGGTGGTGCATTGATAGGACCTAATTGTACCGGCGTTCTGTCACCCTATTACCATGGTGTTTTTACACTGCCTATACCCAAACTTGACATTAAGGGGGGAAGCCTGGTTTCCGGGTCCGGTGCAACCGCCAGCTTCATTATGGAGGCCGGCATCCCTTATGGGCTTACATTTTCAAGTGTGATATCGCTTGGTAACTGTGCCCAGATGGGTATTGAAGAAACTGTTAAGTGGCTCGATGAAACCTATAATCCTGCGACCAGCTCCGAAATTAAGATGTTTTATATTGAGGAAATATCTGATCCTCAAAAGCTGATGAAGCATTCAGCATCATTGATAAGAAAAGGATGCAAAATTGTAGCTATTAAATCAGGTTCCTCTGAAGCCGGCAGCAGGGCTGCCTCTTCCCATACAGGGGCGCTTGCTTCGCCTGATATTGCTGTCGATGCACTTTTCCGCAAAGCCGGTATCATCAGGTGTGATAGCCGCGAGGAATTAATCACAGCTGCTTCGGTTATCAAATACAAAAAACTTATAGGGAAAAACCTGGCGATTATAACCAATGCCGGTGGGCCGGCAGTGATGCTGACCGATGCTCTTGAAAAGGGTAACCTGGCTGTTCCTAAAATAGAGGGGGGAGCAGCTGATAAACTCCTTGAAAAGCTCCATCAGGGATCTTCGGTAGCAAATCCAATTGACTTTCTTGCTACAGGAACACTTGATCATCTTGATACCATCATCGATTATGTTGATAAAGAATTTGACAATATCGATGGTATCGTGGTTATTTATGGGACAACCGGACTGGTTAAGATTTACGATTTTCTGGACTTAATCATAAAGAAAATCAAAACGTCGAAAAAGCCTGTCTATCCTGTATTACCCTCAATAACAACCGGTCACAGCGAGATCGAGGAATTCATCAATAAAGGTGGAATTAATTTTCCTGATGAAGTACTTCTGGGCCAGGCACTTTCAAGGGTATTTTATGCCCCTGAACCTGTTACTGATGAGATTCAGCTTCCTGAAATCGATAAAGAGACAATTCGTTATATTATTGATAATGCCCGGGAGGGATATCTGCCACCGGAAAGTATTCATTCCCTTTTAGATGCGGCAGGTATCGTCAGAAGCAAGGAAATTGTTGTGGAGAATAAAGATGATGCCCTGGCATTCGCAGATCAGGAGGGTTTTCCTCTGGTTATGAAAGTTGTTGGTCCGGTTCATAAATCAGATGTTGGTGGCGTGGTACTCAATGTCATGGATGAGGAGACCGTATCGGAAGAATTTGACCGTTTGATGCAAATCCCTGATACTATAGCAGTTTTAATGTATCCTATGGTATTTGGTACGGAAGTGTTTATCGGTGCCAAAAGAGAAGATAAATTTGGCCACCTGGTGCTGTGCGGCCTGGGGGGGATTTTTGTTGAAGTCATCAAAGATATCAAAGCCGGCCTTGCTCCCCTGTCAAAGGATGAAGTTTTATGGATGATTGAAAATCTGAAGGGTTATAAAATATTACAAGGTACCCGCAACCAGGAAGCTGTTGATGTAGATCATTTTGCAGAAACCATTCAAAGAGTTGCTGCCCTTGTTACCGTCGCCCCTGAAATTTTCGAAATGGATCTTAATCCCCTGATCGGTAACAAAAAAGGTGTTACTGCTGTGGATGCAAGAATTCGGATCGTGAAATAATAAAACCACATAATTTAATAAACCGGTGCAGGGCACTTTTATCTTTGTATCGATACACCCAGTATTCAAAGAACCATTCACAACAACACTATTGCAAACAAGGTTTTATTCTGGTATGAAAGCAATAATCCGCAACGGTGCACCACTACCACCTTTAATCTTCATTGGTAAGGCAATAATATAAGATCCTTTTGCCGGAAGTTGATCAAGATTGGCAACATTCTCATACACGGTCATATTATTTGCACATAAAATACGATGAGCCATAAATTCTGATGATTGCCCGTAATCAATACTGGGTGTATCTAAACCTATACCATTTATTTTTCTTTCGGATGTAAGCCACTTTGCGGCCTCGGGGTGCAAGCCGGGGAAATGAAGATCCGGAATTGCCTCGGGGCCTGTTTTTGTTGTTCCAGTGTACCTTTCCTTATCACTATAGAATTGACCATAACCCGTATTCAATAAAACAATAGCATTCTCAGGAATTTTCCCAAAATCTTCTTCCCATGCAAGGAAATCTTCCGTTGAAATGAGGTAATCCCTGTTTTTTAATGCTTTTTCCGAAACGTCAATAACAACTCCCACACCGTTAAGCTGTGTCACAGGCACCTGATCAACAGTGTTTTTACTTTCACCAAAATGAATGGCTGCATCAAAATGTGTTCCTCCGTGTTCTTCTGCGGCAAATTTAAATGAAGAGTAAAAATAGCCGTTATCCGTTATGCCATAAAAAACAGTATCATGGGTGAATGGAATGTTAGTTGGCCAGTAAACAGATTCCTCATCAAAGCTATGGGTTAAATCTATCCAGTGTCCGTTGCTTAATGTTTGAAGAAGGTCGGCAGATTCATTTATTTGTTGACAGCACGATGAGGCTATAAATACAAGGAATAGGAAAATCAGGTTTTTCATTCTTTTGTTTATTTCAAAAATAGTAAATATCTGGTTATGCGGTAGTAATACAGTTGTAATTCAGTTGTAATTCTGTTGTCATTCAATTGTCATTCAGTTGTAATACAATTGTAGTAGGATTTCCAACAATTCAATCGTCAACCAGCAATCGTCAATAGTTAATCGTCCATCGTCAATCCTTAACTTCCGGTTTCCGATATAATGCTTCTGGTTTCTGGTTCGAAGTTATCTTAATAGCACACTATAAATAAACTTCAAACTTCGAACCCAAAACTTTACCCTCTTATTTAAACTCAATCTTATTTCCCCTATCCGACAACAGTTATTTTTTTTTACTATTTTGGGCAGCAAAAAACAAACAGCATGTCAAAACATAAATTATCAGATATAATGAAGAAAACACCTATCGAATTTGAGGTAGTGAAGCGTAAGATTAAGGAAAGTAAATTACCCAATATCGGACGGGCATCCATACGTGAATTACTCAAGGTTGTAAACCATATAGAAGAGGAAACCAAACAAAAATTCATCAGGATGGAAATGGGTATTCCCGGCCTTGACCCGGTTCAGATTGGCGTGGAAGCAGAAATTGAAGCCCTCAGAAGAGGTGTCGCTTCTAAATATGTTAATATTGAAGGCATCCCTGAATTCAAAGATGAGCTAAAACGCTTCGTTAAATTATTTCTCAACATTGATATCCACAGAGACAGCTGTATTCCTACCGTTGGATCTACATCAGCAAGTTTTGCCGTTTTCATGACAATGGGCAATATGACTGAGAAACCTTACAAGCATCTATTTATTGATCCTGGCTTTCCTTTACATAAACAGCAGCTTAAAGCGCTCAAACATCCTTTCGAAACTTTTGATGTTTATGATTACCGTGGTGAAAAACTGAAAGCAAAACTGGAATCATATCTGAAAACCGGCGAAATCACTTCTATCCTGTATTCAAATCCTAATAACCCGTCATGGATCTGTTTCACCAATAAGGAACTGAAAATTATAGGCGATCTGGCCAACAAATATAATGTGGTCGTCATTGAGGACCTGGCCTATTTTGGAATGGATTTCAGGAAGGATTATTCGATTCCCGGAAAACCTCCTTACCAACCCACGGTGGCAAACTACACTGATAACTTTATTCATCTCATCTCCTCTTCCAAAGCTTTTAGCTATGCCGGGCAGAGATTGGGAATGCTGGTTGTTTCAGACCATATATTTAATAAAAGGTATCCTGAGTTGATCAAACATTATAATTCTGATATTTTCGGGCAGGCCCTTATTTACGGTTCGCTCTATGCCATCAATGCCGGAACATCCCACTCACCACAGTATGCCATTGCTTCCATTTTAAAAGCTGTTAATGACGGCAAATTCAACTACAGGGAAAAAGTGCTTGAATATGCTGAAAAGGCCAAAATAATGAAGAAACTGTTTACTGAGAACGGTTTCAAAATAGTTTATGATAAAGATGAGGGTGAACCAATCGCCGACGGATTTTATTTTACCATCGCATATCCGGGTTTATCCGGTGAAGAACTACTTGAAGAACTACTATACTATGGGATCAGTGGAATTTCACTGGCAATTACTGGAAGCACAAGAGCAGAAGGGATCAGGGCATGCGTTTCACTGGTTCAGAGGGATCAGTTTCCCGACCTGGAACATCGGCTTGAGAAGTTTCATGAACATCATCCTCTGGATTATTAATCTGGTAAGACTGAGATAGGGAAATTCCAAATAACAATTAACAAAATTCAAATAATTTCCAGATTCGAATACTCATTGTTCAAAATCCCGGCTGGCGAAGGTTTGAAATTTTAAATTTAGGTTTTTGATGCTTATTTGTCTTTGGGGATTTGTTGTTTGGGTTTTTACATTGCAATTTCAATGTTAAAGAATTGATCAAAATTTAATACCTTCGCGCAAAATTTCAAATCACACTATAAAAACAAATATATTATGATTGCAGAACCGCACAAAATCAAAACCATCCGAAAGGTTAAGTTTACCGGTTTAGAAGAAAGAAAAGAACACTTAAAAGATGCAGGATTCAATACTTTCAGAATTCATTCCGATAATATAACATTCGACATGACAAGCCAGGGAACCAGCGCCATGAGCCAGGATCAACTCTCCGGATTGTTTATAGGAGACGAAACTTATGCAGGAAGCCGTAATTTCGAATACCTACAAAAAGTTGTTAAGGAAACTTTTAAATTCGATTACGTTTGCCCCACGCATAACCTTAAAGGTTCACATAAACTTATAACCACAACCATGGTTACTGCCGGGGACATTATATTTTCCAATTCACGCCTGCCGGAAGAATTGAGTAAAGACAAATCGGCAACAGTTGAAATTATCATGGCCGGCGATAAGGAGGATTTATTTTCAGGGGATATCGACCTTGTTGCCCTTGAAAAAGGATTAGCAGAAAACGGACAAACTCCTTATGCATATATCGATCTGTACAGAAGCGGTTATCGTCCTGTCTCCCTGAAGAACCTGGAAGAGGCCCATAAGGTTTGTAAATCCCAGAATGTACCATTAATTGTCAATTTCTCAAGGATCGTTGAGAATGCCCATTATCTGAGAAATAACACGGAAGAACTTTCCGGGCTGAAACTTACTGATATTATACTGAAAATAGCTGCTGCAACCGACGTATGTGTCCTGGATGCTGCCCAGGATGCCCGCTGTAATATTGGTGGGCTGATCGCAACGAATACCTATGAACTGTATGAGAAATATATGAATGAGGTGGTGGTTTATGAAGGCCTGCATACCTATGGGGGAATGGCCGGAAGAACCATGGAAATATTTGCCAGGGGAATTGAAGAAATGGTATTTGAAGAACAGGCTGACTGGATTACACAGCAGATTGATGACTTTTCAGCGCTGATAAAGGATGTACCATTTTACAAAGGCAGTGATGGTGTTTATTTCAGGGCCGATGAATTTTTGCCCAACGCCACAACAAATCAAACCAATACCCTGGCCGCCCTTCTGTATCTGAAATCAGGAGTCAGGATATTCCTTGATGGCAGGTTCACCGATTGTAATATTATCCCATTACAGATACCACGTCTGGCATTTAACAACAGGCAACTTAATCAGATCGCTGATGCTATCAATGAAATATTTAAGGAAAGGGAAAAAATTAAGGGCCTTGAACTCACCAATGATCCGGCGTGGAATGATGAAGCGGTGTTCACATGGGATGTGCCCAATATTGAAGAGTATACTTTTGATTGCGAACCATGGGTGGTAACCACCATCGAGTATGTTGGTGTGATGTCGAAAGAAGAAAGGCTTAAGATTGCAAAAGAAGTTGGACTTAACACCTTCCTGCTTCCTTCAAAAGATATTACCATCGATTTCCTTACCGATTCCGGGACAACCGCACAGAGTGTTAAACAATGGTCGGAATATAATGAAGGTGTTGAAACCCAGGCTTCCAGTAAGGACTACTTTAATTTCGTTGAAACGCTTCAGAATGTCACAGGTTATAAATACATCATCCCAACACACCAGGGAAGGGCTGCTGAGCATATTATGTCACAGTGCCTGATAAAAGATGGCTGGGTTCCGGGTAATATGTATTTTACCACCACCAAACTTCACCAGGAGCTGGCAGGTGGAACCTTCGTTGATGTGATTGTTGATGAAGCCCATGATCCGCAATCGGAATTTATCTGGAAAGGGAATATTGATCTGAATAAGGTCAGGGCCATCCTTGAAAAACATGGGGAGGGTTGTATTCCTTATATCAGTTTTGAACTCAGTGTAAACCTTGCCGGTGGCCAACCTGTATCTATGGATAATGCACGCGAAGTTTACGATTTCTGTCAGGAACATAAAATACTTCAGATGTTCGATGCTACCCGTGCTGTTGAGAATGCTTATATGATCAAGAAGAAAGATCCAAGGTATAAAGACACCCCCTTAAAGGACATTCTCAGGGAATTATTCAGCTATGGTGATGGATGTACCGTTTCTGCCAAAAAAGACTATCTGGTAAATATCGGTGGATTCCTGGCCATTAAGGATGATGAAAAGTTTTATAGGGATGCACTGGATATGCTCAGAAAATATGAAGGCTCGGTAACCAATGGCGGTATGTCGGCAGGTGATATGGCCATTCATGCACAGGGTGTAAGGGAAATGGTAGAGTTTGATTATATCCGTGCACGGGTTGAACAAACCCGGTACCTTGGTGAAAAACTTCATGAAGCCGGAATCCCAATTGTACGTCCTTCCGGCACCCATGCTATTTTCCTTGATGCAAAAAGGTTCCTTCCCCACATCGATCAGGATGAATACCCGGCTCAGGCCCTTGCTGCTGCATTGTTTGTTGATTCAGGTGTCAGGGCTATGGAACGTGGCAATGTATCCAGCGGAAGAAAGAAAACCGGTGAAAACTACCGCCCCAAACTTGAACTGGTACGATTAACCATACCAAGAAGGGCATATACCAACTCACATATGGACATGGTTGCCGAGAGTATTATTGACCTGTATAAGAAAAGAGATACCATTAAAGGATTGAGATTTGTTTATGAACCGGAAAACCTGAGGTTTTTCCAGGGCCGGTTCGAAGAAATATAAATTCATTATAACATGATGGAAAGTGGGGTTTATCAGAACAACTGGTAATCCCACTTTTTTTTATCAATAAATAAACATATGGATGATAACTAAAAAAAGCATATGATCCTGAAATATTCAGGGCACAGGGATATCAACTTATAGATATGTTAACAGCTTATCTTTCCGATTGTTTGGCCGGTGATATAAAAGTGTTGTCATGGCATGATCCGATAAAACAATATGAATACTGGGATAGTGTGTTCAAAGACAAAGGGAATTCAGGTATTCAGGATATTTTTAAGAATTTCCTTGACAGATCAATACATCTTCATCATCCGCATTGTTTAGGCCACCAGGTAGTCCCTCCCCTGCCAGCTGCAGCGCTGACTGAACTGATGTCAGCATTTTCAAACAATAGCATGGCTATCTATGAGGTGGGGCCCGCTTCCACTGCCATGGAGAAAGTGGTTATTGAATGGCTGACAGGGAAGTTAGGATGGAACCGGTCGAAGTCAGGAGGTGTTGTTGTTTCAGGTGGATCAATTGGTAACCTGACCGCACTGCTGGCTGCAAGAAAACATCATCAGATTACCACAATGAACAAAGGAAAACAGAAAAAGCCGGCTATCATGATTTCTTCCCAAACGCATTACAGCATTGATAGGGCTGCTAAGATTATGGGTCTGGAAGATAATCAGATCATTCGGCTTCCCGTGAACAAAAACTTCATCATTGATATGGATGTATTGCCCGCAATATTTCAGAAATTCTCAAACAATGGTTATGAAATAATTGCCCTCTCAGCCAATGCATGCTCAACAGCTACTGGCAAATATGATCCCATCAATCAGCTTGCGGATTTCTGTCATGACAACAATATCTGGTTACATATCGATGCAGCGCATGGTGGGCCGGCTATCCTTTCAAATAAACATAAACACTTCCTTCAAGGGATTGAAAAAGCTGATTCTGTTGCGTATGACTTTCATAAAATGATGCTGATGCCTGCATTGACGACTGCAGTCCTTTTCAGTGACAACAGGCATTCCTTTCAGACTTTCTCGCAGGAAGCATCTTACCTGTTGAACGATGACACAAGACAATACGACATCGCAGGCAGGACCATTGAGTGTACAAAAAAACCCATGGCCCTGAAAGTATATCTGGCTTTGAAAGTGTATGGCCAGGAATTATTCGCTTCCTATGTAGAGAGTACTTACCAGGTAGCACATGAGTTTACCGGCTTGATCGAACAAAATATCAACCTGGAACTGGCTGTTGAACCTGATTCAAATATTGTTTGTTTCAGGTATGTTTCAAATGGATATGATGATAATCATCTGAATGAACTCAACAATTATATCCGGGAGGAGATCAAAAAAGAAGGAAAATACTATATTGTTCTGGCAAGACTGAATGCGAAAGCTTACCTCAGGATGACGATTATGAATCCATTTACGAACCTGAATGTTTTAAAAGGCCTGATTGCTGAAGTGGAGAAAAAAGCGAGTGCGTATTTTTTGAGTTGTTAGCTTAGCATGCTTTGTTGATATATCGTCCCTGACGGGACTTGTCATATCTTACCATTAATCTTTTTTTACCGATATAAAAGCCCTCACGGGCTTTTAGAAATAGTTCTTTTTCAGGATTGAATTGTTCTGTCAAAACGGATTATTTTAAAATTTGGAATAAATAATTATACAATTGTTCAGCTACCTCCCTGTCCCGCAGGGACAAAATATCGGTAAAAAAATACATAGAGGAAAACCAAGTCCCATAGGGACGATATAACTAAACTACAGGCTTAAAAATATATCGTGAATCATAATCGATTCCATATGCTTCAAGAATCTCAACATATTCATCAATAAACGATTTCTTCTTATGATGTTCTTGTTGATTTTCGATATACCCTGCTATTCTGGGAATTTGTGATTTACTGTAAGAGAAACCACCAAAGCCTGCTTGCCAGGAAAATCTGCCTTTTACAATTCTCTTCTGATTGATCCATTTTGATGAGCTGCCTTTGATATCCTTCATCAGGTCAGAAAGTGATTGTGTAGGACGCATTCCAAAAAGAACATGAACATGATCTGGTATTCCATTAACCGCGATTAATTTATGATGATTGTTTTGAATTATACCTGTGATGTATTTGTATAATTCATCCTTCCAGGACTCCTGAATTAAAGAAAGACGGTTTTGAACGCCAAATATTCCATGGATGTGGATTTGAGTAAACGTGTTTGCCATGATTTTGCTTTATTAGTCAGTATATCGTCCCTGACGGGACTTTTGATAATCTTCATTGCTGTTTTTTTCCGATATTAAAACCCTAGCGGGTTTTTTCTATTAATACTTTTCAGGGCTGATTTGTTCCTGTAAAAACGGATTATTTTTTAAAATTTGGAATAAATTATTATTCAATTGTTTGACTACCTCCATGTCCCACAGGGACAAAATATCGGTAAATGATGATCAACAAGAATAACCAGGTCCCATAGGGACAAGATATCGGTAAAAAGATGATCAAAGAGGAAAACCAAGTCCCATAGGGACGATATATCATATACAATTACTAAAAAGTAGAATTATTAGGTTTATTCGTACCTTGGGTAAAAACCTTTTAAACTTGCTAACAACCTTTCCAGAAGTTACTAAATTTGACCCATAATAATAATTTAAAGATGATTCATTAATTTCTATTTTAATTTTTACTATCTGAAACAGAAAAAAATTATCAGAAATGACGTCAAGAAAAAAATTAAGAGGTGTAACAAAAGGGATGATACTATATGGTATTTCCTTATTTCTTTTATTAATACTTAACAACTGTACAGAAATGAAAGAAACAAGCATAAAATCACCGGATAAGAAAATCAAAATACATTTCGCCCTCCATAGTTATAAACCTTATTACCTTGTTTATTATAAGAATAAGGTTTTAATTCCTGCATCCCGGATGGGATTTGAACTTCAGGATATTTCTGACCTGAGAAAGGATTTTAAAGTGGTGGATGTTATAAAATCGTCATTTGATGAAACCTGGGAACCCATCTGGGGTGAGACAGCAAGCA
Organism: uncultured Bacteroidales bacterium; assembly: GCA_964468645.1. Lineage (GTDB taxonomy): Bacteria > Bacteroidota > Bacteroidia > Bacteroidales > JAIOZK01 > JAIOZK01. The sequence goes on from CAYXUU010000024.1 coordinate 52,559, forward strand.
TCAGGAATAATTACAATGAAATGAAGGTTTTTCTCCGTGAGAAAGGAGAACCTAACAGGCAGTTGAATATCATCTTCCGTGCCTATGATGATGGCATCGGATTCCGTTACGAATTCCCTGAACAGGACAGCCTGAGCGATTTCAATGTAATTGATGAACTGACCGAATTCAACTTTGACGAGAACCATACTGCATGGTGGATACCGGGTGATTTCGACAGTTATGAACATCTTTATAATGAGACAGGGATTGATGAAACTGAACACGTTAACACCCCTGTAACTTTCAAAACCGAAGATAACCTTTATCTGAGCATCCATGAGGCCGCATTAATGGATTATCCTGAAATGACACTAAAGAAGGATAGTACTGCTTTTAAGTATATCTGTGCTCTGGCCCCCTGGGCCGATGGCACAAAGGCAAAGCTCAAAACACCCTTTAAAACACCTTGGCGCAGCATACAGATTGCCGAAGAGCCCGGTGATCTTATCGAATCTTATCTGATCCTTAACCTGAATGAACCCTGTATCTATGATGATGTTTCATGGATTAAACCCATGAAATATGCAGGTATCTGGTGGGGCATGCACATAGGCTACAATACCTGGGGCGCCGGTGAAAGGCATGGTGCTACGACAGAAGAGGCAAAGCGGTACATCGACTTCTGCGCTGCCAATAATATACCGGGCCTGCTTATTGAAGGTTGGAATACAGGATGGGAATCGTGGTTTGCCGGTGACAACTTCGATTTTGTCACCCCTTATGATGATTTCGACCTGGAAGAAGTCGTAAGATATGGTAAGGATAACGGTGTTGAAATCATCGGGCATCATGAAACAGGCGGACAGGTACCCATGTATGAAGGACATATGGAAAACGCTTTTAAGCTTTATCACGATCTTGGTATCCCGGCCGTAAAAACCGGGTTTGCTGGCAAGATCAGGCCCGAAGGGGAAAACCATCATGGGCAGTATCTCGTAAGGCATCATCAGAAAGTAATCGATACGGCGGCTAAATACCGGATAATGGTTGATGCACATGAACCCATTAAACCAACCGGATTACGCAGAACCTATCCGAATTTTATGACAAGGGAAGGTGTGAGGGGAATGGAGTATAATGCATGGAGTGAAGGCAATCCACCCGAACACACCTGTATCCTACCTTTCACCAGGATGCTCGCCGGTCCTCTGGATTATACACCCGGTATTTTTGATATCAAATATGAAAGATACCGTGAGGAACTTTCAAAATGGCATGAAGCTCATGATGAAACCCCAAAGCGTGTCCATACCACACTTTCCAAGCAACTGGCCCTATATGTAATCCTTTATTCACCAATGCAGATGATAGCGGATCTACCGGAAAATTATGAAGGAAATGCTGCATTTGAATTTATAAGTGAAGTCCCTGTTGATTGGGACGATACAAAGGTATTAAATGGTGAGATTGGGAATTTCATAACTATCGCAAGGAAACAAGGGGATAACTGGTTTATCGGAAGTATTACCGATGAAAATCAACGTGAGCTTGAGATCAAACTTGATTTCCTGGATCCCGGAAAAGAATATATGGCTGTTGGTTTTTCTGACTCTGAAAAAACCGACCTGGAAGAAAATCCTACTGCTTATAAAGTTGAAATGTATCCGGTCAATTCAGAATCTATAATTGTTATGGGACTTGCAGCCGGCGGAGGACAGGCGATTATGGTAAAGCTGATGGATGAATTGTAGCTGTGTCCTTCGGATCTTTGAGAGGTAGTTGTGGTTGGTTCTAACAAAACAGGACCATTCATATCACTATTCATTATTGATAAATGCATGCTGATCCCAAAAAAGCTCACTTCTTTTCAATTCATTCCCTTTTTGATATAGAGCGTCGGGAAAAGGAGGTGCATATATTCCGGGGAAGATCGTTTTTATAAAAGGTTCCTGATCTACCCACAAAACAACATTGACCTGCCATGTTCGGTTTAACCTGTTAATCCGAACATGGTTAACCAGTAGCCCATCACGTATTTGCTTATTCAGAAAAACGATTTCAGTTTTTTGCAGCTGATCCAGGGGTATAATGGAATCTGTTCCGATGCCTTCAGGATAATTTTCTTTGTCAAAAGTTAATGTAATAACAGATCTCCCGCCTTCCCAGTCTTTTGGGTCACTGAATAAAAATTTTCCGTGATTCCGGATTTTCTCCAAAAGGTGTACTGGATTTTTCGCAAAGAGGTGATAAAACTTTGAACCAGGAATAGCCATGAGTTTAATCAAATCATTCACGGATAATCCGGATTTGATAATGAGTTCCTTTTTGTAAGAATCATCAACCTGGCTAAAATGACGTAAAACATGTAATTGATCTGTGATCGTGTATCTCAATTGTGGAATCATCTTCATTTCTTTCGGTAATTCTTCAAAAGAAATACTATTATGACAGACACAACAATTAATGTCAGGGTTCCGCTCATAACATTATAGGTGAATGTTCCACCCGAAAAAAGTTTATTGATCCATTCCGACAGATCCCAGATTATCGAGAACACAGCAAGTAATGCAATTACTGTCAGGACATCATTGATCATTTTATCCCTTTTCTCTTTCGCTTTTTGATTCGCCCTTTCAATCCCTTCTTTTAACCTTGATAATTCATCATTAACAGCCAGTGAATTGCGGATCTGGTTAAAAATAATAGCAGGTAAGAAATTATAAGAAATATGAGATGGATTGTAATATTTACTGAATTCAAAAAATTCATCTTCTAATTCCTGGTGATTGCAGTTTTCGTTATAAAAGATTTTATTGATCTTGAAGAAATAATTCTTAACATATAAAGATTGTAGGTATAGCAAATTGAAATAACCATTCTCCCAGATGAAATTATCGAATGCACCTTTCTGAAAAAAACCGGTAAAAGTGTCGAATAGGGTGAGCGCAGACCAATTTTTAAAAACGCTTATTTTGTTGTTGATAATCAGGTCCTGAAAATATCCATCAGAGGGCTGAAAAAATGGATTTTCACCGGATGCCGATCCAATTGGTGCACACACGCCAAGATCATACAAAAACATATCCTCCTCTTCAATGGTAAGGATCTCATCATGTTCGATGAGGGAGAATATTTTAAGTTTATTCCCAAATCTCATGGAGGTACTATTTAAATCGTCTGTAACATTACTGGTAAGAAAAGTCAGATGGTCGTAAATTAATTTCAATTCATCCGTTACACCCGAATTCCTTAAATAATTATTAATCAAGGTTATCTCATTAAATGTGAAGTCAGTCAGGTCACATTTAAAACAATAAAAGACAATATCACGTGGGAAGAAATAAAGATCCAGATATTCAAATTTAATATTAAAAACCTTGGTAGAGTGACGTTGTTTGATTGTTATCGGTACTGTCTGATTAATCTTTTTTGATAAACGGACTGTTTTTTCGGCAAAATGTTTATTAAGTTGATGTTTATCAGAATTCGTTAAATCGGGGAAAACACAATTAACAAAACTTTCATAATAAAACCGGTTAAATCCACTAATGATCTTTTTGGGTTCGATATTATCCGGATTCACATGTGGTTCCCAGGTATTAAATCCGAACATTACCCCTGATTTTATCTCATCCAGAATACTTTCGGAGTATTCAAGCACACCACAAAAATATGAATACGCTTTTACAGGTTTCTTTATCGCAAGTTGTTTCCAATCTTTCATTTGTTACCAAGTTTTTAACCAGTTGCAAATGTAACAGACTTTTAACATAAAAAATAAATATTAAAAGAGAAATGTTTTACTATAATAGAATTATAGAGATGATGGATTTCTTTTAATAATCATTGTTTACCTGCAACTATAATTCTAAAAAACCATACCTTTGGTCGCTGCACAACGCACAACATATTAACTATACTTTTTACCAATTAACTCATCAATGATTAAAAGATTTCTGGCCGACTATCCTCCTGACGAACAAGAAATATATGAAATACAAATCGAAGAATCTTACGAATCCTTTCCTTATGTAATTATATCGGTAATCAGGGATTATGAGGAGAACCTCATGGAAGAAGAGTTTGCAAAAGCTTTTAAAAGGTTTATCGATTTTTTTGAGATTTCAGTACAGTACTGCTCCAGTTTGATCCTGAGCCTCGTAAAATACCGGAAGATTGCTTTCAGTGAAACTTTGCAGGAAGTAGCCACCAAGATTGTTTCGAAACCCCTTTCAACAGGCGACTGGATAAACGATATATTTATTGCACTTGTTAAGGAAGCCGGGGTGCTTATTCCTGATGAACCGATTATAGCAAACCTGAACAATATTTTATTTGAACCAAAAGGGAATATACTTCAAGGTTGGAGCTCACGTAAAGAGGAAGGATATAAAAGTATAGCATATTTCCGAAACACTTACCTGGGACATGATACTTCATTGGCTGATGAGATCTATGCTGACGGACTTAAATTAATAGAAAACAGATTATTCCGGATGCTTGAGGCCTTAGCTCCACTTGCTGATATTACCACGCTTACAGTAGATAAAGTGCTGGATAATGAGAGTACACCAGGAAAATACACGGTCATACCGTTGAAAAGCGTGGAGATTAAAAGAGCTATCCGTGTTTCGTCAGATACTGCCCTGGAACCTGATAAATACTACCTTGTACACAGAAAAATTCGGAATTTCGATCATTTTAAAGCAGATGAGCTGGTAAGGATTACACCATTTGTCATTTATCAGCCTCTTAATGAAGATGGTAATGCTGAAGAAAAAACTACTTTTTTGTTCCAGACCGTACACAGCAGGAATCTTAAACGGATGGTATATGTATCGCCAGACCTTAAAGCAAAAAAACGGGAAACAGAACTGTTTAAGGACTTATTTGTATCCTTCTTACGGGAGGTCCTGAATAAGATAAGTATAGGCAAGAATTATAAACTAGAAATTGCAACAGGCAAAACATGGGAAGAATATCAGGAAAGGTTGCTTACACAATCGAACCGGTTTTTGGGTCAGATGAAGGCGGAAAAATATGATTCTGAACTTTATGTTGACAGACAGGAAATAAGCAATGCATGGGATTATTTTGTATCCCTGCAGGACAAAAGGGTATTTGCTTTGCTGGGAAATGCTGGTTCCGGAAAAACCAACCTCATCTGTAATTTTACAGAGCGGATCATTGAAAATAATGATCCTGTTATAACCTTCAATTGTAAAATATTTTCACAGATTAGCATAGAAAAGAAATTAGGACAGGTATTTGAGGAAAAGGATACGGTTATTGCCAGATCACTGGAAACACTCAATGAAATGGCAAGGAAAAATAACAGGAAAGTGGTATTCTTTTTCGATGCCATCAATGAGTGCCTGAATTATGATAAGAACATGCAGGGCAACGAGCCGATAGACTTATTGCGCGCTATCGACAACCTGCTGATCAAAGACACATTCGACTCCTTTAAAGTTTTGGTTACCTGTCGTACCTATACCTGGGAAGAGGCTATCAAATCTGAAGAAGATACCCTTAACCTGTCATTATATTTCACTTCTGAAGATATAGCTGACAAGAATCAACGAGACAATATTTCCCTCAAAGGATTCTCAGGGAAGGAGTTCGCGGAGGCATACCCGAAGTATAAGCGCAAATATAATATCGACACTACGCTTGACACCATCCTGGAGCCCCGATATGCATTTACAATGACCCGCCTGCAGGATCCCATGGTACTGAAAATGGCCAGCCAGATTTTTGCTGATGGCAGTTTGCCAGACAATATTCAGCAATTTGAATCTGTAAAGCTTTTTGAAGCAAGGTTGAAACAGCTAAGCCAGGCCAGGAATGGCAGCCAACAACTGATGATCCTGGAGGATTTTACGGTAGCCTTACGAAACAGGAAAACAGATGCGCTTTCCATGCAAAAGTTGTATGGGGCTTTTGAAACTGATTCATCCCCATTAAATGAGTTATCAACCCAGCTCTTTCAAGGGGAAACCCTTGATTGGCGGGATCCGGCCAGAGAATTACTGGATGCAGGTTTTATCCGGATTGAAAAAACCGCCATCAAAGAAGAGCTGCGTTTTACTTATGAACGCTTTCATGAATTCATGTATGCCCGCATATTTGCACAGGAAGAAACTGCTAAACTCAGCCCAGGAATGCCCATCCCGGTGGAGGCATTCGAATCTGAGCTAAGCGATATGAAAGGTTATGCTGTTATCAACGATGCCCTGCGACATGCATTGGTTCTTGATTATAACCTGACGAACAGGGATACCTCCACCCTCATTAAACTTGCCAATAGTGATGTGTATGGCGCTGCTCCCTTAGTAATGAATACCCTTATTTCCCTGATCTCAGATAATTATTATGAGGTTTGTAATATCATTGAACAATTGCTCCAATATCAAAAAGAAGAAACAGCATCCCTGGCAAGCGAATGGGAGCGTAAGGAAGTTTTGATTGAGAAAGGAAATAAAGGTAAAAAGAAGGTTACCAAAGAAGAGATTGATAGAATGAACCTGGAAATGAAGGAGATGCATGAGCAACTGAGGCCGGTAATCCAGGTACGTAAAATTGCCGTGCAGATCATCTATGAGATCTTTAAATCACCGGTTTATGATAAAGACCTTTACGAAGGGAATAATTCACCATTTGAACTGCTCTGGAAGGCTATGTCGGATCCCATTGCTAAAGTGCGCGACAATGTTTCACTCTATATTTATTATATATCAAAATATGATGTAAACATCAGCATCCGTATTCTGGATCATTTATCAGACCACATACTCGACACCTCCCTGATGTCGTTGATAAAAGGTTCAAAACGCAAGGAATTCCAGCAATCCTTTCTGGAACCTGCCGGACGGCTTAGCCTGTTGATGGCGATTGAAGCCCTTGTTATCCATAACAATTATAAACTTAGTGAACGAATTAAAAATACCTGGAAAGCCATCCTTAAAAAGCTCACCCTCAATCATACCCTGGTAAAAATGCTGATGCCTTTCCTGAAAATCATTCTACGAAGGCAGGCTACGGTACAATCAGATTGGGTTAACAATGGGATTGAATATCTGCATTTCTGGGAAGAGATCCCTGAAGACGGAGCAGATGGTGACTGGCACCAGCGCTCATTTGGTAACATTATAAAGTTTCTTGACCCAACCACAGAAGGAATAGAAAACTATCACGAGGTTATTAATAAGGGCATTGATACCGGGGATGCATTTAGCTACTTTCTGATTGAACGCCTGCTGGTGGTCCAGGGTTGGGTGGATTGGCTGCGGATAAAACCCGTCATTATGGAAGTGGTTAACAAACCTGCTGACCACCCATTTTTGGATTATATGCAAATGTCGATGCTTTATGTACTTTTCCAATCCATTGAAAAATCCGATAAGCCGGACAAAGAGGCTATTGATATTCTGGCCAGTCTTACTGAAGAATGGACCGAGCGTTGCAAGGGGGTATATTATGCACATCGGAATGACCAGGCCAATAAAGGGATGCCGTATAAACAATTTCCGCTGAACTGGTACGGAGCAGCTTATTGTAAACATTTTGGGGATGGTGGAATAAGGCCAGGCGATCCTTATCCAATGCCTGTTTTCAGAAGTCTGATCGATAAGGCTTTGAAGAATAAGGATAAAGATCTGCTCTACCATTGCATCGAGAATATCTCAATTCTGGTAACCGATTTCGGCTATATAAAAAGTGCTATACAACTTTTCGATTATACCATCGGTTGCTTCTGTCATGAAAGTGAGATTTACACTTTCAACACGCAAAGCAGTGAACAAGAAAAATATTGCACTGATTTCAGGTCTTATATGTGTAGTACCATCGGAACCATTAAGAGTTATTTCCCAAAAGAGGTGGCACATTTTATTCACCATAAGCTTGCCCATTCCGATTTTCCGGATATGGAGCACTTCAGGGAAGACCTGATGACCTATAACCAATCATATGAAAGTATCGGAGATCTTCTGACACATAAGTTTGGCAATTTTATTATCTGGGGATTGCTGAATGATAAGGATGTCGGGCAGTTTTTTAAAGATGGTTTTAAAATCGGAGGGGAAGTAAAGGATTATTATAGCTGGTTTGATGGAATTGTAAGGTTGTCGTTTAACCGCCTGTTCGGAATAAAAGTTTAAGTATGAAATTGAATAAAAGAATGGGGATCTTAATTTTATCTGCATTAGCAATTTTAATAATCGCGGTTTTATTGTTTATTCCATTCCATATCCCCTGGTTATCATGTGGAAATAACGATAGCAAAAGCATAATCATCATTGCCCATCGGGGTGCCTCTGGTGTTGCCCCTGAGAATACATTACCGGCTATAGATTCAGCACTGGCATCAATGGCTGATTATATTGAAGTTGATGTCTGCCTCAGCAACGACAAACGGGTGATTGTCATTCACGATCAGTTTGTTGACAGAACAACCAACGGCAATGGTAAGGTTTCGGAACTAAATTGGGAATACATTAAAACACTCGATGCCGGGGAGTGGTTTGGAGAAGCATTTAAAGGCACCGGGGTACCCTTGCTTGAAGATGTTATTAATCGTGTAAACGGCAAATCCAAACTCCTGATAGAAATAAAGCGTGGCGATCATGAAGGCATAGAAGATGAGGTAGGCAGGTTGATTAAAACCTATAATGCTGAGGAATGGTGTGTAGTGCAATCATTCAGTGACGAATCATTAAAAAAACTGCATAATAGCTGGCCCGAAATCGAGCTTCATAAATTGTTTGTGTTCAAGTTCAGGATTCTTCCATTAATATATGATGGTAACATCACCTACTTTAATTTTGAAAAATATAATTTTGTGAAGGCCTTTAACTTTCATCAGCGCTTTGGCAATGCAGCCTTCCTTCGGAAAATCCACACCAGGGGCAAAAAAGCCAATGCATGGGGATGTTCAGCCAGAGGTTCATGCAAGGTGGAAAATATGGGGATCTGGGATGGTTTAATCACTGATCACCCAGAGGATTATAAATAATTATATAAGAGGGACAATACCGAGCAACAAGTAAAGTAAAATTAACAAATTAACCAACAAGACCACACTGAGTCACAAATCAGAGAATAGATCATGTTATTCAAAAAAGATAAAGAAGATAAGTATTATCGTTTAAAGAGCGTGAATACTTTTGCCTGGGGTAGGTTTATGAGTAATACTAAAAGGTTCAGGAAGGTATTCGACAGACAGGAGGTAAACTATGTTAGTGTTGCCCTGGAATTTTACAATAAACTTTTTGATGAAAAAGATTGGGATACGGAACTTACTTTTAAAGTATTTAGCCTTCATGGAGATAATAAAGCAAAAGAACTCTGTTCGGAAACAAAAAATTATACTGTTAAAAAGGATAATAATGTCGCGTTATATGATTTTGGATGGGGTCATGATGAGTATGGAAAGTACTGGAATGAAGGCGACTATTTGTGGGAGGTCTATATAAATGAGGAACTTGTAGGCACATCTAAATTCCACATTGAAGATGTAGGGAGCGTTAGTGAATCAGAAAATCCTTATTTCGACGTGGTTTCCATAAAAACCTACCAGGCTCCTTATGGTGATCTAAATGAAGATCAAAGGGTTTACCTGAAACAATTTGACCATAAAGACACCCGCTATATCATGACAGAATTTAAGTTCATTAACAAACTTGCCGAGGAGTGGTTATGCGAGCTTTTTTTTAATTATTATGACGATACCGGCATTTTGATAGGGGTTGCTGATAATTTGGGTTACATTACTCCTAATATAGGTCCGGGTGAACAATTTACAATAACAGGCGGCTGGGGAAATGCCGATGGTAATACCTGGATCAATGACAATTATCGTATAGAGGTGGTCTTTATGAATACTGTGGTTGCCGTGATCCCATTCCGTGTCGGGGAAAAAGAGATTGTCAGGGTAAGTGATTATGAAGCATTGATTAATGAAGACGTCAGTGAATTTTATGGCAATAGGAATGTATCAGATAATATCGTAAATGAAACAAAAGAGCATCAGTCAACAGATGAATCAAGTAAACCTGAGAACACTAATTCCGAACCGGATTCTGATGCCAGTACTCCTGATAGTGATGTTGAGATAGAGATTGATAACAGGCCTTTGAAAGAAATACTGGCCGATCTGGATAGCCTTGTTGGTTTAAGGGAGATCAAAATTAAAGTCAGGGAATATGTTGATTATGTAAGTTACCTCCAGTACAGGGAGCAGGAAGGACTTGAAGAGGAGGAAGCAATCAACCTGCACAGTGTTTTTACTGGAAATCCGGGAACAGGAAAAACCACGGTGATAAAACTTCTGGGAAAAATATATCATGCCATGGGATTGTTATCAAAAGGCCATGTGCATGCTGTGGAAAGCAATGATCTCATCTCTGCTTACGTCAGGCAAACCGGAAAAATGACCAGGGAAGCTATCGAAAAAGCGCGGGGTGGTATCCTGCTTATCGATGAGGCTTATATGCTATACAAGGATAATGCTCCGAGTGATTTTGGACCTGAGGCGGTGGCCACACTTATTACAGAAATGAGCGACGGCCCGGGTGACCTGGCCATTATGGTGGCAGGCTATCCAAAAGAAATGGAAAGCTTTATCAACTCAAATCCGGGTCTGAAATCGAGATTTCGTGGACATTTTCATTTTGAAGATTACACCCCTGATGAATTGTTGGAAATCGGAAAATATGCGGCAAAGAAGAAAAATGTTAAGCTTTCAGATAAAGCACTTTCCGGTTTAAAAAAGGTTGTAACAGATGCCTATCGCAAACGTGACCGTACCTTTGGGAATGCCCGGCTGGTGCATGCTATGATAGATGAAGCCAAAATAAACCTGGGTATCCGCCTGGTAAGAAATTATGATCCCGATGAGCTGTCAAAAGAAACACTTTCACTTATTGAAGTTCAGGACATTAATGCCCTTTCTGAGGGCAAGACCAGAGAACAGCTGACACTGGATGTTGATACAGCCCTGCTCGAAGAAGCTCAATCCGAACTGAATGCCCTGACCGGGTTGAAATCCATCAAGCAGGAAGTTAAAGAATTAGTTCGGCTGACAAAATATTACCGGGAAATGAACCGGGATATCCTAAAAGCCTTTTCAATGCATTCTGTTTTTCTGGGAAATCCCGGTACAGGAAAAACAACAGTTGCCAGAATCCTTGGAAAAGTTTTTAAGGCCTTAGGATTACTCGAAAGAGGTCATCTGGTTGATGCTGATGGCAGCGACCTGATTGCAGGCTTTGTCGGACAATCGGCTCTTAAAACCAAAGAACTCATTATTAAAGCTATGGGTGGCATTCTCTTTATTGATGAGGCGTATGCCATTACTGAAGGGGCATCCCGTTCAGGTGGAAATGATTTTGGCAAAAAAGCCATTGCAGCACTCATCAAAGAAATGGAGGATCACCGAGGTGAATTTGCAGTAATTGTTGCAGGATACCCTGAAAATATGAAAAACTTTATCGAGGCAAATCCGGGGATAAAATCCCGCTTTGATCAAACGTTTTCGTTTGAAGATTTCACCGAAGAAGAATTATGGGGGATTACACTGAGTATGTTTGCTGAACATAATATAAAGCCTGATAAGAATGCCGAAAACCATCTTAAAGTCTTTATATCTCATCTATATCAAAACAGGAATAAATTTTTTGGAAATGCACGATCAATCAGGAAACTTGTTGTAAAGGCGTACAGGAATCATGAACTTCGTATGGCAGATCTACCAAAAAGTAAAAGAACTCCTGCTGTTTTATCAACTTTGACGATAGCAGATGTAGAACAATTTGAACCGGATAAAGAAAAACTGGAACCGACACCAATCGGTTATAAATTCAGCGGTTGATGGGTTACTCTTTTTGTTCACATTCATCGATCTTCTGTGCATCCAGGCCAGCTTTATTAATTTGACCTGTCAGTCTGTAAACATTTTCCCGTATCATCAAAGCAAGAAGATAATTTATGTCAATCTCTAAAACATGATTAAGATCAATAAGGGCTTCCTCGAATTTTTTCATGTCTCTCAAAATACCAGCCCGGCAGGTAACATATAATAGATCATCAGGTTTAAGCTTAGCAGCCGTATCAAAATCAATCAGGGCAGCCCTGGGTTTATTGGCCGCTTCATATAAACTGCCCCTTACGAAATAATAATAGGGATCATCATCAACAAGGGCTATACCTCTATTTATATCTTTTAGCGCAGCTTCCAGCCTTCCAAGTTTTTTATAAGTGGTCCCTCTTTCTATCAATGCCCAGTCATCATCCGGATCAACACTTAAGCGTGCATTCATTTGTTCGATAATTTCTTCCGGTGATTCCTTATTTTTTTCAGCAGTTTTCATAGGTATCCTTAATCGGGATGAAATCTTTGGATGTTCTCATTACTGACCACCTTTGATTTACGCACTATCTTTGGTCTTTTTCTTTTTATTGTTGGTTTCTTTTTTTTCTTTTCCTGATTGGTTACAGTCTTTCGTGTTTGTTCCCATTCGTAAAGTTCTGACCTGAAATCCCGGAAAGTGGTTTTCAAAGTTTTTGATGTACTCTCTTCGTCATTTATATCGTCTTTGTTATTATATCTTCTATGTTTTCGTGAAAAGAAAAGGAATTTAATGATCTTGTATGCCATATAAATCAGCGTAAATGCAATGATCAGGGAGAGAACAATAAGTGTTAATGTTGACAGTAATAGACTTAAAACAGTATAGAGAATTATTCTGACAGGTGCATACCAGTGTTGCATCCGGATGCTTTCAATGGTGATCAGGGCAAAAACACCAATGTATAAAAGATTCAGGATATTCAAATACCAGAATATAAGCCCGGACGTAAGCAAAACGGATATTCCATTTTCAGCAACAAGCTTCAAGGAATAATAACTCTCAACTGTACTCCTGCTGGTTAACAGAACAATGAACAATAAAAAAGAAATGAAAGCGGTTGTTCTAAGTGCCCACCAATTCCTTTTAAAATAGTTGTTGCTACCCAGCACCATGAAAAAATAGAATTCAGGTATTACCCCAATAGCAAGAGGAATACGATAATACCACTGAAATCCTTGTGAAACATTAATGTATCGTGAATTAATATAATCATCCCAGCTACCGGCAGCTTTTAATCCGTACCGGAGGGAAAAAGCAAGAACAAATACTGAAGCAACAAGGCCAATTAAGTATATAAAAAAGTTTATCATATAAGTTTGTTAAAATGGTAAATCTTTCTGGTTTGCAGGAGCGGAAAAACCGGGCAATAAAAAAGATATTTTCTCAAAAGTATATAATATTATTTACAACGGCTTTTATTTATACAGGCTTTTCTTAATTTTAGGCATTTAACAATACATCATGACCACATTCCATCGGATTATCATCAAATGTCCACATTGTTTAACCCTCATGCAAGATTATGAATTAATGTCATATACTGTGCACGGGGCCGTTACATATTACTCGGATGGTTATAGTGATGACATGCCCTCGTTAATTGATGACAAAGGAATAAGCATCTGTGATGATTGCAAGCGGCCATTTTGGAAAGAAGATTCAAAAATACCCGAAGAAAAGCTTGATAGGGAAAAAACTGAGAACCTGCCGGATGCTCATGATACCTATGATTTGCACTGGGGGCTTGAAGATGACGGGGTTGAACAGAAGATAAAATTTTACAGTAACCTGCTTGAAATGGAATTTATTATTTCTGGCTAATATGTATCGTGAACGGGGGAACTTCAAAAAAGGGCTGGAAGTTATAAACAAATTTGAAGGTAAGAAAGACAGCCAATATTCGGCCATTTTGCGCAGAATTAATCGTAAAAACAGCAAGGTTTTTAAGCTGGCTTAGTAAACTCATTGTTCAGAAAATTAAACTTTCCAACTCTAAACCACCAATCTCCCTCTTCCTGTCTCCTTAATAGTCATTAAGCTTTAGGATTAAGTATTAGGTATATATCGATTTAACCGACCTCAGTAAAACTTCAGTGAATAAAGATAACCGCTCTGAAAATTAGAGTGGCTTTATATTTCTATCTTTAGAGAATAGTTTATATAAATACCCCTCTGAACCTATAAATGCTAGCGGCTGCGATTAAAAAGACAGCAATAAAAATTGCCCAGTTACTGATAGGTATTGTTGGACGTCCAACACCACTTAAACAAAAACTCATGTCATAAATCATCATATATATGGTCCCGTCTATCTCATACCCGCGCAAATTGTCACCTATCCAATTCTGAGTCCTGTACCAGGTAAATGGTGGTGATCCACCAGGATTAATTCTTTGCACTGAAACCCAACCATCCGATAAGGTAACTGCTGACGGAAAGAAGCCTTCAAACCGGTATCCACCACCAACCGATTCAGGTTCTATTGTAACAGTAAATGATTCAACCTGTGCTCCAATAGTTCCTGCATTATCCTCCCAGAAAATAATTTCGAAAACTGCAGATGTTGGTACAGCTCCATGAAAGGAACCCCAGAATGTAATTCCATAAATATCCCCTGATACTGACCAGAAGTTATCGAATGCTCTTTCATTTTTCCCAAATGATTCAGTGTCTGACGTAGATCCACTGGCTTTATAATCATTGGGTTGTGAAAAAATCGAATAACCCGGACAACTAACCTCATCCTGTCCAAATGTAATTTCGCTTATTGCTAATGTAATAATACACGCAATAAAAATTGCACTGATTTTCCTCATAATTGATTGTTTTATTAATTGGTTTATTTAGTTATTTGTTAACAAACATAATAGAATAATATCAGTTTTACATCGATAAATCAAAATAATAATATTATTGAAATAACTTCTCTTTTTTATTATAACAATTTAAATATATAGGGGGATTCGCAAAACGCCATGCCACAAATCTGTATCATGTTCATTTTCAATACGAATAAACTATCTTTCTTTTCCAGCTTTTAACTTCCAGCTTCTAACTTCCAGTTTCTAACTTCCAGTTTCCAGCATCTATTTATATTCCATCTAAATTAAAGCAAGCTGTTCAATTTAGAAAGGGTGTGAATTTGCTATCAGGGATTTTTTGTTAATTTCGTAACATTAAATTCATGTTTGATTTATTACTAATTGAGGAGCTAAGTTATGGCAAAAATAAGAGGTGCTATAGTCGTTGATATTGAGCGATGTAAAGGTTGTGAGGTGTGCGTGGGCGCCTGTCCGACAGAGGTTATCGGGATGACCGATGAAGTGAATGGAAAAGGGTATCACTACGCTTATATGGAGAATGCGGAGGCATGTACAGGTTGCACAAATTGTGCTATCGTATGCCCTGATGGTGTGATCACGGTTTATAGAAAGAAATTAACAGTTAACGTATAAAATGACGATATAAATGGGTGAATTAAAATTAATGAAAGGTAATGAGGCGATAGGGGAAGCTGCCATAAGAGCTGGAGTGGATGCCTATTTTGGATATCCGATAACACCACAATCGGAAGTGATCGAATATCTTGCTGCTGAAAAACCTTACGAGCGTACCGGTATGGTGGTTTTACAGGCTGAAAGCGAGGTAGCCTCCATCAATATGATCTATGGAGCAGCCGGGACAGGGAAAAAATGTATGTCATCCTCATCAAGCCCAGGCATTTCACTGATGATGGAAGGGGTTTCATATATGGCAGGTGCAGAATTGCCCTGTGTACTATTGAATGTTGTTCGTGGAGGCCCGGGTTTAGGTACTATACAACCATCCCAGGCTGATTACTTCCAGGCAACCAAGGGTGGTGGGCACGGCGATTATTACATGATCGTTCTGGCGCCGGCATCGGTTCAGGAAATGTCAGACTTTGTTTCAGAATCATTCGACCTGGCATTCAAATACAGAAATCCCGTGTTGATACTGTCGGATGGCGTAATTGGCCAGATGATGGAAAAAGTTGAACTCAAGGACACTGTTCCAAGATGGACAGAAGAAGAGATCATCGAAAAATGTCCATGGGCAACAACCGGAAAACCTGAAACAAGGGAAAGAAATATTATCACTTCACTTGACCTTGATCCTGCACGCCAGGAAAGGCACAATATTAAACTACAGGCAAAGTACAGGGAGATCGAAAAAAACGAAGTGCGTTATGAAAAGATACAATGCGATGATGCAGAATACCTTTTCATCGCCTATGGCTCCAGTGCACGGATCGCACAGAAAACTGTTCAGCTGGCAAGGGAAAAAGGATATAAAGTCGGGCTTCTAAGGCCTATAACACTTTATCCCTATCCTTATGCTGCTATAAAAGAAATGCTTGGCCAGCTGAAAGGAATACTAACACTTGAGCTAAGTGCAGGCCAAATGGTGGAAGACGTCAGACTGGCCGTTGAAGGCAGAGTTCCTGTTGAGCATTATGGACGTATGGGTGGTATTATATACACACCTTCTGAAATTGTGGAAATCCTCGAAAATAAATTAATCGGAGTTTAGAACATGAAAGAAGAAATTGTAATCAGCGATATTATCAGTGACGAAAATCTGGTTTATAAGAAAACCAGTTTAATGACAGAAAAGATCCTGAGTTATTGCCCGGGCTGTGGCCATGGTACTACTCACAGGGCATTAATGGAAGTTTTCGATGAACTGGGAATACAAAAAGATGTAATTGGTATTGCCCCGGTTGGATGTTCAGTACTGGCTTATGAGTTTATGAATATCGACATGCAGCAGGCAGCCCATGGCAGAGCGCCTGCACTGGCAACCGGGATCAAACGTTGCTGGCCTGGCAAAATCGTATTTACATACCAGGGTGATGGTGACCTTGCTGCTATCGGAACTGCAGAAACAATCCATGCATGTAACCGTGGTGAGAACATACTGATCGTTTTCGTCAATAACGGAATCTATGGAATGACTGGTGGCCAGATGGCGCCTACTACTTTACCGGGTATGAAATCATCAACATCACCATATGGTAGGGATGTTCATGCTATGGGTAATCCCTTAAAAATTACAGAA
The DNA here is from genome assembly GCA_964468645.1 of uncultured Bacteroidales bacterium. GTDB lineage: Bacteria > Bacteroidota > Bacteroidia > Bacteroidales > JAIOZK01 > JAIOZK01. Next base: position 69,532 of record CAYXUU010000024.1, read on the forward strand.
CTAGTTGCACAACTACCAGGTACATATTATGTTACACGACAGGCAGTGCATACTCCCGCTGGTGTTAGAAAGACCAAGAAGGCCTTCAGAAATGCCATTAAAAACCAGATGGAACGCAAGGGAGGGCTGAACTTTATTGAGGTAGTATCAAACTGTAACTCGGGCTGGAAGATGACCCCAACAGATTCTAATATATGGATGGAAGAAAATATGTTTCCTTTCTATCCGCTGGGTGATATTAAGGTGAATGGGGAAATTGTTAAATAGAAGCTGGAGGCTGGAAACTGGATGCTGGAAGCGGAAAAATAACCATGTGACCATCACTTAACCTGCAACCTGCAGCATGTAACCTGAAACAGTTCAATACAATTATTAACTGACAATATAAATAAGATACTTAAGTAATAAACAATAAAATGACTGAAGAAATAATCATAGCAGGTTTTGGCGGACAGGGCGTATTATCCATGGGTAAGATACTCTCCTACTCTGGTATTATGCAGGGACAGGAAGTTAGCTGGATGCCATCCTATGGTCCGGAAATGCGTGGTGGAACCGCAAACGTTACTGTAATTGTTAGCGATGAAAGGGTAAGTTCCCCGATTCTGAATGAATTTGACACTGCGATAATCTTGAACCAGCAATCTATGGATAAATTCGAAAGCATGGTTAAACCTGGTGGTTACCTACTATATGATCCTAACGGGATTACAAAACATCCCGAAAGGACAGATATCAATATATACAAGATAAGTGGCGCCAGGCTGGCTTCCGAAATGGGAAATACCAAGGTATTCAATATGGTGGTTCTTGGTGCATACCTTAAAATGCGTCCTATCCTTGAATATAAAAATGTGGTCGAAGGTTTGAAAAAATCCCTGCCTGAAAGATATCACAAGCTTATTCCGCTTAATGAAGAAGCAATCACAATGGGGCTTGAGAACCTTGAGGAGGTTCACAGGCTGAATTAGTTTATTGTTCTGAGTTTTGAGTCCGAAGTCCAGGATTGATAAATTGGTAAGGGATACAAACCCTGACGGAGGAAGGGATGGAAACCCTGATTTGAGTGATTTGTGCGGGAAGTTTAATTTCATAAAATACACCAAATGATCAATACGGATAAGATAATAGAACAGATCAGATCTGGAAATCTTGATTTCTGCCAATCGAATGATAATACATACTTCAAGCTGCATATGGAACAGCAGTCACCTGCCATTACCATGGTTTCATGTTCAGATTCAAGGGTACAAAGTAATGCGTTAATTGCTGATGCGGTAAATAAAGTATTTACTATAAGGAATATCGGAAACCAGATATCAAGTGTTGAGGGTTCGGTTGATTACGGTATATATCACCTGAAAACACCGGTATTATTAATTGTTGGCCATTCCGAATGTGGAGCCGTAAAAGCCTGGCACAATGGCTATACAGATGAACCTGTAACCATACAACGGGAACTTGATAGATTATCCCCTGCCTTTACCGATGAAGATGATCGAACCGGAATTGTTAAGAGTATCATGAATAACCTGGAATACCAAGTTCAGGTAGCCATGTCGAAGTATGCCGATCTGGTAACTGATGGCACACTTACTATTGTTGGTGCTTATTACGATTTTGCAAATGACCTGGGCAATGGATACGGGAAATTGAATATCATCACTATCAATGGTAAAGTGCAATAATAATGGAACGCTGGTTTTTATGATTGCTTTTGATCTTCGCAGATCTAATCCTAAAAAATCATAATAATCAAAATAATCTGCGTTCTATTTCTTTAACAGAACTGTATGCATTCTCCAGATATTTCCACAACAGAATTATTGGAATTTCTCGAATCCAAATACCTCCAGTACAACCATCCTGATTTCATAGAAACCGATCCGGTGAAATATGATTATGCACTGTTTGGCCTGGGTATTTTTGAGAAATTCTGAATTTTCTTAACTTTAGCCGGTGAAACAAAAGTTTAACTGGAAAAAAAGACTTAACAAAATTATCTTCGGTTCTGATACAAAGGCTGGAAGGTTGTTTGACATCATCCTTCTTGTCTCTATCATTCTCAGTGTTATTGTTGTTTTTTACGATAGTGTTGAATCCATACATAAACAGTTTGGCAAAACACTTTATATCGCAGAATGGTTCTTCACTGTATTATTCACAGTTGAATATATTTTGAGGATTATTACAAGCAAGAAAAAGTGGCGGTATATCTTCAGTTTTTACGGGATTATCGATTTTCTTTCAATCATCCCAACATATCTCAGCCTTTTATTTACTGGTACCCAGTTTCTGCTTGTCATCAGGATACTTCGTTTATTACGCGTTTTCAGGATATTGAAACTGGACAGGTTTATCGGGGCATCGCGTTACCTGCTTACATCACTCAGATCGAGCAGGCATAAAATCATTATATTCCTTTCGGTCATTATGACGATTGTTGTCATTATGGGTGCCCTGATGTACCTGATCGAAGGACCTGAATATGGATTTGATAATATACCCAGAAGTATTTACTGGGCAATAGTTACATTAACAACAGTTGGATATGGTGACATTGCTCCACAAACCTTCTGGGGTCAGGCCATAGCATCACTGGTGATGATACTGGGCTATTCAATTATTGCCGTTCCAACCGGGATTATAACTGCTGAGATGACCAGGGCCAGAGATCATGCCAGGCCCACACATGAATGTAAAAAATGTAAGAGTAAGGATCATGATGCGAATGCAAAATACTGCAAACAATGTGGGGAAAAACTTGGCTGATTAATTTTTTCACACAGTTTCTATGTAATTATTAACTTATAAATTCGACAAAACAACCATATCATTCGATGAAATGCATGATTGACTTAATATGTTGAATGTTTCATAAGATTCACCGGTACTGGTTCTTAACATATGGTTTAAGGTTGAGGGTTGAGGGTGGGAGAAAGGATGCTGAATGTTAGTGTTTTTATGGATAAAGTTGGCAAGGTAATGTAAATGATTACCTTTATAGTATCTAAAAACAGGACTCAGAAAGACCGTAGTTTTCGCTTTATTCCTTAAATAATTGATCATGGAAAACAAAACCAGAAATGAAAAGGATTGGGCAAACTGGACGAAGATCATAAGTAATTATAACAAACCGGGGCTTGCCAAAAGCTGGTGGCAATTGATCAACTCATTTGTTCCCTATATAGGTTTATGGGTATTGATGATCTATACCCTACAGATTTCTTACTGGATAACACTGGGGATATCAATCATTGCAGCTGGTTTTCTTGTAAGGATATTTATTATTTTTCATGACTGTGGCCATGGTTCCTTTTTCAAATCACCCTTAACATGCAGAATTGTGGGTATCGCTACCGGCTTTATGGCTTTTACCCCCTATCATAAATGGACCCACGAACATATGTTACACCATAAAACAGTTGGCAATCTAGATAAACGGGGCAACGGAGATGTCATGACACTGACCGTTGAAGAATATAACTGCCGTTCAACATTTGGAAAATTCTATTACCGCATGTACCGTAATCCGGTTGTTCTACTTATTGTTGCTCCATTCTTTCTTTTTTCAATACTTTTCAGGTTTCACAGGAAAGATCATACACCAATGATGAACTTATACACTCACCTGACTACCCTAGGAGTAATCATTGCCATTGTATTGATTTCTCTCCTGATTGGGTTTAAAACATTCATTTTGATTCAGGTACCTGTGCTGTTCTTTGCTTCTGTGGCAGGAGTGTGGCTGTTTTATGTACAGCACCAGTATAAGGATGTGGTATGGGAACGTACAGAAAACTGGAATTATACCATGATTGCCATGGATGGTAGTTCCTATCTCAAACTTCCAAGAATATTACAATGGTTTTCTGGTAATATTGGGTTTCATCATATTCATCATTTGAGCCCTAAAATACCCAATTATAACCTGGAAAAGTGCAACCGGGAGAATGCAATTTTTCAAAAAAAACCAATAAACTTTGCCGATGGAATCAAAACGGCCAGGTATCGTTTATGGGATGAGAAAAACCATAAACTTATCAGTTTCAGAGAGATCACTGTTTAGTTGTTGAATTATTAAAGGGACGAATTCCCCGACGAAGGAAGGGAACGTGTCGCTGTTGATTATTCCATGGCTTCATTGTTTCATGGTTTCATTGTTCAATTGCCAATTATTTTCTTCTACAATCGACAAATCGAAAACCGAACAGCGACAATCGACAATCCTCACCCCTCATTCCTTCCCCCGAGCAGGTTCAAAACCATATTCCTGTAGCTGCCCCCTATGGGCAACTCCCATTTATCAATTTCCACGAACCGGGAGGTGAAGGCGGTAACTTTTGACAGGTTGATGATATAAGACCTGTGGATCCTGAGGAAATTATTTTCCGAAAGGTCTGTCTCCAGCTGGTTTAATGATAACTTGGGCAGGATATTTCCATTTAGGGTTACAATCCTTACATAGTCTTTTAATCCTTCTATGTAAAGGATATCCTGAAAAAACACTTTAACATGCTTTCGGTCAGCACGGACAAAAATATGGTCTGATACAGTTTCACCAGTTGTTTCTTTAGGTTTAAGAAGTTGTTCTCCGCTATCGGCGAGTTTATAATACTTATTGATGGCTTTCATCAATCTTTCCAGGGAGATGGGCTTAAGGAGATAATCGACCACATCAAGGTCAAATGCCTCCAGCGCATACTGACGATAGGCGGTGGTCAGGATGACTTTTGGGGGACGCTGAAGGCTTTTTACAAAACTCAAGCCTGTAACCTCAGGCATCTGTATATCAAGGAACATCAGGTCAACCTTCTTTTTCTGCAATACCTCGAAAGCCTGGAAAGAATCGCGGCAGGTTTCCACAATATCCATATCGGGGAATTTCTCCAGAAGTGCCGTCAGTGCTTCTATAGCTAAAGGTTCGTCATCAATGATTATGCATTTAGTCTTCATTTTTCCGATTGTTCAATTGTTGTTGTTTTTTCTACCTCTGTGTAACTTTGTGCTTCTTCGCGTAACTCAGTGCAATAGCTATTACAAAAAGGTTCACAAAGATTTTTAGTAAACTATTTACTATTTCCTTAACTTCCTTAACTCACTTACCTACTCAACTACTCAACCATTCAACTCTATCCTCATCTCCACAACAAACCCCTCCACCTTATCCTGAATGTCCAACTTATATCTATCATTATATATATACTCCAATCTCTTTTTCACATTTTGCAAACCAAGCCCTTTTCCCGTACTTTGCTGCTCATTCTGCAGCCCGGGCTTTGTACTATTCGCAATAAATATACGCAGATTCTCTTTGTCAACATCCACCCTGATCTTTATCCATGCATTCTCTCTCGTTTTGCCGGCTCCATGCTTAAAGCAGTTCTCAACGAATGGGATCATTAACATTGGTGCAATTTTTTTATCAGCTATAATGCCATCGATCTCAAACTCAACTTTAAGCCTATCACCGTACCTGACCTTCTCAAGGGCTATATACTCCTGTATTACGTGCAACTCCTTTTCGAGTGATACTTCTGCAGCATCGCTTTCGTATAAGAGATAATCCAATATACTAGAAAGTTTCAGGATCATATCGGAAGCTTTATCTGATGTTCTTATCGTTACGCCATAAATATTATTCAAGGTATTAAAAAGGAAATGCGGATGTATCTGTGACTTCAGCATTTTTAACTCTGCTTCAAGCTTTTCTTTTGTGACCTCCTGCACAGCCTGTTGTTTTTCAATCCACAATTTGAACAGCTTTATGGCAATTGCCAGGATGATGACAAAATACATACCCACTATGAGAAAGTAAACATCGATCGTAGAAGTATCCAGTGCAGGGCCATTTCCAAATACAAACTGGAATATCATCAGAAACACGATCATGGTCTCCAGGTAAACCGATCCAAGAATAGTGTATGCTGAAAATAGGATAAACCTGAAATACTTTTTCGTCAGAAAAAATTTCGGAACAAGGCAATAGATAAAAACATAAGTAGTTCCTGCAGAAACAGGCAGAAGCAGGAGAACAAACAAAAATGTATTGTAATAGTTGCCCCTTTCATGCCCGAAAAAGAAGGTGTAGAATACAAGTACAATCGACCAGTACAATGCATGCCATACCCATCGCCATCGTTTACTGAACAATATGTCAAAACTCAGTTGCATTTAAATTTCAGGTTGGTATAAAATTAAAACTAATTTGATACATAAAATTCATATATAGATTAAATGATTAATTTCATCTGCCAGTGCCTTTAATTTATCTATTAAAAGGCCTCAGGCATCTTTTCATGATAATTGCCGACCTCAAGCCTTTACCAGTATACTATTAATAATTTGTGTAATCTGTGGCTATATCTTCGCCGTGAAATCAATAAAAGTTAAATTTGTAAAACGGAGGTTAATATGTTTTCCAGTATTTCATTCGGACAATTCTTTTTTCACATGGGGCCTTACAGGTGGCCAATGATCTTGTTATTCCTTTTGGTTGTGATTCTGATCCTGAAAAAAGTTATCGACATATATATTGTAAAAGAATCTACCAACAAACAATTAAAATGGGGCCTTAATGGGATTCTATTCTGGGGAAGCCTTGCATTTGCATTGGGGCTGTTTGGCCAGGTTAATGCACTCTGGCTGGCCCTGCAGGAGATCATGGTTGCTTCTGATATTTCCCCTTCTATTGTCCTGATAGGTTATTACCTGTCTTTCGTTACCACGATATTCGGATTGTTTACCGTAATCATAGCTGCCCTGGGGTGGTGGATACTGAGAGGACTTGTCAAAAGGAAATTGAATTAATATTATGATGTTATTTATCTCCGTGGTTCTCCTTTATCTCCGTGTAAATCCGTGGAATAGCTATGAAATTATTTCACAGAGTTGCACGGAGGGACACGGAGTTACATGAAGGAATATTAGTATTTTACAAGCTTTTCGACAGATTGTTTACCATCAGTGATTATCTGGATAAAATATATGCCTGATGGCAGATGTTTCAAATTCAGGTTTGATACCTGGCTATCAGATGTAATTTTGATCCCCTCCTTCATAACAGGCAGCATCGCCTCATTTAATATAGTCACTGAAACCTTATTATTTACATACCCCCGAAATTCAAGATAAACCATATCAGTGGCCGGATTTGGGTATACGCTGAGTATTGAGGTAGTTTCATTATTCTCTATACCGGTAGTATTGGCCACTGCAAATTCATACTCCATAAATCGTCCGAATTCAGGTTCAAAGCTCATGAGTGTAGGGCCTTCAGAATCTTTAAGTTTAAAGTAGCCTGTTCCCTGGGAAGAATTATGCCACCAGTACAGCCCGTCATCAGCACTATCGTCAAGTCTGATCTTATAACACCCATGGGCCAGATCAAGTTCATCAGTATAAATGGTATTATTATCCAGATCATCCCTTACAAGTATGATGTTTCCTTCTGCGTCAGAAAGTGTGTATGAGGTCTGGTATCCATAGTTATTGGTCTTACATTCAATAATAATGGTGATATCATCATCATAAGTTGCTACCTCTTCATATTCAATCCTGTATGTATTGTTATTCGGGTATTCATCGGTTCCACCATTCGGACTGCTTATGTTTGCTATGAAATGATTAGAGGTCCCTACCCAGAAAGAATAATCGGTAACGGGAAGAGTTACTGCCTCCTGCTCTAAAAATTCCAGGCTACCGTTCCATGTATAATTCAATGTCTCACCGCCTTCAATAGAATATTCAATATCAAGACTGGTAAGGGTTGTTGCACCTCTATTCCTGATATTAACAACCAGGTCCATACATGACGGATTGAAACGCTGGAACTCAGCCACCCTGGAGTTTGGATTACCAACCGAAATAATTGCAGCATCGAGGTTGAAGTTTGGATCTCCATAAGATACGAGCTGGTTGGAGATAATGAATTTCCCATCGGGTATGGTTGGATAATATTTAATTCCATAATCGATGGTATGATTATTCCCTGGCTCCACCAGATCAGTGATATCATACTCGAAGAGCAAGGTCGGGTCGCCCGGGCACCATCCAGCCCTGTCATAGATCCAAGTCCCTCCCTGGGGATAGATCGGAATATCAGAACATTCTTTCCATACATGATATTCGAATTCGGTATCCTCATCCACTGTTAGGTAGTGCCTTTTATTGGTGAATTCACCCTGCTGGCTATGGCCGGATATCATTGAACGAAGCTTATACTGCGAAGCATCAGGATTCATCAGGACAGACCGGGGTTCAAATTTCTGGTCGTTTATAAGTTGATTGAACCAGGCCGGACTGAAGGATACCGGCCAGATATTCTGTATAGAGACCACATCACGTGGTGGTGTTCCTTCAATAAATAAAAACCGGATGTCGAACTCTTCGCTCCATTGTCCACCCCCATTCATAAACAGATATCTCTCACCGGTTAAAATCGGGGCAAAATCAGTAACGTCAAATTCCCACATCTTCCCTTCTATACCAAGATCAAGACCGTTACCATAGGGTGTTACAAAAGATAAGAGTTTAAATCTTGTCGGTGATTTACTGTAGTAATTAAGTGTTTCTATATTTATTGAATCTTCTTCAGGTACAAATACAGAATCCACCCTGGTATTCAATTCATTATAAACACTCATATAACCCGCCTCATAATAATAATTGGTGTCATTGCGTATGAGGTTGTTATTTTCAACATAATAGTCATATACGATCTCGTATCCTTTTTGTATAGAATCGAGATAATCGGTAGTTGTAATGGTTTGCTGGTAAGATCCCTGTACCAATTCTATATTCGGGCGTATCTGACCGGAATTGAAGTTCCTTATGAGTTCGTTTCCTTTGATCAGATCCCATTGTGGTATTCCTATTACCTCTCCGTGATGATTATTCCCTGAATGATCGTTAACGGCCGATCCCGTGTTTTCATCAAACTTATAATAAACCTGCAGCTTATCATAATCAGGATGTGAGGCATCAAGATCCTTATACATCCATTCCTGGATATCCGTACTGTCAAGTTCAGTATTCCAGATCCTGAACTCATTGATGCGTCCGAACCAGCTTCCGTAATCACGGCCCCCTATACCAAATCTGGTAATCCCTGCCATGGATCGTGTTTTACCTGTTCCGCTGTGCCATAAAGAACCATTCAGGTAGATCTTCATTGCTCCGGTTACCGAGTTTTTAACAAATACCCAGTGATTCCATTGTCCGGCATAATCACTGAAACTAGCTGCCTTATTGATCCTGTCGTAGGATGATGATCCCGAATTACCAGCATCCCAGTAAATATTTCCATTCGACCATGGTAAATGGCAATTAAGTACCCTTCTGTTATTCTGATCAGAGCCATAGAAAATAAAGGTGTTACGTGGTAATACATCGATATCACCATACTGCCAGAAAGATATTGTAATGACACTATCAACAGATGCAAAAGCCGCAGGAGGAACATCAATATAACTGCTTCTGTTGCAAGAATAACTTCCATCATCCCCTGCTGAATGCAAGGTTGAATTTATACCTGTATTCCCACCATAAACCTGGCTGTTATTCCCTGATACCTGGTTTGAATATGATAACTCAATAAGCAATCCCGAGATCCCATCCCATGTAAATGGTTCATAGAATTTAAAATGATATTCGCCATCGGGATCCAGTGTGGTGTTCAGAAAATAGGCTTCCGTAAATCCATCTGTATCCGGACTTATTGAATCAAGCTCGGTTTTGCCTGTGTGTTTAAATTTGATTTTCAGGAACTCCATCTCACTTCCTGTTGTTCCAATATCCATTATCAACCCGGTAATATCACCTGCCTGTAATCCACTATTCATTACCTCCGAAGCAGTGAGCAGGATCTGGGTTTTTCCAGTTTGCTCGCTGGTTTGAAACGGTATATTAAGTATCTGGTTTCCATCGCCGATCCGGAAATAATCTTCAGAAATGACCTGGTCATAGGTAACCTCTTGTTGAGTATAATGGTAATAGGTGTGGGTGGGATCATTAACATAATAATAAGGGTTAGAATTACTCTCAATGATTACATGACTTGGATGGCTGGCATAAGTTGAATCTGTCTGGTTAGAATCAACGATCACGGTGTGGCAGGAATAGTCCCATTCCCAGCATCCGACGTTGCCATTTCCTACCAGGGCATCATGACAGCGCATCCTGTATTGCATAATGATCTTTTCCCAGTTTGTTCCGGGGTCCTCAGGAAACTGGAAGATCCCTGACCGTCCTACAGAATCAAGGGTAAATGTTTGTACGATAATGGTATCCTGTGCAAATACCACATTGAGGCAAAACAGGGAAATAAGCAACAAGTATAATCTCTTCATTTCTGTTGGTTTGTAGTGAATAATAGATTGTAATTAATAACTGGCAAAGTAACGAAATTAATATGGAATGGGGATTGGTGTAGGTCACTTTTAAATTGTTGAATTGTTGAATGGTTGAATGGTTGAATTGTTGAATTGCTGAATTGCTGAATTATGTACGGGCCGGAAGGCGGCAGGATTTTCCGATCAATCGATATTCGATTGGCATGACCCGCCCAGTTCCCTGGTCGCCATGTCACCCCGTCTCCCTCTTGTGCACTTCAAAAGGCGTATTTGTTTTCCCGATTTATCGATTGCACGATGTGTGAGATTGAGTGAAGTTATCTGTGGCGGAGGACATAACATAGGATAAATATATTTATCATGTTTTTGTATCTTTACGGTATCTGAAAGCCCCATGAAAAAATGTGCACCTGATGATAGCACGCTAAGGCCAACATGATAACCGCAATTAGGCATAAAAAGCGCCTACAGATATTGGCGATCTAAATACAAGAGGGGTGTGGATAGAAAGTAGTTGTGTGCAAGCGAAAAAAAAGGCAGTGCAATAGAAAATTTGCTGCAATTTGAAAGAATAATAAAGTGGAAATCCCACCACACAAAAGCAAGAGTGTTCCAGCCCTTCCCTGCAAACCTCCCTTCGCTGTCACACACATGCTTTTTGACCCAGCGCACCTTGACAAGATTGTTGATAAATATTTATTAAAATCATTTTCAAAAATCAGGAATAAGAATTACTTTTGACACAAATAGTCAACACATAAAATGTCAACAACAGGACAAAAACTTAGAGAACTTAGAGAAAATGCAGGTCTGACTCTTCGAAAGGCTGCAATGAAAGCAGATATTGACGTTGCAATACTTAGCAAAATGGAAAGAGGAGAAAGAAAACTTACAAAAGAGTTAATTCTTAGACTGGCTGAATTGTACAATGAGAAACCTGAAAAACTTCTTATCCTCTTTTTAAGTGAAAAAGTAATTTATGAATTGAAAAACGAGGAGCTTGGTCTTAAAGCTTTAAAGCTTGCTGAAAAAGAATTAAAGTACAATAAACTATAATTTATACAAATGCCAACACTTCAATTTAAAGGAAAAAATATAATCTGGAACCACCATTTGGCAGTCCCATATCATACACTTGATGAAGTTCCAGACTTGCATTTCAATCCTGACAAAGCAAATGGAAACATAATAGTTGAGGGCGATAACCTAATTGCATTGAAGGCATTGTTACCTCAATATTCAGGAAGAGTTAAGTGCATATATATTGATCCACCTTATAACACCGGAAAAGAAGATTGGATTTATACAGACAGATTTAATTCCCCTCTCTTCAAAGAATGGTTCGGAAAAGTTGTTGGCAAAGAAGATTTGAATAAACATGAGAAATGGAACTGCATGATGACCCCAAGATTAAAACTTTTGAGGGAGTTGTTATGCGAGAACGGTATTATAATCATTTCTTGCGATGATAATGAATACCATAATCTAAAATCGCTCTTGAATGAGATATTTGGTGAAGAAAACTTTGTCGGAAATATTATCTGGAAAAATGCGACTGATAACAATCCTACAAATGTAGCTGTTGAGCATGAATATCTAATTGTTTACGCTTATGATAAAAACAAAATTCCCAATGAATGGAAATCGCCAATTTCAGATTCAAAAGAAGAATTAATTAAAATTGGCAAGGAGCTAAATATTCAACATGAAGATATTGCTGAACTTCAAAGAGTTTATTCTGCATGGTTTAGGAGAAATAAGAGATTCTTAGGTAAACTGGATAGGTATAAGTATATTGATTCTAAAGGTGTTTATACTGGTAGCCAAAGTGTTCACAACCCTGGTAAGGAAGGTTATAGATATGATGTAATACATCCTAGAACTAAAAAAGCTTGTAAGCAACCATTGATGGGTTATAGGTTTCCAGAATCAACGATGCAGGATTTATTAGATGAAGGTAAAATTCTGTTTGGCAATGATGAAACTAAAATAATTGAACTCAAAGTATATGCACATGAATATGTTGATAAACTGTCAAGTGTATTTGAACTTGATGGCAGACTTGGAGCATATGATTTAAGGAATTTATTTGGAACAGTTCCATTTAAAAATCCGAAACCCGTTCAACTACTCACACATATACTGCCATTCATTACTGATAAAAACTCAATCATCCTTGACTCGTTTGCAGGTTCGGGTACAACAATGCACGCATTAATGGAACTAAATAAAGAGGATGAAGGAAATCGACAGTGCATAATGGTTCAAATGACCGAGGCATCAGAAAACGAACCTGATAAAAATATTTGTAAAGATATTACCCGCGAAAGAGTTAAACTAGCAATTGACAAGTTTGAATATGATTCCGGTTTTAAATATTATCAGGTTGGGATTCCACTAGATGCTGAAACTATGCTTGCCAGTGAGCTGCCAACTTATAAGCAGTTTGCCAAATATGTTTATTATTTATGCACGGGTGAAAACCTTGAATCTGAAGACTCTATCAATGAAGAAACTTATTTTGTTGGTGAATTCGGAAGGCAGGCAATCTATCTGGTTTACAAACAGGATTATGAAACGCTTACCCGCCTTGCACTTAATCTTTCAATGGCTGAAAGAATCAAACAGGAACATCCGGCCAGCAAACGGATAGTATATGCTCCATCATGTTTTCTTGATGAAGAATACTTAACTGACAATCAAATTGAATTTGTCGGTATTCCATATAGTTTGTTTAGTAAGGGTTAGTTTGTTTAGTCAATTAGTCTGTTATTTTAGAATAAAACTATGACAATTAAAAGTTTTGAAGATATTATTGCCTGGCAGAAATCACAGGATTTAGCCGTTATTATTTATTCGGAGTTTAAAGAATTAAATGACTATGGTTTTCGAGACCAGATTTGTAGAGCGGTTGTTTCTGTTTCTAATAATATTGCAGAGGGCTTTGACAGAAAAACAGATGCTGATTTTTCAAGATTCTTATACATAGCTTTCAGTTCGTGCAGCGAAGTAAAATCAATGGTTTATTTGTCAGAAAGATTGGGATATATTAATGGAAAATTAAAAGATGAATTAATTTCAAAAAGTGATGAAGTTCAAAAATTAATATCCGGCTTCATCAAATCCTTAAAATCCAAGACTAAAAAGACTATATACTCTAAATGACTAAACCATGAAAAAAGAACAGATAGCAACATTAACAAACTCGTTTGAAGGATATTCAAATATAACCGAAGACAGGATTGAGTTTTGGTTCGCCAGGGATTTACAACATCTGTTGGGATATACCAAATGGGATAATTTTATAAAAGTACTGAACAAAGCCAAAACAGCTTGTGAAACTGCAGGGAATGAGATAAATGACCATTTTGCCGAAGTCGGGAAAATGGTTCAGTTGGGTTCAGGTTCGCAAAGGGAGATACAGGATTTTATGCTTACACGATATGCCTGCTATTTGATTGCCCAAAACGGTGACCCCAAAAAAGAAGCCATTGCGTTTGCCCAAAACTACTTTGCTATTCAAACCCGCAAGTTGGAGATTATTGAACAGCGTATTAAAGATTGGGAACGGCTTCAAGCACGCACAAAACTAACATTTTCTGAAAAAGAATTGAGCAGCCTGATATTTGAACAAACTGGCAGTGATAAAAATTTTGCAATCATCAGGAGTAAAGGGGATGCGGCCTTGTTTGGAGGCAAAAGCACAAAACAAATGAAGCAAATACTTGGTGTTGCAGGTAACAGGCCATTGGCTGATTTTCTTCCAACCATTACTATTAAAGCTAAAGATTTTGCAACAGAGATAACCATTTTCAATACAAGGGAAAAAGGGCTTGATACAGAAAGGAAAATATCCGCAGAACACATAGTCAACAACAGGTCAGTAAGAAAAATACTTCTTGAGAGAGGAATTAAACCTGAAGAGCTTCCACCTGAAGAGGATATTAAAAAACTTGAAAGAAGAGTGAAAAGCGAAGAAAAGAAGCTGGGTAAAAAACCGGACAAATTAACTGAATAGGAATGTATCTAAAAAAATATCAGATAAAAGTTGTTGATGCCCTTAAGCAATTCATGCAGGTTGCGCATGATACAAAAACCTCATTTGATATAGCCCAAAAAGCATTGCCTGAAAATATGAGGCATACGCTGAATTGGGTTCAAACAACTTTTCAGAATACGAATCTTGAATATAAGGACAGATGTACAAATGGATTGGGAAATTACTATCCCCGAATAAGCATAAAAGTCCCGACTGGTGGAGGAAAAACCCTCCTGGCAGTTGAAGCAATCAGGGAATATCAAAATCTTTTTTCAAAAAAACGGACAGGTCTGGTTGTTTGGATTGTGCCAAGCGAAACGATATACAGCCAAACAGTTCAAAAAATCAGAGACAAAAGTAATCCTCTTCGCCAATTGTTAGACCAATGCAGCGGGAATAGAACGATTGTTTTGGAAAAAGGACAAAAACTAGCCACAAATGATATTGAAGAAAATCTGGTTGTTCTTTTCGTTATGATTCAATCAATTGCACGAATAAATGGAAAAGAAGCATTGAAAGTATTTCAGGACAGTGGTGGCTATGATAGTTTTTTCCCATCTGACAATAGATACGATTTACATAAACAATTATTAGAGCAGGTTCCAAACCTCGATTATATTTCTGCAATTGGAGAGGAGCAGCCGTTAATTATGACAAGTCTGGGCAATGCAATCCGTGTTGCCAAACCATTTATCATAATTGATGAAATTCATAAAGTTTTCTCCGAAAATGCCCGCAGGACAATCGACAGTCTGAATCCGGAAATGATTTTAGGATTAACAGCCACGCCAAAGGCTGAAATGAACATACTTGTAACCATAACAGGATTGGAACTGAAAGAGGAAGAAATGGTCAAACTTGATATGCATATTCTTCCGCCGATGAGTAAACAGGAAGATGACTGGAAAGCAATGGTCAAAGAGATTAAAGAACATCGGGAAAAACTTGAAGACGTTGCAAAGCAATATCAAAAAGACCAAGGTGCATATATCAGACCTACTGCTTTAATACAAGTTGAGGCAACTGGTAAAGACCAAAGAGGTAGAGGAAGAGTACACAGCCTTGATGTAAAGGATTATTTAATAAGTCTGGAAGTCAATCCAGATGAAGTTGCGATAAAGACCAGTTCACAAAATGATATAGAAGATATAAATCTCTTTTCTCAGGATTGCCCGATTCGATTTATAATTACCAAAGAAGCCCTTCGTGAAGGATGGGATTTTTCCTTTGCCTATATTCTCGGAATTATTCCTAATGTTAATTCAAATACTGGTGTTACTCAATTAGTCGGCAGAATTTTAAGACAGCCATTTGCCAAAAAACTCGGCATCAAAGATTTAGACGAAAGCTATGTGTATTATTCCAAAGGAGATACAAGAAATATTCTAGACCGGGTTTCAACAGGTTTTAAAAATGAAGGGTTGGAAGACCTGGTAACTAAATTGAAATTCAGGGATAATGAAGACATAAACGCAACAAAGACGGTAAAAATCAAAAAAGAAATAAGCGAACATTTTCAAAACTCGTTTTACCTTCCGGTTTGGTTAATGGTTGATGGGGAAGAAAATAAAAGACGTTTTAATTACAACATTGACATCAAGCCAAAGATTGATTATATCTTATATAACTTATCAGAAGAGTTTCTTTCAAAATTAGAAGGTTCTTTAAGTGATGAAACCAAAGAAAGAAAAGCCTTTGCAATAACATTGGATGATGAAAGTAAAGCATCTTTTGTTGAGGAGAACTCTAAAGGCAATGGAAAAGCCGAAATTAATATCGACTATCTTACTCGTAGATTAAATGAAACAATTGACAATCCTTTTCAATCAAGAGTTATTAGTCAAAAACTTATTGGAATCATTGAATCAAAAATTGGCAATGAAAAACTAAAAGAGCATTTCAGTTTTATTGCATCTCAGGTAAGTAAAGAATTTGAGACTGAAAAAACGAAACAAGAAGAGGCTATATTCTTAAACCTACTTGAAAGTGATAAACTCATATTGGCTGTATCTGACAACGATTCAATTGGTTTTAAAGTGCCTGAAAAAGATGTTATTACTGCGAACATAAACCCAAGTACTTATAAATACTATTTGTTTGAAGACATTGAACTAAACACCATGAATACTTTAGAGAAAAAAGTTGGTGATGTATTAGATAAACAAGAAAAAATTCTTTGGTGGTTCAGAAATAGAACAAGTAAAAACTGGTATTCAATTCAAGGTTGGCAAAAGAATAAAATAAGACCAGACTTTGTAGCAGCCAAAAAAACAGAAAACAATGAGTTGGAAATAGTGTACATAATTGAAAGTAAAGGTGAACATCTACTCGGAAACATTGACACAACTTACAAGAAGAAAGTTCTGGATACAATGACTGAACAGAAAAAGCAGAATAAAATAAAAACGTATCAGACCAAAATACCTTTTAAAGAATTTGTAGTTAATGACAAGATTGAATGTTATTTAATAGAGCAGGGAAAAGAGGAAGAAGATTTGAAAAAGTTGATGAAATAAAAACCCATCACACACCTTCCCTTCGCTGTCAGGCACATTTGGCATTCGCACAATGCTACCCTAAAGCCAAAAATGCCAAATGAGCCTTCCAGCCCATCCCGCTCCAACACGCAGATTAAAAGACATTGCAGCAAAAATGATAAATATGAACCTTGAAAATAAAACCGCCAGTGCACAATCGAGTAGATGGCCCCTGCCATAGCAGACCGGGGAGCGCCTCTCACACCACTGTACGTACGGGCCTCGTATG
>CAYXUU010000025.1:0-86015 GCA_964468645.1 uncultured Bacteroidales bacterium
AAAATTGCAAATAATTCTAATAATCAGTCTGTTGAGGTTTTAGTTATATGAAAGGACAAAGGCAAAAGGTAAAAGTGTTTGTGTCGCCACCTTTTTGGTTTTTTAACTTTAACTTTTGCCTTTGTCCTTTTGCCAGTTGTCTTTTGGCTTTAGTTCTATCTCATGCCACCCCTGGTCTCTGTCTTGCCTTCTACCCAGTTAATCACTGCTTTCAGGCTTTCTTCGGCATACCTGCCTGGAGTTCTCATGATATTCAGATTTTCATCGATCAGGTAATTGATATAATTGGATCTGACATCATATTTTTCAAGGACATCGATATTGTCATCATAATAAAGAAGAGTCCAGTTGTATCCTTTGTTTTTAATGAGCTGTTCGGCTTTAAGCTTGTCATAATCGGTTGAAATACTGATAAAGGCAATTTCTGTATCCTGTTTTTTAAGATTTGCTGCTATAGAATCAAGTTCTTCAATACAGGGTATGCAATCTGAACTCCAGAAGTTCAGAAATATTTTCTTGCCCAGAAAATCAACCAGTGATACCATGCTGGTGTCAAAATCGGGTAGGGTAAAGGCAGGAGCACGGGTACCGATCTTCAGTCTTTGCAGATATGGTACCAGGTTACTTGCATAATCCCGGTTCCCTTCAAAATATGACTGATTGGCTGCCTGCCGGAGTATCCTGATTACATTTTCCTTTTTGATGCCTGATTCTGAATAAATATCCCTAAGATTATCAATCATTACAAGGTCAAGGATCCTCATATCAAACATTAACAAACTATCCTTTCCGAGTAACTTAAGCAAACTCTTATACTCACCAACTTCATTGATATTTGTAAGGATTTCATCAAAGCTTACATCCTTCGAATTAGTAATGAAATATTTATAGAAATAGGTCTTGAAAAGGTCGGTGTATTCTATGTTATTATAAAGAATAGGTTTCTTGATAAAGTATTCCTGTACAATGGTCTTGCCACTTTTATACCGGGTGCTTAATTCGATCATTGCCATTTTGTAATCTATATAAGCCTTGAAGTATGGATCTTCGATTATCGGGAAGTTTTTATCGATCAGGTTCCTGAGTGTATCAACCATGGCCCTTTCGCGTGCCTGGTATAATTCATTATAACGTTCAATTACAAAGTCGTTATACATGGTATTGAACTTTCTGATAAGGATATTCAGGTCATCATCGTTGATATTGACAAACTCATAATCAAAATCCGGAGGATTGGTGATCGAAAGGAGGGGAGCTTTAATATCATATTTCACTTCAACCGTGTATGTATTACCCGGTACCAGGTATAATTCCTTTTGCTGGTAATCTATGGTCAGAATGCAAAACCTGGGTTCATCTGTATCCACAGTCAGGGTGAACTCCCCGTCATTGTTTATCCTTGTGCTTGCAAGAATTAGCCTTTGAAAGGAAAAAAGATCGCTAAATCCGACCACACGAATGGTTTTTCCGGCTGCATTCCTTGCAATCCCTTTAATTGTTGTTTGTGTGTAAGCCGATGAAGAAATAAATACAGCTATTAGTAGAATAAATATCCTTTTCATATGATGTGGTGTTTTTATGAGGTAACGAATTGGCAAAAGAATTATTGGTTAAAGATTGATACTTTCAGGGATGAACTTTGAAACATCACCACCATTCCGGTATATATCCCTTACAATAGAAGAGTTGATGGGCGTAAGCTCCGGTGTGGTTAACAGGAAAATGGTTTCTATATCGGGGTAAAGTTTTTTATTGGTCTGACCGATGCTTCTTTCAAATTCAAAATCGGCTGATGTTCGTAATCCCCGTAATAAATACCTTGCGCTTAATTTTTTACAAAGCTCAACTGTCAGTCCTGTATAGGTGATTACCCTAACCGCCGGAATTTTCTCAAAAACTTTTTCAATCCATTCTTTCCTTTGCTCCAGGGGGAACATTATTTTCTTATCAATATTTTCCCCGACGGCAATAACAATTTCATCAAACAGGGGAAGGGCCCGCATAACGATCGATTCATGTCCTCTGTGAATAGGATCGAATGATCCGGGAAAAACGGCGATCTTTTTCATAATCTTTATTTTCAACAAAAATAGAAACATTTTATATTACTATTCGTTGATATATAAAGAAATCATCTTCATTTAGTCTTTTTTTGCGGGATATTCTGATACACCGTTTATGTTTCATTCAGGTATATTATGTGTATATTGGCGGTAGAATAAATGTTAGGTATTTAATAGTTTTCCAATGAAAGGGTAATTTATGTATTTAAATTTATTATTAATTATTACACTTCTTCTTTCTTGTCAAAATACTGAAGATCAAGGATTTTTATTTGATGTTAAATATTTAGAAAATAAAATTTATACCACTTCAACTAAAGTTTTTGCAAAAAGTGAAATTGATTTCGAAGGTCCAGAAGAAACTATTAATAAAATTAAGTCTTCAGGAATGGAATTACCAATGTTGTTAGACCAAGATCAAATTACAATTATGAAAATCGAAACTTTTTCAAAAAATGAAAAGGGATTTATGCCGTTTTCTGGAAGTTTAGATAGCATATCTACAATTCAGTATATAAATGGAAAAATTAATACTCAAGACTCCCCTGCTACTATAGACACTAGCTTTAAAATAAGTGGACACTATAATAAAGATGAGATGATAATTGAGAAAATAAAGGGTAATGGTATCCAGCCTGAAATGGAAAATGCTTTAAAAAGTTCAATTGCTAATATGATGAAATCTATAAAATTTCCAGAAAAACCATTAAAAGTAGGAGACAGTTTTTCTCAGTCTATACCAATTACAATTCCTGTTCAGGGTATTGTAAATGTAAATATGATAGTAACCACATATTATAAGTTAATAAATATCAAAGATAATATTGCATACTTCGATATTGAACAAGATTTTGAATTAACATCGGAAGCTAATAAGGCTAAAATATCAATGAGTGGATCTGGACCTGGAAAATTAATTTATGATACAAAGCTTTACCAAATAACTTCTATGAATACAAATTCTGTTATGAAAATGAAAGTTGATGCTGGAGAATTTTTTGTTATATCAAATTCAGATACAAAAACAGAAATGTTAATTAAAGTAAAAGATAAAATCTAAGTGATACCTAACAAATGGCTCAAGTCAGACGGCAAAAAGCGCGGTGGCTTTTTCAAGTTTTAGTAGTGTAGTGAAAAATAATTTGGTAAAACCATAGAGCTGGCAGACTTTTTTTTTGCCGCTGCTTAGCCTGGTCCGTTAGCCACTTTAATTAAATGGTCACTTTACTATCACACTTTTGGCTGCGTACTCTTTACGAGATCTCACCAATAGACAATAATCAGCAATATATTGCCGACAAACGTTGAATTGCAAAAATAATTGGCAAATAATTACCAATTAAAACATTATATTTGATCTGTCATTTAATTAGCAATGAATTACCGATTAGGTTAATAAATTGATCTTAATTAGCAATATATGTCGTATAATATCGATTTTTCAATAGCTCCGAGCGATCAAATCGAAGCTGCCCTCTGTAAGCGAATAGAAAGCATAAGGCTTTCACGTAACATAACTCAGGAACAACTCGCTGATGAAGCCGGTGTTTCATTACGAACCATCGGTCGACTTGAAAAAGGCCAAGGTGTTTCAATGGATACATTTATTCGGGTTATGATTGCATTAAGGATTCAACAAAACCTTGAAGCCTTACTGCCGGATCCAACTGTAAGACCAATTGAGCGGATTGGATTAGAAGCCGGCGAGCGAAAACGTGCTCGTCCAACAAAACCTATTAATGAGCTCCCAACTTGGTCTTGGGGTGATGGGGAGGATGACAATGAATAATGATGCGCGTGTTATTCTTTGGGGTAAGACAATTGGTGCTGTCACCTGGCTTGAGGACAGAGAGATTGGGGTTTTCCAATATGCACCTGATTTCCTAAATAGTGGCATTCAATTGACACCACTTATGATGCCATTAAAAGAGTTCCCGTATGAGTTTCCAGCACTAGCACGGAACACATTTAAAGGATTGCCGGGATTGGTTGCAGATTCACTTCCAGACAAATACGGGAATGCGATAATTGATGCTTGGCTTGCTTCACAAGGACGAACTGCAGAGAGTTTCCATCCAGTTGAGCGTCTATGTTATGTTGGAAGTCGAGGAATGGGGGCTCTTGAATATGAGCCGGCCTCACTTGGATCTCCAACCAGTAAGCGAGCAATCGAGGTCGCTATTCTAGTTGACTTGGCAAACAAGATCCTTGCAAAGCGCACCAGCTTCGGTGGCGTTTTCTCTGGTGAGGACGATCGAGAAGCAATCAATGATATTCTCAGAGTTGGAACTTCAGCTGGAGGAGCCAGAGCAAAGGCGATTCTAGCATGGAATAGAAATACTAACGAATTTAAATCAGGTCAGGTTGATGCTGGAAAGGGGTATGAATATTGGATAATGAAATTTGATGGAATTACGAGCATTAGTGATATGGAACTGGCCACTCCTAAGGGCTATGGAAAAATCGAGTACGCGTATCATTTAATGGCCGTCGAAGCAGGTATCGAAATGACAGAGTGTCGTCTTCATCATGAAGGTGGGCGTAGTCACTTTATGACTAAAAGATTTGATAGGTCAACAAATGGCATAAAACTTCATATGCAATCTTTGGGTGCTATTGCGCACTATGACTACAGACAACCTGCGAGTTATTCGTACGAGCAAGCACCAAATGAGTATTAATGGTAAAAGAGATGGTTTTGATCGTGAGGACTTGATCCAAATGGCTAAGACAGCTGACATTAAGAAAGTACGTGCGGGGCAGATGGTTCAAAATGTAATTGAAGTCATTCGTCGTTGGCCGGATTTTGCAAAAAAAGCTGGAGTTAGTGAGGAACAGGTTAAAAAAATAAAGGATAGCCATCGCATAAACCTTTGAAATGAAACTATAAAAAAAATTATTATCGATATTTACAGTTTTTATAATAATGAATTGTCCATTTTATCAATCTATGGCTAAGGAATCAAAAATGATGGAAAAATTTAATTTTCTATTAGGAAATTGGGACATGGAATCTAAAATTCCGAAAACCACCTTCAGTGAAGCAGCTACCGGAACCGGTGTAGGAACATTCAATAGAGTGCTTGATGACAAATATGTTCAATTTGATTATTCATCATTATTTGATGATGAAAAAGGTCAGGCGCATGGAATTTTTGCTTGGGATGAAAAAATAAAAGCATATCGATTTTGGTGGTTTGAAAATTCGGGAAATTACTCTACTGCAACTTGCAAATTTATTAATGATGATACTCTGTATATGATATGGCATGATTCAGTATTGATACAGACATTCAAAAAAATTAGTGGGAATAAAGTAATATTGAGAATGGAGAATCCAAATTCCGCAGGGGAATATGAATTAGTTATGGAAGTGATATTTACCAGGAACTAGTTATTTTATTATAATGAACAAAATCGATGCACCGTGTTATGTATGCTGGGCTAATAAAAAAATGCAGCCGACAAAACCGCCATGCTTCAATTGAAGTTTGGCAGTAATATTCAAATTTTGTGCATTGTTTAAGTATTTGTGTAAGCGGTTTTGCGGTTGATTTTTGCCGTTATATGGGGAGATTAAAATGAACAGGAAGAAACTATTTATAGTCATTTTTGCAGTTGTTATATTCAAATTATCCACACTGTGTTATTCTCAGGGTATTAAAAGCGAGCTCGATTCGTTTTTTACGACTTTAAGCGAGCAGCATCATTTAAACGGGTGTATTCTTATTGCAGATAAAGGAGAAATAATATATAAAAACGCCTTTGGGTATTCCGATTTCAAAAGCAAAAGTAATTTAACCACAAATTCAATGTTTGAACTCGCTTCAATTTCAAAGCAGTTCACGGCAACCGGAATTATGATTTTGCATGAACAGGGATTACTTGATTACGCATCTGATATTAAAGTATTTTTCCCTGGATTGTCTTATGACAGCATAACAATCAGGCATTTATTAAACCATACATCCGGTCTTTATGATTATGAGGATCTTATCAATACATACTGGGATGCGGATGAAATAATAACAAATGAAGATGTTTTGAACCTTTTTAGGGAACATCAACCGGCTTTGTTATTTCAACCCGGAGATAAATATAAATATAGTAATACGGGTTATGTTTTATTAGCCCTGATCGTAGAAAGGGTTTCCGGAATGCCATTTGGGGAATTTATGAAGAATAATTTATTCATCCCCTCTGGCATGACAAGAACTATGGTTTACAGAAGACGTTATATGCCGGAAGTAATTAATGATTATGCGTTTGGTTATGTTTTGTCTTTAAAGCATAAGGGATATTCATTGCCTGATAGTGTTGAAAGTGATAAACGTGTAATTACGCTGGATGGATTGCAGGGTGATGGCGCAATTAGTTCTACCGTGGAAGACTTATTCAAATGGGACAGGCAATTATATACCGATAACCCGGTTTCACAACAGGCATTACAGGAAGCTTTTATTCCCGGGAAGCTAAACGATGGTAGCGATATTGACATTGGATATAAACGTCATTCGTACGGTTTTGGATGGCGTATTCACAATACAAAGGATGGAAGAATGGTATGGCACACCGGACATTATCCGGGATATAGCAACCTGATAATGCGTTATATTGATATTGACAGGACCATTATATGCTTGAGCAATAACGGTTATGAATTCTTTCCTTTAATGAATACAATTCATGATATCTTAAATAATGATTCAATAAGCTTACCTCTTCCTTTTTTTGCAGAACAACTTAGGGGATTGTTTATTGAAAGTGATATCACATCCTTAAGTGATTCGATTAAAACAATGATTAATAACAGAACCAGGTATATTGTCAGCGAGTCTAGAATAAATGATCTTGGATATGATTTGTTAAACCTGGGTAGATTTAATGATGCTATTGCAGTTTTTACCTGCAATACTCAATTGTTTCCGAATTCAGCCAATACCTTCGACAGTCTTGGGGAAGCATATATGCTTAATGGAAATGATGATTTGGCAATAATAAATTATGAAAAAGCACTGGCACTAAATCCGGATATGCCCTCAGCAATCAAAGCATTGAAAAGACTTAAGGGTAAAAATTGATTGGATTTCACTTTAAATTTAAGGATCATGATGATCTGTGTTCTGTTACAGGTTGCAGGTTACAGGTTGCAGGTTGCAGGTTGCATATTGGAAGTTAGAAACCAGATGTTGGAAGTTGGACAAACTACAAACAATTGAACCATTGAACAATAGAAAAGAAGTTAACAAGTCACCCGGTGAGTATGTTAACATTAATAGTTTTATAAAGCTTAATTGGTGTTATTCACCGGGTGACTATGTAAATCTTTTTACTTTTGCGATATGAAAAACCAGGAAGATATTGCAAAACAGGTAGCCGAATACCTGCTTAAAATTGAGGCCGTGAAACTGAATGCCACAAATCCCTTCACATGGGCTTCGGGATTGAGATCCCCCATTTATTGCGATAACAGGATTACCCTGTCGTATCCGGATATCCGGAATTTTATAAAAGACCTGTTTGTGAGAATCATCAGGAAAGAATTTAATGAAGTGGATGCCATTGCCGGCGTTGCCACCGGCGGAATTGCACAGGGCGCCCTCGTGGCCCAGGAACTCGATGTACCATTTGTTTATATCAGGTCATCGCAGAAAGCACACGGATTGGAAAACAAGGTTGAAGGCAGACTTAAAAAGGATCAGCATGTAGTTGTTGTTGAAGATCTGATTTCTACCGGTAAAAGCAGTTTAAATGCAGTAAAAGCAGTCAGGGATTCCGAATGTACAGTGCTTGGAATGGTGGCTATATTCACTTATAATCTTGATATTGCCATCAATAACTTCAAAGAAGCCGGTGTGCCATTATTTACACTTTCCAACTATGGTACACTTATTGATAAAGCACTTGAACACGATTATATTAAAAGCAACGACCTGGAACTTTTGGTTACATGGAGAAAAGATCCGAAAATGTGGGGTGAAAGGTTTAATTAAAAAAAGAATCATGAAATTTACAAGCGATAGTTTAATTATCAACAAACCGGCGAATAAGATATATTCTTTTCTGAACAACTTCAACAACTTCGAGCACCTGATGCCTGAACAGGTCACCAACTGGAAATCGGATAAAGTAAGCTGTTCTTTTACCATACAGGGTATGGCCGATGTTAATATGAAGATCCACGAAACAGAACTGGACACTCATGTACATATGAAATCACATGGTAAGGTTCCCTTTGGTTTTGACCTGATCAGCCGTCTGGATGCCGTTGATGAAAATAAAACCAAAGTCCATATTGAAGTCGATGCCGACCTGAACCCGATGATGAAGATGATGGTGCAGCGCCCGTTGCAGAACCTGGTGAATATTATGGCGGAGAAGCTGAAGCATCACCAGGAAAGTAGTAACGAAGGTGATACGGCAGAATAAAGGACACTGCTGTTCTCAGAGTGTTCGTTTTCATAGTTAAAAAGTAGGCAGTTAACAGTAGGCAGTTGGCAAGGGCTACCAGCCCTGACGAAGGAAGGGATGGCAGCTTTGTATAGTAGAAGATAGACAATAGAAAGTAAAAATATCCCACTAAAGTTTCCCTGGCCATTTAATTTTTTTAAACGCAGAGAACGCAAAGAAGCGCGGAGATCTCTCTGCGAAACGCTGCGTTCTCTGCAGTTATTGTTTTATCAATCCTTAATCGTCGTCAATCGTCAATTGTCGATACTCCACCCAATCATTACATCGCCACATTGCCTCATCAAAAACCTGCAACCTGCAACTATTTCTATTTCACATCCACCTGGGTGTATTCAACCGGCTCTTCTGTCTCTCCCAGAAATCTCTCCACCTTTGCCAGCCGTTCTTCAAGCTCAGACATCCTGTTCAGTTTCTCTTCCAGCTCATCGATCCTGTCCTGTTGTCTCTTCAGGATATGGGTAACTTCATCAGAATCGATTCCGACCACTGTATTTACTAGTTTATAGGCTTGTGAGTCTGATGATTCCCATGCTCTTCCAACGATTTGATTTACCTGTTCCAACTTAAGGTCATCCTGTGCGACGGCAATGGCTTTACCATCGTTCCAGCCGGATGCTACAATAAAATCACCTGTCCTGACCTTTCCAAATACCCATACAGGTACCTGGCCGATAAAGGCTACTTTTTCGTAGAGGTGATGTTCCAGGCTATCATCTACCATATTTCCAATAACAACAGGTGCCAGGGAGATTGCCATGACCTTATCGGCATTCCGGGTTATCTTGGAGATCTTTCCGTTTTTCACCCCAACAACAGTACCTGGCGTTAATCTTTGTGCAGGAAATTCTTTCTCCATATATTCAGCATAGTCCTTCCCGGTCGATTCAAGATGGATTCCAGCTTTGTTGGCTTCAATTTGCCTAATAACTGATAAACTGTCGATGGGTATTGTATGGTTACCTCCGGTATTATCAGGACTGCTAAAAACGGGAGGAAAGGCAGGATTGGAAGAAAAATCAACCCCGCCATGCAGGCAATTGTTTATGACCACTTGATTGGCTAACCATGCAGTAAGTGCAACTGGGCTCCAGATAGGTACACCATTTGTTGCTATCTCACAAATAATATCTTCCCAATTTGATCCTGACCACATGGCGTTGAAATCATGTTCAGCCTTATTATATAACTCAATCTCTCCAACCTTAATTGCACCCTGGCTGGTACTGAATATCGCCTTAAAGGTCAAGAAGTTATTGGCCTGACCCCAGCCACCACCGGCTGTGTTGTTAAGTACAACCCTGATGCCATCACCACCTGTGGCAGGATATGAATTATAAAACGATGCAATGGCTCCACTGCGGGATGCTTCAACATCCAAGGGATAGTTTGGGGTAGGATCACCGATACCTACTTCACCCTGGAAATAGTTTTCTGAATTAACTCCGGCTTGATATATCCCTGTTCCGTCTTCCGGAGTTATAGCATATAAACATGCGTATGCTTCATTTCCCTCCGCCTGTTCTACTCTGATTCGTCCATCAATAATATGCAGTTTGGCATTTGCATCGGGGGTATTTGTGCCTATGCCTATATTGCCTGAATTGGTATTAAAAATATCGTTGTTTGACTGCTGCCATCCTGGTATACCGCTGACAAGGCTACCATCCGGTTCAATTGCAAGAACACCCTGGCATTCCATCAAGTCTAAAATCATAAGCTCATCACCATCAGTATCGGTCACATATGCAAATTCTCCCTCTACTACGCAGCAAGTCGGCCATGTTCCAATTCCAAAAGATCCCTCCAGAACAGGGCTTGAGGGATCACTGACCTTAACAATTTTCAACGCATCATTATATGAATCTGTTAAGTAAATGTAATTGCCAGATAAATACATAGATTGTATTAATGCATCATCATAGAAATTAAGTGTAGCTTCATGACTGGGACTTGCCGGAATACTGACATCAACCACCACCACGAAAGGGTCATAGCCCGCACTAACAGCCTGTACATATGCATAGTCTCCGGAAGCAACAACTTTGTATGTATTGCCATTTTGTCCCGATATATCATAACTTCCTACCACACTCGGACTTGATGGTGTGCTGATATCAATTATCTTAAGTCTGTTGGGGACATAGTATCCAACCACATATGCAAAATTGCCGGATATGGAGACTGAATTGGGTGTTGATAATTCTGTATCAACACTACCTGAAATACTTGGACTTGAGGGGTTACTAACATTAATGACTACTAGATCATCACCACTAACTACATATGCATAACTCCCTGCTACATCAAGGTCACGTGGATTTTCGGCAAATCCTATACTGCCTTCCAGGCTGGGGCTTGAGGGATTACTGATATCTATCACCTTCAGGTCATCATCATCATCATCAATAACATATGCATAATTACCAGAGACACAAACGTGTTTTGGGCCAGGTCCAATCGCAAGGCTACCTTCCAGGCTTGGACTGGCAGGATCGCTGATATCAATCACCTTCAGATAATCAGTGCCTGAATTTTCTATTACAACATAGGCATAATCACCTGATACAGCTACAGATGCAGGCCAATCGCCAACTCCCAGACTCCCCATCTCAGTCATACATTCGAAACTGGGTTCAGGATTAAATCCGAAAATTGTTCCTGCTTCCAGGGTTCCCCATTCGGCTTTTCCGTTTGCATCGGAAATAAGTACTTTCCCATCGGCTTCGTTGCCATCTTCCATAACGATGTTACCTACTACATGGAGTTTATCATCAGGTGAGCTGGTGCCGATTCCAACATTCCTTCCATTCAATAGAATATCCCCGTTCCCGTCCAGTCTGAATACAGTACCGTTATATTCCGGCCTGCCCTGGAACCAAATACCAAAATCATTGTCATGATGACGGTAAAACAAAAGCGCTCTTGAATCAGTACTCTTTAATTCATATTGAGCTTCATTGTCATCTGTTGACTCTACAATGATCTTGTGGTTACCAGTACCCGAAACGTGTAAGGGTGCAGCCGGGCTTGTTGTACCTATACCTACTTGTCCACTACTTTCGATTTGTATGCGGGAAGTATAAGAAGAATCTGCAATATTGAAATGGCCAATGTCAAATGCCTGGCCAATGGGTACGGCTATTTCACCTTCAGTACTCCCGGCATCAGTTATATATATGGCCGGATTGGGTCCACTTTGTGCAACATGGAGATTTGCCAGTGGACTGGTAATCCCAATACCAACTCTACCTGAAAAATAGTTTTTAGTATTGATGCCGGATTGATAGATGCCAATTCCGCTTTCAGGAGCAATGGCATACAAAGCGGCATACGCTTCGTTACCAACTGCCTGTTGCACTTTTATCCTGCCATTTATCACTTCCAGTTTTGATGAAGGATTCGTGGTGCCGATTCCAAGATTCCCTTGGTAATCCAGGACCATTTTCGTACTTGAATCAACACTGAAGTCAAATCCTCCGTTTGCGGGTTGATTTATTCCTGATTCGAATAACATCCTCCTGCTATTCCCGGGCCGCCGTATCTCGATAAGTGGCTCTGATGATCCAATAGTGAATTTTTCCCCTGTAGCCCAGGTACTGCCTCCCCTTAAGTATAAGTTCCCTCCAACCTGTAATTTTTCTTCAGGGGATAAAGTTCCTATCCCTACATTCCCAACGTTTGAATTTAAAAGATTATCACCTGATAAAGTCCATAGTGTATCTGCCCCGGCGGATATTTTACCCCACTCACTGCCATTGTAAAAATAGAAACTGCTTTCGTCGGTGTCATAAACCATCAAACCTGTGGCCGGTGTTGCTATAGCCGTCCTTTCAACGGTGGTTAAGCGTGGGATCAACATCCCTTTTTCAGTACTCTGTACATCGAGCATAGCAGAGCCGTCAGGTTCGCCACCATCAGTGTTAATGGCCACCTGGGCCTGAATACAAATTCCAGCAAGAAATGTAAATACAAATAATAGTATGCGTTTTCTCATTTGGTTGTTTTTTATAGAATTATTGAATAAAAGAATTATAGAGTTATTGATTTGTTTCCATGTTTTTTCAGGAAGGAATGTGAAGTATCTTTTTGTGATAAGGATGTAATGATAGCACATAATAAGCTCAAAAAGCCTACTGCAAAGCGTTTATAATCCATGAATTTAGTATTTGGTTTGGGGCGTTTTATAATTGGTTCGAAAATTAAAAAAATAAAGTTAAATAATCATATAGTTTCATTAAAGAATTCATTCAGAAATACTAATTTAGATCATATACAAATAGGGGCGATTTCGATATAAAGCACGTAATCAACAAGATACACAATCTGGTGATTTAGAATATTTCAGCGTGAGATTCAGGATAGTATATTGATATGGAGGTGCTTAAAAGATATAATTAATTGTATTTGAATATGGGTTAGGGTTTTGAGATACGGGTTACGAGTTATGGGATCTTTATACTTTGATCTTTTATCTTCGGAACACTGATTAAGTGGGATTTTTGATTTTTACCACAAAGGACTCAAAGGAAAGCACAACGGGACACAAAGATTTAACCACAGCGAGTGCTGAGATGGGCATCGAATACTTTGCGTATCTTCGCGGGCTTTGCGGATAATTTTTCGTCAATCATCAATTTCAAACTTCACTTCCTTAAAATCGAAAGTTAAAACATCGCCATCTACCTTTTCTATAATCAACTGCCCGTATTCCGTAATCCCGGTGATCCTTCCCCGGAATCTTCCTTCACTGTGTGTATAATTTCCTACTGTCCGGTGCCAGAAAAGGGCATCGATATAGTCTCCATCAAGCTTCTCATAATTGCCGGCTTGGAGCTCATCGTATCTATTGTTCAGAAATCCCAGTAGTTCCTGAAGGCATTCAGCCAGGTTATAATCCTGTCGGCTGGACTGCTTCAGTGAAACGGGATTGGGGGCATCGCTCACAAATTCAGACTGGTTTATGTTCAATCCAATTCCTATGACTGTATGGCCAAAGTGTTCCCCTTTGATGGTGTTGTTGATGAGAATGCCACAGGTCTTACCATTCCCGATATAAATGTCATTGGGCCATTTGATTTTTACCTCGCCGGCAGGGATCTTCGATCTAACGAAATCATATATTCCAAGTGAGACGAATTTGTTCAGCATGAACTGTTCCTGGGCCTTCAGAAACTCAGGGTACAGGATAAATGAAAAAGTGAGATTCTTCCCTGGCTCACTCTCCCATTGGTTGTTGCCCAGCCCTTTACCCTTTATCTGATCGCCGGTAATGATCAGGGTGCCTTCGGTATAATGCTCCTCTTGCTGTGCGTTGAGGAGGTAAAGGTTGGTTGAGCCTACTGCATCCATCCTGATGATCTTCTGGCCAATAATATTATCTGGCATAATAAGTTCTTTGGATAAAACTACGAAGAAATATTATCAGTACCAATTCGTCATACCACTAATAAGTAAGACACTTATGGCCTGAATAAAAAAGTTTTTAATTTTGATTACTTTTGCACTTAAGAACAAATAGCTTATGTTAAAGCCTTTGCAGAACATAGAATCGGGAAAACTGGCCAAATATATTATCGAAGGAATTCAGGAAAAGAAAGCCCACAGGATCGTGAGCATGAAGCTTGCCGAAATTCCAAATGCCGTCACCGAGTATTTCATCATATGTGAAGGTACTTCGAGGACACAGGTAGAAGCGATCGCAGATTCAGCAAGAGAGGTGGTGAAGAAGAATACAGGGGAGAATCCCTGGCATATCGAAGGTTATGAAAATGCGGAATGGATTTTGATAGACTATGTGAATGTGGTGCTGCATGTGTTCCAGGGAGATGTCCGGGAGTTTTATAAACTCGAGGATCTGTGGGCAGATGCTGTGATTGAGGAAATTGCGGAAGCAGGATAAACTTTTTATGGATACAAATATTTGCATGAATAAGACATAATGGCAGATCAACAGAATAAACAGAGTAAGCAAAATATACCGCCCACCAAGAGTGGCAAACCCAAGAGTAAATTCAATTTTTACTGGATCTATGGAATACTGATCGTGGTATTCCTGGCGATACAGTTCTTCAACTGGGGGGAAAGTGCAGAGAAAGCCAACTGGGGTGAATTACGTGAAATGCTTTCCGATGGCGATGTGCAACGCGTTGTGCTGATCAATAAAGAACGTGCTGAGATCTTTATCAGGAAAGATGCCCTTACAAAACCGAAATATGATAAGGTACGGGGAGGAAGATTGGGTTCATCGGGCCCGCAGTATTACTATAATATCAGCTCACCCGAAGGTTTTGATGACAAAGTGATGGCGGCACAACAGGATGTTGAAGATCCTGTTTATATTGAAAATGAAACCAGGCGTAACTGGGGCATGGAGGTCCTGGGATGGGTAATTCCAATTGCATTGCTTATCGGAGTGTGGTTTTTTATTATGAGGATGATGAGCAGGGGTGGAGGTGGCCCTGGCGGACAGATCTTCAATATTGGAAAATCCAAGGCACAGTTGTTTGATAAGAGTACCAGTGTAACCATCAATTTTAATGATGTAGCCGGGCTGGAGGAGGCCAAGGTTGAGGTGATGGAGATTGTTGACTTTTTGAAGAAGCCTGATAAATATACCGAACTGGGTGGTAAGATCCCCAAAGGGGCTTTATTGATTGGTCCCCCGGGAACCGGAAAAACCCTGCTGGCCAAAGCAGTTGCCGGTGAGGCACAGGTGCCTTTCTTCTCTATTTCAGGTTCTGACTTTGTAGAGATGTTTGTTGGTGTGGGAGCTTCAAGGGTAAGAGACCTTTTTAAGCAGGCCAAGGAAAAAGCGCCCTGTATTATTTTTATTGATGAAATTGATGCTATAGGACGTGCCCGTGGCAAGAATCCGATCACCGGTGCCAACGACGAAAGGGAAAATACCTTAAACCAGTTGCTTACCGAAATGGATGGATTTTCAAGCAATACAGGTGTAATCATTCTTGCAGCAACAAACAGGGCAGATATCCTTGACAGGGCACTGATGCGAGCCGGACGTTTCGACAGGCAGATTCATGTAGAGCTGCCCGACCTGGAAGAACGTAAAGCGATTTTTAAGGTGCACCTGAAACCGTTAAAGAAAATCTCCAGGGATGTTGATGTTGATTTTCTGTCCAAACAGACCCCCGGATTCTCCGGTGCCGATATTGCCAATGTATGTAATGAAGCAGCTCTGATCGCTGCACGAAAAGATAAAAAATCTGTTGGCAGGCAGGATTTTATGGATGCTATCGACAGGATCATCGGCGGGCTTGAAAAAAGAAATAAGATCATCTCTCAACATGAGAAAAAAGTTATTGCCTATCATGAGTCTGGGCATGCCTCTGTAAGCTGGTTGCTGGAACATGCACATCCGCTGGTGAAGGTCACCATTGTTCCCCGTGGTAAAGCATTGGGTGCAGCATGGTATCTTCCCGAAGAAAGACAGATTACCACTTTCGAACAGATGTTTGATGAAATGACTGCTGCCCTGGGTGGCAGGGCCGCTGAAGAGATCGTATTTGGTAAAGTATCAACAGGTGCACTCAACGATCTTGAGAAAGTAACCAAGCAGGCTTTTAACATGGTGGTTTATTTTGGGTTGAATGAGAAGATCGGGAATATATCCTATTATGATTCTACCGGCCAGCAGGAATACTCGTTTACAAAACCTTTCAGCGAAAAGACAGCAGAGACCATCGACCAGGAAATAAAAGAACTTGTCGAAAAGGCCTATAAACATGCAAAGGAAATATTAAGTGAACATAAAGACCAGCTTGTAAAGCTTGCTGAGATCCTCCTCGAAAAAGAGGTGATTTTCAGCAACGACCTGGAAGATATTTATGGAAAACGACCCTGGCATGAAAAGAAAGCCCTGGAAGAAAAAGAAAATGCCCGACTGTTGGAAGCAAAGAAGAAAAAGGCAACCAGGAGAAAGAAGAAAACCGAAACTGCAGACGTAGCTACAGAGGATAAGAAGGAAGAGGCAAAGGAGGATCATAAAGAACCCGAATTGGATTTCGATACAGATAAGGGCGATAAAACTGCTAACGACTGATAGTACCCGGCAATGGAAGAGATCACATCACGCGAAAAGGTGCTGAAAGAGGTCAGGAATGCATTACTGGCCAGCCCTTCCATCCCCATGGATGATATCGACCTG
Source organism: uncultured Bacteroidales bacterium (assembly GCA_964468645.1). Classification (GTDB taxonomy): domain Bacteria; phylum Bacteroidota; class Bacteroidia; order Bacteroidales; family JAIOZK01; genus JAIOZK01. The sequence goes on from CAYXUU010000025.1 coordinate 16,699, forward strand.
GAGTCGTCCGTTTATCAGGAATTATACGATCAGCCCGAATTTGTTTTTGCACAGGAGCTGACCAATGTGGCCGGCAAATTCCTGTACTGTGAAAATAAAACCGATTTTGGTGCTTTGCTGAAAGCCCTGATGCAGGAAAATAACTGGAATTCAGTTTTTACTTTTGATCCCGTTTTACAACAACTTCTTGAATCGCTTGGGGTACGATTTACACATACCGAAGAAGAATTCAAAGATGTGAAGGTTGGAATCACTTTTTGTGAATACCTGATCGCAAGGCTGGGCAGTATTATGGTGTCATCGAAACAGGGCTCAGGACGCCGGCAAATTGTTTTCCCTGAGGTTCACATTGTAGTGGCTTACACATCACAACTTGTCCCTGACCTGAAAGTTGCACTGAAAAAGATAAAGGAAAAATATGCTCCTGATTTACCTTCGTTGATCTCTGTGATTACCGGTCCGAGCCGGACCGCAGATATTGAAAAGACCCTGGTGATGGGCGCACACGGCCCGAGGGAATTATTTGTTTTTTTAATTGAAGACCAAACCTGAAATATTATGGAAGACTGGGTAAAGATTTATACCGCAAATAAAAAGTACAAAATTGAGCTTATCAAGGGTATGCTTGCCGAAAACGGAATTAAGAGCAGTGAGATCAGTTCAAGGGATTCATCTTTCCTGCTGGGGAGTATCGATCTGTATGTCCACCCCAAAGATGAAGAGAAAGCCCGTAAACTTCTAAAAGAGCATAACGACAAGTGAAAGAGCTTATTACCAGGACACTGACAGGATTGGTATTTGTTATTGTAACTCTTGGATGTACGTTCTGGAATCACTATGCTTTTGCTTTACTGTTCCTTGTTGCAGCCATGCTTGGGCTCAATGAATTCTACCGTATAATAAGCCTTACAGGTAATATTAAACCTCATAAATTATTCGGCTTTATTGCTGGGGGTATCGCCTATATCTCAGTTGCACTCGTATCGATGGGATTGCTTGATCCATTCTATTTGTTGTTTAATCTTATTTTCATGATCATTCCATTGATCGTGGAACTGAAACTGAAGAATAAGGATCCCTTTGGAAATGCTGCCGCAACAATATTCGGTTTGCTGTATGTCCTTGCACCTTTTGCCGTATTTAATATTATAATTAACCCAACACTTCAAACAGGTAAATATTTCCCCGGTATCATGATTGGTATTTTTATCCTGGTCTGGGCATACGATACATTTGCCTATCTGATTGGTACCATTATCGGCAAACATAAATTATCACAGGATATTTCACCCAAGAAAACCTGGGAAGGTTCAATCGGATCAGCGATCATCAGCCTGGTGCTAGCCTGGTTGGTATCGTGGTATATTCCTGAATTTACTTTTTATGAATGGATGATCATCGCCCTGATCATCATCTCTTTTGGTACCCTGGGCGATATTGTTGAATCAATGCTGAAACGCAGTGCCGGTATAAAGGATTCTGCGAATCTTCTTCCCGGCCATGGTGGTATCCTCGACAGGTTCGATGGATTATTGTTCAGCGCACCGGTACTCATGATCTATATAATCTTAGTAACATAATATGAAATTACACCCGGCCGGAACTTACATCATCAGTACACTTACTACTATTGTGGTCATTATCCTGATCATTATTAATCTGATCTTCCCTGAACAACAATGGTGGCATTATGTGCTTTATGTCTCAGCTATTGTTTTTATTTTCTTTGTTATCCGGTTTTTTCGCCGCCCTCAGCGTAAGTTAGACATTAATGATAACCTTATTTACAGCGCCGCTGACGGAAGTGTAGTAGCTATTGAAGAAATTGTTGAGCACGAATATTTCAAGGATAATAGAATACAGGTTTCCGTATTTATGTCGGTGCTTAATGCCCATGTAAATTGGTTTCCGGTTTCCGGTAAAATTGTTTATCGGAAGCATAAGCCCGGCAAAAACTATCCTGCCTTTGTGGCCAAATCCTCAACGGATAATGAGCGGCATTCTATTGTTGTAAGGATGGATAACGGACAGGAGATCATGATCAGGCAAATTGCCGGCATCATGGCCAGGAGGATAGTATGTGCTGTTAAGGAAGGAGATGAGGTGAAACAGGGACAGGAGATCGGCATTATCAAGTTCGGATCACGGGTGGATCTGTTCCTGCCACCGGATGCTGAGATTGTGGCAAAGCTGCATCATGAGGTGCGGGGTAAGAGGAATATAATCGCCAGGTTCCCGGAAAAATAGAACGCAGATTCTCATGATGGTCATGATGGGTTATGATCTTCTCCTTGATCCTTTAGACTAACCCAAAGATCTGATATCGCGTATCCCCAACCTTGTCGTGACAGGCATTATCCGGTTTTTGGATATCAAACCTACTGCCTTCCTTCAGGTTTAACTCTTAAGAATTTACCACAAGCACAAAGGAAAGCACAAAAAACAACAAAGTTTTAACCGCCATGCAGAGAGATCTTCGTATATCTCTGCATTTTACTACGTATAAATGGAATACTACATATAGTGGCTTTATAGGTAAGGTATTTCCCACCTACAAAATCCCCTCGATCTCCTTCAAAGAAAAAACCTCAAAGCTCACCTCATCATTATGAGGCTCATGATAATGATTGACAAAGATATGATCCATACCAACAGCTTTAGCCCCATCGATATCCACTGCCAGGTCATCGCCTATCATCATTGATTCCTCAGGATGGGCTCCGGTCCTGTGGAAAGCATATTCAAATATCCCCTTTTCGGGTTTTTTTACACCAGCCTCTTCTGAGGTGATGATTTGGGTGAAATACTGTCTGAGATTACCGAGATCAAGTTTGGTTTGCTGAACCTCCTCAAAGCCATTGGTGATAATGTGTAACTGGTATTTTGGATTCAGGTATTCAAGTATCTCATGGGTGTAAGGGAAGAGGTTAACTTTCCGGGGGCTGTGTGTTACATAGTAATCTCCGATCTGGGCTCCAAGAACCTCATCATCTATCCTGTATTCATTCAAGGTCATTGCAAACCTTTTTACACTCAGTACCTCCTTCTTGATCTCCCCTTTGCGGTAGTAAGACCAGAGAAGATCGTTAATTTTCTTGTAGGTTGATGTAAATGACTCATTGGAGGGAATACCCCGGTCTTTCAATTCAAAATTTTCATAGATCTCGGCAAAGACCTCGCGGGCGCTTTTCTCAAAATCCCAGAGGGTGCGGTCGAGGTCGATGAAGATGTGTTTGTATTTTTTCATGTGGTGGCAAAGGTAGGTTTTTTGGTTGAGGGATTGAAAGGTTGAAAGGTTGAATGGTTGAATGGTTGAATGGTTGAATGGTTGAATGGTTGAATGGTTGAATGGTTGATAAGAACTTATAAAATTAGCCTTTTCCGCGTAGCGGAGAGAATTGTATGTTGACATTAGGGTAGCCAATTCACGGGGTGACCCCAAGTCACCCCGTGAATCATGATAAATACGCATCTTTTTTAAAATCTGGTTCATCTGTGGCAATATAAAACGATTAAACCTTTAAACGCTACAACAAAAATAGTTGCAAAAAAACTTGACTTTTCAAAAAATATATAGTATCATTGTGATATCAAAATAATATCACATTTAAAATCAGTAATCATGAAAGAAGAAAAAAGTTATTCACCAGCATCAGGATACCTTGCATTGTTTTTTGTCCTGGTCCTTATTGTTGTCCCAATACTGGGAATGATCTTTATGAAAATGTTTTTACTTGCCATTGTCCTTGCATTTGGCCTGTTCTGTTGCGGCGGCTTCGTTGTTGTTAATCCGAACGAATCAAGTGTACTTGTCCTTTTTGGTGCATACAAAGGGACTATTAAGAAGAATGGATTCTTCTGGGTCAATCCCTTTTTTACCAGGAAAAAGATATCTCTCAGGGCCCGCAATCTCGATAGCGATCCTATCAAGGTTAATGATAAGATCGGTAATCCGGTGATGATCGGTATAGTACTCGTTTGGAGGGTTGACAATACTTTCAAGGCGGCCTTTGAAGTTGATGATTATGCGCATTTTGTGGATATACAGAGTGAGGCCGCCATCAGGAAACTGGCCGGTCATTATCCTTATGACAACTTTGATGATGCAGGGGCAGATATCACCTTGCGTTCAGGAGGAGAAGAAGTAAACCAGGCACTGGAGAAAGAACTTGATGAAAGACTGGCTATTGCCGGTATTGATGTTCACGAAGCCCGGATCAATTACCTGGCTTATGCATCTGAAATTGCCGGAGCCATGCTGCGCAGGCAACAGGCCACGGCCATCGTTGCTGCCAGGATCAAGATCGTTGAAGGAGCTGTTGGAATGGTTGAGATGGCACTGGAAGAGTTATCAAAGAAATCGGTAGTAACGCTTGATGAAGAACAAAAGGCAACCATGGTCAGTAACCTGATGGTGGTGCTGTGTTCTGATAAAGATGCCAGCCCGGTAATCAACACCGGTACCTTGCATCAATAGTCGGCAATTGCGAAAATGAACCTATACCAAACTAACTCTTATGGCTCAGAAAAAGACTTTCCCATTACGCATGAATCCGGAGCTGCTCAGGGCAGTTGAAAAATGGGCAGCCGATGAGTTTCGCAGCAGCAACGGGCAGATTGAGTGGATTATTTCAATTGCCCTTAAGAAGGCTGGAAGATATCCGAAAACAGGCAAATAAAGTATAGGAATATTATTAAAGCACCGAATAACAAATCCCAAATGACAACTCAGCGGAGCGATCTCATGAACACCATTATATTAATTAATAAGTGAGTAAATAAATTCCAAATTCAAAATCTCAATGACCAAAACATGCTACCCGCATGGTTTGTTTGGAATTTTAAACAAGTATATTGTTAGGCAGGATTTTTAGAGATCCATCACTGGTAAGGGATAACATCTCTGGATATTATCAAGAAAAAAGAAATTTTATGGATGCTTATGAAAAACAACTAAAGCAATTTGCCAGGACTCATGACCTTAAACTGGAGTCTAAATATAACAAGGCATACAGGGGCCCTTCAGCCAAAAAGTATTTTATGATCCAGCATACTGAAGCCGGAAAGATCATATATGTTTTTAGCGATCCGGGTTTTTCACATATCTATTCAGGTGTAGTGATGCCGGTGGTTAATAAATATGATTTTAAACTGAAAGTCAGACCGAAATCTCCTTTCAAAGGGATCAATGTATTTAGAAAGCGATCAGGGCAGGAGAATGTTAAAACAGGCAATACCCGTTTTGATAAACGTTATGAGATTAAAACCAGCGACAACCTCATCGCATTGAATGTGCTGAAGGATAAATTGATACAGCAATTCTTCGAACAAAAGGAATTTTATCAATTATTCCTGGCCGACGATTTTGCTTTTTTCGAGCAAACCCCTGAATCGGGTAAAAGCGCCTTATGTTTACTGTCTATCAATGATTGGATCATTGATGAAGAAACCGTATCCGTGATGAAGACAACACTTCTTCAGGCTGCGGCTATATTGGTTCAGAAGAGAATGATTAAGGCCACTTCATAATTATATAAGCACCAAAAAAAAAAGGCTGACCAAATCCGGCCAGCCTTTTCTTTTAGCATACAATGATTATTCAATCATAAGTTTCTTGGTTTCGAAACCACTTTCGGTTTTGATATTAACAATATATAATCCTGTATCAAATGTAGAAGTGTTGATCTGGATCTCATTGTTTTCAGGGGCTGATACGAAAACGATCTGTCCGATGTTGTTATAGATCGTTACACTCTGGATATTACTTCCGGCCATGATATTTACAACGTCCTGGGCGGGATTCGGATAAATGGTCAGATTATTTACCTTATTGGTTTCGATACCTGTGGCTGTTGTGAAAACACAAAGGTCATCGAGCATAAAGATAAATGCATCATATGATACGCATTGAATTCCAACATAGACATCCTGATTATTGTATTCGGACAAGTCATAATAGAACTCGGTCCATGCCATTGGGGCTTCCTCGTACGGCGAAGCTGATATAATTGTAAAATCTTCAGGATTGGTTCCAGTTGTAGAAACACCAACATTGAATCTTTCCAAGCCATAATCATCTGTATAGGATTTTGCCCAGAAATCGAGGTATGAATCAATACCAAGCATTATTAGTGGAGAGATTAGCCAGTCATTATTACCTTGTCCTCCTGAAGGCACTGAAGCAAAACAAGCCCCAAATTTATCACCTGTGTGTGGTTGTATCTCTGGATCATCAGTCATTGGAGGAGTTGTATTAGCTGGATTAAATACAATATAAGCCATTGGTTCGAAATTATGTGGAAACTCAATGCTGGTAAATCCATAAGTCTCTAATCCATCAACATCTAAAGCATTCCATGGATCGAAGTCAAGTGTAAAATCTTCAAGATCTTCGAAGTCGATACAAAGTGTTGGTGTAACGTATTCATAAAAGCAAACATCATCGAAATAATGCATACAGGTGCCTTCATCGTTCCATGCCCAGAGGTTGGCACTACCCAGTGTATAGAGGGTTCCGGTTCCAAAAGTACCGAGGTGCCAGGGATACTCAACAACAAGTTCGCCTTCTACCCATAATTCACACCAGTCGTCATTCAGGTCAATGATGACTTCGGTAAACCACCATTCATCAAACTCGAAGTTAAACTGAGCTGCATCCGCACCATTGGCATCAACATGGCCGATACCATCGGGCCAGCAATATGTCTGCAATCCCCATTCAACCCCGGGTGTTAATGATTTCTGCAGGTTCCAGTATCCGGTATATCCATCAGGGATATATGACCAGAATGAGAATACCCAGGTACCTTCTGTCAGGTCTTCCGAACCAAATTTTCTTACCAGGTCAGAAGAGCCGGTAGTGACAATAGAATTCATCGGGCTGAATGAATACATATCTGTTACCAGTGCATCTTCACCTGAGCCGGGATCATTACTCCATGTAGTCCAGTGTGTGGGATCTACAACAGCAATGTAATCTCCTGGCATGAATTCATCGAAGTTATCACAATCGGGAGTATCCTCACCCGGATCAATCACCAGGTCATCGATCATGAAAACGAAAGCATCGTATGAGACACATTGAATAGCTACATAGACATCCATGCCATCATAAGCTGATAGGTCGTATGTATATTCTGTCCATTCGAGTGGGGCTTCAACGTAAGGTGATGTTGAGATGATTGTGAAATCTTCCGGCAGGTTTCCTGTTGTGGAAACACCTACATTGAACCTTTCAGCGCCATAATCCAGGGTATATGATTTTGCCCAGAATGTAAATGAAGCTCCTACGCCCAAAGTTACCTGAGTTGACATAAACCAATCATCATTACCCTGGTTTCCATCAGGAACTGCGGCAAAGCAAGCTCCAAACTTTTCACCTGAGTGAGGTTGAATCTCAGGATCATCTGTCATCGGTGGTGTTGTAGTAGCTGGATTAAAACATATGAATGCCATGGGTTCGAACATGTGTGGAAACTCGACAGAGGTAAAACCATAAGTATCTAAACCATCTACATCTAGAGCTGACCATGGGGTAAATGTTAACTCAAAGTCTCCAATGTCTTCAAAATCACATGTGTATGTGTCTGTTCTAGCTTGAGTTTTCATGTTTTTTTCAGGTTTCTCAACCTTTTTAACATCCGCAGGGATGCCAGTGGTTTTTACCTGAGTTTGTGCAAAAATGATGGTTGTTGAAATGAAAACCATCAAAAAGGCGATTGTAAATTTTCTCATAATTATTTGATTTAGTTAGTAATTGGGTTTTCGGTTATAGCAAATTTAGTGATAAAATAAAAGAAACGCTAAGATTTTTTCAAAAATTTTACCGTTTCTTTTATCGTTTGATCAAAGGTCAACTTGCAAAGGCAGATTAATTAGATATAAAAAACTCTGTGTCCTCATTTCTAAAATGGAGAACACAGAGTTATCGTCAGAGGGTAATAATTACTTTTCTGAGTTTTTATTTAATAACAACCTGTTGAGTTGTCATTCCGCTTTCTGTATTGATCTGTAAGATATACATTCCGGGTGTTAATTCGGAAGTGTTGATCTTAACGAATTCATCATTTGAATCCAGGTTATATACTATCTGGCCAACATAGTTGATCACCTTAACATTATTGATGGTATGGTTAGCCTTGATATTAAGTACATCAGTAGCTGGATTCGGATAGGTCATAATCGCATTGTTTTCACCTACTTCGTTAATACCAACAATAACTGCCAGGTTAACGGGTACATTTACAATCGGGTCAACAACACTGTTGCTGTTTACCTGTATTGTTGCGCTGTATGATCCCATCTCAAGTTCTGTTGCATCAAATGTAACAGTCAGGTCATCAAGTTCTCCCGGGGGAGTTGTGCCACTCACAGGATCAACTGATAACCATTGAATTGAAGGTACACCGGTTAAAATGGCATGAATAACCCAGTTTTGGTCGAAGCCAAGACTACCCCACGCAACTCCTGATTTAATCCAGTCACCATTCGGATCTGCTGGTCCGGCATCAACAGCTGCAGGATAGGTTTCATCAGCGGTAAATGTAACTTCATAACCCACCCAGATGTCTTCTCCTGTAATTTTAACTGGGTCAGTCAGATCCATCCAGTAGAAATCATCTTCCGCAGGGAAGAAGGGTTCATCGAGATACATTTCGCCAGGATTAAAGGGGGCATCGCCTTCGCCATAAACATGCATTGCAAAATCGACGGTATTGATATCAGCAATAGCCACTTCGATTGACGTAAGATCCATACCGATATAATCCTTTACAATAGCATTGGTGAATTTAGCGGCTGTTTGGAATGAACCACCACCGGTAGTATAACCAATACTACTTGCTGGTACCCCATCATCATATTTTAAGATAACATCGTCTGTAGGATTTGAAGTGCCAAAATTACCTGGTTTAGGATCAAGGCTTAGCTTAACTAACTTTGACTTTTCAGGATTTTGATTGCCTGATTCATAAGGTGTGCTTTTTTTACCATCTGCATTATATTGTATCTCCGTGTACCATTCCAGATCAGCAGCTCCTACATTTTCAACAGACAGGATATCCTGTTCAACATTACCCATATTTATCATTTTGGTAAATGAAGATGGTGAAACTGAGATCTGAGGATCGTTAGAAACTGACAATTGATACCAGCAGAAATCATCAACATAGAACATTGGTGTTTCACCTGTTGGCGCTCCGGCATAGATATCGATGCCACCAAGCTGGTTTGCCCCTGAACCACCACTGGCCTGGGTACTCCATTGCCATTCATGGATCGATACACCATCAATAAAGAGTTCTGCCAGATCATTATCAAGGTCAACAATATTACTTATAAAGAACCATGTATCGTGATCATAATCGAAATAGGTGTTTTCACCCTCAGTGATCAGATAACCTTCCCCGATCTCTCCGAAATAAACTTCCATAGCCCATTCCACACCAGGCGCTTCAAAGTGCTGCAGGTTGTAATATCCGCCATAACCGGAAGGGATATACATCCAGAAATCGATTTGATAAGCGCCTGAAACCTGGTCGCCAAAAGGACCGATTAAATCAGAAGCACCTTCAATTAATACCGATTGATCGGGGCTGTGTGACTGGTCATCGGAGATGAAGGCATCATCATCGCCACCGGGAGTACCACTCCAGGTTGTCCACCAATCTGATTGTGTACATAAGTAATCATCAACAATGTATTCTTCGAAATCATCACAATATAATGCATCAGGTATTTGCTGATATACATAATCATCGAAATAATACATCGGATCACCTGATGCGTTCCATGCATAATGGTTCACACCACCTAACTGAAGAGTTCCGGCGCCACCACTGGCCTGAAGGCTGAATTGCCATTCATAAACCAGGACACCTTCAATATAAAGCTCTGCCCAGTCGTTGGTAAGGTCAATGTGGTTTACAACTTCAACCCATGCATCGGGAGTATAAACAAAGGTTGCCGCACTTGCACCACCAGCGTTTATATATCCTGTACCACCATCTTCAAAGAAAACTTCAAGGGCCCATTCCACTCCGGGTTGTTCAAAATGCTGGATATTATAATATCCATAATATCCCGTGGGGACATAATACCAGAAATTAACTTCATAGGTCCCTGATGTTTTATCACCAAGAGGTTTTACCAGGTCGGTTGTACCATCAACCACAACTGATTTAGTTGGACTAGCTGCCTGATCGTCGCTGATCAGTGCATCTTCTGCTGTACCGGGAGCACCACTCCAGGTTGTCCAATCTGCTGATTGTTCAGCCAGATATTCACCTACTGTATAAGACTCAAAATCATCCTCATAGATGATCGTTTGTCCGAAAGAGGTGGCTATAAGCAAAATAAAACTTGCTGAAAGAAGTAGAACTTTTTTCATAATTATAAAAGATTTGGTTAATAAATTGGTTTACTCTCCAACAAATGTAAGATTAATTTTTTTTAAACAAAAAAATATCCTGTTAATAATCTCTTTTAATATATAAACTACAAACCTAAAGTACCAAACAACAAATCCCAAATTCCAAATAAATCCCAATAATCAAATTCAAATGACCGAAACACGCTATGAGCTGACCTTGTTTTGAATTTTGGTCATTTGATATTGGTATTTATTTATTCACAGATTTAATCTGATAATAAGGTGTTCATGAGATCGCTTCGCTAAGTTGGGATTTTTAATCTGTTATTTGGGATTTATAATCCTGTATCAGGTGGAAGCTGTTCAGCTAAAATAATCTTCCCTGCCATGTATCCCTTTCCTCAAGCCTTTTTTCTATTCGCTGAAGGATCTGGTCGTTGCGTATCAATCCCCAGCCCGTGCCGGCAAGAAAACGTGGTGGTACCTCTCCGGCAAAGCGTTCGATAACAAAATCAGGATTAAGTTTTTCGATGAAATCAATAATGAATTCGATATAGTTCTCAAGACTAAATGATAGAAAATCGTCGGGTTTTTCATTATACTCCCTTGCCATTCCCGTATTATTGATGATCTGTAACTGATGGAATTTAATATTGTTGAGTGGTAATTGTGAAATAATATCCGCTTCCTCCAGCATATCCCGGCGGGTTTCACCGGGCAGACCAAAGATCATATGGGCTCCGGTTTTGATTCCCCTTAAAGCAGTTTTTTCAATAGCTTCAACAGATTGTTCATAGGTATGTGCCCTGTTAATCCGCTCAAGGGTTTTGTTATAACAGGATTCAATACCATATTCGATGATAATATAGTGATGTCGTGAAAGCTTCTGAAAATAGTCCAGCTTTTCATCATCGATGCAATCAGGCCGTGTTCCGATTACCAGCCCTTTTATCTGTGGGAACTCAAGGGCCTGGTTGTAAATCACTTTGAGTTTGTCAAGTGATTCATAGGTATTTGAATAAGCCTGGAAATAGGCAAGATAGTTATTTGCCCTGCGGTACCTGTTGCTATGGAAATCCATCCCCTCTTCGATCTGTTGCTTCACTGTTTTGTTGGGTGAACAATAGGAGGGATTGAAAGCATTGTTATCACAATAGGTGCATCCTCCCTTTGCAAGTGAACCATCGCGGTTGGGACATGAAAAGCCGGCATCAATACTTAATTTTTGAACCCGCTCACCAAATTTATTTTTGAAGTAATTTGCGTAAGCATTGAATCGGCGGTTATGACCCCATAAATTCATAAGTTTATCTTTACTTAAAATGCTTTATCAAAACAGATTGCAAAATACAAATCCCTATGATCAAATAGGCACCAATACCCAATGATTAAAATTCTAAAAAATTTATGTAAATAACCTGTTTTTGGTCATTGAATATTTGAATTTGAAATTTATTTGTTATCTGGGATTTGTATTTTGTTATTTTTCAACGACATGTAATCCTTTGATATCTATATAAAAAAAGCCGTATCCTAAAATACGGCTTTCTGAATTTATATTTTTCAGTAAAGTTGATTTATTGGCCTTCAGTAACCCTTTGCAGTCGTTTCATTATAGAGAATATGAATACTGCAGAGAGAATACAACATACGATAAATATTGCCCAGAGTTGCCACAGATCGAGTTTTCCCCAGAAGAAACTACCAACCATAAGAAGTTTGTTTCCTACTGCAGTAGCTAAAAGCCAGCCACCCTGCATAAGACCCTGGAATCGTTCCGGAGCAACTTTCGATACGAATGAAAGTCCCATCGGGCTCAGGAAGAGTTCTGCAATGGTTAAAACCAGGTAGCTGCTTATCAACCAGTAGGGCAGTACCCTGGAGGAGTCGGGTACCGGCTTGTACTGGATATTACCGGCTTCATCAACATATTGTAACGTATGGGGTGATATCAGGTCCAGGGATGCAATCAGCAGAATTACAAACCCTATTGAAGCAATAATCATACCTATACCAATCTTTTTTGGAGTGGATGGTTCCATCCTCCTTTTTCTTAACCATGCAAAAACGCCCATGATTGGGAATGTTAAGGCTACGATAAACAATGGGTTAAATGATTGGAATACCTCGGGAGCAATCGGGTTGTTTGTTGGGTGGTTGTTGCTTACGAAATAATAGGTGAAATAACCTAATACACCAAGCATCACCAGGCCAATAAACTTATCGGTAAGCTTTTTCCTGAAGATTATAATAACCAATCCTGCAACGGCACCAAGAAAACAGAGAATTGATTCGAGGTTAAAGAAGATATTTGTAAATGCATCAACTTCTTTTACCGTATAGTCTCTTGCAAAATATGTCAGTGTTAGCCCGTTTTGATGGAACGACATCCAGAAAAAGATCACAACAATGAATACCAGCATCAGGGCTGAAATCCTGGGCCGTTCTTCTTTTGTTGAGATAAGAATGATCCACACAGCAAAAACAATGAACAGGCCAACGGCGAAAGCAATATCAACATTTTGTGAAGCAAACCAGATGCCAACAGATACACCCACACCTATTAAGATTGCGATAACACCAGGCATGATCTGGTTACCAAGTTTAATTCTATTACCATTGGCTTTGGCTTCCTTGGGTTTGCGTTGTTTGGTCGGTAGATATTTATTGAAAATAATATAAACCAGTAATGATATGATCATTGCTCCGGCAGCGATACCAAAAGCGTAATTATATCCTTTAGCAAAAGCATTCAGATACTCAGTTGAGAAGGTTGCAAGATCGGTAATATGTGTACCGCTTACCTGGTCAGCAAGAGTTTGAAAAGCAGGTACGTCAGCAAGTTCACCCTTCTGGAAAGCATGACACATTGCCGGAAGACTGCCATCGTGCTCAAAACCCTGGGTTTTGAGGAACCAGTTTCTAATACCTGTTGCAACAAAGGGTGCGAAAAAAGCACCAATATTAATACCCATATAAAATATCATAAAGGCAGAATCCCTGACCTTGGAATATTTGGGATTATCATACATCTGTCCGACAACAGCCTGAAGGTTTCCTTTAAACAAACCATTACCAAAGGCGATCGTAAAGAGGCCTATGAGAGTTATGGTAAGCGTCATTCCCGGAATAGCCATTACAAGGTACCCGATAAACATAATAATGATACCGAGTAAAATGACGAATTTATACTTGTTTGTTGCATCGGCAAGTAAACCACCAACCAGGGCCAAACCATAAATACCGAAATAGAACCAACTATAATAACCTCCCGCTTGCTCTTCAGTTAAACCATATTTCGCCTGAAGAAATAATACCAGGATTGCCATCATGGTATAGAAACCAAACCTTTCACCCATATTGGAAAAAAAGGCTACAAGTAATCCTTTCGGGTGTCCTTTTAACATAATCTTTGATTTTAATTAATACTTAAATAATTTGTGCTTTTAATTTTCAGAGCCTACAAAAATAATTAAATTAGTAAGTTATACAAATCTAAATTCCTGACATGGTATTTAGAATTTTTAAAAATAATGTAATAAACAGTTCACTAATTCGTCTAACCGGATAGAGATGACAGTTGAAGAATTTAAAATAGAGATATTACCATTAAAGAACAAACTCTTTCGATTTGCAAAACGACTGTTAAGAAGTTATGAAGAGGCGGAAGATACGGTTCAGGAAGTTTTTCTCCGGCTGTGGTCAAAACGGGAGAATCTCGTGGAATATAAAAATGTTGAGGCATTTGCCATGACAGTTACAAAAAATATCTGTCTTGATAAAATAAGGTCCGGGAAAAACAGGCATTTTGAATTGAATGATCATAATCTTGAAATGAATGAAATGGTGCCTGATAAGAAAGTTGAGATCAGGGATACGGTGTGCAAGGTTCACCAATTGATAGATAATTTGCCTGAAAACCAGCGTTTGATCATACAATTAAGGGATATCGAGGGCTATGAATTTGAGGAGATTGCCGAGATAACCGGTTCAAATTTCAATGCTATCAGGGTAAATTTGTCAAGAGCCAGAAAAAAGGTAAGGGATGAACTAATTAAAACACAACAGTATGAATTCTCAGAAAATTGAAAAACTGGTAGAAAAATACTTCGACGGGGAAACATCCTCCCAGGATGAACTGTTGTTGAAGAAATTTTTTTTACAGGATAACATTCCCCGCCATCTCAGGTCATTGAAATCATATTTCAATTACCTGGGTGAAGAAGTCGAAGCGATGCCCTTGAATGAAGATTTCGACAATAAATTTTTTGAGACCATTAAGGAGAATGAAAATTCCTCCAGGAGATTTTCCAGAAGGATTACCCTCTATATAGCCTCGGGAGTAGCAGCCTGCATACTGATCCTGATCGGATTATTTACAAAATTCGATAGGATAGTTGATACCTATAATGATCCGGAAGTAGCCTACCAGGAAGTGAAAAATGCACTGGTATATTTTTCTGCAAAGTTCAATTCAGGCATAGAAGACATGGACCAGGTTGCAAAATTGGATGAGGGCCTGAACAAAGCAAGTAAGATGACCTATTTTAACAAAGGTGTTGAAGAAGCAAGCAAAGCATCAAAACTATATGAAGCAAAAAAGCAAATATTTAATCAATAAACAATAACCGATATGAAGAAAACAATTTTAAGACTCGTTATCGCTGCCATGATGATGGTGCCGATATTGTCGTACGGACAAACTGCAATAGATAAACTTTATGAGAAATATGCAGGAACGGAGGGGATTACCTCCATTAATATCTCAAGCGCCATGTTTGGTATGTTTGCCAACCTCGAAGAATTTGAGGATGAAGAAGCTGAAGAATACAGGGAGTCGTTGAGTAAACTTACAGGGATGAAAATATTGTCGTATGAACCTGAAGGGGAAGCAGAATTTGACCTCCTTGCAGAACTTAAAAAATTAACCCCACTTGATAAATATGAAGAATTGATGGTCATTGATAGCCCTGACGGAGGGGTAAGGTTCCTGGCATTACAGGATGATGATGAAATAATAGAAATGCTGATGATCGCAACAGAAGATAATGATGTGACCATTATGAGTTTCTCCGGTATCCTAGATATCGATATGATCTCCAAAATTTCAAAGAGTATGGGGATGCATAAAATGGAAAATATGGATATAAAAATAGATGAAGAATAACCAAATTTAAATTCAAAAATAGAAATTATGAAAAGAGTAAGTTTAGTATCATTTTTTATTGCACTTTTTCTGGCCCCTGCACTTTTAATGGGACAGAGTGATAATGTCAGTGCCCTTATTGAAAAATACCAGGATAACAAGAAGTTTACTTCTGTGGTTGTGAATCCCGGGAGTGTTAAGATCAATGCCGGTGAAGATGAAAAACATCAGAAGGCAGCCGAAATGTGGGAGAACATTTCAAAGATCAATATCCTGAAAATAGATGAGGACGAAAAAGTGGCCAGTGAATTTTATGATGAAGCCTTAAAGGCCATTCAAAAAGATGGATTCAGTAACATGATCCAGGTTAATGAAGATGATGAAAGTGTTGGCTTCTACGTGAAGCAGGGTGATAAAGATATTCAGGAATGTGTGCTTGCTGTGAAGGATGATGATGAGTATGTGCTGATTCAGATTGTTGGCATTATTTCATTTACCGATATGATGGGTATTATGGATGATATCGACATCAATATCGATTGTCATTAGACCTTATTAAAAGCATTTATTTTAAGGCCATAGGCGAAATGTCTTTGGCCTTTTTGCATTTACAATTCAAATAACTGGAGCAGATTGATTTTATGCCATTCATCTGTGTAATCAATTATTCTGATATATAACAACTGGTTTACCGGTATAAACACTGCCTGATAATAGGTTTGAAATACCGGATTGTTAATAAATGAAATACCACCGGATGAAATATCCTTTTCCATAAAGTCAAACATTGAGCTTACATTTATGGAACCTTTATGATTAAGCAAGAACTGATTTGCATTCGACCGTCGCAACACACTCCATTTGTTTTCGTAATCGTTCTCAGGAATCTCCAGAACAGGCCAGTGATTGGGTGGATTATGAAAATAATTGGTTGCAATAAGAATATCCGGGTCAAACTCAGGTCGCAGGTTAGCTCCGAAGGTTGGACACTGGAAGGCAAAAGACCTGTTAACATCTGTTGCATGTATGATCATACTTATATCAGAGTGAGTAGTCAGCAGGGGATTGGTAACTGTCTCTAAGGTCGTATAATCGAGCAGATAATTAAAAGCCTGATGATGTATCGATAAGCGGTCTGTAAGTTTGTTGGTGTCAGACAATTCCGCATTTTGAAGATTGAAGCAAAGACGTCTGTTATTAATACCTGATTGAAACATTACCGAACCGGCAAGGTTAATTTCTGCTATGAATGTAAATATTAATAACTCAGATTTAAATGTAAGTACGATCTGTTATTAACATAATAATTTTAATAACCACGGATATGATTAAAGGCTTACGCATTTACTTTGCTGCGCGGATAACTTCCGGCTTTCCAATCCTTTTACTATTTTTGCAAACTTGTTTAATAGCAATAATATTAGCATGATGGATATTCCAAGCAAGTATAATCCTGCAGAAACTGAAGATAAGTGGTATCAATACTGGATGGATCATGGATTATTTCGTTCAGAACCTGATGAAAGAGAGCCGTATTGTATTGTTATTCCTCCGCCCAATGTAACCGGCGTATTGCATATGGGCCATATCTTGAACAATACCATACAGGATGTTCTTGTGCGTCGTGCCCGGATGAAAGGAAAAAATGCTTTATGGTTGCCGGGAACCGATCATGCATCTATAGCTACCGAAGCCAAGGTTGTTGAGAAATTGAGGTTGGAGGGGATTAAAAAGTCTGATCTCTCCCGTGAAGAATTTATGGAGCATGCCTGGGAATGGCGTAAGAAACATGGTGATATCATCCTGGAACAACTTAAAAAACTTGGAGCTTCATGCGATTGGGAACGTACCAGGTTTACCATGGATCCTGAACTCTATGATTCTGTTATAGATGTTTTTATCGACCTGTATAATAAAGGATTGATCTACCGTGGTGTTAGAATGGTTAACTGGGATCCTAAAGCACTCACGGCACTTTCGGATGAGGAAGTGATCTACAAGGAACTTCAGTCAAAATTATACTATTTAAGATACAAAATAGAAGGTTCTGAAGACGAATATCTTACCATTGCAACTACAAGGCCGGAAACTATCCTGGGAGATACCGCTGTTTGTATCCATCCTGATGACAAACGATTCAATCATCTGAAAGGGAAAAAATGCCTTGTTCCGCTGGTGAACAGGTCTGTCCCTGTTATTGAAGATGAATATGTTGATATGGAATTCGGTACCGGATGTTTGAAAATTACACCAGCTCACGACCCTAATGATTATGAAATAGGGGTAAGGCACAAACTTGATTCTATTGATATCTTTAATGAAGATGGTACACTGAGTGAAGCAGCCGGGTTATATATCGGTAAGGACAGGTTTAAGGTCAGGGAAGAGATACTGAAAGATCTCGAAGAAAAGGGACATATTATTAAAATTGAAGACTATATTAATAAAGTAGGATTTTCACAACGTACCGATGAAGTGATAGAACCCAGGCTTTCATTGCAATGGTTTTTACGTATGCCCGAACTTGCGAAACCTGCACTTGAAACGGTAATGGATGACACCATCAATATTGTTCCGAAGAAATTCAAGAATATTTACCGCCACTGGATGGAGAATGTCCGTGATTGGTGTATCTCACGTCAACTGTGGTGGGGACAGAGAATACCGGTGTATTATTTGCCAAACAGGGAAATGGTTGTTGCCAGGTCGTTAGAGGAAGCTTATACAAAAGCCAAAGAATCATATCCTGAGCTGGTTGATCTTAAAATAACAGACATCAAACAGGATGAAGATGTACTGGATACCTGGTTTTCTTCATGGTTATGGCCTATTTCTGTTTTTGATGGCATCAGGCATCCTGATAACAGGGATATCAATTATTATTACCCTACCGATGATTTGATCACAGCCCCTGATATCCTTTTCTTCTGGGTAGCCAGGATGATCATGGCAGGCCTGGAATATCGCAATGAAATACCCTTTAAGAATGTCTATCTAACTGGAATGGTCAGGGATAAACTTGGAAGGAAGATGTCGAAATCACTGGGTAACTCCCCCGATCCTATCGAGCTGATGACCCGATACGGAGCTGATGGCGCCCGTGTAGGGATGCTGTTAACTTCGCCGGCAGGTAATGATCTTCCCTTTGATGAGGGATTATGTGAACAGGGACGTAATTTCAGTAATAAGATATGGAATGCGCTTCGCCTGGTGAAAGGGTGGAAGATTGATGATGAACTTGCTCAACCTGAAATTAATAAAGTATCCATTGATTGGTTTGAAGCCAAATTCAACAATGCACGAAAATTACTTGCAGAGCTTTTTAATAAGTACCGTATATCTGAGGCCCTCATGACCACCTATAAATTGATATGGGATGAGTTTTGTTCATGGTATCTTGAGATGATAAAACCGGCATATCAGAAACCGATCGATAGAATAACCTATGAGAAGACAATAGGGATATTCGAGAAACTGATGAAAGTATTACATCCCTTCATGCCCTTCCTCACCGAAGAAATCTGGCAAAGACTCAGTGAAAGGCAGGATGGGGAATCTATTATGATCGCTGCATGGCCTGAACGTGAAAGGATCAATCATATGATCCTGGAGCATTTCAGTTATATCAAGGAGGTCATTATTGCCATCCGAAATGTACGGAAGGAGAAAAACATACCGGTTAAGGAACAGTTCGAATTGTTTGTTAAGAAAAACCTGGATGCCAAACCCGAATACGATACCAAATTCGATGGT
Organism: uncultured Bacteroidales bacterium; assembly: GCA_964468645.1. GTDB lineage: Bacteria > Bacteroidota > Bacteroidia > Bacteroidales > JAIOZK01 > JAIOZK01. The sequence goes on from CAYXUU010000025.1 coordinate 35,967, forward strand.
GTTGTTTCTAAGTTGTGTAAGCTATCCGGCGTTAGCTATACAGAGGGGAAGAAACAGAATGCAGTCAGCTTTCGTGTAAAAGCCACGGAGTTCTATGTTGTGCTTACAGAAAAAATAGATATAGGAGCAGAGTTGAAAAAGCTCGAGGAGGAATTAGGTTACACAAAGGGATTCCTGAATTCTGTAATGAAGAAATTAGGGAATACCCGTTTTGTTCAGAATGCACCCAGATCGGTGATCGAGAAGGAACAAAAGAAGAAAGACGATGCAGAAGCAAAGATCAGGGTCCTGGAGGAACAGATTGCATCCTTAGGGAAATAATGATTTAAATGTCCAAATTCCAATAATGAATATCCAATATCCAATCGGGATTGCATATTTCCTTAGGGATATTGGGCGTTGGTTATTCGATATTGGATATTTTTTAATTTTTTATTTGTCCCGCTGATTCTCCTTCTCTTCCATTTTTTTCAGCACCTCTTCCTGCACAGATGGGGGTATGGGCATATATTGATAAAAGTCCATGGAATAATTGGCCCTGCCGCTGGATAAGTTTCTCAATGATGTGGCATATCCAAACATCTCCATCAGGGGAACAAATCCTACCAGCTTTTGTGATCCCTTCCTGTGTCGACGCATTGATTCGATTTTTCCTCTTCTCTTGTTCAGGTTACCAACAACATCACCAATATGTTCATCAGGTGTGTTGATCTCAATTTTCATTACAGGCTCCAACAGAATAGGTTTGGCCTTCATAAAGCCGTTTTTAAAGGCAATGGCACCACAGGTTTGAAATGCAAAGTCAGACGAATCAACCGGATGATGTTTTCCATCCAGTAACATCACTTTAACATCAACCACCGGGAAATCGGTGAGAATACCCCTGGCCATCACTTTTTTAATACCCTTGTTTACAGAAGGGATAAACTCGGCAGGAATATTACCTCCCTTGATCATATCAACAAACTCGTATCCTTTACCGGGATTGGGTTCAACATGAATAAGTGCCTGGGCAAACTGGCCCTTACCACCGGTTTGTTTTGAATGCCTGTACTCTGTCCTTGTATCAGCAGTAATTGTTTCCCGTAAAGCAACTGCGGGCTCGCCTACTTCAACCTCAACACCAAATTCCTCCCTGATCCTGTCAACGATAATTTCAAGGTGCAGTTCCCCCATCCCCGAAATGATGGTTTCATCGGTTTCTTCATCATATTTAGTATTGAATGAAGGATCTTCATTTGAAAGTTTACCAAGTGCTTCACCAAGTTTGGCCTGTTCCTTTCTTGTTTTCGGTAAAATCTTCAATTCAATAACAGAAGGGGGGATCTTAATGGACTCAAGATATATCTTATTCTGGGGATCACACAGGGTATGGCCGGTCTTGGTATATTTCATACCAATCAATGCAACAATATCACCCGGGCCTGCCTCACTGACCTCTTCTCTGTCTTTAGCCCTTATCTTCATGATCCGCCCTATACGTTCCATTTGATTCTTGGTGGTATTCATGATCTGCATTCCGCTTTTTAGCTGGCCTGAATAAATCCTGATAAATGTTTGCTGGCCTACATATGGATCATGAATCAACTTGAAGGCAAGGGCTGCAAAAGGTTCTTTTGGGGAAGGGCCTCTTGTATGTGTTTTCTCTTCTTCGTCGATATCAGTGGCAACAATGGCACCAACATCGATGGGTGAAGGCAGGTAGTCAATTACTGCATCAAGCAGTAGCTGAATCCCTTTATTTTTATAGGCAGCTCCGCAAAATACCGGTGTGATCAATAATTTTAAAGCGGCCTTTCTTGCTGCGCTTTTCAAAACTTCCGGAGAGATATGTTGCTCATCCATATATTGTTCAGCTATTTCATCATTGTAGTCGGCCAGGGTTTCAACGATACGCTCACGAGCTGTTTTTACTGAGTCTAGTAGCTGATCAGGAATGTCTGCCTCAACACGTTCGAATCCCTCGAAAATGTATGCCTTTTCCTCAATAATATCAATTATTCCGGTAAAATTTTCTTCTACACCTATGGGCAGGTGAAAGGGTACAGCATTGGCATCGAGGTATTCATTCATAGAAGAAACGGCTTCTTCATAATCAGCGCCGGTCCTGTCCATCTTATTGATGAATGCGATGCGGGGCACTTTATAACGATCGGCCTGGTTCCATACTGTTTCACTTTGTGGTTCTACACCATTCACAGCATCAAAAACGGCTATCATACCATCAATAACACGCAGGGATCTTTCAACTTCTACGGTAAAATCAACATGCCCGGGAGTATCGATAATGTTAACCTGATGACTATCCCATGAACAGGAGATAGCTGCAGATGCAATGGTGATCCCCCTTTCCTGTTCCTGCTTCATGAAATCCATGGTGGCCTGACCGTCATGAACTTCCCCGATCTTTCGGCTTACACCCGTATAATAAAGCATCCTTTCGGTAACGGTGGTTTTTCCTGCATCGATATGTGCAGCAATACCTATATTTCTGAGTTTGGATAAAGTCATTGTTTTATGTGTTTGGTTAGATTTTAAAACAGCGCGCAAAAGTACAAATAATTATGACATATTTATATATGTTAATAGAAAATTAACCTTTAATTGGCAAAGAATATATTACCCGAAATGTAAAGATGATCATTCTTCCTTGTCAGAAAGACTTCGTAATACTGACAGGCAGTGACTTATATGCCGGTGTAGGGTATTGGTCACCATGATAATCCACCGGAAATAATAGATTAACTTCCGGGAAGTAAGCAGCAACACTTCCTTTCTTAATATCATAGGGAATGGCAAAATACCTGAATACAGAATGATCTTTACCTCTTACCCTGCTTGTAATATCAACCATTTGCTCTGGTTTAATATCCCGTTCTTTCATATCTTCCAGGTTCATTAAGGCTATTCTTCTTTCATTTTTGATGCCCCTGTACCTGTCGGATAAATCAAATATTGAAGTGTTAAACTGATCGTGACTTCTAACCGACATCAGCATTAATTCCTGATCACTTTTTGTTGCGGTTTCAAGTTTTTGAACAGAGAATTTGGCTTTCCCGGTATCGGTGTTGAATACCCGTTTGTGTATCGGATTAGCAAGATAAAAACCCTGCTTTTTACATTTCTCTTCTGAATATCCTTTATAATCAGGAATAATTGCAGTAAACAGTTTTCTGATCTCCTGGTAATCTGATCCCAGTTTATTCCAATCAATGGTTGGGTTATTTTCAAGCACAGCCATTGCAAGGTCTGCAATGATCCTTGTTTCACTCTTTAACTGATCGGAGCATGGTGCAACGCAACCATATGAGAAACCAACTTTTGCCATGGAGCTTTCTATCATCAACGCCTGTTTTTTTCCATTCTGGATATCGATCTCTGAACGTGTTAAGCATGGAAGAATAAGAGCTGTTTTGCCTGTTACCAGATGGTTGCTGTTGAGTTTTGTTGAGATCATAACAGTAAGTTCACAATTGCTCATGGCTTTTGTCGTAAAGTTGGTATCGGGTGCTGCGGCTGCAAGATTTCCCCCGAGGGAGATAAATACCCTGACTTTCTTCTCATACATTGCTTTCAGCGTTGAAACGGCATCCAGGCCTTTTGTTCGGGGAATATTTATTTTGAATTTCTGTTCAAGTATTTTAAGAAAAGCTTCCGGCATATTTTCACCAACTCCCAGTGTTCTGTTTCCCTGAACATTACTATGCCCTCTCACAGGGCAAACCCCTGCTCCGGGTTTGCCTATATTTCCTTTTAATAGCAAAAGGTTGGCAATATCCTGAATGGTTGCCACAGAATTCTGATGTTGTGTAATACCTAGGCACCAGCAGGCTATGGTTCTTTCGGAATCCATATAGATCTTAGCAGCGCTTTCGATCTCTTTTAATGTAAGGCCGCTTGACTCAACAAGGTCATCCCAATTCAGATTCAGGAGGTGATCCCTGAGTTCGGTGAATCCTTCGGTATATTTATTTATAAATTCTTTGTCAAGGATTTTATGATTTTCATCTTGAGCCTCAATGATAAATTTCATCATGCCTTTAATGAGCGCCATATCACCATTTATCCTGGGTTGAAGGTAAAGTGCCGCAAGCGGGGTAGCTTTTCCAAGATACCCCCGTACTTCCTGAGGATTGGAGAAGCCAAGTAAACTGGGCTCAACCATCGGATTAACGGCTACAATTTTACAGCCTTTTCGTGCGGCTACCTGAAGGGATTTCAGCATACGGGGATGATTGGATCCCGGATTATGTCCGAAAACGAAAATAGCTTCGGCTTTTGGAAAATCATCCAGCCGCACACTGCCTTTACCGAATCCAACACTTTTCTTTAAACCCATTCCGGATGGATCATGACACAGGTTTGCACTATTGGGCAGGTTGTTGGTTCCATACATCCTGGCCAGTAATTGTATAAGGAAGGAAGCTTCGTTACATGCTCTTCCGGAAACATAAAAAACTGCTTCATCAGGATCTGATGTATTTTTTAACTCTTCGGCTATCATTTTGTATGCAGCATCCCATGAAATAGTTTCGTAATGTGTGGCCCCTTCCTTCAGAACCATGGGATGTGACAGTCGGCCCTGCTGTTCAAACCAGAACTCGGAATTTTGTTTAAGTGCATCAACCGAATATTTCTTAAAAAAATCAGGATTGACCATTTTACCGGTGGCTTCAGAACTTAAATTTTTGGCACCACTCTCACAAAATTCGAATCCTGATCTTTTACCATCGGGGTTTGGCCAGGCGCATCCTGAACACTCAAAACCATTTTTCTGATTGAGTTTCGATAACAGCTTTTTCCCTTTGCGCACTCCTGTTTCCTTATAAACATGGCTCACAGACGATAAGACAGAACCAATACCGCCGGCGAAGGCTTTTGGTTCGCCATGTCGCAGTCCCAGGATCCCCTCTGATCGTTTGTCGATGTCAACCATCCTGAGCTTTTCTATTTCAGTTGACAATGCTCTTCCCAATGATTCCATGCTGGCCAGAAAGTTTATCCTCTCCATATGCAAATCAAGTTCTGAAGAGGTAAACAGATATTTGTGTATCCCGCCAGCTTTTAACAAGCTTATTAATGCTGCTGTTTCCGGTTCCGGTATGATATCTGACAATACCGACCCTCTTATGAGGGCTATTAAGGCTGATATCTTTTCCGGTTCCGAATGAATAAATACCGGTTCCCGTGATTTCAGGAACTTGCTATGAGTTTCATAAGTAAGCTTACCCTTGCCGATCAATTGATCGATGATCATTCCCCTGAATGCTTCACCCCTGGAGGTAACCAGTGTTAGTGCATGTTCCAGTGGAATCTCCCCTTCGATAATCGACAGACAACTTATTGTCTCATTGATGATCAGGTCATCCCTATTATCATTGGTAAGGAGCCGCAGTTTCTCCCAGTCGTCGTTGATCAGGTTCCTGAATGATAAATCGAATAATAGCGCTCCACCTGTGACCAGGTCGAATAACTTATCGGGGATTGGATAAAAACGTCCGGTATCCTTATCACAGCTGATAAGGAATAATTCTTCGGCAAAATTCATAATTGGTTTATTTGATAGTGTAAAAGTAGCAGCAATGTAGTAAATAAAATTAAAAATCCACCGTATATCTCTGATTGTTTATTTTGTGATTGTTAGCGGTCTGTTTATATGCTTTACTAACTTTATATTAAATATAGGTAAAAAATTATTAATATATTTGATATTCAATTGTGTTTGAAATACAAAAAAACATCCCAAAAAATTATCATGATGAAAACTTTAATTTCAGTATCCAGGAGCAAAGGTGTCGTAAATATAGTAAGGTGCTTTTTCACTTTTATTATTGTATTCGCTGGTTTAAACCTGCAGTCGCAATGGTATAACGTTGGCAGCCAGGGATTTTCACCCGGGAGTATATATTATAATACGATGGCGTTGGATGGGTCGGGTACACCTTATGTGGCTTTCAGGGATTATGACAATGCCGATAAAGCTACTGTAATGAAATTTAACGGAAGCAACTGGGAATATGTCGGTAATCCGGGATTCTCAGATAGTTCTGCAACTGATGTTTCAATTGCTATTGATGGTACCGGAACACCCTATGTTGGTTATTCTGATAAATCAGTTTCAGGCAAAGGTACAGTAATGAAGTTTAACGGAATCTCCTGGGAAAATGTAGGTAATGCAGGGTTTACACTTGATTATGCGGGTTACACCTCCCTGGCAATTGATGGCTCCAATGTTCCCTATCTGGCTTACAGGGATTATGGCAGCAGCTATAGGGCCAGTGTGATGAAATTTAACGGTACTGCATGGGAATATGTAGGTGGCCCCGGGTTCACTTCAGGATCTGCATCTACTATTGCATTTGCTATGGATGGTAGCGGAACACCCTATGTTGGTTATCGTGATTTTAGTGGCTTTCCATTTAAGCCCACTGTGATGAAGTATAACGGTACCGATTGGGAGGTTGTTGGAAGTCCAAAATTTACAAGTAGTGGGATATATTCACTTTCGCTGGCGCTGGATGGAAGCGGCACGCCCTATGTAGCTTATAAATCCGGACCCAAAGCCAATGTCAAGAAATTTAATGGTACCGACTGGGAATATGTTGGGGATCCAGGATTTACACCCGGTCAATCATCCTGGGCCTCTATCGCACTGGATAATAGCGGAACCCCGTATGTAGTATTTGAGGATTATGACAATGCTAAAAAAGCATCTGTAATGAAATTCAATGGAACCATGTGGAGATATGTCAGCGACCCTGGGTTTTCGGCCGGCGTGGCTGATCATACTAAAATTGCGATTGACAATAACGGAAAACCCTATGTCTTCTTCAGGGATGGTGCCAATTCCAATGAAGCAACCGTTATGGCACTACATTCATACTCTTCCGTGCCTCTTAAAGGCTGGGCAATTGCTATTGCATTTGTTTTGATTGTTGTGGTTTTGTGGAGAAAGTTTCTTTAAAAACATTCACAGATATTTCTATAAAGGAACCACCCTGCAGTGCTGGTTACCTGGCAGGGTGGCTCCTGAAGTTCGTTTACAAAGCTCACAAATATTCTCAATTAAGGGTTGCATTGATGTAACAACCTCTCATTGTATTTTTGGCCCCAGTCAGGTGAAATTTCGCTTTCCGGTTTGAAAGAAGCAAACTTCTCAGCAGCTGTGTTAAAAAGCGGACAGGCTGCTGTTGTACCACCACCAAATTGTTCGGGAGTATATAAAAGATTCTGACCGATGAGGTAATAGGTTCGTGGGTTATCAGGATTGATGGACTTGGCATTGTTGAATGCAGTCGTTGATTCAACACTGTACTGGTAACCCCTGGTCTGTGGATCAACCTGTATTCTCCCCTGAAGAATAAGCCCCTGGAGAACTTCCACTTCATCATTACTCTTTTGCAGATCTCTTGCTTTATCAAGCATTTCCTCTGCCTTGTCAAGCTGGGCATCTATATCATCAACTTCCATACCCATAAATACCATCAGGGTGTTGCAATAAGCAGACCAATAATATGGTAACCAGCGTTTTTTTTCTGCATCGGCAATGCGCTCAAACTTATTGGCAAGCTGTTGCATATCAGCCAGCTCTTCTGCATTATTTATAGCCTCAATGTTTTCTTTCATAACTTTGATATAGTCATTACCCTGGGAAAAACCCAGGAGTACTGTGACACTGATTAAAATTGTTAAGATGACTTTTTTCATGTTTTTGGGTTTATTGTTTAAAGTTTACTATTTATTGTTCGAAGTTAATTAATTCGTCAGATTATCTGTTAGTGAGATAAAGACCCCCAAAAATATAAATCTTTTTGCAGGTGGCTTTATGGCCATCGATTCATATTGTCCGTGCTGGTCAGGAATATCACTGTACCTGTAGCCAAATATATTATCCGTGCCTGTTAAATTACCTATTGAAAAATAGATTACGGTAAAATTATCCCAGAGATGGGTCAGGTAACTGATATTTAAACTCAGGTCGTTGTATGATTTGGTCCGGTCTCCATGAAAGTCAGGATTCTCAGGATTGTAATAGGGTCTGCCGCTGGCGAAAGAATAGGTTACCCCGATCTGGCTGTTAATTTTAGGGATAAAATATTTGGTAACCACCCTGAAATTATGATTGGCAATGAATACCGGCGTAGCAGCTTCGGGGTAATCCAGGTAGTCACGCTGTGTATCTACATAACCATAGGATATCCAGTAATCGAGATAGTTGATTTTTGAGTTGCGCCAGAATATATCGATTCCCCTGGCATAACCCTCACCATTATTGTTGTATGATTCAGGAACAGGTGAAAATAAACTGTCGAACTTTACAAGTGAATTGTAAAATTTGTAATATCCTTCTATCCTGAAAATATTTTTATTTTTTATAATCTGATAATTCAGAATATAATGTGTGGCTTTTTCATAATTCAATGCCGGGGCGAACCTGATGAATTCATCTTCCGGGATTTGATAGAAGTTTCCATATGCTAAAGAGATCTGGCTTTTCTCACCTGTTTTGAAGGCCAGGGACATACGCGGGGCAACATTGGGACGGTGCAATAGTGAAGCGTATTCGAATCGTCCTCCTGCCCTCAGTGCGATCTTTGGCCCGAATGTAAATTCTGTTTCAGCAAAAAAGGAGCTTATGTTGTTTGTAAAAGTCGATATATGGTTTTTATTTGCAATCGCAAGGAAAAATTCCTGTTTATAATCCCTGTGGGTGAAATCGCCGCCAAATTTGATTTTATACAGATCATGGTCGAGATAGGTGACCGTATATTTCGCCTGCATGTTTTGAATTGTTTCATCCAGGTCATCATTATTGAATGAATAATCGGATATGTCATTAGAATAGCTGACGCCGGCAAACTGAGCCCATTTTTCAGATATCAAACCTTTGTAGGTAGTATTGAAATAACCATTGTATTCTTTTAACTTGATTGACTGAACATGGCCTGTGTTATTCACATCAGGATAATGCAGCAAACTGCTGCCATAACCAAAGGAGGCATAAGTTTTCAGTAATCCTTTTTTACCTATCTTTTGCCTGAAAACAGTATTTGCCTCAACGCCATTTGGTGCAATCTCCCATTCATAGTCCTGTTTGATAAGGCCATAATAGGGCCCCAGATGTGTGTAATTAGCAGAAGCAGAAAGAGAAGTGTTTTTCCATCTTTCGGTATGTGATGCACCCAGGCCAAGTGTCATCAGGAAAATACTGGTTACATCTTCATCTGCAAGACCTTCAGACTCGAGGATCAGGGCTGATGATAAAGCCTGTCCATATTCAGCCGAATATCCACCACTGCTGAAAACAGTTCCTGAGAAAAGCATGGGAGAAAACCTTCCACGTGTAGGGAGATCAGGCATCTGTGAATAATAAGGTTGTTCAATTGCCATACCATCAAAAAATGTTTTGGTTTCATAGGCAGCCCCGCCACGCACAAAAAGTTTTCCATCTTCACCAACAATAGAAGTTCCGGGAAGTGTTTGCAGAGCTCCGTAAATATCACCCAGCCCTCCTGCTGTTGTCATTATATCAAGGGGTTTAAGTACGACACCTTTTTTCCTATCACTTGCCTCAAATGATCCGGCTGTAATAGTAACCGCATTCAGGGTATTACTGCTTTCCTTCAAAACAATAGTAAACTCAACATTTCCAGTCGAAAGATCGATCTCCTGCCTGTGTTCCCTGAATCCGACGAAACTTACTACCAGGGTTCGCATACCTTTTAAATCACTGGCAAAACTGAAATCACCATTTACACCAGTAGAAGCTCCATCATAACTTCCCTCTATATATACATTTGCTCCCGTTAATGGATTATTATTCTTGTCGGTAACCTTCCCAGTAATAGTCTGGCTGTTGGTGGTCAGGCTTAGAAGAAAAATTATCAGTATGACTGCAGTACTTTTCATGCATTGAAATTTGTTACAAAGATTAAGCTGCAATTTCATAACTGAAAACTTAAATCGCTGAATAGTCGATTTAACATGATAAACTGTGTTGCAAATTTATTCTTCACAGGTTTTTCAGAATTGTTCAATCTTGCCTTATTGTTTGTTTATTAATAGATGGTGTATTATCTTTAGTGGCTGATAAGGTTTAGATTGAGATATTGTAAGTGGATTCATAATAAAAAATGAAATGATATGTCAAAGACAGCTTTCTATTTAATAATTTGTATCACGTTTGGAACAGGTAACCTGTTGTATGCAGGAACCGGAGGTGCGAAGGATTTTTATTTGATTATTTTCGGATTAGTCGCGCTTCTTTTGATTTTGATATTCGTTCACTACCTTAAGCGCCTATTGACTTTTATCCGCATTGTGGCTTTGGATTTAATACAATTTATCCGACGAAATTTTAACAGTGACATTAAAGAAGAGAAGGATTTGTTAATAAAAGCCTGTTAGATTAATATTTCTCTTTTTATATTTTCATGAATCCATCATATCAATATATGCTCTGTTAATCATATCTTTCTGATTGATGCCGAGTTTACCCATCAGATACTTCAGGGTTTTATTTGCCCTATCAGATTCTTTGTCATCACTTAATACATATTCCAGCTCGATAAAATTCCCCAGGTTTTCTACCTGGTCAAGATGGATACGACAGGGTCCGAACATCAATAACGTTCTCTTTTTCTTTATCACCCCTCTAATACCATGGGAAATGGACAATATGTTTTTAAGTAAGTCCGGTTGCTCCGTTGGATACAAAAGATATTCAGATTTTTTCGGGCCTGTAATATCATTTCTTTCATAATAAATTAATTCTGCTTTTTGTTCTGTAAAAATTCGCAATTTCAATCTTCCTTGTGAAACATTAAAAAATATATCTTCCTGCAAAAGATCTATAGGTCTGGATTGGCTTAAATCCCTGGCTATCTTAAGCTGGTGTGAATAATCGGTTGCCCTGGCTTTAATTTCGATATTTGAAGGCATAACAGTTATACAATAATTGAATGTTATCAGCAGAAAACTATTCTTTATCAGAACGCCTCAGAATGTAAAAGTTGTCTTTTTGATATTTGACACTCCAATCCCTCGAATTGATGATTTCATTGGATGCCAGTGCAGAATCGTTGCCCGGGTTACTGGTGGAATCTTTGCGGGTAACAACTACATATTCAGCATTGTTAACTTCAGGGAAGATATAGATGTTATCACGGAAGGCCAGGTTCGGAACAAAACCTGCTTCAGAACTAACGGTTGCACTGGTTGGAATTGAATTCAATGCCCTGTGAAATTCTCTGGCGTAACTGATATTCGTATAAAGGTTGGGATCATAAAATTTGAGTTTATAGCTTTCGGTATTTGATTGTTGAACGAAGACTCTTACAGTAATAATTAAACTAAGGATAATCAATGAAAGGGTCAATGTTCTTCGGAGGCTTACCTGCCATACCCTGCTCAGAAAATCAAAAACACCCAGGGTTAGTATGGGGGCAAACTCAATGGTATAATGTCCTTCAACTCCCCACAGATCATGATGATCGCTCAGAAGCTTACTGAAATAAACAGGAATCATCATGATGATATATTGTGGCCTGAATAGCAGGAATATCCCGCCAAGGAGAATAATATATACGTGTAAGGCGATCTTTGAATAATCAAAACCCGGGATATAAGTATGGTTGAAAACCAGCATCTTGAAAGTAAGTACCGGGTGCCCAATAATCCAACCGATACTTTGTAAATACGATTCACCTACTCCTGAATAGGCAAAATCCTGTTGGTCGGTTGTTTCTGAAAAATAGGGCATTACAAATTCAGAGATCAGGAGATAATAAATAAAAGCAATCAGAAAATACTCGATCAGCACTTTGGCAATTCGTTTTTCCTTCAGGTAATTGAATACCATTCCCAGGCATATCATCGAAACCCATAAAGCTGTTGTTTCTCTTGAGATCAGCATTAGAATGAACAGTATTGATGCAACCCTGAATCTTTCCAGTTTAATGTAATAAAAGAACCAGGGGATGATCATTGCTGCAACAGCATAGCTCTGGTATTCAAATAACAGAGAAGTGAAGATGCCAAAAAATAAAAAGAAATATAGTGTTGCTGCGTTTGCAAATCTTGTTGAACCGGTATGCAGCAGAAAGTATTTATATATCCCCAGCCCACCTAACAGTATAGCAAACAGTTGGATAATAAGTAAAGTATAGGATCCGAAAATTAATGCCAGTGGCGAAAAAATGATCAGATAAAGATCGAAATGTTCAGCCAGTAAATTTTGCCTGAAATTTTTTAAAAGATAACTATCATTCCACTGTAGTCTTGTATAGTCGAAAAGCGCATTGTTGTTAACACCGAGATCAAATACTGAAGTTTTAAAGTAATAATGGTTGAGGAAGAGGATGAGAAAATATATCACCCCGAAAAGAATCATTAATACAAGAACACCTGCATGTGACTGCAGGTTATTTTGAGTTTTCCAACGCATGGATTTGCTTGTAAAAAAGTAAAAATAGTTATTTGAATTGAAGTACTATTTAGGATGGGTATATTTTATACACAAACGTGTGTTAACATAATCATCGATCAAATGCATATTGAATGATGTTGGCACCCATCTTCAATGCTTTTGTCCTGGTTTCTTCTGAATCGCCATGTACAGCCTGTTCCTCCCAGCCATCGCCAAGATCACATTCAAAAGTATAAAAACATACCAGATTGCCATCATAGATCAACCCAAATCCCTGCGGGGGTTTATTATCATGTTCATGGACTTTGGGCAATCCATCAGGAAAATTATACTTCTGGTGGTAAATCGGATGGTCAAAAGGTAACTCTACAAAATTCAGTTCGGGAAATACTTTCTTCATTTCGGGACGGATATACTGATCGAGTCCATAGTTATCGTCGATATGTAGGAATCCACCTGCAATAAGATAATTTCTTATATTTTCCGCCTCCTGCTGTGTAAATACCACATTTCCATGGCCTGTAAGGTGAAGGAAAGGATAATTAAATATTTCACTGCTTCCTGCTTCAATGGTGGCATGTTCGGGATTGATATTGGTTTTGAGGTTTTTATTACAGAATTTTATCAGGTTAGGCAAGGATGTGGGATTGGCATACCAGTCGCCACCGCCATTATACTTCAGCAAAGCTATCTGGTAGCTATATTGTGCCGAAAGGTTGAGTGCAGTGAATGTTGACAGGGTTATTAAAATTAATTTGATGTTTTTAATCATTGGTTACCCCCTCAGTCCCCCCAGATAGGGGACTATAGTGTTGAACTAAGTTTATTAGTAATAAATCAAAAATTATCATTCTTTATTATCTATTTTCTAATTTCTATCCTCTATCTTCTTATCAAATCATCAATTGTTTTATTGATTCATCAAATGAATAATGGTACAGCTTACGATACCTGCGGTTTCTGTTCTTAAACGATTTTTGCCCAGACTTATTGGAGTGTATCTGTATTCTTTTGCAAGCCTAATTTCTTCAATATCGAAATCACCTTCAGGGCCAATAAGAACGATGCTATTATTACCTTTTTCATAATCATCCTGAAGAAGATTTGTTACGTCAGGAGAAATATACGCAATGAACTTTTGGGCTTTTTGCTTTAAGCTGATGAATTCATTAAATCCGATCGCATCATTAATTTTTGGGAGCCATGCTTTCAGTGATTGTTTCATGGCGGCCAGGGCCACCCTTTCTAGTCTTTCAGTTTTAATAACTTTTCGTTCTGAATGATTACAAATAATGGGGGTGATTTCGTCAATACCAATCTCCGTTGCTTTTTCGATCAACCACTCAAACCTGATTAAGTTCTTTGTTGGTGCAACTGCAAGATGGAGAAAGTAATCTCGTTTTTCGAAGTTTTCCTTTTTTTCAATAATCTGGATCATACATTTTTTGGGATCATCTATTTCTATCATTCCAGTATAAAGGTTTCCCTTTCCATCAGTGAAATGTACCTGGTCACCTTTTTGTTTTCTCAATACCCTGATCAGATGCCCTGAATCGTTTTTATCGAGTATGGCGTGATTGCCTTTAAATTCAGTAGTGTAAAATAATTGCATGATGATGTAAAATTACGGAAGATTTTTGATAGAGGCTGGAAACTGGAGATTAGAAGATGGAGTTAATAGAAGGCAGATTATCATGATTGTTAAGATGTTTTATGATTATTAAATAGCAACTTATTTACGCAAGATCCCCAATGAATATTCACTTAAATAAACAGTATTCTATTCCTCGTTATTAATCTTCCAGATCATATCCATGGCATAAGAGTCGAGAGGGTTTAACTCAAGTGCCTTCTCAAAAGCTTTTAATGCCGGTTCTTTTTCATCAGCGAGATAGCAGGCTTCACCAAACCAGTCATATGCATCTACTGATTCAGGATACATCTCGGTATTAAGTTGAAAAACTAATTGTGCCTCCTTGTATTTGTTTTCCGTAGAATATTTTGATGCCAGTTCAATCAGGTCACCTTCCCATAAATAGAAATTATTTTTATTCTTTGAATAAAATGCTTTGAATTCTTCAATTCCAACCCTGAGCCCATTGGCATTGATCAGCATTTCCAACTTCCTAACAGCATTCTCTTTTTCCTGTTTTTCAACAGCCATGTTAATTAAACCATCTCTGTAAGATATAAGGCGATCGGGCAGAAGAATTCCGGAATGGATTGTAACTATCTCTTTTATTTCAAAGGTATCTGTAAGTATCTTATTAAGTGTTTTTATCCACGCCTCAAGATTTGAGTTTGAAGTTATATTGCTGAATGTTTCATAATCATAAATAAGGTCACCGGTGAATACCAGGCCAACCTCAGGGATCATGGCAATAACATCATTATCTGTGTGTAATCCTGGGGGGAAATGAATTAGTTTCAGGGTGATATCGCCCTGGTCAATAATTAGTTCATCAGTGAAGGTAAGGGTGGGGGGTGTGACCACATAATTATTTTCCAGATCATAACACATCATGCCTGAAGTGTAAACAAGATCACGAAACCGTTTATACAATAACCCTGTAGTATCAAGGGTCATTAAAACCTTTGACCTTCGTTCAACTCTTTCTTTTCTTGCCTTAACGAAGTCATCAAGATTCTTGCTAAAGGTATACATTTGTTCCGGGCAGTTGTTATGGCCAATGATTATAGCATCCCTGAATACCTGGTTCCCGTTTGTATGGTCGAAGTGGTGGTGGGTATTTATCAGGTAAGCAAATCCATCACGTCGAAATTCCCGTTCAATAATTTTACGATATTCTTTTGAAAGCGTAGGAGAGATACCGCTATCGATGATCACAATACCTTTTTCAGTATTAATAGCAACAACCTGATCCGGATATATTTCTCCAGCGCTGACAACCAGAGTTCTATCGTTCAACCAAAAATAATTAATGAGGTTGGTTTGTTGGGAATCTACAGAAAGAAATGGAAAAAGGAACAGCGTCAACAGGATTAATTTTAAGAATAAAACTCTCTTCATTTTTACTCTGTACTTTCAATTTCATTAATTACCCTCAGCAAATTCCCACCCATGATCTTATTAATCCCTTCTTCGCTGTAACCTCGTTTAAGAAGATGGTATGTTATCAATGGATAACCAGAAAGATCCTCAAGTCCCCTGGGATTCCTGGTTCCTCCAAAATCAGATCCGATGCCAGCATGATCTATCCCGGCCACCTTAACGATATGATCAATATGATCGATCAATTCTTCGATGTCAGCATTTTCAGGGAGGATTCTTTCTGTAAAAGCATCCATATATTCTTCTATTTTTGCTGTATCATGGTTAAATAAAACTTCCAGCCTTTCTCTTTCAAGTTTTATCGTTTCATTGGCTTTTTGCAACTCTTCCCTGTACCGATTTGAATTATATCCTGAATAGAAAGTAACACAGATCAGGCCATGCTTATCCGCTATATTTTTTAAAATATGATCTGGGATATTTCTGTCAATATCAATAATGCCTCTTGCACATGAATGGGAGGCTATTACAGGGCCTTCACTGAGCTCGATGATATCAAGTTGTAAACTGTCAGGACAATGGGTAATATCGATGATCATCCCCAATCGGTTCATTTCTTTAACCACTTTCCGGCCATACTCACTGAGTCCATGATTACCGGGATTATTGCCGGTTGTATCAGCAATCAGATCCTTGCCAAATTGAAATATTGTAATCATCCTTATTCCATCATCGAAATAATTTTGAAGATTACTGACATCCCCATCAAGATAATTTAATCCTTCAATACTGAGTAAAACAGCATGTTTATCTTTATCCGCCAGGTTTTTAATGTCTTCAGATGAAAGGGCCAGGCCACCCTGTTGTTTGCTTTTTTCAAGATGATGCTTTACAAATTCCACATCCTGTGATATGATCCCCTGTGTTGACAGGCCTTCATCATCTTCCCTGCTGAATGGTAAAGACATAAAGTATGCATCAGCATATCCGGCATCCGCCTGGGTAAAACTTACCTGGCTCATTCCGGTAGTATCATAAAAATCAAAATATTCGCGCACTCCATTTCCAAAATACATAGGATGGGCATGTGCGTCAACCACTATGGCATTTTTATGAATCTCCTTTGCCCTGTTCCAGTTTTGTAAGTCAAAATCTTCAACGCTTAGGAATTTAGCTATATTTGATTCTTTATTTAATTCACGGGTAGCTAGCACCTGTGAAATTGTAGCAAGCATCGGACCAGGTAATCCGTTTTCAAAACCGTATTTTTTACCAAGTGTAAGATTGTTTTCAACTGCATTAATAATTCCACCATTAAATATATCCTCAGGATTATTGAACTCAATAAACAGTTCAACCAGCCCTTTATGAAGGGAAGCAAACTCAACTGTATAATGATCATTCTGGCGAAGATTTGAATATTCCCAAACCAGATTATCAAACTTCTTCTTTTCAAGCAATTTTGCAAATTCAGGAATCTTTTCCTTCAGATCCGGTCTATCTAAACCACCCAGAGTTATATATAGAAATTTCTCGTGCTGAAAACCATGCTTAGGGAAGGACTCAACCATCCTGAAAATATAATCATGGTCTTCAACTACATATGGTGTTGCTGCAATGCAAGCATCGAATAATTCCGGTTCAGAGAACATCGTGTAAAGGGTAAAGAAACCTGTGGCGCACCAGCCCTTTAAAACCTGATAGTCATTTACCCGGTATTCGTCATTTATATAATGAATGAGTTCCGTTTGGAAGAATTTAAGGAATCGTTCAGCCCCGCAATCAAAGCCTGGTAAAGTACTGTCGGGTTCGTGTGAGTAATCAAGGGAGCGATTTACATTGGGAATCCCAACAACCACCATGGGCGGGATTCTTCCACAATCAGATAAGAAATTTATCAGGGTGACACTGTGCTTGAAGTATGCCTCGGCATCAAGAATGTAGATTACCGGGTATTTTATTTCAGATTCCCGGTAATTCTCTGGCAGACTGATGTAAAGTTCCCGGGTCTGATCAAGAACTTCTGAATAAAGTTTTATAACTGATCCGACATTCAGTTGTTGATTATCAGACCGTTTGCTGTTATTACATGTTGCCAGCATAATAGGAATCAGCAGCAGGAATAATCGTCTGGTTTTCATAATTACTGTTGGGTTTGGTTATTTTGTGCTTCTTTTCGAATCTTATCAATAATGCCTACATCCACCCAGTAGATATCCCCATAACCATTCTGTGGTGAAAGAAAATCTTTTTTAATTTTACCCAACGTTGGAATTTCCGGGGAGGAAGATGGTTTATACCTTCTACTGGTATAAAACATGTATTTTCTGCATGGGGAAAGAATCTGGCAATTCTCACCGCCTGTTGAGTTTATCTTTTCACCCATGTTGATCAGGTCACTCCATGTACTATCATTTTCCCTGAAAGAGATATACAGGTCGGAGCTGCCATAATTCTCATAGGATCTGTAGGTAGAAAGAATAATATAGCTTTCATCAGGGGCTATGAAAGCATCACCTTCAAATCCTGTGCTGTTAACAGGTTCAGGCAATAACTCTGCTTCAAGGTATTCTCCATCAACCAGTTTGCATCTGTAAATATCGCTGGCTCCAATTCCCCCTTTACGTCTCGACTGGAAATAAAAGGTGCCATCATCTGTAATGGTAGGGTAAAATTCATGTTCATCGCTGTTTACCGGAGCGCCCATATTAACGGGTTCAGACCAACCCTCATCTGTCCGGTCCACATACCAGATATCAAAATCATCTTCAGGCTTATCCTCGTTTCCCTTTGGCCGGCTAGAGCAATAATAGATTCTGTTACCATCCAGACTGACAAATTGATCAACCCCTCCATATTTACCATTGAAGGGTGCCACCTCAGGTTCTGACCATTTGCCGTCTGTTTCCTTCATCATAAGCATGGCCCATTGCCAGTTACCGGTATATACCGACCAGATCACCTCTTTTCCATCAGGGAAAAACACTGCATTAAGTTCCGGAAGATAGGTGGACATAATACCCGGGGCGAACAATTCACCTTCCAGACCGGGTGGTTGCTGGCCAAAATATTCACCGCTGATGGTTTTTAGTTTCTCGCTATTAAGATCACAGCCCTGCAGTGCTGCTATTACAATAAATACAATAATACTGAATAGTGGTTTCATTTTTTTTATGTTTGCTTGTGTGACAGATATTGGTTACTCCCCTGAATCAACCCAAATGGGGTGAATTGTGCATTAATAAATCATCAATATCTATCCTCAAATTTATATTTTCTACATTCCAACCAGTCGTTAGTCGTCAATCGTCAGTCCTCAGTCAATCCAATTACTTGTAATGCATAATAATATACTCCCTTTCCTCCGGCATATTCTCAAGATCGATAATAAAGCTGTTACCCGATATTTTTGTGACATTATCCTTACCGTCAGTAAAATCTTCAGCAGTATAGGGGAGGATGTCAAATGCTTCAGTTTTAAAGTGCATAGGGATAACATAGCCTTGCACATGAAGCTGATCGATAACTTCATCAGCATCTTCACCAGCTATGGTATATTTACCTCCAACAGGGATCATCAGGATATCTATTCTGCCAATGTCTTTAATCTGCTTCTCAGTCAGGGTTGTTCCCAGATCTCCCAGATGGGCGATACGAATACCATCAACCTCAAATACAAACAAAGCATTGTTACCGTGATGGCCCGGATCATGAAATGATGGTACGGTATAAATTTGTATGCCCTTTACTTTAGTGTTGATTAAGTTTATTTCATCAGTGTTTGGATTACACCCATAGAAGACTTTTGGATCACCTGAAACCAGGTTTACCTGATTGTGGTCGAAATGGTTGTGAGATACAGTAACAATATCAGCAGATGTACCTTTCGGAAATCGATAATCTTTTGCCTCCATCGGATCCAAAAGTATTTTTGTCCCATCAGAAGTTGTGATAAGAAAACATGCCTGGCCAATCCACCTTATCTTTATTTCTTTTTCAGCTCCGGATGTTGACAGGCCAGAAGATAGTAAGATAGAAATGATTATAGTCATACATTTATTCCTGTTTTTCATGTTCCATTAATTTTTAAGATGCCTTATAAATATCGATTCTTAAAGTTATAGAATAATCTGGTGTAAAAGCAGAATTTATACCAAATAGAAAAATCAAAGCTAAGGCTTTCAATATTACTCAGTTATGGGTGCTGGATTGATATTTCTATCGCATAGGAGTGTACGGTTTTGAATGGAGTTGTTCATTGGTGTACGATTTAGTTCGGAGTTCGGAGTCCGGAGTTCTGAGTTATGGGTTCTGAGTTGGCTCGATGAAAACTCAAGACTCAGGATCACTACTGTCCAGGATTATCCACTGTCCATGAACCACCTGTAAGCGTACCGGCTTCAAAATTATCTTCAAATGGTATTGGGAATCCACCGGAATGAATATACCCATTTTTGGTGAGGGTGTTAAAGACATAAATAAGAATTGATCCTTACCAGCCTAATTAGCATGTTTTTTTTCAAAATGCTTTACCGACCGTATAATTACCCAGGTTATAACAAATATATAAACCGGCCAACTGATCAACCATAATATTTCTTCTATATACATTACTTTTGATTTTTTTCAACAATTCAACAATTCAACAATTCAACAATTCAATAATTCAATAATTAATACAAGTGTGAGCCTTCTTCATTTATTTCTTCTTTATCGATCTTTTTATTGTTAATCGATTTCCATGCCCACCATATATAAGCAATCACAAAGGGTATAAGCAGGGAGACATAGCTCATTGTCGTTAAGGTATATCGGCTTGATGATGCATTTTGTATGGTCAGGCTATCCTGCAGGTTAAAAACTGAAGGATAGAATGCTGTATTATTGAATCCGGCAATAAGAAACAATGCGAACACAGTTAAAATAGTCCCTGTGCCCGCAAACCATATTCCATTTGACCAGGACATAAAAAGAGTTCTCAATAATCCGAACAAAACAAGTAATACACCGGTAAGGAAAATAACCAGTACAATTGGTAATTCAAGCAGATTGTAGAGATATTTATAAGGTTCCAGAGATACTTTTGCTGTTACAGGGTCATATGCGAATCCATCCCTTAAAAGGATATTGACCAGGAAAAACAGGAACAACACCAGAAAGGAAAATGCATTGTTCCAGAGTTTTTTTCTTGCCCTGACAGAAAGTTCTTCATCGTTTATTGAATTCAAGATATACAGGATTCCAAGTGACCTGGCCAGAAAAAACACTGCCAGTCCCAATGACAGGTTGATATAGGTTTCATACCTGCCAAAGCTGAAAGCAAGTTCTAAACCACGAAAAGGACTTTCCCAGGTAACACGGTTCATGTCATCAAGTGAAAACATGGAACCGGTAAAAAATGTAGCCACGGCAGTTCCGATCAGAATAGTGCCCAGTAATCCATTTATGAATAAAAAGGCTTCAAAAATTTTAGGACCAAAAATATTGTTGGGTTTCGTTCTGAATTCATAAGCAATGGCCTGAATGACAAATGCAAAAAGGATCAACATCCATACCCAGTATGCGCCACCGAAACTTGTGGCATAGAATAGTGGAAATGAGGCAAAGAATGCCCCGCCAAAAGTAACCAGCGTTGTAAAGGTAAACTCCCATTTGCGTCCGAGGGCATTGACGATCATCGTTTTCTGAAGTTCGGTTTTGCCCAGGCAATAGATCAATGTCTGACCTCCCTGTACAAACATCAGGAATACCAGGATACCGGCAAGTAATGAGATTATTATCCACCAGTATTGTTGTAAGGCTAAATATGAAAAGGTTTCAAACATTTTATTGCCCTCCTTCTTTAGGTCCGTTAAGAATCTGTCTGCGCATGATAAAAATTTCTGCAATCAGCAATACAGTAAAGGTGACTGCAAACAACCAGAAGGTTATTTTAACTGAAGCTGTATCTATTTGAGAAACAGCGGAAATAGTTGGCATAAGATCCTGAATCACCCAGGGTTGCCGACCCATTTCAGCAAGTACCCAGCCAAGCATTGAAGCTATATAAGCAAAGGGTATCATCCAGAGGGCCAGGTATAAGAACCATCTTCGTTTTTCGATGATGTTGCCCATAGCAAACATAAGACCAAGGATAAATACAAGTATGAACAGGAAACCCAGTCCTACCATGATATGAAATGAATAAAATGATACAGGTACATTGGGTATCAGGTCACGGGGATCATCATAATAGCCATAGCCAAAGTCCCTGAAATTTGCCTTAAGGATTGCCAGTTCTGATTCAGCTATATGAGGGTTGTCTGCTTTAATTGCAGCCTTGTATAAGGCAAGGGCCTTAATTGCTCTTTTGCCATTTTCAATCCTGTCATAATAGGAATTACGCGTTTTCTCATAATCCGGATTTCCCTGAATTAAATCCCTGATACCGGGCACAAATTCATTGGCATCGAGATAGGCCATGTAGGAAAGAAGGTTCGGGATTTCTATCTTAAAAGAAAATTCCCTTTCCATACCGGGAGGTGTGGGTTTTTGGAGGAGGCCAATGGCAATTAACGGGGCATTCTGCCGACCTTCATAAAGCCCTTCCATGGCTGCAAATTTCATGGGCTGTACCCTGGCCACTTCCCTGGCCGATTCATCGCCAGAAAAAATTACCATGGCAGATGACATTAATCCAAAAATCCCGGCAATGATGATACTCCGTTTTGAAAACAATATATGACGTTTCCTGATCAGGAAAAAAGCGCTTATTCCTATTACAAAAATGGAGGCAAGGACATAACCTGATGAGATAGTATGCAGAAATTTGCTGATGGCTGTGGGGGAAAACAAAACTTCCCAGAAATTCACCATTTCATTCCTTGCAGTATCCGGGTTAAATTCCATCCCAACAGGGTTCTGCATCCAGGCGTTGGCAACAAGTATCCAGAGGGCTGAAAGATTTGCACCGAAAGCTACCAGCCAGGTTGATGTTAAATGAAATCCTTTACTGAGTTTGTTCCAGCCGAAAAACATCAGGGCGATAAATGTTGATTCCAGGAAGAATGCCATAATACCCTCTACAGCTAGTGGTGCACCAAAAATATCACCAACAAACCAGGAATAATTTGACCAGTTGGTGCCAAATTCAAATTCAAGGATTATTCCCGTGGCAACACCAATGGCGAAATTTATCCCGAACAAAGTCATCCAGAATTTGGTGATCCGCTTCCATTCCGGATTGCCGGTCCTCACATAGATGGTCTCCATGATGGCAATAATAAATGACAGGCCTAGGGTTAAGGGTACAAACAGCCAGTGGTACATGGCTGTAAGTGCAAACTGTCCCCTTGACCAGTCAATTAACGAAATGTCGATAT
This sequence comes from uncultured Bacteroidales bacterium, assembly GCA_964468645.1. Classification (GTDB taxonomy): domain Bacteria; phylum Bacteroidota; class Bacteroidia; order Bacteroidales; family JAIOZK01; genus JAIOZK01. The sequence continues at coordinate 58,768 of CAYXUU010000025.1, forward strand.
TCTCCATATTTTATTTGGTTTTAGTTAGTTGTTCGATTACATATTCACTGCGTTCATCATCAGATTCAAAATTGCTATTGAGAAAGTTGGGAAAGAAGATAAGCCTGAGGATGGCAAACATAATAAAGAGTTTGATGAGGATGATGAGCCATAGCTTTTTACCAAGGCGATTCATGTTTATAAACCCATCCAGGTAAAAATTAAAGATCCTCGAAAATATATTTCTTTTCACAGGATGAAGAATTTAACTATCAAAGATAAAAAGATAAACAATCAAAAACGCTGGACATTTAATATAGAATGGGTAAAGATAAAAGTTTAAGATACCAGTAGCATCTCAAAGCGATACCATCGGGTAAGGAATACAATAGTATCGCTGTCAGCGATGCTATTGTTACACTACAAATGTAGTATTTTTAGATGTATGGATAAAGGCCTTACTATTTGCTTATGTTGTAAACCAGCCCAAATTCCTCTGCAACTTTTTTAGCAATCAATGATCCATTTCTTAGGCCGGCGTAGTCTTTAGCTGAAGAGAAATCCCATACTTCAGCTTTTCGGGTCAGCCCAGAATTTACGGGGTTTTGATGAATGTAATCAAAACAAACTTGTGGATATTGCTTTTCAGCAGGTATATAATTAATTCTTGTTCCAAAAATAGTATTAAGATATGCAGATGTTATTCCTTTTGGGTCGGTTAAGCAAATTGCTTTGGTATGTTGTTGAAAAAGGCTTCCGGTAAAGCCCTCCTGATTTTGTAATGCATTAGTATAACTTCGTAGAAGTATCCCTAAAGTAGTATTAATCGTTCTTGTTTTGAATTTATAATCGTCATTTACTAACCTTATTTCAGGAGATACTATATGAATCATCAGGTGAAAATGATTTGGCATTAAACAATATGCAATTATTTCACAATGAATGAGCAAGAGTTTACGGATTTTCCTTAGGAAGTAGAAATAGTTCTCTTTGTTAATATACAATTTTCTACCAGATAAACTTCGATTGTAGACATGATACAAATGGTCTTTTTGAAACTGCATAATCGTTGGATTTTTGAATACGATTGAAAGTAGGTATTATCACTCCAATGCGATACTATCTGCATTGGGATACAATGGTATCGCTCTCAGCGATGCTATTGTTATAATAACTTGTGTTGAAGATTTCATTTTCGCTTATAGGAGTTTTTATTATTAATACTTTTTGAGCAAGAAATGTTCCACCATGAAATGATTATTTTAGTAATTATAAAGATCTGTTATGCCAAGTTGGGCAAAAGAATTTCAAAATATCGCAAAGAAAAGGTTACCGATAGCATCGCAGAAAGCGATACCATCTGTTTTGGGATACAATAGTATCGCTCTCAGCGATGCTATTGTTATAATTAATAGGTGTTTCCTCAGACAACCGTATCCAGAGAAAGAAGAATAATTACCGCCAGTACAAAATAGTTAATTCGCATAAAGTAATAGAAGGGATTGAATTTTTTTTGTCTTTTATAAAGTAATTGTGAGAAGACAATGATCAGGTAAATAGATGCAATCAACAGTCCAATTCTGCTGAACAGTGAATCGGCAATCCCAAAGGCCGAAATCATTATAGCAACAATAGCTGTGGAAAATGTCCAGATGAAGGTGATATGTTTAATCTGTGTTTCGGTATAGATTCCTGTTAAGGAAGGGAATCCTGCTTTTTCATATTCCTTCCCGTATTTAAGAAGAAGCAACCAGAAATGCGGCACCTGCCAGATAAAGAAGAAAAAGAGCAATATCCATAATTCAGGATTTGCCAGAGATCCACCCCCGGCAACCCAACCAACAGCTGGGGGGATTGCACCGATAACTGAGCCCGGGACAACAGCAAATGCAGTCTTTCTTTTCAGGTAAGTATAGATACCATTATACCATATTAAAGCGAGTATCCCTAGTTGCATAGCCAGGAAGCCTGACCCATAATAGATTAGTAAGGCACCTGCAACCGAAAGGATTAAAGCAACGGCCAAAGCTCCACCTGGTGTAATCCTGCCTGAAGGGATTGGTCGGTCCTTTGTTCTTTCCATCAGCTTATCAAGGTCGCGCTCCTGGTAATGATTCAGGGCAGAGGATCCGCAGGCAAGCAAGAAGATACCCAATGTGGGGAGGATAAATCCGGCATCGAAACCTCCATTGGCAAGCACATAACCGGTAATGGTGGTAAGTGCAACCGCAAAGGTGATCTTTACTTTACTGAGTTCAAGTAGTAGCTTGAGGTATTTCATCGTCTATGATCAATTCTTAGTTCAATGTTTTCAGGTATTCGATGATATGGGCTAACTGTTCATCTGTGATACTTTCCTTATACGATATCATCAAACCCGCACTATAGCTTTTCACCACATCCGCATTTGGATCATGAATGGATTTCTTAATATAGGCCTCATCTACCAGTATCTCATTTTCAACACCATCGGTAATTACAATTTCCCTGATTCCAAAAAAGCCTTTGAAGGAAGGCCCTACAAGGCGGGTTCCATCCAGGGAATGGCAACTGGTACAGGCATACTGTTTCAGGACTTGTAATCCCGGATGATCAGTACTTACCCCAAGTACTTTATTATACCAGGTTTCATATTCATCTCCAGGCAAAACAATCGCTTCTGAAAGCATATAGGAATGCCGTTCACCACAGTACTCAGCACAGAAAATATCATAGGTCCCTACTTCAAGTGGCTTGAACCACATCCAGTTGTCTTTTCCCGGAACCAGATCTTCCTTAATTCTGAACGCAGGAATATATAAACTGTGAAGTACATCATGAGAGATGAGATTCAGTTTTACAGCTTTGTTTAGCGGGACAACAAGTTTTTCGCTACGGCGGCCATCTTCATATTCAAACGACCAGCTCCACATCTGCCCGTGCGCATTAACCACCATGGCATCATCCGGGACATTTCGCATAGGCTCATAACCTGCCCATCCAAAATAAAACATAATAAGAACAAGAATGGTAGGAATAACAGTCCATAAAATTTCCAGCTTATTATTGCCTTCAATATTCTTTGCCTTTGGATTCTTCTTCCTGCGGTACCTGACAACAAAGAATATCATCGTAAAGGTAATCCCAACAAGGAAAACAAGGGAAACCCCCAGGATGATATAAAATGATAAATCTACACCTTCGACAAAATTAGAAGCTCCTGAATTCATAAGGTTTATTTTTATCTGAGTATATAATCAAAAATTGTCAAAACCAGAAACACGATAAAAAGCAGAACTACGATGCCAACCATGATCCTGTAGAACTTCGATTCGTATTTCAGGTGCATAAAATAATAGCCCACTACCAGTGTTTTTGTTGTGGCTATGGCCAGTGCAGTTACCACAGTTAAACTTGCCAGGTCTGCGCCAAACACGGAAATACTGATGGTCATGATGGTAAGTAAGATTAATGCAAGCCAGGTCCCGAAATGCTCTTTATAACTTGATATATGATATTTTTCTTCTTTCATGGTCTTAATGAATTAAATAGAACAATGGGAAAAGATAGATCCAGATCACATCCACAAGATGCCAGTATAAGCCGCTATTTTCCAACAATGTATATCTTTCACCTGTAACCCTGTCGCTACGAACCCTCCCTATTACTACAACAATAAATATTGCACCAATAATAACATGCAGTGCATGTAGTCCGGTCATGAAAAAATAGAGAAAAAAGAACAGGCTTTCCCCATGAGGCAACATGTTATAATGCTCCATTCCCGGAAACAACCCATGATGGATCTTAGCAGTCCATTCAAAATACTTGATAACCATAAATATCAGCGCACAGATTATTGTTGCCCACATCAGCATCAGGGCAAGTTGCTTATTTCCTTTTTGCAGCGCTGAAATTGACATGGCGATGGTCATTGAACTTGTTAGAAGAACCACAGTATTAATGCTTCCCATAACGACATTAAGTTCATAGGAAGCAATCAAAAACGCCTCCGGGTTTAATGCCCGGTAAACCATATATACTATAAACAATCCACCGAATAATAGTAACTCTGTAAAAAGGAACAGCCACATCCCCATCTTGGAAGATTCGGGATCGGATCGGTGCCCTGAATTAGGTAATACAAAATGTGCCATACTTCAGATTTTTACTTAAAACCATAAGGTCCGTCTTCAGGTAATTCAGGCATCTTTTCAAAATTATGCAATGGAGGAGGTGATTGCACCTGCCATTCAAGTGTAACGCCACCCCATGGATTTATACCGGCCTTTTTGCCCCTCCTGTACCCCTGTATCAGGTTGATTACCATAATGAAGAATCCGGTGACCAGTATCCAGGAGCCTACAGTTGAGATTACATTCAGTGTTGTGAATTCCTCAAGGTAATCGTAATATCTTCTGGGCATTCCCATGATGCCTAGCACAAGCATTGGAAAATACAACAGGTTAAAACCGATAAACAATATGGTGAATGCAATATTTGCCACTTTTATATTATACATCTTTCCCCAGATCTTTGGAAACCAGTAGTGCAAGGCTCCTATGACAGCAAACCCCGTACCTCCAAACATTACGTAATGAAAATGCCCGACAACAAAATAGGTGTCGTGAACATGTATATCGGCTGCCAGGGCCCCCATGACCAATCCTGTCAATCCACCGATTGAGAATTGGAAAATAAAGGCCATGGAATAAAGCAAGGGTGGTTTGATGTCAATAGATCCTTTATACAGTGTTGCTACCCAGTTAAACACTTTAATAGCGGAGGGAATTGCAACAAGGAATGTGAGGAGTGAGAAAATAATCCGTGCCGGGCCACTCATTCCTGAGGTAAACATATGATGTCCCCAAACAAAATAACCCACAAAAGCAATAGCGAGAGATGAATAGGCTATTGCTTTATATCCAAATATTGTACGGTGTGCAAATGTGGGTATCATTTCAGAGATCAGTCCCATGGCTGGCAATACCATAATGTAAACAGCAGGGTGGGAGTAGATCCAGAACAAATGCTGGTAAAGGATAGGATCACCTCCAATGGCAGGATCAAATAATCCGACACCAAGCACTCTTTCTGCAACGATCATCAACAAAGTAATTCCGATAACTGGAGTGGCCAGCAACTGTATCCATGAGGTGGCATAAAGTGACCAGGCAAACAGGGGCATCTTAAACCATGTCATTCCCGGTGTTCTTAACCTGTGAATAGTAACAATAAAATTCAATCCCGTGAGAATAGAAGAAAACCCAAGGATAAATGCAGCAAGCACCGCCATGCTAACATTGGTTCCAGTTTTCACACTATAGGGAGCGTAAAAGGTCCAGCCTGTATCGGCCGGTCCTTCACCAACGATCAGTGTTGAGAGGGCCAGTATGGCGCCAAATATATAAAGCCACCAGGATAAGAGGTTCAGTTTAGGAAATGCCACATCATCTGTACCCAGCATTATTGGCAGAAAAAAATTACCCAGAATAGCCGGTATTACCGGGATGATAAAGAGAAAGATCATGATCACACCATGAAGGGTAAAGGCCTGGTTATAGGTGGTTGCCTTCATGATGGTTTCCCCGGGAGCTATTAATTCAAGGCGCATCAGGAAACCAAGGATCATTCCAACAATAAAGAAACCCGTGATTACATAAAGATATAACAGTCCGATGCGCTTGTGGTCCAGGGTGAATATCCAGGATGCAAGACCCTTTTTCACCTGGAAAAAATTGACATAATTATTTGCAGAATCTGTCATTTTATTTCTTGTTAACTTCAGTTTTTGTTTTACGTTTCTTAAAAAATAATACACCGAATAATAGCAGTGCAAAAAATATAATGATCGTACCCGATATTTTTGTCACATTCAGAACATACTTCTTCCCTTCCGGATCATATGAGAAACAAAACTGGAGTACCTTGTTTATGGTTGGCCCTGATTTCCCTTTTGAGGCTTCAACGACTGCCATTTTCATGTCAAATGGCAGAAAGTATAATCCATGAAGATATCTGGTGATCTTACCCTCGGGGCTTACTACGACAAGTGCAGCAGGATGTATCCATTCTTTTCCTGCCGGTTTAACTTGATATCCGATGCTGTTAAGCAACCTGTTAATATTGGTGCTATCGCCAGTGAACCAGCTCCATCCTTCCGACACATCTTTGTTCTTAACAAGCTTCATGTAATTCTTCTTTTTGTCTTTTGCCAGTCTTGATTTTTCAGTATGATCAAAACTGATGGTGAATACCTGGTAGTCTTCCCCGATCTTCAGGTCAGACCTTGATATCACCTCTGCAACACCTTCCAGGAGTGGACTGCAAATACCCGGACAGTTGTAATAAACCATTACCAATACAGTGGGCTTATCAATAATATCCATCATGTTTACCGTATCATAGTCTTCGGTTATGAATGTAAGATCGCCGGGTATATGCTGATCAAGTTTTTCATAAATACCCAGTTCTTCTTCCTGTGCCGGATTATCCTGGGAAATAAGCTGTGTTGGTATCAGCAATACATTTAATATCAAATAGTATAACAGGTTTCTATTCATGGTATATTATGGTTACAATTATTTCAGGGCGCTAATTTAGAGCAATTATAAATAATAAACAAGGAAATATGTAGATTGTTGATTTTTTATACCCGAAGAGTTGAAAGGTTGAGTAGTTAGGGGATGGATTCCGTCTCGACAAAGTCAGGAGGGAAAACGTCCCTGGGTTTTAATATGTTGAGGGTGTTGAGTCACTTTTAATCGGGGAATGAAATAGCATAGATATTCTTCGGCTTCTCCGCCAACAACTCCCTCACCTTACAAAGAACTCTGCATCGTTTGTCATTCTGACCTTATCATAAAATAAGTAGCAACTCATTTTATTTCAGAGAATTCAAACCGGTATTATGCACCAATAATTTTTACTTTGTCAATTGGTTATTTCCTGATCTTTTTTATCTTTACGATGCATATTCCCTGCAAATGAATTTACTCAGGTGTATTGGTCTTGTTATAATCTTACTTTATTGTGCTGCATCTATCAGCGCCCAGAATATAGGTTTTCAGAATTTCAATATTCAGGCAGGGCTGGCTCAATCCCAGGTAACCTGTTTATTTCAGGATCAAAAGGGGTATTTGTGGATAGGAACCTATGGCGGCGGAGTTAGCCGATACGACGGATTTAGCTTTACGAATTATACTGAAGCTGATGGCCTGGTCAATAATCTGGTTTCAACGATAGTCGGAGATTCCAGGGGTCGGGTCTGGATAGGTACATCCAAGGGGGTTAGCATATTTGAAAACGAGGAGTTTAGCACTCAACTTATTGATCGTTCACGCTTTAATACTGATATTACAAAAATTATTGAGATCAATAATAACACCCTATTATTAGGGACATGCAACGGGATTATTCAATATCAAAGTGGTAAATTTACTCCATTTTCGATACCTGAGGATTTTAATATCGGTAAGATTAATGATTTACTCCTAAGCGATCAAGGACAATTGTGGATTGCAACTGACGGGAATGGTGTATTCATGATTGAAAGAGACCAGGTTGCACAAATACAAATGAATAACGGGCTTCCCAGTAACTATGTCAATGCATTGGATGAAGACCAGGAGGATAATATTTGGGTCGGAACAGAGGAAGGAGTTGCTGTTTTTAAAAAAGGGCATTTATCACAAGTCAGAACAATTCCCGAATTAACAAATAGCCCCATTCACGACATACTTATGGATAGTGATGGAAATATATGGTTTGCCACATCCGAAGGAGTATCAGTATATAATGGAAAGACTATGATGAACTTTTCTGAAAAGCAGGGACTGTCAAGCAATATAGTATGGAGCCTGCTAATGGACAGGGAGAATAACATCTGGATCGGAACATACAGGGGAGGTATTGATAAAGTGATTCGCAAATATTTTACTACGTTTACTTCACGTGAAGGTCTTTGTGGCAATGTTATTCGATGCATTCTTCTTGATCAAAAGAAACAATTATGGTTTGCCACCGATAGGGGTGGTGTTGCTCTTTATGATGGAACAAAATTCAGGTGTTTTGACAAATCCAACGGTCTGATCAATGATTTTGTCCTTTGCCTGTATCAGGATAAAAAGGGTGTGATCTGGGTGGGAACTGTTGATGGCATCAATTTTTTTGATGGACACACATTTCATGAAATTCCTGTTCAGCAAAGTTTAAAGGGAAAAATGATTCGATCAGTTACAGAGGATAGAGACGGGAACATCTGGATAGGGACAAATGATCATGGAATATATATTTGGGACTATAATACACTAAAACAGATTACCACATCCAATGGCCTGAATAGTGATGAAGTAATGCAAGTGAATTGTACCTCTGATGGGAAAATATGGATAGCTACACTCAATGGGATCAATTATTTTGACGGCATTAACCTGATTGATTTTACCAGGAAATACGATTTGCCGCAAGATCAGCTTATTTATTCTGTGTTAGAAGGTTCGGATAAGACTTTGTGGTTTGCGACATACGGAAGTGGATTAATTCTGGCTGATCCCGTCAGTAATGATGATACAAATGACTATAATATTGTGGAGTTTACAACACGGGATGGATTACATACCAATTATCTGGTTTCCCTTGTTTTTGACAGGGATAAAAATTTATGGATTGGTACTGAAAAAGGCCTGAATAAGTTTGATTATCCTTTATACCGCAAACAGGGAATGATTAGCTTTCAGTATTTCGGAAAATATGAAGGATTTGATGAATCAGAATGTATTCACAATGCTGCATCGTTGGATCAGGAGGGAAATGTATGGATTGGAACCTTAATGGGTGCAGTAAGATACAAACCAACACAAGAAATCAACACCATTAGCACCTTTGAATCTCAGATATACATCACAAAGATCCTGATGTATCTTCAGGACATAGATTGGTCATTATACAGCGATAGCCTTTCAAGAATTACAGGATTACCTGTTGGTGTTAAATTCCCACCAGGAGAAAATCATTTGAGAATATATTTTACAGGTATTTACCTGACTAATCCTGAAAAGGTATGTTATAAATATATGCTGGAAGGTCTTGATGAGGACTATGGTAAATCCACCCAGGAGAATTTTGCCAGTTATTCTAACCTGGATGCCGGCAGCTATCTTTTCAAGGTGATTAGTTGTAATGATCAGGGGATTTGGAATATGGAACCGGCAACGTTTTCTTTTACGATCAAGCCTTTATTTTGGCAAACAAAGATTTTTTATATCCTGACTGGTATTATCCTGATTATCACTATTTGGTTATTAGTTAAGTTAAGAACTAAACGGATATTGCATGCCAACCGTCTTCTTGAGTCGAGGGTTGAACAGCGAACAATGGACCTTCAATCCGCTCTCGAGAAATCCGAAGAATCAGATCGTTTAAAATCTACCTTTCTTGCTACTATGTCACATGAATTACGTACACCTCTGAACGCAGTGCTTGGTTTTTCACAGCTTATTGATGAGACTACGTCGAGGGATGAAATAACAACTTATGTCAAGACAATCTATAAAAACGGTTATCATTTGTTAGAGATTATTGAAGACATTTTTGAAATTTCATTGATTGATAGTGGAGAGGTTAAACTAAATAATGAAGAATTCAGTTTAATAACATGGATTCGAAACATTCATGAATTAATACTTCAGGAACGCCATCGAATGGATAAACAGAATGTTAATATTTCATGCCTTAATATTCATGACAGTGATGAACTTCTGGTGTTCACGGATCCAGGAAAACTTCAACAGATATTATTAAACTTGTTAAAAAATGCCTTAAAATTCACTACAGGAGGATCGATAAAGTATGGATATCAGATGGCGTACGATGATGATAAACCAGTTGTGAAGTTTTTTGTTAAAGATACAGGCATTGGAATAAAACCAGAACTAAAAGAAATTATCTTTGAATCTTTTCGCCAGGGAGATGATTCTCATACAAGACTTTATGGTGGAACAGGACTGGGATTATCAGTCTCCCATAAATTAACTCAATTATTGGGTGGTATAATCTGGTTCGATACCCAACCCGGCAAAGGTTCTCAGTTTTATTTTACGATACCTAAACTGCAAGCTGAACCTGGCCAGGGGAAAAGTGTTGATCATGAAGCAGAAGCATCTCCTGGTAATAGGTTTTCCGGAAGAAAGATATTAATTGCAGAGGATGAGGTTTCAAGTTATGAATTCCTGAAAGTATTAATGAAGAAATGGGGCATTCAGACAATTTGGGCAAAAGATGGTAGGGAAGCTGTTAACTTATGCTCCTCTGATCCTGAAATTGATCTCGTATTAATGGACATAAAAATGCCTGTTATGAGCGGATATGAAGCCGCAAAGCAAATTAAGCAAATCCGTCCGGATTTACCCATTATTGCACAAACCGCGCTGGCTATTAAAGGTGAAGAAGAAAAAACAAGGCAATCGGGCTGTGACGATTATATTTCAAAGCCAATTAATAAACAAATTCTGTATAAAATGATCTTACAATTCTTCCAGTAGCTGCATTTGGCTCTTATCTTTCGGTTCTCGTAAGTTTCCGGGATAAAAACCCAATATTGGATTATAGTTACAGCTGTCCCTATCAAAGTTATCCCTCCTACCATGATCGTCCTGCCTTCTAAATCGGGTGGTTTTAGTTTTGTTAAATGTATGAAGGAAAAAGTAAATCAAAGAAAAAATGCACCTGAAAAAATCCACTTGCACAAAGCCAATAAACTTAACGAGCCCTTACTCTAGAACTGACAACATCAATAACACCGACAACAAGTCAACAGTACAACACGATCAACCGTTCAACAATCTGTGGTATTATGAGTTATGTAATCATCAATCCTTTTCCAACAACACCCCGCTGGCAATAGGCAACCACCTCCCCGGTCAGTTTAACCTTAAGACTATCCTTATCAGCCATTAAATCAATAAGATTGCCAGCAGATATAGTATAATCAGTAGTGATCAGCTTGCCATAGCTTCCTTTCGGGCTGGTTGCATCTTGAGATGCTATAACGTTATTGTTTTTTGCCTGTTGATTGCAGGAAAACAACAAAGGTATTACTGCCAGAAAAACAAGATATTTAATCTTATTCATTACAGAATTGATTACCTGATTACCTTAATATCTTTAACCTCTTCGGGGGTAACAATCCCGGCTTTGTTGCTCCAGGAGTTCAGTACATAGTTGATCACTGCTATGGCATCTTCCTTGGTGTCAACCTGGAAGGGCATCGGTGTTTTGTAGGTTATACCATTCACTACCATCTCTTCATTGGAACCATTCAGCACCTGGGCAACGGCCCTTGCTCTGTCGGCCAGTAGATAATCGGCTCCATCCAGCGGAGGAAAAGCACCGGGAATCCCTTTTCCATTTGCCTGGTGGCAAACAAAACATTTGGTATCATAAATCTCTTTGCCCCTTTCGTAACCGGGGATTCCATCCTGTGGTATGCTTATTGAAACCGTGTTATTGTTGTGATTTGTTTTTAATCCATCGTTAGATGCAAAACTTGTTGAAAGTGTTAAAATGACCATCAGGGTCATCATTACCGGAAATAGTCTGTATTTATTCATTATTTTGATTTTAGATTTCGTGCAAAAATAATAATTCTGTCAGTATATTTGAATGTTTTTCAGGCTGGAATAATGTTGCAAAATTCCAAATCCCAAAAAACAAATAAATCTCAAATTCCAATATGCAATGACCAAAACTCTTAGCTGGCCAGTGTTTGGAATTTTGATCATTCAGTATTGGTGCTTATTTGATATTTGGGATTTAGCGTTTGTAATTTCACTGCTAGTGGCAGCATTTCATTTCGGTCTTATTTTCATTGGATTTGTCAAGCTTCGGACTTATATAAGGAATTCCCAGGTTTGATCCTCTCAGGATAAACAATATCCCGATTATAACGATCAGTATCGGGATGATCTTCCTGGCAACATTCCTGTATTTTACATTCAGAATATTACCAACCAGTGAAATGGCGAGCATTATTGGGATAGTTCCCAATCCGAAAAGAACCATATACAATGTGCCATTCAGCACATCACCACTTACAATGGCCCCTGCAATGGCAATATATACCAGGCCACAGGGTAAAAAACCGTTCAAAATTCCTATGACCAGAAGTGAGGTATAAGACTGTTGTGCAAAAAGTTTTTTAAATCCCCTCTTTAGTTTATCAATAAAGGAATAAAAAAATCTTTCAATGATCCTGGTATTCCTTAGAAGCAGTGGAAATATAACACTCAGTATCATAATGCCACCCATGGCAATGGAGACCCATTGTTGAATGCCTCCCATTGCAAGGCCTTTTCCTATGAGGCCGAACAATGCCCCGAGTAAGGCGTAGGTAATCACCCTGCCGGTATTATAAGTGAGGCCTGTAAGTATCCTTGTCAGCCAGTTTTGATTGTTTAAAGGAATAGCCAGTGCAATAGGTCCACACATCCCAGCACAATGAAAACTTCCAAGTAATCCAAGTATTAATCCTGCAATTAATTCCATTATTGAATGATTATAGTTTCTTCCGTGTAATACTCCGTTTCATCAAGCGACCAATCGATTTTAACAACATACTTACCCTTCACCATGCTACTTAGGTTAATGGTTTGATAAAGCGAGGTGTCGGGATCAACAGGAATTTCAAAGTCCAGATCCTTATCGGAAGGCCTGTAGAATAGTATTTTTCCTTCTGGGACTTGAAGTGAGTCAAGACGGGGATATTTAATTATAAGATAGTTATGATCGAGTTGAAATGTGACGCTGTTTTCAAGTGTATTACTGTTTTCTATTTTATCAATCTGCTTTTGATACTCCAGTTCTTTAGGATAATAATCCTTTTCAACCAGGTCGGTTTTAACATTTAAACTAAATATCAATGTAGCAACAACGCTTAAAATAAACAAAATAATAACTACCAATAATCCGTTACCCCAGTTCAATTTCATTATTTATATGTTTGATTTGGTCCTACAAAAGTTGATTCAATCTTGCTTAATTCCCTGTCATCGGTGTATATCCTAAACTCAATGCCCAGTTTGTCCGATGTAATATCTTCCGGATTCAATATGAGGAAGAATACAGATTCCCCAACGCTGTGCCCTTTTACCCGGATAGGATCACCAATCATTTTTATTTCACCGTCATGTGAGGTAATCTTTAATTCCACCGGCAGGTCCCCGTTGGTTTTGTTAACAAGTTTTATGGTATAAAGATTACTGATCCTGCCGTCATCCTGTTCCTGGTAAAGCATTCCCGGAGTACGCAGGATGGTTGTTTCGATATCTGAACGGTTAAAAAAGGAATAGCTGATAAGGCCAAGCAGTAATACCAATACAACAGAGTAAGCAATCGATCTGGCATTGAACCTGAGTTTCCTACCTTCGGTAATCAGTTTTTCAGAAGTATAACGTATTAGTCCGGTTGGCAGTCCAACCTTTTTCATCATGCCATTACAGGCATCAATACAGATAGCACAGTTTATACATTCAAGCTGGGTGCCATTTCTGATATCTATCCCTGCAGGACAAACCTGGATACACTGGGTACAGTTGATACAATTTCCTTTTTCAGCTTTCGCTCTGTCTTCGGAAACCCTGAATGTTCCTCTCGGTTCACCTCTTTTATAATCATAGGCCACAACAATGGAATTCTTGTCAAGCAACACACCCTGCAACCTGCCATAGGGACATACAATCGTACAAACCTGTTCGCGGAACCATGAAAAAACAAAATAAAACAGTCCTGAAAAGGCCAACAATGCTATATAAGTTCCTGCATGTTGTAATGGTCCCTCGCCAACTATTTTAAAAAGTTCATCGGGGCCAATGATATAAGCCGCAAAAGTATTTATGGTTACAATTGAGATGATTATGAAAACAAGATGCTTTGAAGTTTTCCTCCATATTTTATCAATATCCCATGGTTTGTTGTTACGTATCTTTTGAGTACGGGCACTTCCCTCAATCCAGAATTCTATCCTTCTGAAAACCAACTCCATCAAAACTGTTTGCGGACATGTCCACCCACACCAGACCCTTCCATAGGTTACGGTAAACAGAATGACAAAAACAAAAAGGGATATCATGGCGAGGAACATCATATGAAAGTCCTGAGGCCAGAACCGAATTCCAAACAGGATAATTTTCCTGTTTAGAAAATCCAGCAATAAAAGGGGTTCACCATTAATACTCAGGAAAGGTCCTGCATATAGAAATATAAGGAGTATTATACCAATAATATTGCGGTAAGTTGTTAGGGTACCCCTGGCTTTCTTTGCATATACCCAGACCCTGTTTCCTTTTTCATCAATAGTGGCCAGTATATCCCTGAATCGGTCTTTATTCACCTGTTCTTTCCGGAATTGCATCAGGTTTAACCTTCAGGTTCATATATATCCCCCTGTGGTTCTTTCTGATTAGGTGGATTGGTACCCTGCATGCTCAGTATATAACTTGATACCTGCAAGATCTGTTCAGGGGATAACTGTTGTTTCCAGGATATCATTCCTTTTTCGGGGACCCCTACATTGATAATTTCTATGATGTCTTCAAGGCTGCCGCCATGTATCCAGTATTTATCAGTAAAGTTAGGACCTACAAGCCCTTCGCCTTTCGATAAATGGCAGACGCTGCAATGCAGGTCATAAATAGCCTTGCCTTTAGTCATGCTTGCTTCATCTGTTAATACGACCAGCTCAGCAGTGCCAGGTTGCTGAGGTTTGGATGCTTTATACTTCAATGCAGCCTCCTTCATTTCATAAGCATATTCTTCAGCCTGTAAATCGCTAACATCCAGAATAAACATATTCACCATATATATTACAGCCCATATGATGGTAATATAAAACAACCATAACCACCATCCTGGAAGTTTATTATCGAGTTCCTGGATACCATCGTACTCATGGTCGGCGATAAGAATATCACCTGTAAGTTCATCTTTGTGCTTAATATGATCACTGCTTGTGTCCATTATCTCGGGTTTTAATTTTTTATTTTATCTATATCGTTTTTGTCATTATCCTGCAGTGGTAACTGGCTCATCTGTTTTGCTTCATTCTTATTAATTCTCAAAACCCAGATTAACATCACCGTAAAGAATAACAGGAAAATGATGAGTGAGATTATCGGGAAGATCTCTACTCCATCAATTGAATTCAGATAATGACTTACAATTTTCATTTTTATTTTCTTTGTTAACCAATGATTATTTATTTACCGATATCGGTTCCAAGCCTTTGCAAATATGCAATCAGGGCAATAATCTCCTTGTTACCGTCAATATCAATATTTGCAGATTTCAGTCCAGCTGCAATCTTGTCAGCCTGCTTTTTCAAGTCGTCATTGGCTACATCAGCATAGCCTTCTTCGTAGGGTACCCCGAAGTATTGCATAACTTCGATCTTTCTTTTTGTAGTGGATATATCGAGATCATTGGTGATTAACCATGGATACGCAGGCATAACCGATTGCTCATTGACTTTCTTTGGATCGAGCATATGGTTAAAATGCCAGGAATCGGGTTTGTAATTCCTGCCGGTAACCACACCTTCCCTTGCAAGGTCAGGCCCTGTTCTTTTGGATCCCCATTGGAAAGGATGGTCATATACAAATTCACCGGCTTTAGAATACTCCCCATAGCGTTCTGTTTCAGACCGGAAAGGCCTGATCATCTGTGAGTGACACGTATAACATCCTTCTCTTATATAAATATCACGTCCCTGAAGTTCCAGTGGAGTGTAAGGTTTAACACTGGCTATCGTGGGTACATTGGATTTAATCAGATAAGTTGGAATGATCTCAACCAGGCCACCAATAAGGATGGCTACCAATGCAAGGATCATAAACTGAATTGGTCTTCTTTCCAGCCACCTGTGCCAGTTTTCACCGGATGCTCTTTGCAGTGAAACCCTTTCGAGGGGCTGTGCACTGGCTTCTTCATTTTTAACAAAACTTCCTGCTTTAACGGTCTTTATAACATTATAAACCAGCAGCAACATTCCGATGAAGTATAATACACCACCCAAAGCCCGGGCATGATACATTGGAATGATCTGTGTTACAGTTTCCAGGAAATTGGGATACCTGAGAAGTCCTGCCGGGGTGAACTCTTTCCACATAAGGGCCTGTGTAATGGCAGCCCAGTATAAAGGAACCGCATAAAGGATAATTCCAAGTGTACCAATCCAGAAATGGGTGTTGGCCAGTTTGGTTGAGTAAAGTTTGGTTTTGAACAAGCGCGGGAGCAACCAGTACAACATTCCAAAAGTCAGGAATCCATTCCAACCCAGTGCACCGATGTGTGCATGGCCAACAGTCCAGTCGGTAAAGTGAGAAATTGCATTTACACTTTTCAATGCCATCAGGGGCCCTTCGAGGGTTGACATACCATATGCAGTTACAGCAACGACCATAAACTTTAATACCGGGTCTTCACGAACCTTATCCCAGGCACCCCGTAGTGTGAGTAAACCGTTAACCATACCTCCCCATGATGGGGCTATCAGCATAATTGAAAATGTTGTACCCAGAGCCTGTGCCCAGTCGGGTAGGGATGAGAACAACAAATGGTGTGGCCCGGCCCAGATATACAGGAAGATCAAAGACCAGAAGTGTATGATAGAGAGTTTATAGGAATAGATCGGGCGGTTGGCAGCCTTTGGAAGGAAATAATACATCAGGCCCAGGTATGGTGTTGTAAGGAAAAAGGCAACCGCATTATGACCGTACCACCATTGTACCAGTGCGTCCTGGACACCCGCGTAAACCGGGTAGCTTTTTAACAGGGTTACCGGGACTTCAATTGAATTAACTATGTGAAGAACGGCAACTGTTACAAATGTGGCAATATAGAACCAGATGGCAACATATAAATGCTTGACCCTTCTTTTCAGGATTGTTCCGAACATGTTCCATCCGAAGATGACCCATACTACAGCAATGAGTATATCAATCGGCCATTCCAGTTCTGCATATTCTTTCCCGGTGGTAAATCCCAATACCAGGGTAAGTGCAGCAAGGGCAATGATCAATTGCCATCCCCAGAAATGGATATAACTGAGGGCATTGCTGAACATCCGGGCTTTACATAATCTTTGCAGGGAATAATATGCCCCCGTAAAGATCCCGTTACCAACAAAGGCAAAGATGACAGCATTGGTATGTACCGGCCGTATCCTTCCGAAAGTTAAAAAGGGCAACTCAAATGTCAGCCCCGGAAATGCCATCTGAAAAGCAGCCAGAATTCCTACCAGCATACCTATTGATCCCCAGAAAATCAAAGCATAGGCAAAATACTTGACGATCCGGTTATCATAATAAAACTGTTCCTGTTCCATACTTAATTATTTATGATTTGGTTTTTTATCGGGTTTTTCTTTTTCTGTTGTTCCGGATTGTTTTCCGTTTTTATTTTCGAAAAGAATGCGCACGGAGGGGGTATAATCATCTTCATATTGCCCGTCTTTGATCGACCAGATAAATGCGAACAGAAATCCGAGGGCAACAATGAGACTGAATCCTATCAGGACAAAAATTACACTCATATCTGTATGTATGATCGGTTTTGTTACTACAAATATAATATAAGGATATGAATATATCTACATTCAATTGAAGTAAAAGTGTACCTGAATACAAAATTTTATTTAGACCGAATAAGCATAGATGTGTAAATAATTGATTTTGTTGTCTCTTAACTTAAATCAGGTTTTTATAATAAATGATAGCCTCCTTTATTCGAGGAGACCAATCCGGAAACTGAAATCCAGATTCAGATTTTCATCCTCCTGCCGGCTAAAACCGTTGCCAATGTTACAAATGCAACAACAGTAACAGAACTAACGGGCATTAGAATAGCAGCAATAATTGGGCTTAACAAGCCTTTGGCAGCAAAGAAAATACCAATAACATTATACAGGAAAGAGATTACAAAACTTACCTTTACAATATTCATGCTCTTACGGGTAAAGCCCAGTAGTTTATAAAGATTATGAAATTTACCTGCTTCGAGTATGGCATCACATGCAGGTGAGAAATGATAGATATCATCTGCAATTGATATGCCCACATTGCTTTTACTGAGCGCTCCTGCATCATTTAAACCATCACCAATCATCAAAATGTTTTTTCCTTGAAGTTTCAGGTTTTCGATATAATGCAGTTTGTCTTTGGGTGATTGCCTGAAATGAAGGTTTCTTGTAAACCCTGAAAAAATCTTTTCGAGATTGGCTCTCTCTGATTCATTATCACCTGTTAAAAGATGCAGTTCATATTTCTTTCCAAGTCTGGAAATGTTTTCTTTTAGCCCCGGTCTGTATTCGTTACTTATTTTGAAATGACCGATAACCTGATCATTAAAGGAAACGAATACCAGGGAAGCGAGGCTTTCAGTGAGTGAATCATCATCTTTAACAAATTTCTCAGCACCAATCTTTATATTCATGCCATTTATTTTACAGGCAATACCCAGTCCTGGAAACTCATTGAATACTTCCGGTTCTTCTGCTGAGCTCTCATTTATGGAATTATAAATTGCTATACTCAGTGGATGCGTTGATTGCCTGACGGCTGATTTAATGAGCATTAAATCATTCTTTGATAGGTTCCCGATAAACTCCACTCTGTGTTTATTACTCTGGGTGATAGTACCTGTCTTATCAAAAACAATGGTATTTATTCGGGTAAGATTTTCAATGGCTTCAACATTTTTCAGGTAAAATCCTCCTCTGCCAAATATTCGCATTGCACTACCAAAAGTGAATGGAATGGTGAGGGCAAGGGCACAGGGGCAGGCTACGATTAATACAGATGTAAAAGCGTTCAGGGCAATATCCGGGTCGAGAATCAGCCAAGTAATACCGGTGATTAATGCAATCACAATAATTACAATGGTGAAATACTGGCTGACAACATTGATGATGCTTTTCAGGTTGCCGCTTTCATTTCTTTTTTCAAATTCCTGGTTCCACAATCCGGTCAGATAACTTTGAGCCACTTCTTTTTCAACAACCACTTCAATTGCACTACCCATTTGCCTGCCCCCGGCAAAGATCCTTTCTCCTTTCTGTTTAGAAAACGGGGTGGATTCCCCACTTACAAAACTGTAATCGATGTTACCGACTCCAAAGGCAAGGATAGCATCAGCCGGTATCAGTTCATTGTTTCTGATCAATAAACGACTACCTGTTTTAATTCTGTTCAGTGGAATGAATTCTTCCGTATCCTCTTTCAATACAGTAACAGCAATGGGAAAGTAGGACTTATAATCCCTTTCAAAGGACAGGGCCTGGTATGTTTTATTCTGATACCATTTTCCAATCAACAGGAAGAATACCAATCCGGATAATGAATCCATATATCCGGGGCCTGTTTGTGTAATAATCTCCCAGGTACTCCTGGTGAATAAGGTTATAATTCCAAGGGTAATGGGAACATCAATATTGATGATCTTTTTCCTGAGCCCCTTATAAGCGGATATCAGATAATCCCTGTCGGCATAGAATAAAACAGGTAAGGACAAACCAAAAATGATCCAGGAGAATACCTGTTTAAAATCTTGTTCAACCTCATAATTAAAAGCGAGGTATTCGGGCATGCTGAGCAGCATTATATTACCAAAGCAGAAAGCAGCGACACCTATCTGATAATATAAATGCTTGTTTGACTTAACAGGTTTACCCTCATCTTTTATATCCGAAAGACTTATACGGGGAATATAGTTCAGAGAGACAAGCAACTCAACAATTTCCCTGAGTGAGATTTTCTCGCTTTTATAGGTCAGGCTTATTTTCTTCTTTATGAAGTTTACGGATGAGTTTAAAATATTTTCATTAAACCTGCCAAGGTTTTCAAGAAGCCAGATACAGGAACTGCAGTGTATGGATGGTATAAAAAAGGAAGTCCGGCTGATACCGCCATCAGAAAACGCAAGCAGTTTTTCGATGATCTCCTCATTATCAAGATAGGCATATTTATTGCCTATTTCAGTTTTCCTGATCCTGACCCCCGGGTGTTTTTCAATATCGTAGTATTCGCAGGCATCATTATCTCTCAGGATTTCATATACAAAGCTGCACCCGGTACAACAAAACGGATGATCGTCATACATGACAGGATTGCTTCCGCAATCTTCCCCGCAATGATAACATGGTATGGAGTCTTTACCTTTCAAAATATTCAGACCCCGAAATTATTAAAATTTGTTAAACAGGGTGTTCACCCAAAACCGGGGTGGACACCCTGTTCCCTTAACTTGTATAAAGTCAGAGGTTTCTGTTTCTAATGAAATGTTCTTTGAAGGGTGGAGCCCCAAATCGGGGTGGACACCCTGCTGATAATGTCGATTTTGGATTGTCAACGTTAGATGGTTGCAAAACTTCCAGATTTGACGTCAGGAGAACTTGAAGAGTTTTTAATTGAACTAATCATTCCAATCTAAAATCGTTAATCGGTGTTTGGTGTTCGATATTAAGAAACTTCACAAAATATATGATTTTTTAATTGTTGATTAGCAGTCTTTTAACATTCTTGTTAGATGAATGAGGTCATATTAATTAACGGCAACGAGCCCTGATAGAAAAGGGGTGGGCTATTCTATTGTACTTTGTGTTTTTTTATCTTTTCAAGAATTCAGTTTGCTTATTTTCCTTCTTAATGTTGATCAGGTTCAAATCGGCTAAGCCTTTTAATATATTCTTAGCCTTTGGATTTAATATTTCAATTCTTATAGTTTCCATTGTTATCACTTTTACACAAAGTAACGAATGATCTTGAAGTTTTGGTTGCTCGGAGCGAAAGTATTAAGTACAATGGTGAGTATAGGAATAGTAGCCGACTGCGTGGTACTATCCTGTCAAGTTACAAGGAAGTTGAAGTGGGCTAATGCCCTTTATTTCATTACTATCCCGGCTACTATTTATATACAATGTGTGTGCCCTGCATGAGTATGCATGTAAACGGAAAATTACAATGCAGGCATTTTAGAAAATAAGAATGAATATCGCCAAATCCAAAACCGAAAACCGACAATTACGTACACCTGCAGCTCCCATTACCCTGACCCTGTTTTTCAGGCGGGTTACCACAAACCTGGCAGTTATCCTGATGATGTGAATGATCATGGGTTTCATGCTGATGGTCCCCGCAACCACAATGGCTTCCGCAATCCTGCCCATCCATCATCTTCAATTCTGCATCATTGGCATCTCTTACCCTTGTTACCCTGCCACTGAAATGAAGATCCTTACCTGAAAGAGGATGATTGAAATCCATGATCACATGATCGGATTGAATACCTATAACCCTGCCCATATGCTGATTGCCGTTATTATCACGCATAGGAATTTCGCTGCCCGGTTTAAGCATACCCTCATCGATGGTGCCATTTATTTCAAAGGTGTTTTTTGGTATATCAAATACAGCATGAGGATCCCTGATCCCATATGCTTTGTCACTTGAAAGGATAAATTCAAAATCATCGCCCGCCTTCAGGCCATCCAGGCTTTTTTCAAAGGCCTCCAGTAAAAAACCGGCACCAAACAAAAACGCCTGGGGATTTTCTGCTTCTATGGTTTCCAGTATTTCGCCGTTATTGTTGTCTTTCAGGATATATGTTAGGTATCCGACTTTTCTTTCTGATATATTCATGTTCAATAAATTAACATTAGGTAATGTGCCTGCAAAAATAGACGATCTAAAATTGAATTCTGTTTCTGGCAGATTGTAAAATTGTTAATGAAGTGTTAACATCAATGCTAAAGACACCAAGAATTCACCAGGAACACATGTCATTATCTTTTAAAATTATAACCTTATATTCTATGTTCCGGGATGACATTTTATTATTAGGACGTATATCCATCATTATCACAAACAGGAGCTATGGTTTTGCAAACTTTCTATTATTCATATACCCCATGATGCTGATAACCGCTATAACAATCAGTGTATAATATACAAACATGGGCACAGGGACCGGATCACCCTGTGCATAGGAATGTAATCCTGACAGATAATAATTTACACCGAAATAGGTCATCAGTACCGAAGCAAAAGATATCAGTGAAGCAAAGCTGAAAGCAAAATCACCTCTCAGTCCCGGAATCAACCGCATATGCAGTACAAAGGAGTATATCAGAATAGTGATCAGCGCCCAGGTTTCTTTGGGGTCCCAGCCCCAGTACCTGCCCCAGGATTCATTGGCCCATACACCTCCCAGGAAAGTCCCTATGGTCAGCATGATCAGGCCGATAATCAGCCCCATCTCAATAATCTGGTTCAGCTCCCTGATCGCATTGTTGATGTTTTGCAGGTTTTTCCTGCTTTTAAAATTCATCAGCACAAGATTAATAAATCCAAGTAAGGCTCCCAATCCAAGAAAGCTGTAACTCGCGGTTATTATTGCTACATGAATGATCAGCCAGTATGATTTAAGCACCGGGACAAGATTGGTGATCTGCGGATCCATCCAGCTATGATGGGCTGTCATCAAAACTAATGAAGTGAGTATTGCCGTTGTTGCCAGCGACATCTTCGATTTCTTCGAAAAGATCAGGCCAGCCAGCATGGTGGCCCATCCAATATAGATCATCGACTCATATCCGTTACTCCAGGGGGCATGCCCTGAAATATACCATCGTATGACCATCCCATAGGTTTGAAATAAAAAGCCGATGAACAACAACCAGAATCCAACAGCAAGAGCGGCCCTGAATCCCGATTTTTGATTTAATACTTTTATAAAAACCAGGATCAACATGATAAATCCGATCACCCCGTAATACTGATACAGCCTTTTGAAGATATCCATTTTGTTGTATTGGATCTCCATCTTAACTTTCGTGTCTGATGGTATCACATCGTTGCCATATTTGTCCTGATAGGCTTTGATATAACCAAGTACCATATCGGCCGGATCCCAGTTGCCCGATATTACTCCATGTTTCAGTGAATCATAATATATTGGTAAAATACCGGATACAAAAAGTGCAGCTTCCTGGTCGGGAAATTCTTCTGTTTCCAGTGAATTTATCCACCTGTTATCCGGATCACCCGGTACCGGGAAGTATCTTAATATCGAACTATTGTAAAACATGTAGCAAATGTTGATCCTTTCATCAACCTTGATAATTTCCTTATCGAATTTATTTCGTTGAGCTGGTTGTTTCTGATAAGCATTTTCAACAACGTCGCGTAACTTGTAGGATCCACCGCCTGACATATCGAAGAAGTCCATAAATGAGGCATGTTTCCCGGAGATACCAATAACTTTGCCAACTTCAGGATTGCTGACCTTGATCATCGGGATACTTTGCCATTCAGAAGGATACACCAGCATACCAAGCACCACCTGGTCGGGCGTTAATCCGTTTAGTTTATCCTTCCTGGCAACTTTCCTTAGTAATTCCGAAGACAGGGTATTCATTGGCTTTATTCTCCCCCCCATATCCTGAACCAATAATTCCCCGAAGTTATTTGCATGACGGGCATCAATCTCAATCACATCAATGCCGGTCTCACGGCCTTGTGCCGATACGTTCGTTGTGAAACCAAACATTGAAATAATAATGAATAAGGCGAGCACCGATGGCCTGATATCCTTAACTTTCTTAGAGGCTTTGATCAAATACCTGAAACGGCTGCTTCTGCCGAAAAAACTAATGATCATACCCAGACCCATCAGGGCGTAACCAATATAGGTTATCCAGGTGCCGGCAGCATCATGGTTGACAGAGAGAACCGTGCCTCTTTCATCCTTATCGTATGAAGATTGGAAAAATCTATACCCATCATAATTGAGTACATTATTCATAAAAATACGGTATGGTTTTCTAAGTTGTTTTCTTTCATCAAGCAAGATCACTTCCGAGGCATAAGAAGAAGGGCTTTCCGAACCGGGATAACGGTCAAGTTGAAAATCAACCAGCTCAAGGGAAAAATCTAAAGGGATTTTCATTGGCCCATAGGAGATTGAAAAATTTGTTCCTTCAATCCTGGTCTCCGAGGCCTCGCCTATCATCCCTTTCCCGCCAAAAACGGCCAGCTCGCGGGTGGTTCCCTGGTAGCTGACATCAAACAATAATACATTTTGCGATCCCTGACGGGTATTAGAACTTACATAACTTATCCTGGCTTTCGGATAGTACGTTTTTAATACAATAGCCATATTGCCGTAATAATAAAGTTGCATCGGCTTAAAGAGGCAGGCCCGGCCGGGCTCAAGCGTATCCCTTGTTCCAAGCATCATATTTACATTAACAACAGGAATCCCGGATTCAAACCATAATGAGTCTTCTTTTACCTTAATATTGAACGGGGATCCATCAACAATTTCAGCACCAAAACTGATGATGCCTTCAGGAATTTCAATGATTTCGTTTTCAGCAATCAGGTATTCCTCCCTTCCTTTCATTCCGGAAACTACCAGAGCAATTGCCGGGTATCCATCCTCTGCCGAAGTAATTGTTTTTGCCGGATTTGGAATAAACTCCCTCAGACTGATCGTGGCAGTCTTATTATTAATCAATAATTCCTTTTCAAATGTATTGTTCGAAAAGGCTGATAAGATCTTCCTCTTTTCGAAATCAATTTGTTGATCCTGATCCTGAATATTGATCTGTATATAAGGCGTTTGAGAATAGATGAAATCAGATGATGCCCTTTCCCTGATCATCATGGTCCCCTCAAAACCAAAAAACCGGGTAACTGTTGCACCCAGGATGATGACCAGAAAAGCAAGATGGAACAGGAAAGCGCCATATTTTTTTCTTTGCAGCATATTGTTCTTAAAAATACTTCCGAGAAGGTTAACTGCGAAAATAAATATCAGTACTTCAAACCAGAGCGCATTGTAAACCAGCTCCCTGGCGGCAAGAGTGCCAAAGTCATTTTCGATAAATGTAGCAACGGCCATCGATCCGGCCAGTACAAGCAGAATAATCCCTGCCAGTGGCATGGAGAATATAAATTGGATTAGCTTTTTCATATTTAGAATTGTTTTAAATAAAGTACAAAAGTAAAAAAAGCAGTTCACAAAATACATCTGTGTTATATTTGTATGTTTGGAATCCTGGAAAAACCTTTTAATTATTAAAAAAACACACAAATGAAAATGAAAAACATTGTTTTAATCCTGACAGGAATTATTCTGTTATCCCTTTCGTGCCGTAAGGCAGTTGAGAATGTGATTGATTGTCTTTTTGAGGGTGGCTATATTACTATTGAACACAGCGCCAATGCTGGCAATTCGAAGATAATCACTTTTACCCTGACTTATGATGGCGAGTATTCACTCGAAAATACAGTAACATGGAATTTTGGCGATGGATCACCCGAGGTTACCGGGAATAAAACCATTACGAAAACATATGAAAATGCCGGGACCTACGATGTTCAGGCACATTGGAAAGTAACTCATAAGCATGAATCTTGTTCATCTACCAAGAGTAAGAAGATTACAGTTGATTAATCAGATATATTTGCTGAAGTGAGCCAGCCCAAAGAATCTCCTATTAAGCATTCATGCGTGTTTATGCTGTTAATAACTGTCGTGCTGTTTTTTTCATCATGTGAGAAAAGGTCAGAGGAGGATACTAATAATCCTAAAGTTATCTTCCCCAATGGAGGGGAAATCATATTAAAAGGCATAAGCTATGATATTAGTTGGTCTAATGCTAAAGGTAATCCTGTGCTTATTGAATTATTCAAAGATGGGATTAGTATGTTACAGATCAATGCTGAACCCATTCATGGAAATAAATATCATTGGGAAGTTCCATCAAATATTGAAGACAGCAGGAATTATGCAGTCAGGATAACAGATATAAATACCGGAATTACTGATGTTAGCGATCATTCTTTTTCCATCCAGGTTCAGAATCCAACTTCATCCTTTATTGATGAGCGGGATGGGCAGGAGTATAAAACGGTAAAGATCGGTAGCCAGTGGTGGATGGCACAGAACTTTAATTACCGAACAGATTCGGGTTCGGTGTGTTACGAATACAGGGAATCAAATTGTGAGGAGAAGGGAAAGTTATATACCTGGTTTGCTGCCTATAATAATGCTCCTGCAGGATGGCGCCTGCCATCGGATGAGGATTGGAAAATCCTGGAAACCACCCTGGGTATTCCTTCGAATACCATTGACCTGGAAGGCTCCAGGGGAATTTATGAGGGTCATCACCTGAAAATTGGCGGGGGAACAGGGTTTGATGCTGTTTATGCAGGCTATTGCAATGCTCGTGTAGGTAAATTCGGACACATCGATTATGAAGCCCGTTTCTGGACATCCTCAAATAGTTCTGAGCCAGGAAATGCCTGGAGCCGTAACCTGAAACATATGCAGGGTAGCATCCACCGGCACCAGCTCAGTAAAGTCCATGGGCTATCTGCACGCTATGTTAAGGATGATTGATAAACCTTTCATGTCAGGAAGGTGTCCGGCGATCTATTTATCCCAACAAATGCATTGGTACATTATAATCCCAATGCATAATTTGGGATCATAAGATAATACCCATTTTTAAATCAAGAAAGTCTGCAACATGTCCATGTGCCTTAAGGCCAATACCTGTTGTAAGCCATGCATTTATCCTGAACAGTAATCCATACCTCTGAAAGCAAGAATATGATTTGTAAGGATTATGAACATATAATCCAAACTGTTGATAAAATATAAACTTTCCAAGAAGGAAATCGTTTCCGATAAGGATCCCTGCAAGGTAATGATCAATACTGCTATTGTCAATTTTTATTTTCTCTTTTTCTACCCAATCACTGAGCCCTTCAATACCAATGTTGATTGCGTTTATCCGCGATACCTGCCTGCTAAACCTAAATGCAATCCCCAATACAGGATATCTTTTGTTATTAGCACCCAGATGAGATTGATTTGCGGTTACGAAAAACTCAATGTAATACAGGTTTCTTTGTTTTACTCCGGTTTTCCAGTCTTTTGCAATATATGGGGAATAGTTTCCTCTTCTAAAATAATAATCAAAACCTAAACTAATTGTAGGATAGTTGATCCCCTTGTTAGGTTCATTCATTCCTCCATTTGATATATGATTATAGTTGGCGGAGATGTTAAGGTAACTTCCAGGAGTGATTCTGTAATTCAGTGTTGCAGCAACTGATAGCGGGAACCCCAAATACGTACTATATGACATATTATCTGGATTTGTTTCAGATAATATGTCATATAGTACGTATTTGACATATTATCTGGATTTGTTTCAGCATCATAAGGAT
>CAYXUU010000026.1:0-31282 GCA_964468645.1 uncultured Bacteroidales bacterium
ATGGGGCATATACCTTTGAGAGATCGTTTTTTATTGATAGTTTGTGTGTTAATCCTGAGCTTAAACTGTGTCTTCTGGTTGATGACACGGCTGCAGTATATCTGAATGGAGTTTATCTGGGAGGGGCATATTCCATGTATGTTCCGGCTGAAATCAATGCAAGCGGATACGGGCCTTTTTTAAATGGAGCAAATACCTTAACGGTTGTGGTAGGTAATATTCAAGCATCACAAATGGCATTTGACCTTAAAGGATATGTGTGTTGTTCTTCCAATCCATGTGAATATGTTTCGGTGAGTTATCAGCCCCTCGACTCATGCTGTTTTGGTATATACCTTAATAATGATTTGCCCTCAGTGAGTTTTTATCAAATAAAGGTTTATACAGGAAACGGCGTGTCAACATTAAAAGAGCCGGAAATATATACACCTGGTTGGACCTATTCACCTTTCCCGTTTCCATCAGTTTCGAATTATATCGATATTTATCCAAATACCACTGGTATATTCGGTGGGGAATTGACCTTATGCCTTGAACATGATCCGCTATCAAATCCACAACAGATCATATTTGAGTGGCAGGGAATAAATGCGATCTATGACACAATATTTTGTTATGACACGCTTAATTTAGAATGTCCTGATATTTGTGGTTGCCAAATTTGTGATCATCCTATCGATTCTATTACCACGGGTCCGGGAATCCCGGGTTCATTTTCAGACGACTGGACTCTGGTTGGCGCTCCAGCAGGAGTTACATTGGGCCCCGCAGTTCATATGGGCTCCATACCTTCATTATGGGGAGCGCCTTTTCCCGGAACAAACTGGATATCCTATACTGCCGACGGTGGAGGTGGAGTAGCGCCAATAGGAAAATATGTCTATGGTAAACAGTTTGTCTATCAGGAGGAATGTGGCCCAAACGAACAGCCTTTCCTTCACTTGTGTATTATTGTTGACGATACGGCAATAATTAAACTCAATGATACGCAGGTTGGCATTGCAGATTCACCGCAAATACCGGCAGTTTTTGATATTTACAGCCCTATCTATCCTGGCAATAATCTTCTATCTGTTGGTGTTGTGAATAATCCGGGGCACTCAACAGGTTTTAATATGCTTGGATGGTTATGTTGTGGGCCTATTACTTCGATTGATGAAACTGATTACGGCGATAATCTCAAAATCTATCCAAACCCAACTAGTGACTATGTAAATGTTCAGGCAGAAATGGATATTGAAACGATAATGATATTCAATCATATAGGTCAGAAAATATTGCATATGGAATATCCAGGAAATGCACCCCAAATTGACTTATCATCATTTGCCAGAGGTATGTATGTGCTGATCATCAATGCAGATAACAGATCAATATCAAGGAAAATTATCATTCAGTAATAAATCCCGATTAATGTCTCAGAAGCATGGAAGCAGCAAAAGAATGTTTCCGGCTTTTGAGGCATTATTTAAAATATATGAAAATGCGATTTCAATCATTAATCCTGGGTTTTTTGTTAATCTCGCTAACATCATTTGGTCAAATGTTTTTGAGGATTCAAATCAAGGGAACTGTTAAACTTAATCTTAATGATTTGTTTTATGTCAAGCTGTCTAATCCATTGAAAGACATATACTCAGTTCGTATAAAGTATGAGATTGTATCAGAGAATGACGGGATTTATATCGGATCTCTCAGTGAAAAATTTACTGTAATGCCATTGGCTGATACTTTGTTGGATTTAGAAAAATTGACATATAAGAAAATCGAATCGAATAGTGAATCAATCAATTACCTGATAAAGAATGCAGGTGCATTTCCTCCAGGGTTGTATAATATCTGTGTTACTATTATTAATTCATATTATGAAACAAATTTTGGGGATGATTGTATTCAGATTATCTCAGGGGCGGAAAACCCATAAGTTACAATATAAAGGAATTCGTTTCTGATCCTGATATTCACAGGGTGACTTGGAGTCACCCTGTGAATTGCCACCTTCTTTGGACTTAGACTATCTATATTAGTTTAACTTCACTCAACTCTAAACTCTCAACCAATCAAACATTAAACCGTATAAACATCATATCCCCCTCCTGAACAACATAGCTTTTACCCTCCAGGCGGAACTTACCGGCTTCTTTACAGGCCTGCTCTGATTTTAGTTCAATAAAATCTTCATAACGGATTACCTCGGCACGGATAAACCCTCGCTCCATATCGCTATGAATTACGCCAGCCGACTGCTGCGCGTTCATTCCTTTTTTTATGGTCCATGCCCTGATCTCTTTAGGACCGATAGTGAAGAATGACTGGAGGTTCAGGATAGCATAGGCAGACCTTATCAATCTGTTAACACCGGGTTCGGTTAAACCGGCATCTTCAAGAAAGGCTAACCTGTCGTCGGGATCTTCGAGTTCTGCTATCTCTGATTCAAGTTGGCCTGCAATGATTATCATTTCAGTGTTTTCTCCTTTTATAGCTTCTTTTACTGCATCCACGAATTTGTTTCCCGATATCGAGGAGTCTTCATCCACATTACAGACATAAATAACAGGTTTATCAGTCAGAAGGTAGAGGTCGTTCAAAACCTCTCTTTCATTTTCATCAAGATTCATATCCCTGATGTTCTGCATGTTTTCAAGCTGCTCTTTCAACTTAAGGCATACATCAAGAGCCCTTCTTGCCTCCTTATCTCCATGTTGTGCGATTTTTTCAGTCCTCTGAATCTTACGTTCCACCAGATCAAGGTCCCTCACCTGTAATTCCAGATCAACAATCCCCTTGTCGCGCACCGGATCAACAGATCCTTCGATATGGGCCAGTTCGGCATCATCAAAACAACGCAATACATGGATGATAGCATCCGTTTGCTGGAGATCGGCCAGGAACTTGTTCCCAACCCCTTCACCTTTGCTGGATCCCTTTGTTAAACCAGGAATATCAACAATCTCAACTGTTGCAGGTACAATCTTCGCGGTATTTATATATTCGTCAAGTTTATATAGCCTGTTATCGGGTACCTCAACCATGCCAACATTCGATTTGGATGCACTGAAAGCATAACTGCTGGCCTCTGCTTTTTTATTTGAAATACAATTAAATATAGTCGTCTTGCCCGTATTTGTTAATCCGATTATTCCGCAGTTTAATGACATGTGATTTTAAAATTTTAGACTTGCAAAATTAATTGAATTGATTTAGAATGAAATATATGGATGGGATTATTTTTTATTTCCCGATTAATTACTACTTTTGCACCCCAATTTAAGTTAGCAGTTTGAAGTTTATAGTCCGAAGTTAATAGGAACTTCAAACTTCAAACTGGCAACTTCGAACTAATTATTAACCCGCCCTTTCGCAGGGTACAAAAGACTTATTAAATATATGTCAGAAGAAGAAAAAAACCTGGATCAGGAAACTGAAAAACAGGCAGAAAAAAAAGAAGCTACTGAAACCAAAACAGAAGCTAAAAAAGAAGAATCAAAAGAGGCAAAAGAAGAGCAGCCCGCCGAAGAGAAGAAAGAAGAAGTAAAGAAGGAAGCAAAACCTGAAGTAACAGCTGAAACCAAACCAGCAGTAGAAGAAATCCCCGAAGCCATTAAAGAAGAACAACCTGAAGAGAAGCCTGAGGAAAAACCTGAGGAGACTCCTGCTGTGGCAGAAGCAAAAGAAGAGGAGTTTGACTGGGATTCACTTGGTAAAAAGCAGGATGTTTATACTGGTGATGACAGGGAGAAGCTGGAAAAAATTTATGACAAAACCCTGAGTTCAATTGTTGAACACGACGTAGTTGATGGAACCGTAGTTGCCAGGAACAACAGGGAAGTGGTTGTGAATATTGGTTTCAAATCTGATGGTGTTATTCCACTTTCAGAATTCCGTTACAATCCTGATCTGAAATCAGGAGACGTGGTAGAGGTTTATGTAGAAAACCAGGAAGATCCAACGGGCCAGTTGATTTTGTCTCACAAGAAAGCACGGATACTCAAATCCTGGGACAGGGTAAACAATGCATTTGATCATGATGAGATCATTAATGGTTTTGTGAAATGCCGTACCAAGGGTGGTTTAATTGTTGAAGTATTTGGTATCGAAGCATTCCTTCCGGGATCACAAATCGACGTTAAACCTATTCGCGATTATGATGTTTTTGTTGGAAAGACAATGGAATTCAAGGTTGTTAAAATAAACCATGAATTCAAAAATGTTGTGGTTTCTCACAAAGCGCTTATCGAGGATGAACTGGAACATCAGAAAGCTGAGATTATGTCGAAGCTTGAAAAAGGACAGGTGCTTGAGGGTACAGTAAAGAATATCACTTCCTACGGCGTATTTATTGACCTGGGTGGTGTTGACGGATTGATCCATATTACAGACCTTTCTTGGGGCAGGATCAACCATCCCGAAGAGATTGTTCAGCTCGATCAGAAAATCAAGGTTGTTATCCTCGATTTTGATGATGACAAAAAACGTATTGCGCTCGGATTAAAACAACTCACACCTCATCCGTGGGATGCCCTTGACCCGAATATGAAGGTAGGCGATAAGGTGAAAGGAAAAGTTGTTGTTATTGCGGATTATGGTGCGTTTATTGAAATTGCTCCCGGTGTTGAAGGACTGATCCACGTTTCAGAAATGTCGTGGTCACAGCATCTTCGTACAGCTCAGGATTTCCTGAAGGTTGGTGATGAAGTTGAAGCCGTTATTCTTACACTGGATCGTGATGAACGTAAGATGTCATTGGGCATGAAACAACTGATCCCCGATCCATGGGAAAATATCAGGGAAAGATATCCAAAAGCATCAAAGCATAAAGCAAAAGTGATGAACTTCACCAATTTCGGAATCTTTGTTGAACTTGAAGAAGGTGTTGATGGATTGATTCATATTTCAGACCTTTCATGGTCGAAGAAAATTAAACATCCGGCAGAATTTACAAAAATCGGAGAAGAGATTGAGGTTGTTGTCCTTGATGTTGATGAAGAAAATCGTCGTTTAAGCCTTGGCCATAAACAGCTGGAAGAGAATCCGTGGGATGTTTTTGAGACCATATTTACACTGGGCTCATTGCATAAAGGGACCATTACAGAACTGTCAGATAAAGGTGCAGTGGTGGCATTACCTTACGGTGTTGAAGGTTTTGTTCCCGGACGTCATCTGAAGAAAGAGGATGGTACCGGTACGAGGATGGATGAAACCCTTGATTTCAAAGTTATAGAATTCTCAAAGGATAATAAAAAAATTATCCTGTCACATTCCAAGATATTCGAAGATGAACAACGTGAAGAGAAGGCCAAACTGAGAACTAAAACCCAGGGCGCTGAAAGATCAACCAGAAAGAGTGTTAAGAAAATACAGGATAAGCTGGAGAAAACAACACTTGGTGATCTCGATGCACTGGCAACACTGAAAGAGGAGATGGAAGCATCAGAGAAAAAAGCCAGAGATAAAGATCAGAAATAAATAGCATAATAATAAATTAGAAGATCCCCTGAAATAAGGGGATCTTTTTTTGTCTTTATTCCAAAAAAGAGAATAGTTGATGAAATTTGATTTAACCATACTTGGATCCAGTTCTGCAATTCCATTATATAACAGGGCGCTGAGCGGTCAGGTGCTAAATCTTAACGAACGTTTATTCCTGATTGATTGTGGCGATGGTACTCAAATCCAGATAAAAAGATATAAAATCAAGTATCAGCGCATCAATCATATATTTATCAGCCATCTTCATGGTGATCATTTTTATGGTCTGATCGGGTTGCTCTCTACAATGCAACTGTTTGGAAGGAGTGCTGGATTAATTATTCATGGCCCTGAAAACCTGGAAAAAATTATTAGAATACAGCTTGAACTAACCGCTACCGGATTAAGTTATCCCCTTGAGTTTAATATCCTTCAACCCAACGAATCACAACTGCTCGTTGACGGTATTGACTATACAGTAGATTCATTCCCGGTAAAACACAGTGTACCAACCTGGGGTTTTGTTTTTAAAGAAAAAATTGCAGTCAGGAACATTATTAAATCCTTTGTTGAAGAACATAATATCCCGATAGGTGAGTTTGAAAAGATCAAGAAAGGAAATGATTTTATTGATATAGATGGCAAAGTCTATCCAAATAAAGAGATCACAATTGATCCTCCAAAACCACGATCGTTTGCATATTGTTCTGATACCATTTACAATGAAAATATCTTACCCTTTATAGAAAAGGTGGACCTCCTGTATCATGAAGCTACCTTTGGTGAGGATAAAAGGAAAGTGGCTGAGGAGAAACTTCACTCAACAGCTCGCGATGCAGCATTGATAGCATTAAAGGCAGGCGTTAAGAAGCTGATCATCGGCCATTTCTCTGCAAGATATAAATCCTTGCAGATTTTATTGAAAGAAGCCCGTGAGATATTTCCCGAAACATACCTGGCTGAAGATGGGGAGATTTTTAGAATTGAGAGAAGCTGATCATGACAAATGATCAGCTTTTCTCAATTCTTTCTTCAACTATCTATTCATAGGTAGGGTAAATATTTGCATTATTCCTGTACCCTGCTAAATCTTTATACCAGTCTGCATAGCTTATTCCTCCTGATTCAGCCCATTCTGCAAACCTGAGATAAGTTTGAACGATGTCGGCTTTTTCGATAGGATAATCGAAATTCTGAGGAATTTCAATAGCCCATGGTAGATAAGTATTTGTCAGATAATATGTTCCGGCATCAGGATCAGAGTTGTCGTTAAGTGTCCCAAAATAACTTTCGTTAACCAGGCTTGTTGGTACTTCATCGATGAGATGTACTTCCTTACCCCTAACATGATCGATAAAGATGAATGGATTGTAAGGAGGTGTACCAATATCAGCCTGTGGATCTTCAAAATGAACCGTTATAGTTGCTGTATCAGTTTCAATATAGGCTTTGCCGGGTACTGTATTTATCAATGAACTGCCAAGCATAGTATTGATCTTATCATAAACAATAATGACAGTGTTATTCAGGTGTCCTGCTTCATATCCTGCAGCAGCCAGTGTTACAATACCTCCTTCAAGCTCATAGCCTGTAACGCTTTCAACAGTTGTAGGAGCCACAGGGAATGTAAATCCAAATCCATTGTCAAAACTTGCTCCCACCGCTTTGATTTTAAACTTGGCAATAACGTCAACTGTTGAATTCTCAGCATTGGTAACTATCTTGTATGTACAACCCAGTACAAGGTCATTAAAGTCATAGTCACCCATTGATGGCCACAGGTCTTCAAAAGCAACACTAGTAGTATCGTATGCATTAAATGCCCTGGTAGGATCATCAGGATAGTCATCTTCATCATCAGGTACTCCATCACCATCAGTATCAGGGTAGGTTGGTGTCCCACTGCCTGGATTACATGATGTTGAAGGGATATAGCATTCACAATAGGTGACATTTGGTCCTACCGTCCCATTATTTGTCTCTATTCCGTCCTCATCGCAAAGGTCCATATAACCCGATACATCGCCCTGGCCCGCAATAGTTGTATTATTGCTGATATCGATCCTGGCACAGGATGTTGCTGGGCCAATAAGATTACCATTCACATGCAGATCGACGGTTTCAATATATGCTCCGCCATACATATATGTGGCTTTGTCAGAACCGGTCAACTGCGTTTGTGCCCCAACACTGATATAACCGTAGTTATGGAATAACCTTGATTGGTTAAAATGGCTTGTGGTAACAATTTTGCAGTTATTGGTGAATACAATATTTTGATTTCCAGTATTGTTGAAATGACCGCTAACATTGATCACGCCATCATTCACCCCGATTCCATTATTGTTGAAATGGCCTGAAGAGTTAATAGTCCCTGAATTATAAAACTCTTCCGAATCATTTGTAATGCCGTTTACTGCCAGTGTACCGTGGTTGTCAAAGTCACAGCCATCAGCAATGGTTGTGTTTCCACCGCTTTCGGCGAGGTAACCATAGTTGGTAACCGGGGAGATCTTATTATACTGGATACTACCGGTCTGTAATGTTCCATTGGTACTAACAATGACTTCACCTCCTGTATTTCCGGACGCCTGGATTTTACTGCATGTTAAATTACCACAGATCCTGAGGGTTACCCCCCCTTTTATTTTAATATTCCCCCTCGTAACATTAGCGCCTTCAGGAACACACCATACTCCGGAGCTCAGGGTTATATTGCCACCAGATGTTAAGGTTTCTGTACATCCTGAACTACAACCCGGATCATCTGTAAGGGCTTCGATGTTTTTATAATAAGGATCATCCTTGCTCACAGTAAATGTATAATTGATTACATCCCCTGAAATGGGAATTGTTACCAGTTTGTTGTTTCCATCGTAGGAATAATCCTGAACATAGATTTCTTCAATATAGGTAGCAATACTTATTTTCGTTTTGTATTGCCTGTCTCTGTTTGTCATCCCTTTTGCCATCTGGTTAAGGTTCGTTGCAGGATCACCTCCATAAATTGTAATGATATGTGGAAGTTCCTGCGGATTTGAACTCTGGATATTAATTGTAATATCGAGCTCTCGGGTTGTTTCAAACTTGAAGTTAGGATCAACCTTCAGGTCAGTAAAGCTTTCTGCCTGATCGTCATCATCGTCATTATCCCAGTTACGGCAGCTGTTTAATGAGAATAAGATCAATAATCCCAGAACCAGCATAGGAATTATTGAAGCTTTTGAAAAAGTTAGCTTTCCTTTCATCGTTATATTTTTTAAGGTTTTTCTATTATATATAATATGTATAATTAAAATTATGCCAAAAATAATAAATTCTTGTTTTTGAATGAATTGTGTTGTTATCCCGTTGTAGTTATTCCCGATTGGATACGATACTTTAAAATTAGTCTAAATTTGGGAGAATATGTAACAAGAATCGATAATTTTATTTGGTCATTAGTCATTTGTCAATTCTTCGACCATTCAATAAGTTTATTAAAATCTCAAATTTTAATCTAAATAAATAAAATTAAATTTGCTTTTCACAAAATCAGATTGAATGTCGGAACATTGGGGTGAGTTAGCAGCACTGGCAACAGCGCTATTCTGGACCGCTACAGCCGTGTTTTTCGAAGTGGCGAGCAAGCGAGTAGGATCTCTAGCTGTGAATATGATAAGAATGTGTTTCGCTATTGTTTTCCTAACCGTTTTTACCTGGATAGCCAGGGGAATCCCATTTCCTACCGATGCCAGTTCACATGCCTGGATATGGCTTTCCGTTTCCGGTCTGGTTGGATTTGTATTCGGGGATTACTTTTTATTCAGGGCTTTTGCTTTGATCAGTTCCCGGATATCTATGCTATTTATGACGCTGGTACCTCCCATTACAGCATTCATAGGATGGTTATTACTCGGTGAAGTATTAACACTGATGAATCTGGCAGGAATGTTCCTGACAATATTTGGAATCGCGCTGGCGATATTCAACAAGCCTGATAATGGCCGCAGAATTAAAATGAACTATCCACTGAAAGGAATACTGTTCGCCATTGGTGGTGCTGTAGGACAGGCAGTAGGCCTTGTTTTAAGCAAATATGGCATGGGCTCCTATGATGCATTTGCTGCCACCCAGATAAGGATCATTGCCGGCCTGATCGGTTTTGCTGTCATTATTTTGATGCTGGGAAAATTCTACCTGATCAGGAATGCTTTTAAAAACAGGAAGGGGATGATCAGCATTGCCGGAGGTTCATTTACCGGGCCATTTCTGGGGGTGTCATTTTCACTGCTTGCTGTTCAATATACAGCTACCGGTATCGCTTCAACAATAATGTCGATGGTGCCTATTTTTATAATCATTCCTTCTTTGATGATCTTTAAACAAAAAATTACCCTGCTTGAAGTAATTGGAGCATTTATCAGTGTTGCCGGGGTAACAATGTTTTTCATATGATAACTTCTTTTCAAAGTTCTACTTTATGATTAAAAACTTCTTAATTTCTTGATAAGATAATAATGTGTATTGTACCAGGTAAATACCTTCTTTAAATCCATCCAATGGTATCTGTATCGAGTTGATATCGGGTGGGATTTGCCTTGAATATATTTCTTTCCCTTGAATATTGAGTAATGTAATCTTTGAATTATTTGTGCTGGTGGCATCTAAACGAATGTGCAATACTTCATGTGCTGGATTCGGAGATATACTGAAACCGATATTTTCAGAATGGTTATCAATGTTTACAATGTTTCTTGTGTGAAAAACACTGATCTGTTGTTCCGGTATTCCATTTCCAGCACGATCCTCCACTGAATTTTCCCTGAGTTCTATATAATACTGTTGATTTTCCAGAAGCAGATCCTGTGGTATGAGTTTTATTTTTTGCTGGGTATTATCAATAGATCCATAGAAAGGAACATCATTGCCGTTAACATCATCTTCCCTGAAATAAAACATTTCCTGGATATAGTTACTGGTAATCAGTTCACCTCCCGGTTTGCGTACGGGTTCATTAAAAAGTGCTATGATGATAGTATCCAGATTAATATTTGTGGAACCGTCTTCAGGTGTGATCTCAACAGTAGGAGGGGTTTCATCCCAATAACCAAAAAGTTTTACCTGCCTGGCAATTCTCTGGGTATTGTCATTGTTGTCTGAATTTAAAGTGAGCAAATCATCATAATATCCTTGTTGTTCAGGCTCGAAACATACTGTTATATGCCTGATTTGTCCAGCCGGTAAAAACACCGGAAATTGCTCGTCCACAAAAAAATCATCAGAATGATTGTGTGTACTTGTAAGGGAGATTGAGTAACTGGCATTGTTCGTTACAGCCAGTTCTTTACTAATAGCAAAATTATCACCTGTGTACGATCCAAAGTCAAGCACATCCTGGGTCTCAAAAAGTGATGTTTCCCAGGGATATTTAAGACTTCTGTATCCCATTACATCGTTCGGAAGAAATATTTCAAGAGTCGTTGTACCATCAAGTCTTACTTCGGTTATTGCCAGTGGGGAATACCACCCCCACCCGATAAGGCTTTTGTTTGTTGATGTTCGCTGATGGCTACCTGTGGCGAAAGCAAAAATCTCAGGTTCATGCCTGTAATACCATACTCTTTCAGCAGTCATGTTCTCTTCATCAATATTATACTCCATCGCCTGTGAAACCTGTGGGAAATGATTGTTGCCATTGTCATATACTGTATAATGCCCTCCGGGAAGTATCCTTATATCATGCTGATGAGAGAATCCGGTTGGATCATTGATCAAAGTGAATTGATTGTTTTTCGCCCACTTCCCCCAGCGCCAGATGATATCCCCTGTTTGAAAGTTGATCTTGGTGATTTCATCCATGTTTCGACATGATATTAACAAATGACCGTCGTGATCAATGGTTAGTGCATTTCCATGGCAGTAATCAATTGTTTGGGCCGTAAGATCAATGTCAGGTGTGGCATCTGTGATCTCGAAATGATCCCAGCTTCTCCATTGAAAATATACATTCTGTTGCTGGTCCACCTCCTGGATTACAAGGCCGGTAACCTGTGCAGCAGGATGACCCCCTTCTATGATTTCACTCATATTAATTATTCGCGTATCATATGATTGCATCAGGTAGTGATTGTTGTTGAGTATCAGAAAATCGTGAAGGTCAACATCATATCCATTACCCATCTCAGCAGTGTCAAGTACCTGAAAGGCAGTATTCATAACATAGAATCGCTTACTGGCATTAGACATGCCTGTTGTAGTTCCAAAAATTAGTTTTTCATTCTCAGTGACATAAAAATTCATGGTTTGTCCATCCATCTTTTGATAATAGACAGGCACACCATAATTATCCCAGATAGTAATATAAGGGGAATAGACGGTACCATTTTTCGACATAACTGTAAAGAAGATATAATCATCGTCGGGATCTTCAAATAGGGATACAGTTGGTGATGGATAGTCGGGAGGAAGATTATTTCCTTTGTTG
Source organism: uncultured Bacteroidales bacterium (assembly GCA_964468645.1). Taxonomy (GTDB): domain Bacteria; phylum Bacteroidota; class Bacteroidia; order Bacteroidales; family JAIOZK01; genus JAIOZK01. The sequence goes on from CAYXUU010000026.1 coordinate 11,936, forward strand.
AAATCATATCCCGTCAGTGGAATAACTGATTCATTCTGGTTTTGCTCAAAATCGCTATACTCACCTTCAAAGAAATCTTTTGAAAGATACCTGTTATCATTTACAGCAGTATAAAAAGAAAACGTTTTATGTTTAATGTTCAGGCCAATGTCTGTATAAAAACATCCCGGTAGAGAGATTGTAATTTTTTCATTATAATGATAATGTTGCTCAGGTTCTATGAATAAAACCATCTGGTCATCGGAGAGTTTTATTTTAACATCCATCACACCAGACCGTGAACCTTCCAGTTGAACATCTTCCTCAAGGATGGTTGAAGCATCAAATGCATGGCCTGTTTTCAGGCAAATTACCTGTTCCGGATTAATGTTTTCAGATCCGGGAACCGGTGATATATATAAATAATCATAACTCTGCCCTGTTAATATAATGTTCGATAATAAGGTCAGTACCAAGAATAATACCGGTGTCATTGTTTTCATAATTCAAGGTAAGATTAATCTAATATTACAACATTTACATTTGCCTTTTTCATAATAGTTTATTTAGTAATCAGGATTTTCTCAGTATGTTTAAAATCATGACAATAGATCAGGACGTAATAAATTCCACTGTTCAATTTATTCAGCTGTATCTGAATCCGATTCTGATTGTGATTTAATATCTGCCTGTAAACCTCTTTTCCCTGAAGGTTTAGCAGGGAAACCTGTAATAGATATTTGCTTGCATCTTTGTTGTCAATAAATAAAATGTCATGGGCAGGAATAGGGTAAATGTTTATACCTGCTGAAAACTCATCGACTGGGATGTTCACCAGGGTCAGGGTATGAAAGATACTAATTTTAGGTTCTGAGATTTTATTGCCGGCTCTGTCTTCAACCATATTGGCTATGAGTTCTATGTAATATTGCTGATCTTCGAGAAGGGAATCCTTTGGAATCAGTTTTATCTTTTTGTGTTCATTATCAATTGCGCCGAAGAAAGGGACATCAGCTCCATTAATGTCATCCTCTTTAAAATAAAACATTTCTTGAATATAATTACTGGTAATAATTCCACCACCTGGCATTCGCATAGGTTCATTAAAAATGGCAGTAACAATTGTGTCAAGTTCTAAGTTAGTAGAACCGTTGGCAGGAATTATACTTACTATAGGAGGAATTTCATCCCAGAAACCGGTAAGTTTAACCTGGCGTGCTATACGCTGTGTATTATCGCTATTGTCTGAGTTTAATGTTAGAACATCATCGTAATATCCCTGAACTTCTGGTTGGAAACAAACAGTGATGTTGATAGTTTGACCAGATGCGAGATACATAGGAAAAGTTTCATCAACAAAGAATTCTTCATTGTGTAAGTGTGTACTTGTAATATAAATCCCATAATTGGCATTATTCGTTACCGGTAGTTCTTCAGTTATTGCCAGATAGTCACCAGTGAATGATCCAAAATCAATTAAATTCTGAGCCAGGAATAAATTTGTTTCCCATTCATACTTAAGACTCCTGTAACCGATAACCTGATCGATTAGAAAAAATTCAAAAGTTTCCGAGCCATCGAGGCTAACTTCAGTAATAGCCAGGGGAGAGGTATAACCCCATCCTATTAAGCTTCTGGTTGTAGCTAGCCGCTGATGGCTGCCGGTAGCCTGAGCATAAATTTCCGGATCGTGCCTGTAATGCCATACCAGCGTGGCTTCCAAAGATTCTTCATCAACCTCGTATTCCATCGCCTGGGAAACCTGTGGAAAATGATTGTTCCCATTATCATAAATGGTATAATTTCCATTTGGGAGTACCCTGATGTCATGCTGGTGTGAAAATCCCGTGGGATCATCATAGATAGTAAACTCATTGTTTTTTGCCCATTTTCCCCACCTCCATATCAAATCACCTGTTTGAAAGTTGATTTTGGTAATCTCATCCATATTTCGGCAAGAAATCAACAATTGTCCGTCATTGTCAATGGTTAGAGTATTGCCATGGCAATAGTCGATGTATTCATCGGTAAGGTCAATGTCAGGGGTGGCATCTGTAATCTCAAAATGATCCCAGCTTCTCCACTGGAAATAAACATTTTGCTGTTGGTCCACTTCCTGAATTACAAGGCCGGTAACCTTGGCATTGGGGTGTCCCCCTTCAACAATCTGGCTCATATCTATAGTCCTGACATCATATGATTGCATGAGATAATGACCATTGCTGAGCAAAAGAAAATCATGCATGTCAACATCATAGCCATTTGCCATATCAGCTGTGTCAATGATTTCATATGATGCATTCATAATATAGAACCTGTTTTCACTTACGTTATATCCGGTTGTGGTTCCAAAAGCGAGCTTATCATTGTTTAATGCGTAGAAGTTTAATGTCTGTCCATAGGTTTTTTTGTAATATACAGGGATGCCGTATTTATCCCAGATAGTAAGGTAATCGGAGTAGGGGGAATTTATCCTGGGAACAATAGTGAAAAAGATATATGCATCATCCGTCTCATCATAAATATTTACAGTTGGTGCGGCGTAATCAGGAGGAAGATTATTTTGGTTATTGTAATCAAAACCCATTCTTGATGTATCTCCCTTATCCAGTGGGTTGGTCGATTGATAAAACTCCCGATCATAAAACTCCTGAACCAGCTTGCTGTTATCACCTTCATCAATATAAAAATAAAATGATCCGTCTTTTATCTTCAAACCATTTCGGGTAAACATGTTATCAGGGAGATTAACACTTATCTTTTCTCCATATTTAAACTTATTATTGGGTTTTATAAATAATACGCTTTGGTCTTCAGATAGTTGTACGCTAAACTTTATGAACCCAGATTTTGAACCAGAAATTTGAATGTGTTCCTCTGCAATCGAGCTGGTGTCAAAAAGATACCCCGTTTTAAGGCAAATCACCTGTTCAGGATTGATGTATTTTGAATAAGGAAGTGGTGATATGTAAGAGTATTGTATTTCTTGACCTGTCAATAAACCTGTGTACAAAACAAACAAAACAATAAAAATATTTTTTACAAGAATCTTCATCTTCCTATGCTTTTTATAATAGGGTTTAAAGTTACTAAAATAGTTATATAATATTTAAGGATTAAATTGAAAATAAAACTGTTAATTGAGAATAGTCTCTGAAAAATACCTCAAATAAAGAAAAGATCCCTTCTGAGGATTATTTCGCGCAAGTGATATTGGAATTGGTTATTGATGTTTATGAGCACAAATATTTACTTCCCTGCTAGTATCTTTGGGTATTGCAAGAAGATTAACTGTAAGTTTCACTTTTTGGGCAAACCTCTGATAACCTGCTTTCTCTGCATAATCACCTCATAGTTGGTAAGTGATTAACGACTCAACTATCAACAACTAGAAAAATCAACAACTCAATAATTAAACAAACATAATTACCTTTGCTTTTCAATCAACAAACCATAAGAAATGAAAAACAAACATTATTTCAGAATTACTCTATTATTAATAAGTGCGGTGTTAATACTTTCATCCTGTAACAGGGAAAAGATAAGCCTGGGGTATAATTTCGAAAATAAAAAGCTGTATATTTCCGAGCTTACAGGAGATATGAACCTGAAACAGGAAATGGGTGGCCTCAAGACGGATGCTAATACATCCCTGATTTTTAAAACTCATGCCAGCCTTGCGAACACGATGAATGATAATTTGGTTATCACACTCAGCATCGACAGTATGAATATGAACCTGGAAATGGATGTAAATGGCGAAAAGCGAGACCTTAAGGATTTCCAGGGTGGTGAATCGTTGTTGGATATTTATAAAGTTATGCAGGGGCAGTTTTTAACCATTACCATGAAACCTACCGGTGAAACAGTCAGGGTTAATGGAATAGATGTATGGATGGATAAGATCTTTGACTATATGGAAGAGAATGGCCATGATGTAAATCCTTCAATGCGGGTCCAACTTGAAGAAATGTATGGCGATAAACTTTATAATAACCAGATGCAGAAGATGTTCATCCGGTATCCTGTTAAGGAAGTTGCAATCGGGGACCAATGGAATGATACCCTCAACTTTACTGACTTTGTACCATTAAGAATCGTAACAACTTATAAGTTGAAGGGGTATGATCATGAAACTGCAAAGATTGAAAGTACAACTAACATCAGGATGGATGCAGGCAACCTGATTGTTTCACAGGACAGAATCCCCATGAAGTTTGACCTTACAGGCATCATCGAATCTGAATATAAGGTTGACCGGATCTCGGGCTGGATATTGAACGGTAATATCGATTATAGTTTTGGAGGCGAAATAATTGTAGAAAAGCAGGCCGGTATGCAGGCGGACCAGGTAGTTCCCATGGACTTTGCAGGGAAATATATGCTGACCGGGGATATTTTGGAGTAATTTAATTTGAAATCGGTTATTATATTCTAGGTTACATAGGACGAAGGGCACAGGGCACAGGGCACAGAGCGTAGTCTATAGACTGTGTGCGAAAAGTAAGTTTCAGTCTCATGTAAAAACAGATTCGACATTGACAATACTGACACCTGCTTCAGAGAACTGCTAAACGGATTCAACTGAATGCTCAACATACAACACTCCACAATTCAAAAGTTAAACAACTCAACATCTCAACAACTCTTACTACATTTGCCCCTTAATGATCCAGCTGGAAATTCATGAATATCTTTATTAAATACCTTATTACATATATCAGGGAACACTTTAACCTGAAATTGTATCTTGCATTTGCCCTGTTTACCGGCGCATTGATCTGGCTGAACTATCATTTCGATTTTGAAGATTCTATCATTGATTCTTATTATGGATCATACTGGCGAATGGTTTTCTTTTTCCTCCTGCATGCTTTTGGTTATTATTCTGTTCTGTTTATTACTGTATGGATTACCGGAAGGAAAGAACTCATCAGGAACTGGGGATTCTGGCTGAAAAGCTCGCTTGGTTTTCTAATACTGGCTTTCGACAGGAATTTTTATTATCACAGGGAGATAAGCACCTGGCTATTTGAACAGGATTTCAGGTATGTGCGACGGGTGATTGGTAATATGAACAGCCTTGCATCGCTTGTGCTTCCATTGTTCATGATGTACCTTATTTACGACCGCAAAAGCAAATTTGGGTTTTACGGATTGCGCATCAAGAATGTTTATTTCAAGCCTTACTTTATGATGTTCCTGGTCATCATCCCCCTTACTTTTTCTGCATCTTTTCTGCCTGAGTTTATCGATTATTACCCGGTTTATAAAAGAAGCGCAGGGGAGATCATCACAGCTACGATGCAATGGCCTGACTGGCTTACCAGGACTATTTTTGAGATATTCTACCTGCTTGACTTTATTTCTGTGGAGCTGTTCTTCAGGGGCTTCCTCGTTATCGGACTGGTGCGTTTTCTTGGAAAGGATGCCGTGTTACCCATGGTTTGTACCTATGTGATACTTCATTTTGGCAAACCGGTTGGTGAAACCATCAGTTCTGTTTTTGGAGGCTATATCCTGGGTGTTTTTGCCTATTACAGCCGGAATATCTGGGGTGGTGTTTTCGTACATGTAGGGGTGGCTTTGACCATGGAAATGTTTGCGTTTATGCAGATGGGATTTAAATAGGTAGTCCTTCAATCGAAGAGCGATATAACCAATAGCCTGACATTTTCTTGAGTGATGAAAGTCAATTATAGATATATGTTATCAGATCCGAATTGTGATTTTATATTTCATCAAGGAAATCGAAAATCGAAAATTAAAAATCAACGGTGTCCGGGAAACTCCTTGCAATCTTCAAATTGCCCGGACAATAGTAACTGCAAACTCCAAACTCAGAACTCCAAACTCAGAACTCAGAACTCAAAACTCCGAACTCAAAACTCCGAACTCCGAACTCAAAACTCCGAACCCTGCACTCTTGGCTTGTGATACTTCGTCAGTCCTTCAATCGGTTTGCGGATAATTACCTCAATATCCAGGTTGTATTTTTTCAGGATACCTTCCAGTATGTTTTTAAAAACGAAAGCAATGGAACCGGTAAACCCGATTGGAACTTCCCGGTATCTTGAATACCTGAATACCTGGTGATGCAGAAAATCCTCAAATGATTCTTTTACAATATTCAACAGATAGTCGTCTGAAATATGATCACTAACGAAGGATGTGAATGAGGAGATGAATTGAATCGGACGATCCTGATTGTATGTGGCGTCAAGGATCTGTTCAAGGCTGAGGTGGTATTTTTCATCAAAACTGGCTGAGATCTTTTCTGGCAACTGGTTCTTAAGATAAGCCGTCAGAAATCGCTTACCGATATAAACCCCACTGCCTTCATCGCCATAAATAAAGCCGGTTGAAGGAATGTTCTCAATGATCTTAATTCCATCAAAATGACACGAATTCGAACCGGTTCCAAGGATACAGGCAATTCCTTCCTTGTCGCCGAATAAGCCGCGGGCAGCACCTAACAGGTCATGCTCCACGACAATCCGTGCACCTGAAAAGACCTCAAAAAGTGCATTGTCAACGACCATACACTTTTTATCTGTTGAACAGCCGGAACCATAGTAATACACTTCCTCAATGGATCGTTCATCAAGAAGTGGAACAAGGTCTTTTTCAAGGATATCCCTGATGGATGCACTGTCCATATAATAAGGATTGAATCCTGTAGTTTCCAGGTATTTGAAGTTACCAGCTTTATCTATCAGTCCCCAGTCTGTTTTCGATGAACCGCTGTCGGCGATAAGTATCATGTTAAAATATTTTTGGTATAAAGATAATCAATCCTGTGGCAGCAGCTGCAATGGCCGTTATTAATACTGCCCCGGCCATCAGGTCTTTTATACGCCCGGCTTCCTTATTGTATTCAGGTGAAACAAAATCAACAAATTTCTCAATTGCCGTATTGAAAACTTCTGCACCTAATACAAGGCCCATCGCAAGTGTTACCAGGCACCACTCCGTGAGGTTAATTTTATAAATGATGCCAAAGATTACCACAGCTGTTGTTATCACAGCATGTATCCACGAATTATGCTGGGTTCGGAACATATAAAAGATCCCTTTGAAAGCATATACAAAACTTCGTAAACGGGCCCGGAAAGAAAATTGCTTTTTCATAAACAGGGGATTTATTTGCTAATTTATGATTTTAATTGCAAAAGGAGTTACAATTGTTGTTAATCATGAGCAGGATGTTGGTTGGTTGGTTGGTAGCTGATGATAGTTGGTAGTTGAATGGTTGAATTATTGAATAATTGAATAATTGATTGGTTGCCACCCTAACAATGGAACAATAGATCAATGAAACCATGAAATAATAACAAAGTAAATAATTTAAATATTATAACAATTGTCTTTATATGTAGAATTATTTGTATATTTACACTTAGCATAATTTCCAAAACCAATCATTTGTGAAAAAGCCAGGATTCACCAATGAACAAATTCTGGAGGGGATAAAGGATAGGGATGAGAAGACAGCAAGATATGTTTATGAACATTGTTTTCCTGTGATTAAAACATTTGTTTTGAAGAACAGGGGTGATGAGCAGGATGCATTTGATATTTTCCAGGACGCTTACCTTGCGCTTTATAGTAAACTAAAGAAAACAACCATCACATTAAAATGTGAATTCAGGACCTACTTTTATTCGTTTTGCCGGAATCTCTGGCTAAAGGAGCTAAACCGTACACGAAGATTTGCTGGTGATAGTTCATTTATGTTTGAACCGGAAACGGAATATGAAACACTGATCGATGAAACACTGGAAGTTGAAGAGTATCTGATCTATCTTGCGCATTTTAATAAACTGGTTGAAATTTGCAGGAAAATTCTTCAATATCATTTTGACAGGATCGATTTTGCTACCATTGCATCCATGTTGGGTATGCCCACAGCAAAACATGCAAGAAAAAAGAAGTATCAGTGTTTAAAGCAATTATTACAATCAATACGTAAGGATTTACGTTATAAAGAAATAAAAGGGAGTGATAATGAAGAAACGTGATACTGATTATTGGATTGATCAGTATTTGTCTGGTGAGTTGAAGGAGGATGAGAAAAAAGAATTTGAGACTCAGTTAAAAACAGACAGGGAACTGCAGGCTGCTTATGAATTACACCTTGGAGTTGAAGCAGCTATGAAGAGCAGTGAACTGCTGGCCATGAAAGGTCAACTGGAGAAGATTCATGAGGAAAGTACAAAACCAGATCCCAAACCGGGAATCATATCATATTATTTACATCATAAATCATTCAGGGCTGCCGCAGCCATTATCATTATCTTTGCGATTGGTATTGTTGCCATATGGATGGCCGCCAGGTCGAAAACGCCGGAACAATTATTTCATGAGTTTTATGAACCTTTTGATTTAATTACAGAATATGATTCATTAGTATGGAATGTGAAACCTGATCTGTTTAAAGAAGCACACACCGCCTATATGAGTAAAAATTATAATAAGGCATTTCAATTGTTTGAGAATATAATCGATGACCACAATGACCATTATCATGCATATTTATTCGGAGGATTAGCTGCGATAGAATTGCGGAAATTCACAATCGCCACAAAATATTTAGCTCATATCATTAAGAGTGATTATGCAATATTAAAAGATCATGCTGAGTGGTACCTTGGATTAACATACCTCAAACACGGTAAGAAAGAAGAGGCCAGAAGACTTATGTGTGATCTTATTAACAGGGATACCGAATATAAGTTAAAAGCGGAACAAATTGTTAATCATTTATAAGTGCTTTCACACTACACGGGATCATGGCTAAAACGGCATTGGTAATAATGATTTATCTTGTTGACGTTAAGTAACGGTGATGGGATCTCTCTTAGTTTAAAATAACGACTGATCGTGAATCGGGGAATTTGGGTATGTAACCATATATAACTTTGTTGTCAATTAAAAAATGTATAGACTTCTTTTATAAGTTTTTTCTATTTTTGATTAAAAAAGCGGTCGCAATTCAATTGATAATCGCCATCTGGCTGATCTCAACCTGAAAAAAAAGTAAGATAAAAAGAAATAATGCGGCAGTAGCTCAGTCGGTAGAGCATTAGCTTCCCAAGCTGAGGGTCGCGGGTTCGAGTCCCGTCTGCCGCTCAAATAAAAAAGATGGTGGCCTTTTTATTTGAAATTGCATTATCGTTTTCATTTGATAAATTTGATGTTTCCTTTGTTGTTGATGTGATGACTACAAATAAATCCAGTAAGTTTATTGAATAATCAAGGACATACAAAAGAGGTTCAACTTTTAATTGGGATTAGTTTGGGTTATTTTATTAAATTATCCTTTTATACCTTCTTATTGCTGTTTACCCTGTTAGGATGTTCGGTGAGCCAGCATAACAGTAAATACAAGAATAAGGTTAAAAAGTACAGTAGCTTAGAGAAAGCGCTTAAAGAACCTGATTCTGTTTTGTATTTGACGTTAACAAACAAAAATCTATCCTATCTTGATCCTGAAATTAAAAAGTTGACTAAGTTAAGAATCCTTAACCTTAACAGTAATCCACTTTACAAGGTTCCTGATGAAATTTTCGAATTTGATAGTCTGCTTGTCTTATCGATGGCGAATTGCAATCTAGGTTTCATACCTCAGAAGATTGAGAAACTGCAGGACTTGATATTTTTGGACCTTTCAAGAAATGATTTATCTGATCTGCCAGAAGGAATTGGAAACCTATATGAACTCAGATGGCTTGATATTACAGAAAATAATATTATGGGAAAAAACTGGTTTAGGATAAAGTGTTTGGTTAATGATAGTTGTAGTATTTTATTTCACCACCAATATTTGGTAAAACCACCTCATAATTGTGATTAGCTTATAATCAGGAGAATCTTTAGATGAATCACATTTACACCTTCGGCGAAACAGTTTACGATATCATTTTCGAGAACAATCAACCTGTAAAGGCTGTTCCCGGAGGTGCGATGCTTAACACAGCTGTTTCACTGGGTAGAATGAAATTACCCGTATGCCTGATCACAGAATACGGAAAGGACAGGGTAGGGGATATCATCGACGAATTCCTGGAGTCAAATAATGTCAACACCCGTTATATTAATCGGTATAAAGATGGTAAAAGCGCACTGGCCATGGCTTTCCTTGATGAAAAGAAAAACGCACATTATACTTTCTATAAAGCTTACCCTGGGAGAAGGCTTACGCACACCCTGCCTGAAGTTAATGAATTTGATATTCTCCTTTTTGGATCTTTTTATTCCCTGCAGGAAGAGATAAGGGAACCACTGATGAATTTTGTGCAATATGCGAAAGAAAGAGGTGCATTGATCATTTATGATCCTAATATTCGCAGTCCGCACCAGGACAAGATTGTTGAACTTCAGGCTATGATTTCAGAAAACATTAGTATGGCCGATATTGTCAGGGCATCGGATGAGGATTTAATGACAATCTTCGGAACAAAAGTTGCGCAGGAAGCATACAGAAAAATCCGGGAAAGAGGCTGTCAATTCCTGATATATACCTCCAGTGATAAAGATGTCTCTTTGTTTAGCGGACAACATAAGTTTATTCAGCAGGTTCCTGAAATAGACCCAATAAGTACAATTGGAGCTGGGGATAATTTCAATGCAGGTATTATCTATGCATTGTATAATAAAAGTATAAAGCGAAAAGATCTGCCCGGGTTGGATGAACATCAATGGCTGAAAATAACCAGTCTTGGGATCGCATTTGCCTCTGATGTTTGTATGTCGATGGAGAACTATATTTCCAAAGAATTTGTTGACTCGATAAACCATATCTGGAAATAGTATCAAAAGTCACCTGGTATTGCGATTCATAAGATGTGTGTAGTTTTGAGAATGATTAAAATAAGTTAAATAATTGATTAAAAATGAGTAATATTAAGATTACAATCTTTGTGGCTTTAATGCTTACCGGTTTATTGATTGCTGACTATCAGCGTTCATTCGGGTGTAGTATGTGCATTATTACAAAAAAAGGTAAGCAAATCCTGAATATACCGGAGATGTTTCCTGATTGCAAAGAGGGTCAGGCATATCTTGAAAAATATAACCTTGTTGGAGACAGGGTGAAAATGCTTGGAGATAGGGATGTTGTTAGTGATGATGCTAAATTTAATGGGATTACTCAATATGTAATGAGCAATGGATTATCGTTTATTTACGAGGACCAGATCAATATGATAGGGTATGAATGGTTATATGAGAAGAACGATATTGAGGTCGCCATCCGGATTTTTAAATTCAACGTTGATTTCTGCCCTGAGTCATCCAATGTTTATGACAGCCTTGGCGAAGCCTATATGGAAAATGGTGAATATAACCTTGCATTGGAAAACTATGAGATATCTGTGAAACTGAATCCCAATAATAAAAATGGAGCAGAGCAGATCAAAAAATTACATAATCTTATTGACTGAAAATTGAAATAAATGGAATATAATAGTAAAGGCGCAAAATTTTGCGCCTTTACCCCAAATACATGATAAGGTGAGTTTCTGCTTAGTAATCCGGTTATCGCACCACCATCATCTTTCTCAAATCCATACCCTCATCAGTTTGTATCTGGTATAGATAAATGCCTTCGGGTACGGAGTTTCCTTTGTGGTCTTTACCATCCCATTGAACACTATGTTCACCTGTATTATAATATTCATCAGTAAGCAAACGGATTTCCTGCCCGATCAGGTTATAAATCCTGAGATTTACATGTGATGCCTCTTCAATAGAAAATGGTATGATTGTATGGATCGTTAATGGATTGGGAAAATTTTGTTCCAGTATATCAACCTGAATACCTGAGTTTGATTCCCAGATACCGGTATAATCATAGAAACATACATGATCTAACCAGAACTCCTGCCCGCCCACAACAAGATGTTCAATGTCACCGACTATTTTGGCAAAACCCATTTCACCTCCGGGCATAGGCCAGGTATTAACTGTAAGTACTACACCAGGTGGATTGGGCGCAAGCTTTAATTCCCCTACATATATCGGACTTCCATTAACCGAAAGGTTCTCAAACCCTCCCAGTGTAGCGAACTCAAAGGTGACTTCGTGGACTGGATATCCAAGCTGTGTAAAATCGAATCCCAGGTTGATGTTATTTGTCCTCATGATCTTGGCGAATCCGAAACCATCAAATGTAAAATCAACTGTGGCGGTGCCAAATGTACCGCCTGTCTGCCATTCAAAATATTCAACGGATACCGGAACCCCATCTTCAGTATAAATAATATCACCAATACTGTTAATGCCATTACCAAATTCCTCACCCAGGTTGAGCATCTCAAAATCGATACAATCAGATAATTCTGCGTAAGCGCATACATTATCGATCATAAATTCCTGTCCGCCAATAAGGACATTATTTATGGCCCCGGTCAGGATGACATAGCCTTTTATTCCGCCTGACATTGGCATCTGTACAATATTTACCATTACACCCGGAAAATTTGGCGCATTTACGATGTCACCAACATAAATGGGTTCGTTATTAACCGAAAAGTTTTCGAAACCTCCCCAGTCACCAAACTCAATGAGAACCATAGAAGGGGTGTATGGCAAGCTGCTGAAATCATATTTCAGATTAATGTTGCTATGCCACATAATTAAGCCGGTACCAAAATCCGGCAGGGCATTATCAACCCATGCTGTTCCAAAGGTTCCCCCTGTTTGAAACTCAAAATACTCAACCGAAACAGGGATGTTGCTTTCTGTAAATATAACCTCACCGATGGTGTTAATTCCATCACCATATTGTGTCCCGGAAGTTAATGATTCGAAATCGACACAATTCTGACCGCTAATGAAAAATGAAATCAATATGAAACTGATTGTGGAAAGTAAAGTTTTTGTTTTCATGATAAACTCCTTTTTAGATTTGATTTGATTTTTTTATGATTTGTTGTGGTGTCTTACATTTAGATGTTGGTTTTATTTAAAGGTTTAATGATGTAACTCAGTTAATGAAGAAATGATATTATCTTAAACAAATGTTGATTGTTTTCTCTTAGATATAAAACTTATAAAAGTCATCGGTTGACTCTTAGTCTCAATAAAATCACAAAATATTTAGCCTGTGTATCACTTAAATAGAAAGTCATCCGATGACTATCAACACGAATATTAACCTTTAGATCAAACTCATTAATCTTATTCAAATATATAAAATATAGAGGGGAAATCAAATAAAAGTGATATTTAATTTATGTTTAGCCAAAAGAATACAAAGATAAACGACTTGAAATTTGAAATTCAAATCCCGGGGTACTATCGTAAATTATCCCATGCTCATAGTCAATTCTTATCGGTGGCAAGGGATGGGATAACCTCCTTCGTTGTGGATGCTATCCCTTTTCAATCCTTCCTCGTCAATCGACAATCCTATTGACTCTTCCAGTTCTCCTATCGTCGAATCTGGAATGTCAATCGTCAATCGTCATTCTACAACTGTCGATCAAAAAACCTTCTTCACCGTTTTTTTCAGGACATGATAATCAAGGTAGTACATAAATTTCACAGAGAAGCTGTTGGTGCCCGGTGCATCCAATATATTCTTCAGGTTATTGAAGTAGCCTTTTGTCGCTTCCTCGTCACTGTTATAGATCGCATTTTTCCAGACTAAGAGAATTTCACTGCCGGGAGCAAAGTTCCAGGTAAATACCATATCGATGTTGAATGCATTAAATGAGAAATCCTGGTCCTCATTGTAGTCGTTGGGTTTCAGGTGACCATCTGATTGCAGGTTGTAAAATTGATTATATACAGCATTCAGCCAGTAATGTCTCAACCGGAATGAAAGCCCGGCTTTGTTGTTAAATATGTAGCTGATATTAAGGGTATTGGTAATATTTGTTATATTTCTTTTGCCAAATATAATGATAGGTTGGTTATTGAATGTACTGTCTGTTACATAACCAAGGTTATTACCGTCAATGCTGAAATTTGTATTGAGGTTAATGGTTAATTTATCATTGATCCTGTAGCGGGGCCTAATGTTCAGCCATCTGTTTAAGGTTTTATAAGGGCCGCCTCCTGCAACACCCAGGTTAAAATCAACGATGAATTTTTTGTTGTAATCGGGGGAGAAGAATACATTGATCCAGCTATGGGCCGGGCGGGCAAAATACCAGCCGTCCACACGAGGTTCATAATAATCATGCTGGTCGATTGGATTACTGCCAATACTGCCACCCATCGTGAGATGATTAATAAAGGTAACGCGGGTTTCCATATTCATGCCGAATTCATTGTATTCCCTGGGAGCATAAAGACTTTCAAGCCAGAACTCGAGTTCATTATACCATTCCAGCACCTTGCCAAATGGTTCGTAAATGTTATACTCAAAATCAAGGTTATGATGAAACCTGTTGTTTCTGGGCATAAAACCAAGATCATTCGGATTATAGGTGTCACTGAGCATTAACTGTAAATAGTTCACCTCGAAGTTTCCACTGATTTTACCAAGCGAGAGATAGTATTTAAATCCAAGGTCAGGTGCATTGTGAGGGTAATATTGCTGGCTCACATTGACAGAACCCAGGAACTGATATTTATTCCCCTTATCCCTGAATTGCCAGTCGGTACCGCTTACATTGGCAGTTCTATAATCCTTTCCCTGATATACATTGGTATTGTAAAAACTAAAAAATGAGTTGTTTTTCAGGGCCTGGTCAAAAACAACCATATTGTAATTGGTAAATGGTTGTGTAAGTATTTTAACTTCTTTATCGGTTGAATCTTTCACCCTTGCATAGGTATTTGCCGTCATGGCATTAAATACACCTATGCCTAAGCCCTTGTTGGTTTTTCCGGATAACTTTGTTGCATTGATCAATTGTGTTTCTGTGGGATTCTCAATGATATCATCCTCGTCGTAATCATCATTGATATCCTCATAACCATCGGGCTGATTGCCAATTCTTCTAGAATAAAAAACGCCATTACGACTGAAGAGTTCTGTGCCTTCCGTAAAGAAGGGCCTTCTTTCCTGGTAATAAATTTCGAATGGCGAGAAGTTTACAATTTTATCATCCGACTGTACCTGTCCGAAATCGGGGATAAGGGTTACATCCAGCGTGAAACTTTCATTGATTCCATATTTGAGGTCCAACCCATAATTATAGGCCCACGACCAGCTTTTATCTTCCGAATACTTTTCAACATATCCTGATACGTAAGGGAAGAAAGATAATCTTACCGGAGGTTTGATATCTTCTATGCCGAGAAGTTCTCCTGCCTGGTGAAGAAACCCCTCCTCTTCGATATTGATGAAATTCCAGGAAACATCCTGTCGGTATCGTTGTATTACGCGGTAATAATTCAGCCCCCATGTCTGGACCTCCTGTTTTGGAAACCTGAGCGCCGAATAGGGTATTTTAAACTCAACCGACCAGCTATCTTCATTGATACTGTAAGCACTCTGCCAGACAGCGTCCCATGTAACATCGGTGTCGCCAGAAACCTCAGCTTTTTCATCAAACTGAACCCCGGCAGCAGTTACAACAAATCCATAAGCGGTTTGGTAATCATTGAACGGATCAATATATACCCCGATGACATCATCTATTTTTATCTCATCACGATGGGTTAATTCCCGCATGATGCTGTCAGGATGGGGATCGTACATGATTATCCCGAAATAAATAGCTTCATTGTCATACACGGCTTTAGCAATCGTTCGAAATGTGGATGGCCTGCCGTTATAGGGCTTGATCTGGATAAAATCGGTAGCCTCGGGTATATTATTCCAACCCTCCTCTGTCACAAGACCATCGATCTTTGGTGGATTGTCGGTTCTAACTGCGGATACCTTTTTCTTTTCCGGCTGGGCGTAAAGAATTATACCTGTCAGTAAACTTAAAATGAATATTAAACTAATCTTCTTTCTCACAAGAATATTCTACTTTCTTAATCAACCAATTTCCAAAACCTGAAAAATATCAATAATATTGTAAACAATTTTAAGAATTCTTTAAACGGCAAGTAACCCAGTATAAATGGTATAGTTTTCACTTTCAAAACAAACAAAGAGAACCCTTTCGGGTTGTTTATATTTGTCGATAAACGCCATTACTGTATCAACAGCTATATTAGCTGCAGCTTTTTTAGGATAACCATATATACCGGTACTGATATTTGGGAAAGCAATGCTATTGCAATGGTTGTCAACAGCCAGTTGTAAACTGTTTAAATAACAATTCGCAAGCTTCTTCCCTTCATTGTTATTGCCCCCGGTCCACACAGGCCCAACTGTATGTATTACAAAACGGGCGGGCAAATTGTATGCATTTGTAATTTTCGCCTCTCCGGTTTCACAACCATTCAGGGTTCTGCACTCTTCAACCAATTGAGGGCCTGCTGCCCTGTGTATGGCCCCATCAACGCCTCCTCCACCAAGCAATGACCTGTTGGCAGCGTTAACTACAACATCAACATCAAGCTTGGTAATGTCAGCTAGTATTACTTCAATATTGGTACTCATTATGATTCCTCCAGCTTTTGCACAAATAGCTGGGAAGTTTCATATTTTACAACTTTAACCTTATCCCCTTTTAAAATATACCCGGTAATGGCAGTAGCATCATATACATCCCCTTCGATTTCAACTTTTCCTGCCGGCCTCAGGATTGTTCTTGCTATACCTGTTTTACCCAGCATGCTTACATATTGATTACTTGAAGAGGTATAACCATCCTCTTTTTTTTGAACATCGTCAAGTGCGAGATGGCCAAAAGTTGTTGAAGTAAACATTTTCTTTGTAAGCCAGTATGAACCTATTATTGCAAGGAATATTGAAATCATAACAATAAAGAAAGATTTCATGATTTTCTCAAATGGAACATTGGTAAAGTCGAAGCCTACATTGCCAACCAAGCTCAGTGTCAGGCCGGTGATCATCAGAATGATCCCCAGGATGCCGGCAACTCCGAATCCAGGAATGGCAAAGATCTCCACGGCGATTAATACAATACCTCCGATAAAGATCACGATCTCCCAGTTATTCGCCAGCCCTTCAACATAAAGTGGGGCGAAGTAGAGTAAGGCCGCAATAATAGCAGCAATGGAAGGGAAACCAATACCCGGGCTTTGCAGTTCAAAATAGATACCCCCGATAATGATCATGATCAGGATGCCGCTGAAGATGGGATTGATAAGAAAACCAATGATCTTATCAACAGGTTTTATATGTTGTTCGATGATCACATAGTTATCAATACCGGCATGATCAAGTAATTGTTGTATGTTTTCAACCTGACCTTCACAGAAGCCAAATTTGATAGCTTCCGAAGTGGTGAAGGTTAAAACCTTGCCGGAGTCGCTGATACCCGGAACATGTATGTTAGGATCAACCATTGCCTGGGCGATATCAGGGTCACGCCCGGTAGCTTCTGCCGTTGAACGCATCATCGACCGCATATATGATTGATATTTGTCGGGCAATACTTCGCCGGTCTGGTTCACAACAGTAGCCGCGCCGATACTTCCTCCGGACCTCATATATATACTGTCGCAGGAAATCGCAATAAGGGCCCCTGCCGATGCAGCATTGTTATCGATAAAAACATAAACCGGAATTTCCGATTGAAGGAATTTGGTACGTATGGAATCGGCCGATTCCAGCATACCCCCATAGGTATTCATATGCACCAGGATAAGATCTGCATTGGTATCCCTGGCCTGTTTAAATGCCCGTTTGGTATGATGCCATACCGGTGGGGCGATTTCCTTTTTAATATCAAATGTATAAACCCTCAATTTTTTATTTTCTCCAGGATCCTGAGCAACGCTAACCAACGGAATGAACATCAGGATCAGAAGAATGTTTGTCAGGTATGTAATTGTTCTTTTTGTCATTAAGTCTGTGTGTTATGATTATTTCTTATTGTGTTCTTCATGCATTTTATTATAGAGTTTTTTCCATGCTCTCCTCTTCCAGTATTTTTTGCTCCAGTATTTTCCCCAGGTGATATTGGTCCAAAGCCTTTCATGAAGATAGTAGAAAAGCAACTTGGCTACAACTTCAATAGCGGTGATATAAGATGCATTCTCCAGTACCTCGCTGAGGTTCTGGTTGGTATATCTGCGAAAAATTACAAATACGATCAGGAATGTGGTAAGGCTGGCTATAATCCTCCAGCTTATGGCCTTAAATGCCGACCGTGCCGGAGAATCCTTGTATCGTTTAGGTTGCTGATCATTTTTATTATTATCCATGTCAACTAATTGTTATCAATGGTTTTTGTTTAACATCACTGATAATCATTCATAATGTTTTTTTATCAGGTCGAGGAATTTATTAAAAACCTGCGTATTCGAGGCCAGTAATTCTTTTCCGAAGATGAAGTTGGTTCCCCCTTCAAAATCTGAAACCACGCCACCTGCGTTCTGTATCAGGATGCTTCCCGCCGCAACATCCCAGGGATTTAACCCGTATTCAAAAAATCCATCCAGCCTCCCGCAAGCCACATAAGCCATATCCAGCGCTGCCGATCCCAACCTCCTTACACCCCTAGAATCTTTAACAAGCGATTTGAAAATCCCCAGGTAATCGTCCAGCCTGCTGTAATCGGCGTAAGGAAAACCTGCAGCGAACAACGAATCATTGATCGTTGATGTTTCCGTTACCCTGATCTCATTGCGGTTGAGGTATGCAGGACTGCTTTCCCAGCTATAGAAACATTCCTGCTGGTTAATGTCAAACACCACTCCGGCAATTACTTCATTTTTTCTCATTAACCCAACACTGATTGAATAAACAGGAAACCCATGGATGAAGTTGGTTGTTCCATCCAGCGGATCAATGATCCAGTTGTATATTTCGGCTTTTTCAAGTTTATCATTCTCTTCAGAAATAAATCCGGCCTCAGGTAATAGTTTCGACAGATCTTCCACCAATCGCTTCTCAGCTTCCGTATCAACATAGGTTACAAGGCTGTGCTTTTCTTTTACTTTAATATCAGTGCTTTGCAACTTTGTTGATTCATTACGAATATATCCCCCAACAGCCCTTGTCAGGTTACATACCTGCCTTGTAAGTAGTTCTAAGTGCATAGTCAATTTTAGCTTTTGAGTTTATCTCGTTTATAACTATTTCTAAAATATAATATTCCTATTATCCCTAAAATTACAAAAATAAAGGAAATGATCTCAGCCTGGGTAATTCTCATGCCAAAAATATCATATAAGGAATTTACCCGGATTTTTTCAATCAGGAACCTTTCAACGCCGTTAAAGATCAAATAGATTGCAAACAACAGCCCGGGAATATGTATTCTTTTTCGTAAAAACCATAAGGTGGCAAACAATATTAAACACATTAATGTTTCATAAACCGGT
>CAYXUU010000026.1:31382-84878 GCA_964468645.1 uncultured Bacteroidales bacterium
ATAAGGTGGCAAACAATATTAAACACATTAATGTTTCATAAACCGGTGTAGGGTAAACCGTTTCAGCCAGTTTGTAACAATACTCACCTGTACAGCCTTCGATGGGTATTCCCTGTTTCAGGATATTATGCGGGTAGTCGTATGCCCAGAGCCAGTCGGGTATCCAGTTTAGCCAGCCCGGTTTGGCTGCCGTATTAACAATTCCCCAGTCGCCGTCGCCGGAAACCTGGCATCCAATCCTTCCCAGCCCGTAGGCGATCATCAGCGAAGGGGCGATGGCATCGCCGAGATGTTTCCAGTTGATCCCGTTTCTTCTACTGTACCAAACCACAACAAAGGTTGCAACAATTAATCCACCATAGAAGGTAAGTCCGCTGAATGAGAATAATGAACCGACAGGGTCTTCAATAAAATCATCCCAGTATTCGAACTGATGGAATATTTTAGCGCCGATTATGCCGGAAATGGCCGCAACAAGAATAATGGACCCCGTCAGTTGATACGGATGTACGGTGATCTCCTGTTCAACCGGTTTATCAAGTTTTTTCCTGTGTTTGGACCAGAAGGTGAATGCAGCGCTTGCCAGTCCAAGGATAATTCCCCCTGTCCAGCTTCCCTGTGTTGAGAAAAGATAATCCTGTGGGTTCTCCGCGAAATAAGTATAGTCATTGAAAATACCGAAAAGCTTGAACCCTATAATAAAACCTGTTATTAAGGAGATAATCAGTTCCGTTGCGGAAGCCGGTTTTCCTTTAATGATCTTCTTCTTTCTTCCTACGAGCAGCCCTTCCTTTTCTTTCCGTTTCAGTTCAAAATAAAACAGTAAACCAGATACCAGGAAAGCCATGGCCACAAAAAAACCATAACTCTGTATGGGAAGATTGATATCTGTTCCAAGAAGATCATTTATAAGATCACTGAGTTTTGGGTACATAAATATTAGCTATAGATGTTTTATGCAAAGATAATGGAAATGATGGAGGATTGACGATTGACACCTGCCTGCGGCAGGATTGACGATAGACGGTTGACGTTTGACGATGAATCACTGGAAGAAGCGAGAGAAGAAAAGACGCAGTCTGATCAGATTGGGTATCGAACCGAATGAGGCCTTTGCACGGAGCAGAAAACGTATGGGTGGCTGGGCAATAGCCCAAAGCCCCATTCTGGGTACAACGATCACACTGGATAGATTCAAGAGGAGAGGTTACGTTTCCATGTTGGATTTCTATAAGATGATTTCCCTATTACTTAATCCCGATAAAATCGGGATTGTATAAAAAGCCCGGGAGTTTACCCTGATGAAAGAAGGGTACAGTGGTGTGAGCGGCACTCGCCGGTCAGTTACGGCCGGAGCCGCCTACTCGATTGGGCACAGTTGCATTCTAATATCATAATTTGCTAAATAGTCAATTCACCAACAATTTTAATTGCTCCAATATCTAAAAGTCCTTCAAATAAATTCGCTGCTCCGCCATGTTCAACTAATTTACCATCAATGATTTTATCAATATTAACTCCAGTTACTTCAAGTTTTTTCCCCGTTGGCTTTATTCCCATCCATGTACCTGCATGAGTCCCTCGCATCGTATAATAGGTTGCTACCCAATCCCCTTCTGCAATTTGTTGGTTAATTGTCAATTCAAGATCAGGATAGGTTTTTCGGACTCCAATTATATGTTCCTTCGCTCCTTCTATTCCTATTGGATATCTTTTGCTATTATATACTTCTGTGTAATCTGCCGAAATGAATTGATCAATAATATCGATATTGCCTGTATTGACTATTTTCTCAATGTATGCTTTGACAATTGATTTATTATCCATTTTTATATATTATTAAAATTAATGGCCGTGGTCATATCCCTTATCGCAATTGTTCCCAACGTAGCAATATATACTATTGTTTATATTTTGCATTTATATACCGAAAGTGGTATTCTTACTAGGCCAATATGGTATGTAAAACAAAATCAAGCATGGCTTTTCAGATATTAACAATTATAGATTTCTCAAATATATTAAACTCATTTAGATATTCAAAACTTCTTCTTCTCCCCAAACCGCTGCAATAGTATCCCTGAAATAATCAGTACAAGCCCAACAATCGTAGAAACAAGAATAATCTCCCCAACGGCATACCTGATGAATACCAAGGCGATAAATGGGGATAAATAAACAAGGTTACTCACCTTTGCAGTAGTGCTTGATAACTTCAGCGCTTTGAGCCATACCACGTATGTTATTCCCATTTCAAAAGCCCCAATATATAATGACCCGAGGATACCCTCGATAGGGGGGAAGGTGATCTTTGAAAATAACAGGATAATGATCAGGATATATATAAAGCCAAAACAAAGATTGAGGAAGATTTTTAATACTTCATCCCGTTTATCCTTCATATTATAGATCCAGAATAATGACCAGAAGATGGCACTTCCAACAGCTAATCCTACACCCAGTGGGTTGGAGAAATCCATTTCCAGAATCCTGCCCTCTGTTGAGATCACAATAATACCGGAGAAACTGATTAGGATGGCAATAATACTGATCCATCCTATTTTTTGCTTTAAAAGAGGGATAGATAACAAAACAAGCACCAGGGGCCAGATATAATTCAGCGTTCCGGCTTCCTGGGCCTTTAAAAGATCATATGCCTCGAATAGAACAACATAATACAGGAATGGGTTCAGGAGGCCCAGCAGGGAAGACCGGAATATTTCTTTTGGTTTTGAATTTATAATCAACGGGATCTTTCCCTGTACCACCAGGATAAAAAAAAGGATCAGGATTGAAAAAAATGATGAGAATAATAACAGGTTTAAAGGATCGGTATATCTGAGTGTCAGCTTGAAGGCCGAACTCATGGTTGACCAGCACAATACCGCTATTATCGCAAAAAGATATGCCTTTGATTGTTGCTTCATATTCTATACAGCGGTTATAAGGTGATGCTTCATGCAACCAGCAAATTCCAAATTTCAAATTCTAAAATACAAATAAATTTCAAATCCAAATATCGAATGATCAAAACTGAGGGTACGACAAATTTCCCTTTGAAATAAGGAAACTCAACGTACACCCATTAATTAATTATTGCCCAGTCGGGGAAAATATTAACATCGATCCCGAAAACAAATCTGCCAAGTAAATAGGTTGCAAGGGTTACGATGACAATACCGATAAGGTTCAGGATCAAACCGGTTTTTGCCATATCCATAATCCTTAGCCTGTTGGTCCCAAAAATAATGGCATTGGGTGGTGTAGCCACCGGAAGCATAAAAGCCATTGATCCGGCAAGGGTAGCAGGGATCATAAAGAGCAATGGATTAATTTCAATGCTAACCGAAAGCCCTGCCAGTATAGGCAGCATCATCTCTGTTGTTGCTGTGTTGGAGGTTAGCTCGGTCAGGAAGGTCATCATAAATGCTATCAGGGCAATGATAAAGACCGGATGAATGCCAACGATCCAGCTTAGCTGATATCCAAACCATATGGATAATCCCGATTCGATAAATCCTGTGGCAAGGGCGAAACCACCCCCGAATAATAAGACGATGTTCCAGGGAAGTTTGGTTGCCGTGTTCCAGTCCATCAGGTATTTACCCTTCCGGTTTCTCGAAGGAATAAAGAAAAGTGGTATTGCCATCATGATCGCTACCGTGCCATCATTGATAAATGTTGGCGTTTTAAATATTTCTGACCAGCCGGGGATAACAAAGTTGCCGAAAGTAATATCCGATCGAGTTAACCAAAGTAATGCCAGCAGGAGAAAGTCGATAAGGATGATTTTTTGTTCGATTGTGGTTTTACCCAGTTGCCTGTATTGTTTCCTGAAGGTAGATGAATCGATTTGTTTCCACAGGTTTTTATCCGGTTTAAACCTGTAATAAAGGTATAACCAGACGATGGAGATAAAGACAACACTTATCGGGAAAGCGAAGAAAAACCATTGTGCAAATGAAATATCGGGCGCTTCAGGGAAACTGATCTGAAATATCCTGGCAAAGGAAAGGTTTGGCGGTGTGCCTACCAGGGTGGCGATCCCCCCGATAGATGCGCTGTAGGCTACCCCAAGCAGCAACCCTATTGAATATTTCGACACTTCCTTATTTCCTATCGATTCCTCAAGTTTTGAAATAATAGAGATCAGGATAGGCACCATCATCATGGTAGTGGCTGTATTGGATATCCACATCGAAAGGAATGCGGTGGCCACCATAAAACCCAGTAAAATACGGCCCGGCCCGGTACCGATGGCCATTAATATTTTCAGGGCAATCCTTTTGTGTAGATCCCATTTCTGCATGGCCAGGGCGACAATAAATCCACCGATAAACAGGAAAATAACATGATTGAAATAGGTTGACGAGACACCTTTTCCGTCCATAACACCAAGCAAGGGGAATAATACAACAGGTAAGAGTGAAGTGATAGCAAGTGGCACAACCTCTGAGATCCACCAGATAGCCATCCATATCGCTGTGGCCAGTGTGTAGGTTACGGCAGGATTTCCCGGTTCAAGGTTGCCGAAAATAACGATTATTGTAAAAATTAGGGGCCCGCTGATCAGACCAATCAGCCACCGAATACTAATGGTGCGAATCATTCAATAAGGGTTTTATAAATCAAATCAGAAACTTCGAAAGTACGAAAAAGGAGGAAGATAGGGAAGAGATAGTTAAATGTTACCAGTTTGAAGTTCGTAGTTAAGTTAAAGCTGACTGAAATTGGATTAGGTATATCAGATACAGTGACCTACCCATCGACTTTGCTGCTAATGATACCTGTTTGTAAAGTGCAGAAAATGAAATACATCGCCCCTCGGCTTCGCTACCAATGACAAATAATTATAAAGTGTTGTAAATGTGTAAATGCCAAATAACAATTTCCAAAAACCAAATAAATTCCAAATGATAATATTCAATGACCAAAACCGGCTACACTCAAGGGTTTGGAATTTCGGATTTTGATATTGGAATTTATTTGGTTTTTGGAATTTGCGATTTGCGATTTTGTTATTATTTCTTTTTGAGCCCTAATAAGGGTTTTCCTCCTCCGGGTGACATAGAATTTCTTTATTATTAATCGGTCTCGACTCCGACCTTACCTGTTCGCTTGGTTTGGTCGAGTTGAAGTCGAGACCACATACGACCTAATAATAAAATGTCACCCTGAGCGAAACCGAAAGATCGAACTTCGAACTGTTAACTTCTCACTCCTTATTTCGTGATAAGGATTTTCTGAGTATTGATCCGTTTACCCTGCGACACTGTATTTAACCAGTAGTTCCCGGCTTTCAGATCGCTCAGGTCAATATTAATTTTGGATCCCTGATCGTTAGTTTCCGAAACAGATACGCGTTTAATATTTTTTCCAAGCATATCGTATAAAACGAATTCCATCGTCTGATGCGTAGAAGAATTTATCTCTACAGTCAGAAAATCAAAGGCTGGATTTGGATAAACACTGATCTCTGTTTCAGTTTCTGTTGATGGGATACCCACATACTGGCATTCATTCTCAGTGAGCCCGTGTGACTCGAGTGCATCAATGATGGTTTGTGCAGTAGGTATTGGCCAGATGTCCTGCTCAACAATGGTATGGTCAGGTGCAATAAGGATTACTGTAGGATATGCACCGATTTCATAATCATTACAGATTTGTGTGCCGCCACCTTCAACTCCACTGATGGATGGGTATAATACCCCGTAAGTCTCTTCAAAATCCTCAACCTCTGCATCAGTATCCCCGGTGTCGATGCCAAGGAATGTTATGTTGGCAGTGTTACAACCAAAGTAAGTATAAGCCTCACTTACCTTGGGTGCTGTTTCCTGGCATGGTCCGCAGGCCACAAAGAAGAAATCAATGCATACCCACTCGTCGTTATCCAGCAAATCGAACAGATGCCATTCCGTACCATGTATATCTGTGGCTGTAAAATCAATAGCTTCAGTTAAGGGGGTCTGGGCATGGAGCCCTGTTCCGAGTAGTAAAACAACAAAAAGTGTAAATAATTTTCTCATGATTTAAATTTTTGGTTAATACCAGAATAATTTCTATTAACTGTTGTTATGACAGGCAATATTGTAAAAAGGTTTGCTTAATAATTTTTTTTATAATAAAGCTGTACCTCTCCCGTTTAATTTCTCTTGTATTATTATGATGAAGATTCAGTAATTTTACAGTCTAAAAATTTTAAATATGAAGAAATTAGCAGTAGTGGCATTTGGTGGTAATGCACTGATAGGACCCAATGAAAGAGGTACCATACAGGATCAGGAAAAAAACGCTTATACTACCAGTGAAAAGTTAATGGTTCTGTTGGAACGTGATTACAACCTGGTTATCACCCATGGCAACGGGCCGCAGGTCGGAAATATCATGCTGGCAAATTTTGCTGGTAACAAGATGTTTGACCTGCCTGAAATGCCACTGGATATCAGTGTGGCATATTCGCAGGGTTTTATAGGTTATTTAATTGAGCAGCAACTCCGAAATGTTTTAAAATCCCGTGATATGGACAGGGATATCATTTCCCTGATCACAAGGGTGATCGTAACAAAAGATGACCCTGCATTTGAAAATCCTCAAAAACCCATTGGGCCGTTTTATTCGAAGGATGACGCTGATAAGATCGCTACCGAGACCGATTCAAAATTTGTTGAGGATCCGAGGGGAAGAGGATGGAGGAAGGTTGTTGCTTCGCCCAGGCCACTGGTAATTTCCAATACCCGGACCATTGAAAAGATTGCCCGGGAGGGCCACATTGTAATCGCTGTAGGAGGTGGTGGAATCCCGGTTTACTTTGCAAAACCTAATTACCTGCAGGGTATTGATGCCGTTATTGATAAAGACCTGGCATCGGCATTGATGGCAGCACAGATCAGGGCTGATAAATTCTTTGTGCTTACCGACGTACCAAAAGTTTGCCTGAATTTTAATACTCCCCAGGAAAAGCATATCGACAAAATGACCATCACAGAGGCTAGAAAATATATAGATGAAGGCCACTTCGCAGAGGGTAGCATGGCACCAAAGGTTAAGGCTGCAGTTCATTTTGTTGAATATACAGGAAATGATGCCATCATTACCCAAACTACCCGATTGGGTATTGACGATGGTGGAACGCGGATTGTTATGGTGTAACTGGCAATGAGCAGTAAGCAATCCTTCCCTCATACCCTGGAAGGTATGTTGGCCATACTTTGACTTCAAACTTCGAACTTATAAGCTGTAATCCTTAATGCAAAACACAGAATCCAGAACTCAAAACCCAGAACTCAAAACAAAAAAATGGATAACCTATTTCGATTATCCATTCCCATAGAGTATGCAGTAAGTATTAATCACTATGTGTTTTTACGAAAAATGCTACCTTTTCAAGTGAGGTGATCATATCATATTCTTCAAGGTAAATATGAGCGGGAACATTAACAGGTTTGGGGGTATAATTAAGAATGCCTTTTATTCCGGCCTTAACAAGTTTATCGGAGATCTCTGCTGCTGATTCTGCCGTTACAGTAATGATCCCGATACTAATATCCTTCTCCTCAATGATCCTGTCGGTGTCAGCAATGTCGTAACATCTAACATCGGAATAAGTATTTCCAATCTTTTCGGGATTGCTGTCGAATGCAGCAACGATCGAGAGCTTGGTTCTTTTTCCTTTGAAATAATTGATAATTGCCCTTCCAAGATTTCCAACCCCTACAACAGCAACATTCAGACCATCGTCGGTATCCAGGATTCTTCCAATCAATGAAATGAGTTCTTTAACGTTGTAGCCTTTGCGTAATGTTCCTGTATAGCCGATTAGCATGATATCCCGGCGAACCTGTACAGCTGTAATATGCTGTATTCTGGCAATCTCATGTGAAAAAATATGTGTTTGCCCGTTCTGAAGACAAATCAAAAGCGCCCTTCTGTATTGACTCAAACGTTCAATAGTTTTATGTGGGAGATGTTTAAGTCTGTTCTTATCCATTACTAATGTTAAAAAGTTAACAATGCAAAAATAAGATCACATTGTTAAATAGCAAAGAAAATGTTAATAAATTAACAATGAAGTTGGAATATGCTTTTTGTAGGTAAGTGGTTCAGTGGTTCAACTGTGTACTTGATATGCTAAGTGCCCAACAGGCGCTAAGCGGTTACAACTCACTTATTCAACCAATCATACCATGCATTCATTCCCTCGCCTGTCTTTACAGAAAGCTCAATAAACTCCAGATGGTGATTAACTTTCCTGGCGTAATTTTTCATCAACTCAAGGTCGAAATCAAGATAGGGCAGGAGATCTGTTTTATTGATTATACAAAGTTGAGATGATTGGAACATGTTGGGGTATTTCACAGGCTTATCTTCACCCTCGGTAACACTAACGATGACAACGCGTTTTGATTCTCCAAGATCAAAAAGAGAAGGGCACACAAGGTTTCCGACATTTTCGATAAACAGGATGGAATCATTCTTAACTTCCAGGCTCTTAACCGCTTTGTTAACCATATCTGCATCGAGATGGCATCCATTGCCGGTATTGATCTGTACAACCGGCGCACCGGCCTGCTCAATCCGCATAGCGTCGTTCATGGTTTGCTGGTCACCCTCAATAATATAAAACCTGTGCTTATCCTTTAATGCTTTTATTGTCCGCTCAAGCAAACTGGTTTTTCCTGATCCCGGTGAACTCATAAGATTCAGAGCTGTGATATCCTTGGCATCAAAAAAGCCCCTGTTCCTCTCAGCGAGAAGATTGTTCTGTTGAAGTATATCGGTTTCAACAATAATTTCCCTGCTGTGACCATGGGTGTGATCATGATCATGGTGTTCATGTGGATGATCGCTGTCACCATGCGTGTGGTCATGTTCATGCTCATAATCGTGATGATGATCATGCATATGTTCATGCGTGTGTTCATGGCCTGAATGATCATGACTGTGGTTGTGTGTATGTGTATGTCTGCCGGCTTCTCCGGGTTTTCTGATTGTAAATTCGGTGCCTTCACCGCATCCGCAAGTATCGCACATAGTTAATTTCTTTTGATGAATACTGCTGCAAAATTATACATTATTCGAATAGATATTCAGGATGCTTATCACAATAAAATTCCAGCCTGATTGGATGAATTTTAAATTATGTGGCAGTTTGCAAATAAAAATTTTGAATATAAAAATGGTTGCATAAATTTGCAGTTAAATACTTATCGAAAGACTATCAATAAGTTAAACATGTTAATTTATTAACAATGAGTAATTTGTAATAAATCTTTTTTATTTTTGACTTGATTGTGAATTATTCTTTTAATATATTTACCATGTTGTTAAGAAATAATTTTTAACGGAATTAAATAAAGGAGGGCTTTTTTATGGGAAAACAAATTTCATTAAATGTTAAATGTAATTCATGTGGAAAATCGATGATGGATTATAAGAAGCTGGTTAATAATCTGCCAAGTATTTGCGGTGATATAGAATTTGATGATAAGAAAGGGAAAATCTGGCTATGTTCCACATACGGTTGTTATGATCATGTTGCGAATATTGATATTCCCAATGAAACAATCGTTGGTTTTTATTGCCCTCATTGTCATGCACATTTGAATACTGCCATCAAGTGTAAGATTTGTGAATCAAGTATGGTAAAGTTCAATATTGAAATCGGCGGTGTGGTCAGTATTTGTTCAAAGGCAGGTTGTAAGAACCATTATGTAATGTTTGAAGACCTGGAAGCTGCGATAAGAAAATATCACCGCGAATACGGTGTTTAGCTGAGGGAATAAACTATTAGCCAAAAGTTACTAATTGGCGATTGTCGATTTTTGAAATTCAGTTGTGAAAAATTCTTGTCAATCGTTAATCGTCGATCGTCAATCGTCAAAATTATATCCTATCCACAAAATAATAAATTAATATACCGGATCAGTATAACGATTATGCTTTAACAAATCCGTGGCAACTGTTCCCCGGCCAGCATATCAATTATTCGTCTGCCACCAATCCCGGTAGTCAACCAGGCTTTTCCGCCATAATCTTCTGTTATTTCACCAATCATTGAGGCATCTTTACCCAGGCTGTTATTATGCAGAATCGATAATGCTTTTGAAGCGTCATTTTCTGAAACAACCATGATTACTTTGCCTTCGTTGGCAACATAGAGAGGATCAAATCCAAGGATTTCACAAATACCTTTTACATTTTCATTTATCCCGATGTCGGATTCATTGATGTTTACCCCGTAGGGCTTTCCATCAGCAAGTTCGGTGATTACTGTTGCAACACCACCGCGGGTGGCATCACGCATGAACTTTATGTGACAACCCGAATCCACAACTTCTCGGATGAGATGGTTTAGTGATGCGCAATCAGATTTGATGGCTGCACGCAGGTTCATTTCATTCCTCGCGCTTAATACAGCCATTCCATGATCAGCAATAGTACCATTAATCAATATTTTATCTCCAGCCCTTATCCCGCTTCCATAACTGATATGCCTGTGTACTTTCTTTAATATTCCAATACCAGATGTGTTAATAAATATTTTATCACATTTACCCCTGTTAACCACCTTGGTGTCGCCGGTAACAATTTTAACATCAGCTTTCTCAGCTTCTTCAGCCATGGTACTGACGATTTTCTCAAGATCATTAAGCGAAAATCCCTCTTCAAGAATAAATGAACAACTGAGAAATTTTGGTATTGCCCCTGAAACAGCAAGATCATTAACGGTTCCGGCAACAGCGAGTTTGCCTATGTTGCCACCGGGGAAAAATACAGGATCAACTACAAAAGAATCCGTTGTAAATGTTATAAGATCACCATCATTTTCCAGTATTGCTGAATCGGTCTGATCATGAAGAACCTCATTATTGAAATATTTAACAAAAAGGTTGCGAATCAATTCATGTGAAAGCTTGCCTCCGCTTCCATGCCCGAGTAATATCTGTTTATCCATAACTATCTGTTATACCTGTAATAAGCATGGCATGATCCTTCATGAGAAACCATGCAGGCACCAACCGGGTCACCGGGTGTACATGCCTTACCAAATAATTTACATTCCCTGGGTGTTTTAAGGCCTTTAAGTATTTCACCACAAATACATCCTTTGTCTTCCCGGGTCTCTTCAACATCAACATGGATCATGACCTCAGCATCAAAACCACGATATTTCTTTCGCAGTTTTAATCCACTCTCGGCAAGGATTCCCAGGCCCCGCCACCAGTCATCCTTTAATTCAAAAACCTCATGCATAGCTTCCTGGGCTTTCAGGTTGCCTGCCCTGCTCACTGCCCTGGTATAGGCGACTTCTACAGCCGGATGCCCTGACTCCATCTGGCGAACAAGCATAAAGATAGCCTTCAGGAGATCGACAGGTTCAAATCCAGAAATTACACAACCAATTTTATATTTTTCCGAAAGCTCTTCATAAATCTGTGATCCTGTAATCGTGCTAACATGCCCGGGTGCTATATACGCATTTATCCTGATGCCCTCATCAATTAATGCTGCCATGGCTGGCGGCATCACTTTATGTGAACTCAGCACATAAAAGTTGTGCATATGATCATTAAATGCATTTTGAATTCCTATTGCTGTCCCCGGTGCAGTGGTTTCAAAACCTATTCCCAGAAATATAATTTTCCTGGATGGATTCTCCCTGGCAAGTTTCAACGCATCAAGTATGGAATAAACAATACGAATATCAGCACCCCTGGCTTTTTCCTTATCAAGACTTGATGTGGAGCCCGGAACACGTATCAGGTCACCGAAGGTTGTTATTATGGTATCCGGCAACCTGCATATGGCAATAGCCCTGTCGATAAACTCCCTTGATGAAACACAAACCGGACAACCGGGCCCCGATAAAAGATTGATCGTGGAAGGAAGCAATGAGGGAATACCAAACTTCTGTATGGCCATGGTGTGTCCGCCACAAACCTCCATTACTGATATCTTTTTTGTTGATATGCTGTTGATCCCGTTAACCAGCGTCTCAACAATTTCCCTGTCCCTGTAATCGTCTATGTATTTTATCATAATGGCCTCAGGTAATTCTGTTTCCCGATTCTTCTTCTTCCTTATCAAGCTGAATGTTCAGTTCTTTAAATTCTTCAAATACTTTGAGTGACTCCTGAGCTTCCTCATCGGTGAGTTTCTGAATGGCGAATCCTGTATGAAGTAAGATGTAGTCACCAATATGGACATCATCCAGCATTTGAAGGCTGGCGTTATAAGTTGCACCTCCTACGGATACAACAGCCATGTTGCCATCGATGGATTCTATTTTTGCCGGAATACTTAAACACATTTTAATGCTCTCCTTTTTGCTGTGATTATCAACTGACCCAGTGCAATGCCTCCGTCGTTGGAGGGAATCTTGCTATGGGTATAAACATCAAATCCTGCCTCTTTAAGCAATTGTTCTGATTGCTCGAGCAGAATCCTGTTTTGAAAAGTGCCGCCGGATAAAACAATCTTATTAATTCCCTGTTTCTTTCTTAAATCAGCAGCGACTGCAAAGATACTATTTATGACAGTATTGTGGAATTTTGATGAAATCTCCGATGGTGGAACCCCTGATAAAATATCCTTAACGATTTCTTCAAAAGTAGTTTTAAAATATATGTTGATATCCTGCAGTTTAAAACTATAAGCTTCCTGAACCTGTGGGTCAGCTTCAGCTTCAAGACGCATTGGGGCTTCTGCATGAAAACTGGATTCGGGACAAATTCCGCTTATTGCAGAAACAGCATCAAAAAGCCTTCCGGCGCTTGAGGTCAGAGGGCTGTTAATTTTGTGCTCAATAGCTGCAATCACAGTGTTGATCCCTGTTTTATTGATGCTTTCTAAAAAGGGCAGTTGCAACTCAAGGAAATCTTTTCCAAAATAATGCATCAGGTATGAAACTGCCATCCTCCATGGGTGTTTTGTGGCTGCATCACCACCCGGTTGCGGTATATATTCAAAATGGTATTCCCTTGAATAAGTGTTCAGGTCGCAGATGAAAAACTCACCGCCCCATATTTTACCATCATCTCCAAGCCCTACGCCATCCATTGCAATACCAATAACCTTTTCATCCAGACCATATTCTCCCATGCAAGATGCAATATGTGCATGATGGTGCTGTATAATTTCTACCGGAAGCTTTTGTTCTTCTGCCCATTTAGAAGATAAATAATCCGGATGAAGGTCCCTGGCAATAATTTCAGGTTTGGCCCTGAATATTTTCGTAAATCGCTGAATAGATTCACTATAGAACTCCAATGTCTCCAGGTTCTTTAAGTCTCCGATATGCTGACTCAGTATTGCCTGATTTTGCTTTCCAATACAAAAACAATTAACCAGTTCTGCACCACTGGCAAGAATTCCATTAACATCCAGATCAAGGTTAACAGGATTAGGAACAAAAGCCCTCGATCTTCTAATGATCCTCTCCTTGTCACCAACAACCATACAAACAGAGTCATCGGTACGATTGTAAATATCACGATTATACATTAAAAATGTATCGGTTACCTGATTCAGATGTTGAACAGCTTCCCTGTTGCTTATCATGATAGGTTCCTCACTGATGTTACCACTTGTGAGTACGATAACCGGAGTATCCAGTTTTTTGAATAATAAATAATGAATCGGCATATACGGGAGCATGGCACCAATGGTGTTAAATCCAACTGAAACATCATGAGCAACAGTTTTTTTTGTTTTTAACAGAACAATTGGTTTTCTCCAGGAGGTTAAAAGCTTCTCTTCAATTTTATTAACCTCAGTATATTCTTTCAGGACTGAAAGCCCACGGAACATTACCGCAAATGGTTTTCCATCCCTGTTCTTTTTCTCTCTCAGTTTCTGTACTGCATTTTGATCCAGTGCATTACAGGCCAGATGAAAACCTCCCTGGCCTTTTATTGCAATGATCTTCCCGTTGTCAATACTTTTTGCACATTGTGCAATGATGTTATTAATACCCTTAATTGATTTCTCCGGGGTAAGGAGTTCATATTCCGGGCCACAATGATTGCAGGCAACAGGTTGTGCATGAAACCTTCTGTCGAGTATGTCAGTATACTCCTTTTTACAAACCTGACACATGATGAATTTGTCCATTGTCGTTTTTTCACGATCATATGGCAAATCACGAATTATGGTAAACCTTGGCCCGCAGTTGGTGCAATTTACAAGAGGATAATCTATTCTGTGTGTCTGACGATGCATGTCAGAAAGACAATCATCACATACGGCAATATCAGGACAGATATCAGTTATTTCTTCTGAAGTGCTTTCGCTTTTGAGGATTTTAAAATTTTTATATCCAACTGTTGCAGCATCATTTATATTAACAGAAACTATATCTGAAGCCAGCGGGGCATTATGAGGTATGGATTGGATAAATACTTTAATATCTGCATCATTACCCTCTGCATGTATCAGAACTCCATCATTCCGGTTTTCCACCCAACCAGTTATGCCGGTATCAATAGCCTGCCTGTATATATAAGGACGGAAACCCACACCCTGGACAAGGCCTTTGATTTGAATTCTGCTAGCTTTAATAGTTTTTTGATTATCCAATTGTTGTAATTCCAGATATTAGATTGAGCCTGCAAAAATAATCTTTTATTAATTCATAGATTGATACCTCAAACCACTGTAATTTCGATTATCCATTTTGAGTTTCATTACCAATTAATATTAAATCCAAATAGAAAATTACCACATATGTAATTATTTTCCTAATTTTACAATCACAAGGAGGGAAAATATGAATACCTGTTTAGCATGTGCGGATTGTGATACCAGAAAAATCGGACTTTTTTCCTTTATCGATGCAGAAGACCTGAATTCCCTGACTGAAAATAAAATCAGGACATTCTATAAAAAAGGGCAGAATATATTCTTCGAAGGGAGGTTGCCGGAGGGTATCTACTGCCTGAATACAGGTAAGATAAAGATATATAAGCTGGGACTGGATGGAAAAGAGCAAATCGTGAGATTTGTGTTACCCGGAGGCTTACTTGGTATAAGAGCCTTACTTGGTGGGAGAAGTTATCAGGCCTCAGCCACTGCGCTTGAAAATTCAACTGTATGCTTTATTGACAAAAAGAACTTCTTCAGGTTAACCCTCAAATACCCTGCTATTGCACATCAGCTAATGTCAACACTGAGCCGGTTACTTGAAGAAGCAGAGCAAAAGCTAACTTCATTGGCTCAAAAACCTGTTAGGGAAAGACTGGCCGAAACCCTCCTTATCCTCAACAAGATGTTTAAACCAGGTATAGACAATGCAGAGAATTGTTCACCTGTTATAAGCCTCTCTCGTGAAGATCTTGCAAATATTGTTGGAACCGCTACTGAAACTGTGATAAGGCTGCTTTCGGAATTTAAAGAGGATAATCTGGTTAAAGTAAATGGTAGAAAAATTGAGCTGAAAGATCTCGATGGATTAAAAAGAATCGCCAGAGTTTACGATTGATTTACGGATAATATTATATTAATTTATTATGATCTTAAACTGATAATTATCAGTTTTTATAATGGGCATAAGTCATATATATATATGACCAATATCATTGTGTCTCCTTTATTATCCCCGTATTATTACCACCTTATTATTAATCCTGACAAAACAATCATAAAACTGTGAAAATATGGGAGAAAATAATTCAACAGGTATTTTGTTGTGTGATTTATTGAATGGTATCAACGGTGATATTAATATATCGGAGATAGAATCATACACTGAAAACCTGCCCAAAGTTTCCAGGATCTGGAAAACATGGGAGTTAAAGCTCAATAATGCTGAAAAGTTTGCTGTAGAGATCAAACAGGCGAAACTGAACCGTATTATCATTGCAGGGATTAACACAGGCTTTTATAAGTCTTTTATTACAGAAGCAATGGTTATTGCGGGTAAGGATCCCTCCAATATTGTTGAAGCTGATTTCCAGGAATATGGAGCCACAGAACTTAAGGATACCGGACGGGCTCTTGCAATTATGGAGTGCGCCGCATTAAATGTTTCTTTTGAATCTGCATCGGTACCTGATGATGTTCATGTACACCCCGACACTATGGTTATTGGGGGTGGGATTGCCGGTATACAGGCTGCCCTGGAAATAGCAAATGCAGGTAAAAAAGTTTACCTTGTGGAAAGGACCGGAACCATCGGTGGCCATATGGCAATGTTTGACAAAACTTTCCCAACCCTTGATTGTGCTGCCTGTATATTAACACCGAAAATGGTTGAAGTTGGCCAGCATCCGAATATCGAACTGATTACCTATGCTGAAGTAAAAGGCCTGGCAGGGGTGGCAGGTGATTATAAAGTAAGTGTTTTGAAAAAAGCAAGAAGGGTGGATTTAACAGCCTGTATTGGTTGTGGGATTTGCTCGGAGAAATGTCCTTCTAAAGCTCCCAGCGAATTTGATGCAGGAACATCAATGCGCAAGTCTATTTATATTCCTTTTCCACAGGCAGTTCCGAATAAATATCTTATCGACGCAGATAGTTGTACCTATGTTCAAAAAGGAAAATGTGGTGTGTGTGCAAAGGTTTGCCCGGCTGAATGCATAAATCTGGATGAGAAGGATCAACAGGTAGAGATCAATGTGGGCAATATCATCGTTGCAACAGGATTTAAAACTTTTGATCCGGAAAAAGCACAAAGATATGGTTATGGTAAGTATCCGAATGTGTTAACCTCTCTTGAGTTTGAGAGGATGATCAATGCCGCCGGTCCGACCGGTGGAAATATCACTTTTAGAAAACAGGATAAAAAAGGCAACTGGATATTTGAAGACGGAAACGGAGAACCAAAAAGTGTTGCATTGATACATTGTATCGGGAGCAGGGATGAAAACTTTAATAAATACTGCTCACGTGTTTGTTGCATGTATTCCTTAAAGCTTGCACATCTGGTTAAAGAAAAGATACCTGATGCCTTTGTTTATGAATATTTTATTGATATGCGGGCATATGGTAAAGGCTATGAAGAGTTTTATGAAAGAATAAAGGATGAGGGTGTTCATATCATCCGTGGCAGAACTGCTGAAATAAAACAAAAGGGAGGCCTCCTACTTTTACGCAGTGAGGATATTCTCAACAACAGGCTTATTGAACAGGAAGTTGAGATGGCTATCCTTGCTGTTGGGCTGGAGCCACGTAATGATGCTTCTGAATTGGCCGATCTTCTTGGAATCGATCAGGGTGAAAACGGATGGTTCTGCGAAGCACATAATGTTTTCGACACAACAGGAACATATACGGGAGGTATAAGCATTGCCGGTGCCTGTCAGGGTCCGAAAGATATTCCGGATTCTGTGGCCCAGGGTTCGGCTGCCGCTGCCCGGGTACTCAAAAGTATTATCAGGGGAAAGGTGAAGAAAAGCTCCAAAGACCTTACCCTGAAAGAGATCGTATCAAAAGCAAATGAATATGCAATCATGGAGGAAAAATCATGAGAGTTAATACCACAGTAAAAAATGATTTAAAGAAATTCGGTTTCGGCGACTGGAATGAATGTTTCCATTGTGGTAATTGTACCGCAACATGCCCGCTAACAGAAAATGATTATTTGTTCCCGCGTAAAAGTATAAGGGCTTTACAGATGGGTTTGAAGGAGAGGCTGATGACCAATGTTGATCCCTGGTTATGTTATTATTGTGGCGATTGCAGTGAAACCTGCCCGCGAAATGCAAATCCGGGTGAATTAATGATGGCATTAAGGAGGTACCTGACATCGATTTATGACTGGACCGGATTATCCAGGTTATTTTATATGAAAAAAATATGGGAACTAATTTTCATCATGGCTCTTGCTATAGGTGTTGTTGTGGCTTTCCTGGTTTTAAGTCCTCCGGTAAATATTCAGGTTAACGCTGAAGGTGGCGTCATGCTGAACGATTTCGCACCGGTAAAATGGATAGAAATAGGCGATTGGACCATGGCCGGAATTGTTGCTTTTCTGCTCATCTCTAACTTATTTAATATGGCCTACAGGATTATTTGGTCTGATAAGAATCTTAAGGTTCCTTTCTTTGCCTATTTTGCTGAAGCTTATAACCTGTTAATTCATTTTGTTACCCAGGCCCGGTTCAGGAAATGTGATAAAAGTAAAGGCTACTGGCTTGGGCACTGGTTGATCATGTCTGGATATACTATTATGTTTATCCTTATTGTGGTTTTTTTGCCCTGGTTCCAGACCGAGGCGATACACCCAATCTATCATCCGCAGCGTTTGCTCGGTTATTATGCCACTTTCGGCTTGCTCTTCGGACTAATTTATGTCATGATTGGCCGTTTGAGAAAGAAAGAGGAGAAGTTCAAATACAGTCATTTTAGTGATTGGGTATTCCTGATCATGTTATTCCTCACTGTGCTGAGTGGCATTCTTGTACATTTTTTCAGGATATCAGGCATGACAATGGCTACATATTTTACATATGTGGCACATCTTGCAATACTGGTTCCGATGATTCTTATTGAAGTGCCATTCTCAAAATGGTCACATCTTGCTTACCGCCCGTTTGCAGTATATTTTGCCAACCTGCGGAAAGCAGCATTACGACATCATGAAAAATGGAAAGAAAGAGTTGCTTTAGCATAATTTAAAGATAATGATTATGGAAGAACCAAGAATAGGAGTATATGTGTGTTGGTGTGGTACCAACATTGCAAAGATGGTCGATGTAAAGGCCGTTATTAAAGAGATCGCCCAACTACCCCATGTTGTTGTTGCAAGTGATTATAAATACATGTGTTCCGATCCCGGGCAGGATTTGATCATCAAAGATATTAAGGAGAACAAGTTGAACAGAATCGTTGTTTCGGCATGCTCGCCCAGGATCCACGAATTAACTTTCAGAAAGGCCATTGAGAATGCAGGACTCAATCCTTACCTGTTCGAGATGGCCAATATAAGGGAACATGTATCATGGGTTCACACCGATAGGGAAGAAGCAACGAAAAAAGCTACCTCACTGGTCGCAGCAGCTATTCATCGTGTGAGCTTTCATGAACCGCTGGATAAAAGATCTGTTGAAATCAATCCTGCCACCCTTGTCATTGGTGGCGGTGTTGCAGGTATGGCTTCAGCATTGGAGATTGCTGATGCAGGAAATAAGGTATTTCTGCTGGAAAAAAGTAATAAACTTGGAGGGAATACAGCAAATATTGATCTTGCATTTCCCTATATGTATAAAATGGATCAATCACTCGATGCCAGGATCAAAAGAGTAATGAACCATCCAAACATTGATATATTCCTTGAAACAACGATTGATGAAATATTTGGTTATGTCGGAAACTTTGAAACGAGTTTCTATGATGAAGATAACCGGAAGATTGAACTGAAATTTGGAAATGTTATCGTGGCTACCGGCCTTAAGGCCTTCGATCCATCAGGTATTGAACAATATGGTTATGGAAAACTTGCAGATGTTTACACATCCTCAGAATTTGAGTTAATGTTAAAAAGTGGCACCATTAAGACAAGTGGTGGTTTTACCCCGAATCATATTGCAATCATTCATTGTGTCGGCAGTCGTAATAAAAACTACCATGAATATTGTTCCCGTGTTTGTTGTATGACTGCACTGAAGTTTGCAAATCAGATATGTTCAGCACTTCCTAAAAGCAGTGTATATGAGATTTATGCTGATATGAGGGCATTTGGAAAAGGTTGTGAAGAGTTCTATGCAAAAACTTCTCAAAGTGGCGTGGTTTTCATGATGTTCGATCAACAGGAAGAGCTACCATTGATCAGGCGTGCAAGGCCCGATGATTACTGTGATATGGTTATTGAAATGCGCGAGAGATTATCCAACGAAAAAGTTGAAGTGCCTGCTGATATGGTAATTCTAATGACATCCATGGAGGGCCAGGACAATGCTAAAGAAGTTGCCCATGCTGCCGGTATAAGCA
Organism: uncultured Bacteroidales bacterium; assembly: GCA_964468645.1. Classification (GTDB taxonomy): domain Bacteria; phylum Bacteroidota; class Bacteroidia; order Bacteroidales; family JAIOZK01; genus JAIOZK01. Next base: position 51,309 of record CAYXUU010000026.1, read on the forward strand.
TGTGTGGGAATGAGTTTTATATTGAGAAGCACCCCAAACTGGATCCTGTAGCCACCACAACGGATGGAGTTTATATCGCAGGAACCTGCCAGGGACCCAAAGACATCGCTGATTCGATTGCACAGGCAGAGGCTGCTGCAGCCCGGGCTCTTGCTACCATATCTCAGAGGAACGTAGAAGTGGAAGTAACCACTGCCGTTGTTAATGAGGATATCTGCTGTGGTTGCCAGACATGTATAAAAGTGTGTCCCTATTCAGCCATCAGTTTTGATGAAGAAAAAAATGTGTCAGTAGTTAATGAAGTATTATGCAAAGGATGTGGAACATGTGGCTCAACCTGCCCTACGGGAGCTATCAGATGCAGGCACTTTACCGATCAGCAGATATTGTCACAAATAGAAGGTTTAATGTCGTTGTCGTTAACAACACCAACAATGGAGGAATAAAAAATGAAATTCGAACCTACCATAGTAGCATTTTTATGTAACTGGTGTTCATATACAGGGGCCGACCTTGCAGGAACATCAAGAATGAAGTATTCCCCGAATATCCGGATTATCCGTGTAATGTGTTCCGGCAGGGTGGAAACAACTTTTGTTTTGAAAGCCTTCAGGGAAGGCGCTGATGGTGTCCTGATCTGTGGATGTCATCCAGGGGATTGTCATTATCATGAAGGTAACTATAAATGCCTCAGAAGGTATCATTTGCTTCAAAAATATATTCAGCAAATGGGTATCAACAAGGACCGCTTACGCCTGGAATGGATAAGTGCCAGTGAAGGAAAGCAGTTTGCCGAACTTGCAGATGAAATGACCGAGCAGGTCATGGAACTTGGTCCATGTAAAGTTAAAGAAGTAATGGAAACCCTTGCCTAATCATATAAGGAGAAATTATCATGTCTGAAAATAAGGAAAAATTAAAAATGGCGGTTTACTGGGGTGCTGCATGCGGCGGGTGTTGTGTATCCGTACTCGATGTTCATGAAAAATTATTTGATATCGTTGCAGCAGCTGACCTGGTATTCTGGCCAATTGCCCTTGATTTTAAATATAAAGATGTTGCTGCCATGCCTGATGGTTATATAGATATAACCCTTTTCAATGGCGCGATTAGAAATAGCGAGAACCAGCATATTGCCATGCTTCTCAGGCAGAAGTCGAAGATCATGGTGGCTTATGGTTCCTGCGCTCAGATGGGTGGTATTCCCGGACTTGCTAATTTTACTACAAAGGAAGCTCTCTTTGAAAGGGTTTATGAAACCAGTGAATCAACTTATAATCCTGATAAGGTAAGGCCCAGGACTATCACCAAGGTAACGGAAGGAGAACTTGAGATCCCCGCTTTTTATAATGATGTTGTTCCGCTAAGCCAGGCAGTTTGTGTTGATTATTATATTCCGGGTTGTCCGCCACAGAGCGAACGATTGCTTGAAGTCTTCCAGGCTATTGTCAGCGGAGCTGAACTACCATCAAAGAAATCTGTTATCGGGGCTTATGAGAAATCCCAGTGCGATGAGTGTAAACGTACTAAATCAGATAACAAGACGATAAAAAAGTTTTACAGACCCTGGGAGATAGAGGATGATGGTGAAACCTGTTTTCTTGAACAGGGTGTTATATGCATGGGGCCGGCAACAAGGGGTGGCTGTGGAGTCAGGTGTGTGGAAGGAAATGCACCCTGCAGGGGCTGTTATGGTCCACCGGCAGATGTACCGGATCCGGGTGCCAAAATGATGTCAGCAATAGCCACTATGATTGATGCCAATGAATCTGAGGAAATTGAGGAGATCATAAACGGGATTGTTGATACAGCCGGAACATTTTATCGCTTTAGTTTACCCGATGCAATTTTAAGGAGGACAATAGTATGAAGCAAATAACAATAGATCCGATCACAAGGCTTGAAGGCCATGGCAAAATAGATATCTTTTTAAAAGATGATGGTGAGGTTCAAAATGTGTATTTCCAGGTTCCTGAATTGAGAGGATTTGAAAAATTCTGTGAAGGAAGGCCTGTTGAAGAACTTTCGCAGATTGTGACAAAAATATGTGGGGTTTGTCCTGGTTGTCATCACATGGCATCGGGAAAGGCAACCGATGAAGTTTTTGGAGTGGAGCCTACCACTACGGCAAAAAAATTACGGGAGTTGTTCTATTCAGCACATTTTGTGCACAGCCATATCGCCCATTTTTATGCACTTGCAGCACCTGATTTCGTTGTCGGGCCAACAGCACCGGCGGCAGAAAGAAACATCCTCGGTGTTATTGGTAAAGTGGGTGTGGAAATCGGGACCGAAGTAATAAAACAGAGAAGGAAAGCACAGGAAATACAGGCATTGCTTGGCGGGCATCAAACACATGTTGTGATGAATATGCCGGGTGGTGTAAGAAAAGGTTTAACAGAAGAGCAAAGGGCTGATATAGAAAAAACAGCTAATGGTTTTGTCGAGTTTGCGAGATTCTCGCTTCAGATCTTTAATAATGTTGTCCTTGAAAATAAAGAATATGTTGATATAATTCTGAATGGGCCGTATGCCCTCACACTTCATTCAATGGGACTTGTTGATGACAATCATAAAGTTAATTTTTATGATGGTAAAGTCCGCGTTGTTGATACAAAGGGTAATGAGCATTGTAAATATACCCCCAACGAATATAGGGATTACGTTGAGGAGCGAGTGGAGACATGGAGTTACCTGAAGTTTCCATACCTCAAAAAAATTGGCTGGAAAGGTTTTGTTGACGGACAGGATTCTGGTGTTTATCATGCCACACCACTGTCCCGGCTTAATGCTGCAGAAGGTATGGCAACACCACTGGCACAGGTGGAATATGATAAAATGTTCGAAGTTCTTGGCGGAAAGCCCGTGCATAATACCCTTGCGATGCACTGGGCCAGACTGGTAGAATTGCTATATGCAGCAGAAAGATGCCTTGAGCTTGCAAAAGATCCTGAAATAACAGGACAAGATCTGATAAATCGCCCTGATGCAAATAATATTCCCGGTGAAGGTGTTGGTATTGTTGAAGCACAAAGGGGTACACTGACGCATCATTACTGGACCGACAATAAAGGAATCGTAACCAAAGCCAATATCATTGTTGGAACAACCAATAATAATGCGGCTATTTGCATGTCTATAAAAAAAGCTGCGGAAGGACTGATTAAAAAAGGAACCGAGGTATCGGAAGGGATTCTGAATATGATAGAAATGGCATTCAGGGCATATGATCCCTGTTTCTCCTGTGCAACCCATTATCTTCCGGGAGAAATGCCCATGATTGTGAATTTGAGGCAGACTGACGGATCCCTGATTGAAACAGTTAAGCGGTATTGAAAAAGATAGTGCCACCATGTTGGATCAGCATCAAATACTAATCGTAGGACTTGGCAGTGATATCCTGGGGGATGATGGTATTGGATTAAAAATAGCAAATGATCTTAAAACTCTCCCACAACTTAATTATATTGATTTTAAAACTGCAATGTGTGGGGGATTTGGATTGTTTGAGGATATGGTAGGATATCAGTCTGTTGTTTTTATTGATGCTACAAAGATTGGCGGGAAACCCGGTACAGTTTATAAATATAATCTGGATACCTACCAGGAAACCCTGCACCTCTCAAATTTTCATGAGCTTTCTTTCAAAGCTATGTTCGAGCTGGGAAAACAATTAAATTATGCAGTACCAGAACATGTTTTTGTGATTGCCATTGAAATTGAAGAAGATAAGATATTTGATAGTTGCCTGACTGAAAAGCTTGATCAGGAATACCATCGCATCCTTGAGGATGTCAGGCAATTTGTTGATTATGAATTGACAGAATTTTGCTGGATGACAGATGTAGAAAGGATGTTAGAAAATGAAAGCTGCTAACCCTGTCCGATAAGACAATTGGAAAGATGATTTCTAAAATTTCAACCCTTCAACCCTTCAACCCTTCAACCCAAAATCCTATACCCTAAACCCTAAACCATCTACCTACCTCATATCATACATTGAGAATTTAGCGTGTTTATCCCTATAATCCTTTGATTTCTCCTCTTCGCTGGAGTAAACCTGGTATGGACGGCTTAATTTCAGGATGAGTTTATCACGTTTATCTACCTCGGGTTTGGAGACTTTCTTAATCAGATCGCGCTGTGGGAATTTCTTTTCCAGCTCTTCAAAAATTTCCTCAATTTCATCCTGTGCCAGCTGAAATGCAAGTGCAATGTAATCGTGGATCTCCTGCTTCAGGTTTTCCAATTCATCATGCTGTTGTAAAGATGTAACAACGAGCCTGTTGATGGCCTTTAAGAATTCGATAATTTCTTCTACTTCAAATCCTGCAGCGAAATTGTCAAATCCGATATCATCAAGATATTTCAGCATCAGGCTGCGATCGCCACTTCTTACCGTGGCGAGAAGAAGGTTATATATGGTATTGATCTGGCTTTTTAAATCTGTGATGGTCATTTCCTGGAAACGGCCGAATGTATCAATGTTGTCATTTAGGGTTACAGTTTCAATTATTAGTTTGAGAAGATGCTCCTTATCGCTCATCAGTTTTTCATAAATTATCAGATTGGCTCTGCTGCCAATATGTTCCAATGCGGCTTCATTTTTAACATTCCACTCCGAAGGATAGGCTTTGAGGTTAACAAGTAAAAACAATAAACGTCTTAGAATATGATACCTTGGTATAGGATGCCACCCGAGTACTTCACGGGTGTAAGAAGAATCGATAACCAGTTTCTCGTCAATATATTTTATCATCCAGGGTTTCTCAAATGGTTGAGGAATCAGCTTCATACGGGAAAAAATGCTCATAAAGTGGATTCCCAAATAGGAAATCCATCGCGGGGCAAAAAAGGGCTTTCCAGGTTTCCCGAAGAAATCGCGTGTAGCATGATGAAACAATTCTTTATGTGAAACACAACCATCAGGACTGGCAATATAAGTGTCGAATTGAGGAAGAAACCTGCTTTTCTTAATAATGGTTATCAATAATTCTTTCAGGTCGTGGATATGAATGTAGGTAATGGCTGATTGGCCTTTGCCACCCAGTATCTTTGAATTCCATTGGCCCGACAACCAGGTTGAAAGGAATTTGTACAATGGGGCATATTCGCACCAATCGCTGTAAACGGCAGCAAACCTGATTACCGAACAGGGATAATATTTGGAATACTGGTTAACCATTATTTCTCCCCTTTTTTTACTTCTGGCATAAGCGAAGTCTGCATCCACTGGTGATTTCTCTGTAATTACATCCCCTCTTTCAGGAAAATTACAGGCTGCAAGTGAACTGGCAAATAGAAATCTTTTAACACGAAGGTCTCTTGCAACCTCAAGAATATTCTTGGTGCCTTTGATATTGGTTTTCTTGTACTCTGGTTTGTCCTCGTAATCGAAGTCATAATAACCTGCCAGGTGGATGACATAATCCGCACCGCCCTGGGAATAAATATAACGGGTGGTTTCCTCAAGTGTATCCCTGTTTGAAATATCCCATTGTATCCATTGAATATTTGGATGAATAGGTACATTGGCTTCCATGCTCGACCTTCTGGCAATGGCAAAAATGTAATAGCTGTCTTTAATATTGTTAGTTAAATATCGCCCAACAAAGCCTGAAGCCCCGGTGATTATAATCGATGGTAAATTATTCTTCATCAGTTCAACTAACTTCTATTTCATTACCTGGTTTCTTTTGTATTCATGAAGGGTGGCAAGGATAATCAGTCCCATAATCAAATCTCCAATACCAGAAAACAATATGGTGAGAATATTATCAAATATGAAATAATAAAAAACCAGGAATGCAGTAGCGATAAACTTGGCGATATACGAAAAAATAACAAGCCCGGTGTCTTTCCCCAGTCTCTTTGCTGCCATGATATAAGCAATGCTCATGACTATATGGAAAATCCCACCCTGTGTCGGAAAAAATTTTTCTTCAACATTGAATCCGAAAAAGTGATATCCTGATATCGGAAGACAAATAAGTAATACACCAACGATAATAGAATGAATGGCAATGAGCCAGAGTATGATTTTTAACCATAATCCGTAGTTGAACTTGTTATTCATAGAAATAAATATTGTGTTAGATGCTTTGTACCAGGGAAAAAGAATATCAAGTAAATATATTGAATTTCATCGAATTATCAAATAATATTTATGTTTTTTATAATGCTTTTAAATAAGAAAATTGGGTTGTTGTTTATAAGGATTCTTTCCATGTTATTATATTTAATTAATATATATTTGCTAACTTTTTTAACATATGGAAATGTTGCTTCCGGAGAAAACAGTAAATCGGTTAAGTAAATACCGCAGGTTGTTGAGTAATTATCAATACCTCCACGATCCTTATATTTTTTCTCATGACCTGGCCCGCCTTCTAAATATAAATCCGGTTCAGGTTCGTCGTGACCTGATGCTGATCGGATCTTCAGGAAATAACAGACGTGGGTATCATGTGCATGATTTGATCGACAGGATCACAGAGGTGATAAGTTTACAGGAATGTAAAAATATTGCAATCGTAGGTTTTGGCAGACTGGGTCAGGCCATTTGTAATCTTTTAATTGAAAATCAGGTATTCCTGCAGGTAGTTGCAGCTTTTGATATTGATGGAGATAAAATCAACAGGGAGTTCTGTGGTGTAAATTGTTATGATATTAGTAAAATACCTGAAATCGTAATGTCAAAGAATGTTAAAATTGCCATCTTAACTATTCCCGATGATTATGCCAGTGAATTGAACGATATCCTTATTGAAAATGGAATAAGGGGTGTGCTTAATTTTACATCTGTGAGGTTGGATGCACCTGCCGGTATTTTTATTAAGGATTTTGATATTAAAAGTTCACTTGAGGAGGTCTCATATTTCGCTGCGAACAAGTAAATTATATTTCATATTTGTTCTTAAATCAAGGACTTCAGAAATTATTCTGATACCGTATTCTGAAAACACATAATAACAAGTGAGTCTATAAACCTTGATAAATAGTCCTTATAGTAATATATATAAATATACATATGAAGCCTATTGCATATTAAACTCTTTCTAAATTCAGCATTTGTTTTTTTGTTTTGAAAATTCAACTTAATTTTGCATTGTTAATTAATTAACAACTGGATCCCAGGATTTCAAATTTTCAATAAATAACAATATAATCAATAAATTTATGAGAACTATTGTCCAAAAAATTATTAACAATTACGGCAGTGATGGTGGTAGATTAATGGATATTCTGGCTGATATCCAGACTGAGTTTGGAATAATCACCGATGAAGCTGTTGATCTGCTTGCCGAGGGATTGAATATCTCAAAAGTTGATGTAATACAAACACTCTCATTTTATCATTTCTTCACTCAAAAATCGAAAGGTGAATATACTGTTTATCTGAATAACAGTGTAGTAGCTAATATGATGGGAAGAGCTGAAGTGGCTGATGCCTTCGAAAGGGAAGCAGGGTGTGCATTTGGTAATGTTACCAAAGATGGTAAGATCGGATTGTTTGAAACTGCTTGTATTGGCATGAGTGACCAGGAACCCGCAGCTATTATCAATGGCAAAGTTTTTACTGACCTTACACCATATGTGGTTAAAGATCTTGTTTCTCAAATGAAGGCCGGAAAGAGTGTTGATGAGATGATCAAGAAATTTGGAGATGGTAAAAATGCTTCAATTCCGGTAAGAGCGATGGTTTATAATAACATCCGAAAGAAGGGTGAAGTGATTTTCTCTGATTATGAGAATGGCAGTGGATTGGAAAAGGCGATCACCATGTCACCGAATGAAGTGATCGAAGAGGTAAAAACTGCTTACCTGAGAGGCCGTGGTGGCGCCGGATTCCCAACCGGTTTAAAGTGGGATTTCTGTCGTCAGGCTGAAGGAGAAACAAAGTTTGTACTTTGTAATGCAGATGAAGGAGAGCCAGGAACTTTTAAAGAAAGAGTGCTGCTTACCGAATTGCCACATACCGTATTCGAAGGTATGACCATTGCAGGGTATGCTATTGGCGGTACTGAAGGAATTTTGTACCTGAGGAAGGAATATGAATACCTTAATGATTATCTTGAAAGTATTCTTCAGGAATTGCGTGAGGAGAATAAACTGGGGGAAAATATTCATGGTAAACAGGGATTTAATTTTGATATCAGGATTCAGTATGGTGCAGGTGCCTATGTTTGCGGTGAGGAATCTGCGTTGATTGAATCCTGTGAAGGTAAAAGGGGAGAACCAAGAAATCGACCTCCATTCCCTGTACAGAAAGGATATAAGAACCAACCCACTGTTATCAATAATGCTGAAACACTTGCTACAGTGGTAAAAATCGTTTTAAATGGAGCCGATTGGTACTCCATGATAGGATCACGTGAAAGTGCTGGTACAAAATTGCTCAGTATTTCCGGGGATTGTAAATATCCCGGTGTATATGAAGTTGAGTGGGGTGTTAGGGTAAGAGACCTTCTTGAAATGGCCGGAGCAGAAAATGTTCAGGCAGTTCAGATTGGGGGACCTTCCGGAGAATGTATAGGTCCGCGTGATTTTAAACGCACCATTGCTTTTGAAGATTTGCCTACCGGTGGTTCCATAATTATCATTGGCAACCAGCGGGATCTTATTAAAGATGTTGTTCGGAATTTCCAGGACTTCTTTATTGAAGAATCCTGTGGTTCCTGTGCTCCCTGCCGGACTTTACAGGTGATCCTGAAACATAAGCTTGAGAAGATTCTCAATGGACACGGTGTAAAGCAGGATATTGATGATTTGCAGCAATGGGGTGGTAAAATGAAAATGGCAAACCGATGTGGTTTAGGCCAGACAGCTGCTAATCCTGTTCTCACAACGATTAAAAATTTCCGTGAAAAATACGAAGAGCTTGTTAAAGAGGATATTGAGTATGATACAGGATTTGATCTTGCTGAAGCTGTCGCAGATTCATGTGAATATGTTGGAAGAACACCAAATCTGTAAAAATATTAAGTAATTAAAGATTTAAATCTATAAATATGAGCGACAAAATAAAATTCACAATAGACGGAAAAGATTGTTATGGTATTCCCGGACAAAGCATTCTTGAGGCGGCACTTGACAATGGGATTTATATTCCTTCATTATGTCATCTGAAGGGTGTAATACCTGCCGGATCATGCAGGGTTTGCAATGTAAAAGTTGCTGGCCGGTTTATGACAGCATGTACCTGTCCGGTGGCATCTGGGATGGAGGTTGAAAATAACACCCCTGAAATTCAGGATCTCAGAGCATCCATTATTGAGATGCTTTTTGTTTCAGGTAATCATTTTTGCCCCGCCTGCGAAAAAAGCGGAAATTGCGAACTTCAGGCCCTGGCCTATAGTTACCAGATGATGGTTCCCCGTTATCCATATATTTTCCCTGAAAAAGAAGTTGATGCAGAAAGCCCGAAACTTTATATCGACAGAAACAGATGTATCCTATGCAAGCGTTGTGTAAGAACCATTACCAAAGATGGTAAGAACCTGTTTGCATTGAAAAAAAGAGGTAATCAGCTAATGATTAACCTTGACCATGAACTTGCTGCAAAGCTAACGGATGAAGAAGCTGAAAATGCTATGAATACCTGCCCGGTAGGATCTATCCTAAGGAAAGAAAAAGGATTTATCGAACCCATCGGTCACAGGAAATTCGATAAGGAAGCTATTGGAAGCGATATTAAAAGTGTTGTTTAGAAATTAATTAATGGAGGTATTTAATAATGAGTAAACCTGTAGTAGCAACAACATCATTAGCCGGATGCTTTGGTTGCCATATGTCGTTCCTGGATATCGACGAACGCATACTTGAATTGATAGAACTGATAGAATTCAATAAATCTCCCATTGATGATATAAAGGAATTCACAAAACAATGTGATATAGGAATTATTGAGGGAGGATGCTGTAACAGTGAAAATGTGCATGTACTGAAAGATTTCAGAAAAAACTGTAAAATCCTGATTTCACTTGGAGAATGTGCAATTATGGGAGGATTGCCAGCTCTTAGAAATGGTATTCCTGTCCAGGAGTGTATCGAGGAAGCTTATCTCAATGGCCCCACGGTGGCCAATAATACGGATAAAATATTACCGAACGACGATGAGTTACCAATGATATTAAACAAGGTATATCCATGCCATGAAGTGGTAAAGGTAGATTATTACCTTCCGGGATGTCCACCCAGAGCTGATCTGATATGGGATGCACTGGTAGCCTTGATAACCGGAAATGAGTTGAAATTACCCTATGAAGTTGTTAAATTTGATTAATACCCAGTAAACATGACAAAGAAGATAACGATAGAACCTGTAACCAGAGTGGAGGGGCATGGTAAAGTGACCATACACCTGGATGATGAAAATAATGTTGTACAGAGTAGATTACATATTGTGGAATTCAGGGGCTTTGAACGTTTTGTTCAGGGGCGTCCTTACTGGGAAGCTCCTGTTCTGGTTCAGCGTCTTTGTGGTATTTGCCCGGTAAGCCACCATCTTGCTGCTGCTAAGGCACTTGATGTTATAGTGGGTGCAGGCACCGGTGATGGCCTTACACCAACAGGCGAGAAAATGAGAAGACTGATGCATTATGGACAAATGTTCCAATCACATGCATTGCATTTTTTCCACCTTGTTTCACCTGACCTGCTCTTTGGAATTGATGCAGACCCGGCTATACGTAATGTAATCGGGGTAGCTAAGGAATTCAAGGATCTTGCTGTAATGGGCGTTATGATGCGTAAATACGGACAGGAGATCATCAGGGCAACTGCAGGTAAGAAGATACATGGAACAGGTGCTATTCCTGGCGGAATTAATAAGAACCTCACAATCGAAGAAAGGGATGAATTCCTGAATGGTCCGGATCCGTTGAATATTGACCAGATGATTGCCTGGGCGCAGGCATCAGTTGATTTGTTTAAAGATTATCATAGCAAGCATACAGAGTTGATCGATGGCTTCGCGGCTTTCCCGTCCAATCATATGAGCCTTGTTGGTAAAGATGGTGAACTTGATCTGTATCATGGAAGATTACGAACCATCGACACCGAAGGAAAGAAAATACTTCATGATATTGATTATCAGGATTACCTTAAATATATTGGTGAAGAAGTAAGAAGCTGGAGTTATATGAAATTCCCTTACCTGCTTGAATTCGGAAAGCAGGATGGCTGGTACAGGGTAGGGCCCCTGGCTCGATTAAACTGTGCCGAGTTTATTACAACACCGCTTGCACAGAAAGAATTCGAAATATTCAAGGCATATACCAATGGTAAACCTAATGGTATGTCGATGCATTTTCACTGGGCAAGATTGATAGAATTGCTACACTCGGCTGAGGAGATTAAGAAACTCCTCATGGATCCCGATCTGCAAAAAGATGACCTGGTAACAAAAGGTACCAAACAGGAAGAAGGCGTTGGTTTGATAGAGGCACCAAGGGGAACATTATTCCATCATTACAAAATCAATGATAAGGATCAGATCACCATGGCCAACCTTATTGTGTCAACAACCAACAATAATGAACCGATGAATATTGCCGTAAATAAAGCAGCTGTTGCTTTTATGGGTGGACAGAAAGAAATTACCGAACCCATGATGAATGCAGTGGAAGTTGCAATCAGGGCTTATGATCCATGCCTTAGTTGTGCAACACATGCACTTGGTAAGATGCCGCTGGAAATTTCGGTATATGATGCAAATAATAACCTGCTCGACAGGAAGAGAAGATAAATCTTTTGCCTGATATAAATAGATTTAAACCATGTTCATCATATTATGGGCATGGTTTTTTTATCTGTTTAACACCTATAAGATAAACCGCAGAGAACGCTATGAAACGCTAAAATATATTTCATTACAATATCTTATTTTGCGTTACTTCGCGGGCTTAGCGGTTAAAATCCATCCCTCAAATGTTAGTTGTATGAAATATTCAAAATCTATGCTGTAATTATCTCCGGTTAAGAATTTTGTATATAATTTTGTATCTGCGAATTAATTAAACATTTTTATGATGAAAATTCTTCTTTATGGTTATGGAAATCCTGGACGGCAGGATGATGGATTAGGAAATGAGTTTGTTAACCGTTTTGAAAAATGGATTATACAGGAGGGCCTGGAAGAGTTTTCTTTTGATAGTAATTATCAACTGAACATCGAAGATGCCCATGATGTTTCCGATAAAGACATTGTAGTTTTTGTTGATGCCTCAGAAGAGGAGATAGATGACTTTTGTATATCGAAAATAGATGCTACAACAAAAGCCTCATTCACCACACATGCAGCATCACCTGGTTATATCATTAAGCTATGCCATGAGCTGTATAAAAAATATCCGGCAGCTTTTCTTTTACATATAAAGGGATATGAGTGGAATTTCACCGAAGGTTTAACTGAGGCTGCTGAAAATAATCTCAATGCAGCGATTGATTATTGTAAGATCCTGTTTAATAATCCTGAAAGCTTACTTGAAAAATATAATGATCTTAAGAAATGTAAATAATTTACTGAACTAAAAACCTAAAATCATGAACCTTTCAACAACATACATGGGACTGAGGTTAGAAAACCCAATCATTGTAAGCAGCTCAAAGCTAACGGGAACATTAGAAAACATAAAAAAATGTATCGATCATGGCGCTGGAGCTATCGTTTTGAAATCCCTCTTCGAAGAACAGCTTCTGGCTGATACCAATAAATTGATGGACCAGGATGAAAAATACTTCTGGTATCCTGAGGCGGTTGATTATATCAATACCTATTCGAAGGATTTTGGATTAAAGGAATATATTGGTATGATAAGGGAAGCAAAAAAATACGGTGACACTCCTCTTATAGCAAGCATCAACTGTATATCCTCAAAAGAATGGCCGCAATTTGCAAAGTCTATTCAGGATGCTGGTGCTGATGGTATTGAACTGAATATTTCTATCTTCCCGTTCGATTGGAGCGTCAGCAGCAAAGAAATAGAAGATCAGTACGTTGAAATCCTGACTGAGGTAAAGAAGTTTATATCTATTCCTGTATCTGTTAAACTGGGGCCATACTTCACCAACCTTCTTCAAATTGCAAAACGACTTGTTGATGCCGGAGCTGACGGGCTGGTTATTTTTAACCGGTATTACCGTCCGGATATTGACATTGAAAAGGAAGCCGTAGTAAAGGATAATTTCCTCAGTGCACCTGAAGAAATTACACAACCATTACGCTGGGCAAGTGTTGTAAAGAGTAACCTGAATTGCCAGGTGGCTGCTTCCACTGGTATTCAGTGTTATGGCGGGATTGTGAAAGTGCTTCTGGCTGGTGCGGATGCAGCGCAGCTTTGTTCGGTCTTTTATAAAAATGGTATCGGTTATATTGAAACCATGCTTAAAGAAATGAAAAACTGGATGGAAGGACATGGGTATCTTTCAATCGCCGATTTCAAAGGCAAGGTTTTAAAGGATAATGAAAATACGGCTGCATTTCAGCGGGTACAATTTATGAAGAGAACGGTGGAATAGAATTGTCGATTGTCAGGTTTCGATGTTCGACGTGCAATTGAAAATGCACCATTAATCCTTGTTTTAATAATCTCAATCACCAAAAAATAATATTCACCGGGTGACTCTAAAGTCACCCGGTGAATATTATGGTTGGGCTACTTGCAATTCACAAAAACCGTTAACATCCCTTTACCATCAGAATCCTCGAGTGATTTTCCAAGAACCCCGGTATCAAACCAGCTATCCGAATTGTTTATGCTCCGGGCATGGCCTGATGTTTCGGAAACAGTTAGTTTCTGGCCAGCTTTGATACTTTTCCGATTATCGATTTTAACCTCTGCCTGGCCGAAAACAACCACTGAAAGATAATCACCTGGATAGATATCGCCATCAGCATGGGTGAAACTTTTTAAAGCTTTCTGCTGTCCTCCATCATTTGTTTCTTCAACATCTTCACGAATGACCACTTTATGTTCAACAACCCCGAACACTGCCTGTGAATTTCCTTTAGTTGCCCTGGCAACATTTACAACAGGGTATCCTACTCCGTCAAGAACGTTTCTGGTAAGGCCTCCAGCGATACAAACTATATCCCCTGCTTCAAGTGTTATGCTCCCTGTATTTTTTGCATAGGAATTGTTCCCCTTGGAAGTTAAATTATTAGCATAGATTTTGTCGTAGGTAAAAAAACCCCATTCCTTGTCTGCATTATCTGTGTTACCATAAAAAGCACGATCATCGGCATGGGCAACATATACTCCATCAGCAGTTGCATCATTAATATATAAACCATCATCTGCGGCATTAAGAACAGTGATTCCATCATCAGCGGCTTCATAAATATAAAGACCATCAAAACCGGCATACCCAACATACATACCATAATGTTCTGCTCCTTCTATTTCAGCGCCATTACTATAAGCTGGACTGGATGAAGTTGATGTTGGTGTGCCGGCTTTCTTTACGTGGATGCCATCTGATGCGGCTTCATCCACATGAACTCCATGTGCACCGGCTGTTTCTATGGTAATGCCATCATATCCGGCATTATATACACAAATCCCATCATTATTGGCCTTGCCAATATACAATCCATGACCTTCTGCTCCTTCAACTTCAAAACCATTGTTCAGGCTGCTGGAAAATGCACCATTTGGTGATCCGGCTTGATGAACACATACACCATCCTCTCCGGTCTGTCTGATATAGATTCCGTTGTTCTCAGCATCATGCACATGCAATCCATCATCTCCTACATCTGAAATATAAATGCCATCATCCCCTGTCGTCCCGATATAGATACCATCGGATCCGGCATTCCATATTATTGCTCCATTAAGATCTGCACGGCCTATATACAGCCCATTACCTTCCGCTCCGGCAAGTTCGAATCCATTTTCGTATAAGGTTGTGAATGTTGCAGATGGATTTCCAGCTTTATAAACATATACACCATCTTTCCCGGAATGACCTACAAAAACACCATAATCTGCAGCACCTTCAATCTCAACACCGTTGTCGCCAATGTCGTTTACACCGCTTATAGTAGGTCCTGCATTATATACATGGATCCCATCATGTCCTGAATACCCGACATAAAGTCCGTAACCCTGTGCACCGCTAACCTCAACTCCGTTATTGTAGCTCGATGTTTGGTTTGTTGAAATCGTACCTGACTTGTAAATATATAAACCATCTCCCGGAGCAGTATTTATTCTGAATCCGTCTTCAGCCTCAACCTTACCGTTTACTTCCAGTCTTTCACTGAGTGAAGTTGTTCCAATACCGACATATCCTGAAGAGGAAACAAAAATACCTTCACTATCACCATCCTGGGAGATCCATTTATTACTCATTCTGATATTCTGTGTTGCGATGTGGTTGCCCAGGTTATCCCCGGGGAGGTCTGTAAGATTTGAACCATCTCCTTCGAAAGCGGTAGCTTTTATAGTACCTGTAACTTCCAATGGTGTTGTTGGATTTGTCAGTCCGATACCGACCCTTCCAAGTGAATTCACAAAAATGCCCTCGCTCCCGCCATCACCAGAAATGTAATTTCCATTGAGAACCAGATTTTGTGTGGCTATATGATTGCCTAGATTATCTGTTGATAGATTAATCCAGTTGGAGACCGAAGGCGTTCCTTTATTATAATAAAAACCAGGAGTACTGTTTGTCTGAAAGACAAGCAGTCCGGTTGCCGGTGAGCCAATGGCATTTCTTTGGGTTATCGACATACGCGGGATCAATAACCCGCGTGAGGTTGATTCTACATCCAGCATGGAACAGCCGTTGGGATTGCCCCCATCATTATTGATCGCAACCTGTGAGCAGGTGATTAACGAAATGGTAAACATAAAATAGAATAAGATAAGTTTTTTCATGGCTTTGGATTTTTATATCATTTAGATTCGGTTTGTAATAATGCTGCATTTACATTCATTTCGAATGTGTCATAGTTTCTCAGATCCCCGGATTTAATGATGATGTCTTTGATCTCAGCTCCATACTTTTCCTTGTTACACCATTCAATGAATTTGTTTAATTGTGATTCATTACTTTCCGCCTCGATGAGAATGTTGTACTCTGAAGTATATCCAACATATCCATTAATATTCAATTTGTGTGCTGCTTTTATAGTTAAGAATGCAAATGCAGCCTCCTTCAGGTTTCCGGTTATCAGTATGTCAATATGTTTTATCATGATCAAGAATCAAACATACCCTGTAAAACTATAGCCTGAGGACTGAAAACCCAAAAAAATATATGGGACATTAGTAGGACAGAAATGGAATAATTGCAGGACAATTATTGGTGCATTGGTTATTATATCCTGCTGATTGGAAATTATTCATATGTGTTATGTAATTGCTGTACAGTATGTTAATCTGACAATCTCTTTCTGTTTATTGCCAAAGTATAAAATAATCCAATAGATAAACAGGGTCAAAAAGAGTGGACAGGGGTAAAGGCAAAGAAAGTTATTGATGAGTTTTGGGATCATTCAATACTGTTATAACTTACTGATAAACTCATTCAGGTCCTGATCGGCATCCAGCCCGAGCCGCTTTTTTAATCTCTGCCGGCTTTTATTAACCGCAGCAATGGTGACGTTTAACATCCTGGCAATCTCCTTTGTGTTCAAATTAATCCTTAAATATGCACAGAGCTTTACATCGTGCGGGGTTAAACCAGGATAATTTTTCTCCAGGTTTTCGAAAAATCCCTTATGCACATCCTCAAAATGTTTTTTAAACTGTTCCCAGTCCTGATCCAGGATTTTATTTCCATCAATAATGCTCAGAATGTTATTAATTTTATTTTGCTTCGACTCATCAAGATATTTAACTTCCTGAAGTTTCTCAGAAATTTCAGTAAGGATACGGTTTTTGTTGACCATGAGAAGCATCATGGAGGATAGTTCCCTGTTTCGGTGTTCTATCTTCTCGTTTTGCAGATTATTGATCTGTTGTTCTGCAAAAAGGAGATCTTCAAGATGCTGTCTCTCCCGGTCATTATTCTTTAATTCAAGTTCATTGAATTTTTTCTCCTTTTCTGAAATGACCCTGCTATGTATCAGGGACCGGGTTTTAAACCGCAATAGGATAACGGCAATGATTACGATCAGGATTAAACCAATAATGATAGTGAATAGCAGGCGTTGTTTAACGAGCAGGTATTGTTCGTTTGTTTCTTTCAGACGAAGGTCTTTCTTTAAAAGTTCGTTCTCCTTTTCTTTCTTTTCCGTTTCATATTGTGTTTGGACCTCAATAACCGCTTTGTACTTTTCTTTATCAAGTATAGAGTCCTTAATAGCACTGTATAACTTATGATAACGTAATGCTTCCTTATAATCACCCAGAGCGCTGTAAACCCGGTTTAAATCGAAATAGCAGTTTTTAAGGGCACTCTTATAGTCTAATGCTGAAGCCAGCTTAATACAGCGGTTATAATAATCTATTGAAAGATCATATTCACCAATAAAAAAGTGAACAGCTCCAATATGACCGAGTGTATATGATTTGCCCTTCTTATCTCCAATCGAGTCTTTTAGTACAAGCGATTGTTTGTAGTAATCAAGACACTTTCCATATTCTTCTAACTGTTGATAGATGGTCCCGATATTCATCAGATTTTTTGCCATGTATCTTATGTTTCCAATATCTTCATTGATTTCAAGCGCTTTTTCATAATATTCAATAGCTTCATTATAAAGTCCTGATCGTTTCTTACAATTAGCAATATTATTGAAAGACCCGGCCATACCATGTCTATCCCCTTTCTGTTGCCTGATTTCCAGGGCTTTGTTGTAATACTCAAGTGCTTTCTCAATTTCACCTATCCTGAAATAAACGCTTCCGATATTGTTAAAGATCTGAGCGGTATGCAGATGATCTTCGTATCCCTCACTTAATAAAAGGGCCTGTTTATATGCAATGATTGCATCATCGTACTCACTTTTTGTTTTATAGATCAATCCCATCTGTAACAGGTTGTACGATTCCTCAAGAATATCCCCGGATTCATTGTTTAAACGCCTGGCATTTTTATAGTTCTCAAGCGCAATGTCGTAGTTGCCTGAATAGTAGTGACATCGACCGAGTTTATACAAGGTCTCAGCCGTACCGGTTTTGTCTTTCAGTTCCTGTCGCAGATTCAGTGAAATATTGAGGAGTTGAATCGCAGTGTCGTATTTGTTCATGTCAAGATAAATACCCCCCAGGTTATTATAGCAGCCTGAAATTTCAGTCAGTGCATTGTTCGCATTTGCTATATCCAGGGCTTCATTGAAGTATTGTATTGCCTGTTCAGGTTCTCTGGTTTTCAGGACCTCTCCCAGTTCCATCAAAATATCAAACCTGTTTTCTTCATTCGAACTCTCAAGTAATTGTTTCAGGCTATCTATCTTATCCTGGCCAATTAAACAGGCAGGGAATAGTATGCATATGAAGATCAACTTTCTCATAAGGAAATAATATGCTGATATGTAAAGATATGAAATAATGGGAAAGAAGATAGAAGATAGAAGACGGAAGGCTGAACAATTTATAGTTAGCTTTACATTACATCGCTCAATCTCATACATCGGGCAATCGCCGCCATCGTGCAATTGCATTAATCGTGCAATAATAACCCAAATATAAGTTTATGCTTGAAAGGTGATGTTTAATTGCACGATTGTACGATATTCGAATAATGGGTGCTATGGGTATTCAATCTATCAGGTTACAGTGGCAAATCGCTAAGCGCGGGAAATAAATTAAGTTCCAGGTACTCAGTAACAGCAGTTATTAAATTACAGGTTCATTAGCGATTGATGACAATGCAATAAGCGCTTAGATAAGAGCCTCATTAACAAAGCATCCTGTAGTGGCATCTCAGCACCTCCGTATCGCCTGCTTTCCTCCAGTGCAGCCCGTTACCTTTACACCATTTAAATGCTTCGCAATAGGTGCATATGCCGGTTTTCATCCAATCCCGTTTTCGCATAAGCTGGTATTTGTTTTCCCAGATATCCATGAAATCATCCCGATAGATATTCCCCTGCGAAAAGGCAGGATCGATATTCGGACAGGCAGCTATGGAACCATCTGCCAGTACAGAAGCAATGTTGATCCCGGCACGGCAGAAATAATAATTATCCCTGACTTCGCTTTCATAGGGACCGGTAAACCCTTCACAGCTGAATTTGATATTCATATTATTCTCCGATCGGGAGACCTTAATAAAGTCCATTAATTCTTTTAATTGCTCATTGCGGAGAAGAAGCTCCGGATCATCCAGTGCCCGGCCAATAGGGGAGATGGTGAATAGGCGCCAGGCCTTCACCCTTTTTCCCAGAAAATAGTTTTTCAATTCATGGAGTTCTTCAAAGTTTTTCTGATTTACACAGGTGACAATATCATAATTGAGTTTTTTTTCCAGAGTAATAATATCCAATGCACTGATGGTTTTATTAAAACTTTTATTGTTGTTACGAAGCCAGTTATGCGAGTCTTCAAATCCGTCAACACTGAGTGTTAACGAACCCATGCCTGCATTCATCAATGTCTGATGGCGTTCAGGGGAGTATTGAAAACCATTGGTTACTATGCCCCATTTAAATCCAAGTTTACGAATCTCAATACCACATTTTTCAAGGTCTTTTCTGACCAGCGGTTCTCCACCGGTGATTACAACTGTGATTTTTGTGGTATCATCAATATGATTCTTAATATTCTGAAGTACACTGCATAAATCTTCATAAGGCATATCCTGCACACCCGATTCTTTTGAGCAATCGCTGCCGCAATGCTGGCAGTTAAGATTGCATCGCAGGGTGCATTCCCAGAATAAATACCGTAGTTCATGCAGGGCGCTTTCCGTTTTTCGGTATTGATTGTGGAGATCCAGTAAAACTCGTTTGCTGAAAGGAATATTATTCGGTCTCTTTTTCATCTAAGTAAAATTCCAGTTCAAGCCTGTTGGTAGTATCATGTGATAAGGTTGTCCTTTTCGTTTTGAATAATCCATTTTCTGTGCCGTCAAGATCTTCAGCTGTTATAATATATACATTGGATGGAAATGCATAAATGATAAATTCCCCGTTCTCATCGGTGCTTATATATCTTCCTTCATTTTCAAGTAATATGCTGATGCCTTTAATGGGCTCACCGGTAAGTGATGATTTCACTGTTCCCGATATCTCAATGTCATCCTCATATGCCTGGGGAGTACCGTAACAGGCTTCGAAAACAAAAAGCAATGCAGTAACGCTGAATAGCCCGAGGGCTTGTTTGAAGAAGTATCGGCGGAGTTTGAGCAGTCTGGTTTTCATTGTTCAAGGTTTTTGGGGAAAAAGCAAATTCTGTGCCAGAGGGTTGGCAATCCTGTTGTTTTTTAGTGCCACAGAAGCACAGATAATATTACTGGTGATGAAAGTAAGCACAAAGATCAATATGACTTTCTCATGATATTAATTGGTAATGGATTATTAGTTATTGATTTCAGATTATGATAAGTTTTTCAATCTTTATAGCACCTTGCTTATTCTTAATTCGTAAAAGATACATACTTTGTCTCCACTGTCCGGTGTTGATTTCAATTTCCATTTTGCCTTCAGGTACTGTTATTTCTGTTATCCTTCTCCCGTAAAGATCAATAACCTCAATGTTCAACGGACTTTCTGCCGATAACCAACCACCAACAACGAACTTGCTATCTGCAGGATTGGGATAGAGTCTGATCTCTTTATTGCCGGTTAATTCAGGTACAGGCAAATATACACATGCTGAATCAACTTCCGCTATGGAATCGCAACCGCTTGCATTATTGTGAATATCAATAATCGTCCTTCAATATATTGCAGGTTATCAAAACCGGATAAATTATCCAGGGCACCATTATAACTTATCGTAAACTCATCATAGATATTTTGCATCCCCTTATAACTCGCAACCCGTAACCCGTAACCCGCAACATTCTTCTCAAATATTTCACTTTCTCCCGATTTTTCCTGAACTTCGCAGCAGTAAATAATCAATACCAAATAACTCATGAAAAAGATATTGCCAATTTTTATTATGGTGCTGGTTGCTACCCTGATGGGTTGCGAACCGGTAGTTAAAAAAGAAAAAGCCGAAGTTATCGGCAAACCCGAAATCCAGTTAACCTCCGACCGGATGACACCTGAGGTGTTGTGGTCATTCGGAAGGGTAAGCGATCCGCAGGTATCACCTGATGGAAGGACCGTGTTGTACGGAATAAGCTATTATTCAATTGATCAGAACAAAGGGAACCGTGATCTTTATACCATCAGTGTTGATGGGGGGGAAGCAAAGCAGATAACAAAAACTGCCAAAAGCGAATACAATGCCGTATGGCGGCCTGATGGTGAAAAGATAGGTTTTATCACCTCCGAAAGCGGGTCATACCAGTTATGGGAAATGAATCCTGATGGTACTGGCCGTACGCAAATTTCAGACATTGAAGGAGGTATTACAGGTTTTAAATATGCACCGGATCAGACAAAGCTTGCTTACAGCAAGGAAGTCACCCTTGAAGGCAAGTTCAAAAATCTTTATGAAGGGCTTCCAATGGCTACCGGCCGATTAATGGATGACCTGATGTATCGTCACTGGGATCACTGGGTGGATACCTACAGCCATATTTTTATTGCTGATTATGATGGCTCAAAAGTTTGGAATGACAAAGATATTATGGAGGGTGAACCTTACCAGTCACCCTTAAAACCTTTCGGAGGTATTGAGCAGATTGACTGGACTGCAGATAGCAAAGCCCTGGCATATACCTGTAAGAAACTCTATGGGAAAGATGCTACCCTTTCCACAAACTCAGCTATTTATATCTACACGCTTGAAACCGGCAAAACCGAAAATGTAACCGAAGGTATGATGGGTTTTGATGTTGCTCCTGTATTCTCACCTGATGGAAATTACATGGCCTGGGAAAGTATGGAACGTGAAGGGTATGAATCGGATCAGAACAGGCTTTTTATTTTAAACCTGAAAACCGGTGACAAAACATATGCTACTGTAGGTTTTGATCAGGATGCATACAGTATTACCTGGTCGGCTGACAGCAAGGATATTTATTTTACCAGTACATGGCATGGAGCCTTCCAGATTTATAAATTTAATTTGGCATCAGGTGATATTGAAACACTTACGGAAGGGTTGCAGGATTATCGTGGTGTTACCCTCGCCGGTGATAAACTTGTTGCTACCATGCAAACCATGTCGATGCCAACTGAATTATTTACTGTAAATCCTGAAGATGGTGCTGCGCAACAGATTACATTTACCAATAAGGAGTTACTGGATAAGATCACGTTTGGAGCTGTAGAAGAGCGTTGGATAAAAACCCATGATGGCGAAGACATGCAGGTGTTTGTAATTTATCCTCCAAATTTTGATCCCAATAAAATTTACCCCGGTATCCTTTATTGCAAGGGTGGGCCGCAGGGTCCATTAAGCCAGAGTTTTCATTACCGCTGGAATTATCAGATCATGGCCGCCAATGATTACATTATTGTAGCCCCGGCAAGAAGGGGAACATCAGGCTTCGGACAGGAATGGCTGGAGCAGATCAGTGGTGATTATCACGGTAAGAGTATGCAGGATTACCTGACAGCGATTGACGAATTATCGAAAGAACCATTTATCGATGAAAACCGCCTGGGCGCCTTAGGTGCCAGTGCCGGTGGTTATGCAGTATTCTACCTTGCCGGGAATCATGAGGGGAGATTTAAGGCTTTTATCGCCCATGATGGTATCTTCAATGAAGAAGCTCAATACCTCGAAACCGAAGAGATGTGGTTTGAAAACTGGGATAAAGGCGGACCTTTCTGGGAAGCCGGAAATGATGCAAAGATCAGGGATATTTATGAGCATTCTCCGCACAGATTCGTCCAGAACTGGGATACACCAATACTTATCATTCATGGAGAATTGGATTACAGGGTTGTGTTTACACAGGGAATGACCGCATTTAATGCAGCTATATTAAGAGATGTGCCTGCCGAATTCCTCTATTTCCCGGATGAGAACCACTGGGTGTTGAGACCACAGAACGGGATCCTCTGGCAGCGGGTGTTCTTTAACTGGCTGGATAAATGGTTGAAATGATAGGAGTAAGAAGCTATAAATAGGAAATTAGATATTGGAAACTGGATGCTGGATATCATAAATAAAAGATAAAGTGTAATCGAAGCTAAAGTCCCCCCTTTAGGGGGGATTACGGGGGTGAAAAATGGCATTAAAACCTGATCAGTTAAAAATATTACTTTACATAGCCCGAATCCTGGGTGTACTTGCCAGTGCCCTAGCATTGTATTTTATCATTGCAATCGGTTTCAGGGAAGCTGAAGAGAATAAGCAACTAATTACGATCAATTACCTGTTAATATTCCTGATGTTCGGTTTTCTTATAGCCTGGTTCAGGGCCAGGGAGGGTGGAATAATACTATCATTCGGAACTGTTATCATGTATCTTTATGTGGTCTATATGCCCGATATCGTTGGATATTTCTGGTTGTATGTGGCTTTCTTTTTTCTTTCAGGCATCGTTTTTCTTTGGTACGATTTTGAAAAGAGGAAGGTTAAAATGGGTGATTAGATATTATATGAACAGGGCAAAAGGCAAAAGTGTAAAGGCAAAAGTGAAGTTGTTAAGTTAGGTCTTAATGTAATTAGGTTAGTTACTTTTGCCTTTATACTATTGCCATTTTACTTTCTGTACTCCAGATCATACTTGTCAAGCAGGTCTCTCCAATTGGTGCTTTCAATGATATCGATAAGGATTGGATTTATTTTATTCAAAAGAGAATGGTTATTTGACGCGAAACTGAAATATTCCTTGCTGTATGCACTGGGGATAATAATAATGGATTCTTCCAGTTTGTTCTGGGTAATACGGTATCGCAATATGGTTTCATCAAAAACAAAGGCCTGTAATTTTCTATCTTCAATATCTTGCAGGCCAGTATCTACACTATTATATTCCTTGAAAAGGATATGATAATCTTTAAGGAATTCTTCGGGAGCTGAACCTTTAAGCGTCCCAACCGTTGAGCGTCTTAGGTCTTCAAGACTGTTGATCTCTGATTGCATCCTGTGAATAGTCAGCGAAGAAGCAATGGTAGCAGTGAAACTCGATACAATGACCACTGCAATAAACATCCATATTATTGAGAATGTCCTACCCAATCCCGACCTGGGTGTTTTATCACCATATCCAACTGTCGTCATGGTCACTGCTGACCACCAGATTCCGTCACCGATACCTTGAAATCCCTTATGAAACTGATCCGGGTTATCTTTGCGTTCGATTAGCCATACAATCAGGCCGAAAATCAGAATGATAGCAAACAGAAAGGCTACAATTTTTAGAAAATCGTAGGAAAAGAAATTTCTTAAAAAGGTTGAAAGTGTACTTTCGTTTTCTGCTTTTGTGGCTATACCAAGATTGGTTACATAAAATGGCTGGGTAAAACCAAATCGCTTCAGACGCTCAGAAGTAACAGTTAATGGGTTGATACTGATATCAACTTTACCTTGTTCCACTGCATCCAAAAGTCCAGGGAGATTGTATTCCTTGAATTCATAACTGAAGTTTAGCTGATTGGATATCTTATCCCATAGATCAATACAGACACCTTCATAACTGTTGTCTTTGTTGATAATATATGGTGGAGCAGGTTTGATACCCACGATGAGTGTTTTTCCGGATTCATCGGCAAGTGAATTATTAATTAGAAAAATAAATAAAAATATAAACAAGAATAATGGTCTCATTTTCGTTTCAGTTTTAACTTTGTGCTACAATACTAGCAAAGTTAATCAATTCCGGTTTTGTATTAAACCAGACGTTATTCGAATTAAGGAGTCGCTCGGGATTGGGTTGTTGTTTAAGTTTTAAAAACGAGTGATTTGTTAAAAGCTATTACGCAGTGTTACGCAGGGGGCCGCAGAGGTTCGCAAAGATTTTCTCTGCGTAACTTCCGCGGTCCTCTGCGAACTTCTGGGTAACAACTATTTTTAATAATTTCCCTGGATTACTTTTAATTTTTAACAATCTTCAGAGTTTCCACTTTTCCATTAGAAATGATCCTGAGTAGATACAAACCTGGGGATTCGTCACGTATGGAAAGTTCATATTTCCTGCTTCCTCCTAAATTCTCGATCAATATTATTTCACCATGCATCCGATACACTTCAGCGATTATGTTTGGGTAAGATGGATCTCCTGTATTTTCAATTACTATTCTGCCTGTTGTTGGATTAGGATATACCCTGAACAGTTGTTTATTGTTTTCAGTTATTGCCAGGGGTTCCAATAACTCAAAATATTCAGTTGGTTCGGGTTCAACAACAGGGCCTGGCGGTGTATACTGGCACCATTGCCCTCCTGTTTCAATAACACCTGAAAAATCGCATCCCGGTTGTAGTGTTACCTCCGGCTGGAGGATAATTTTGTTACCTGCTTTCACCACAGCTACGGAGCCGTTTTCCATCCGGAATACATTGCTGTATCCTCCAAGTTCAACGGTGTTGGTGGCATCATAGCATTCATTATCACCACCCGTCAGTGTTATACCTGTTACAATCCTGTTAATTGGAACATCATTATACAGATCGGAATACCATAATCCCCTGCCATAAGTAGCGGCTTTGATTTTGTTATTCGAGGGACTATCAACATCATAGTATATTTCAAGTTCCCTCACATCAACAGCAGGAAGCTGGTCATCGAATTGTACCCAGCTCGACATGGTGTTGTTTTTATAGAATACTCCGAACTGAGTACCGACGTATAAAGCTTCATTATTGGCGTTCTTATCACAAACAATACAATTGATACCGACAGTGGGTAATCCTGTTGACATGTCTGTTCCAACCCAGGAACCACCTGAGGTATTGATTTTTGTAACTTTCGCATATGAGGTTGTATATATATCATGTGCCGAAGTGGGGCTTGCTTCAATATCTGTTACCAAGAAGGGTAAATAAGCCCCAACCCAAGTTGGCGTTCCTGAATTAACATCTGTGCTTTTCAACACCAGGGCGGGGTTACCGGAAACATTTTGCCAGCAGGCATACAAGATATTAACATCTACAGGTGAATGTTCAACAACATCGCAGCTGGTAGTATTACCGCCTGATATTTGAGTCCAGGTGACAGAAGATGGTGATCCAGCTTTAACATTATTACTACGCCAGAGATTCTTGTAGCCCACAAACATTGTGTTAGGATCTGTTTCATGTAAAACATATGGTGTTACCCAGCCTCCGCTTTCTGTAATGCCGTTGACTCCATTTTTAGCAATAGTACTGTATCCTCCTCCTGATGAACGACGAATATCCCCGTAGTAGAGGGCTCCGTACCTGTAACTACTGTTTGAGTAATCGATGATACACTCCATGCCATCACCACCAATTACGGTAGTAAACGTGCTTCCAACACTGGTTGCAGTACCGACATCCTGGTACCCGTTAATAACAAGGTTCTGGTTTGTTGCACTCTGGCCTATTTTATATACCTGGCCAATGGCCAGCGTGGATGTTTTCTCTATCCAGGTAGTACCGCCATCGGTGGTATAATATACGCCACCGTCTCCTCCCGAGTAAAGATACCCGGTAACTGGTGAAAAATCGAGTGAATGGATATCAGCATGGACTGATGGGGCACATGGTTCACCCCATGATGATCCAATCCAGTGCGAGACAATGCCCCAGGTTACGCCACCGTCGGTGGATTTCCAGGTATTTATCCCACCAACATAAATAATATCAGCGCTTTCGGATTCCACAGCAATGCATAAATCGTATGAAGCCTGGCTGGCACCTCCGCTTCCTGTACATGCATAATCCATAATATTCGGCGTAGTTGATTGTGTGGTAAAGTTTAAACCGCTATCAGTTGATTTTAAACAACCTACGAAGGGTTGGTTGGTTTGAATGAGGTAAACAATACTTGGATTTGCCGGTGTAACTCCGATCACCAGCCTGGTACCTGCAAGAATACCAGAGGTGATTTGTGTCCAGGTTTCGCCGGTATTGGAGGAACGATAGAAATTACCGTAATTCGCTGCATAAACAATGGTTGGATCACCAGGCTTAAACCTTATGTCTTTAAAATAATTGGTAACGGATTTTAATACCCATGATGTACCACCATTAGTGGTTTTAAAAATTCCTCCACTGGTAGCTGCTATGATTATATTGGAATTGGATGGATGCATGATCATCATACTGACAGTCACATTCCCCATTCCTGAATTAGAAACTGCCCATGTTGCTCCTCCATCTGTGCTCTTATAAACGCCCATGCCCGGGGCATCGCCACTATCCCGGTCACCTGTTCCTAACCAGATGGTATTCGGGGTTGTAGGATGAACCAGAATACTTGATACACCAAGTGTTGGCATTGCTTCAGTGAGTGTTGTCCAGTTTGTTCCGTGGTCGGTTGATTTCCATAAACCACCGGAAGGGGCACCTGCCCAGAGTATATTGCCATTGGTGGGGTGAAATGCAATACAATTTATTCGCCCCAAACCTGTTGGCTGCGAAGTTGAATTGGCCGGGTAATTTACAGGCCCGATCTGTGTCCATGAACCGGTTGTTGACTCTGAAGGGTAATCATCCTTGTACTTCTGATAAACCCTCATCACATGGTCTGGTGCAGGAAGTTTGCCATTCTCCTGAACACGTGGTTGATTGATATATTCCCAACGCTTGAATTGTTTCCAGTAGTTACCTTTGTAATCTGTGCGGTTAGCCCAGTATTTCTCAAATGCACTTACGGTGGCATTGAACTTAATGTCCGGATCCTGCATCATATAAATATAGTATGGGAAATCTGAAGTGTCAGGGGAAGCCTGGTTAGCTAAATTTTGTGATGTAACTCCTGATATACAAGTAAAAAAGAATACCAATGCAATTAAATTCTTGTAATTGTATTTCATGATGACAAGTTTTAATGAACGTGGTTTCGATTTTTTAAAGATCGAAAATTTCTGATAAACAAATATAAGATTTTATTCTTCCATAGTCAATATAAATATTTGTTTAATTCGTTGTGATAAATCAAATGGTTTGGAATTTACAATTGGTGTTCAGGGTTTAGACTTGAAGGTTTAGGGTTTAAGGTTTAGAGTTTAGGGTTTATGTTTAATTGTAGAGCTTTTTCTAAACCATCAACCATCATCCCTCAACATTTTTCCCTATATTTACATCAAATACCAAAACCCTATGATGATGGAACAGAACGAAGAATACCTTAAAGCAAAAAAACGTGTACATGCTGTCAGGGCATTTTACACGCATCTTATGATTTATCTGATTGTTAATGCAATTCTATTCCTGATAAATCTCTTTAACAGGAGTGGTGGCTGGTGGTTCTTCTGGCCCTTGATTGGGTGGGGAATCGGGGTTATATTTCAGGGTTTCAATACGTTCTTTCCTCATGGTATATTCGGAAATAAATGGGAGGAAAAAAAAATTCGGGAATATTTAGACAAAAAGAATAAATAAGCATCAATTGGACAATCAGGTTAATTCGCCATTGATCAAAGAAGCTGCAGCTTTACTCAGGAAGTCAAAGCAAACAACTGCATTCACTGGCTCGGGAATTTCAGTTGAAAGTGGCATCCCCTCATTCAGGGGAAGCGATGGGATCTGGTCTAAATATGATCCCCAGACCCTGGAACTGAATTATTTTTTCAGTCATCCTGAGGCATCCTGGAATGTGATTAAAGAGATCTTTTATGATTATTTCGGGAGTGCAAAATTCAACATGGCTCATGAAGTCCTTGCCAGGATGGAAAAGGAAGGCATGTTGAAAGCAGTTATTACACAGAACATTGATAACCTTCACCAGGAAGCAGGCAATACCAGGGTTTATGAGTTTCATGGTAATTCTAAAAAACTGATCTGCACATCCTGTAGTGCAAGAATTGATGTTTTTGAGGATGTGTTTAAAAATATCCCACCGAAATGTGAAAATTGTGAAGGTTTACTGAAACCGGATTTTATATTTTTCGGTGAGGGTATTCCACAGGACGTTTATCAAATGTCGACGTTGCTGGCACAGAATTCAGATGTATTTCTGGTTATCGGGACTACAGGAGAGGTTATGCCTGCCAATTATATGCCTGTTCTTGCCAGGCAAAACGGGGCAAAGATCATCGAAATCAATACTGAACACTCACGGTTTACAAATGAGATTACAGACATTTATCTCCAGGGGAAGGCAGGGGAAGTGATGGGAAAGCTGGCTGGGGAATTATTTACTTAAGTGAATATTGACTGTTTGGATCATTGTTTGGTCATTAGTCATTGGTCATACGATAGACATATAATTATCATACGATTGTAATTCGATAGTATTTCAATCACCCATCGTCATCAATATCCAATCCCCAACTTCCAATTTCGAACTTTAAACTCTGAATACATTATCCATAATCCAGAACTCGGAACTCAGAACTCAGAACTCAGAACTCGGAACTCAGAGCTCAGAACTCAGAACTCAGAACTCAGAACCATCTTATTCCTATATTTGCAAATCAATACAAATGAATTGTTTTATGAAATTTCAAAAATTATTATTCCTTTTTACAATAGGATTGTTAACAATACACAACGCTGCTTTTGCTCAGCAAAGTACTGGCGAAATCCTTCAAAAGCTTGACACACTTTATGAACAGGCCCTTCATGAGTGGGAGGTCCCGGGAATGGCAATAGCTATTGTAAAAAATGATTCAGTAGTATTTGCGAAAGGTTATGGTTTAAGGAATATTGAGGAAGTCGGAGAAGTGGATGCATTTACTGTTTTCCCTGTCGCTTCAATTACAAAAACATTTACTGCAACAGCACTGGGTATGCTGGTTGAACAGGGTAAACTGAGTTGGGATGACAGGGTTAGGGATTACCTGCCATGGTTTGAATTATATGATCCGTATGTTTCAGACAATATGACAATACGTGACCTGTTATCACATCGCAGTGGCCTTGAAACATTCAGCGGTGATCTGCTATGGTATGGTACTGATTATGATCGGGAAGAAGTAATCAGAAGAGCAAAATACCTGGAACCGGTATATGGTTTCAGAACCGATTTTGGTTACTCCAATATCATGTTTATTGCCGCCGGTGAAATTGTTGAGGAAATATCAGGCCTGTCATATGATGCGTTTCTGAAAGAATACATTTTTGAGCCACTGGGGATGGATCGCACGGTTACATCGGTTACCGATATGAAGAAAATGGACAATGTAACTTCTCCCCATACAGAATATGAAAATGAAGTAGTACCAATAGAGTTTCTAAACTGGGATAACATTGGAGGAGCAGGAAATATTAATTCCTGTGTTGATGATATGGCCAGTTGGTTGAGGGTCCAGCTGAACCAGGGTGATTTTGGGGTGGTGACCCTGTTTAGCCCCCGGGTGACAGGTGAAACATGGAAACCACACACCATGCAAAACCTAGGATATTTTAACCGGAGATATATGCCCTCTGCACATTTCAGAAGTTATGGACTTGGTTGGGGTATGCAGGATATGTATGGAAAAAAAGTAATCATGCATAGCGGAGGATATGATGGGATAATTTCGCAAATGGCTATTGTTCCGGAAGATGACCTGGGAGTTATCGTCCTGACAAATAAAAACAGCTGGTTGATCCTTCCTGTCCTGTATCAAACACTTGAAGCCTTCCTGTCTGGGGATTTTAATAATTGGAGTCAGCGGGTACTTGCTGTAAGGAACATGGTTGATAAGGCTGAGGATGAAAGGATCAGGGAACTTGAAGAGAAAAGGATAAAAAAAACCAAACCCACGCTTGAACGAGAAGCTTATACCGGTACTTACCATGATGGGATGTACGGTGATGTAATTGTATTTATTGATGATAAAGAGCTAAAACTACAACTGGTTCCGGCAGGGAAGTTCCTGGGAGACCTTTCACATTATCATTATGATATCTTTGAGATTGAATTCAAACAATTCCCTTCCCTGCCAAAAGGACTCGTGACTTTTACGTTAAACTCGGGTGGTGAGGTTGATAAGCTGGTAATTGATGTTCCCAATCCCGATTTTGACTTCACAGAAATGGAGTTTTTTAAAGAATAGGAGAATGATTGTCGATTGTCGATGGTCAACGTTCGATGTTCGATTGTGATGTTCTATTGAAAATTACATCGAAAATCGCCAAACCGAAAATCGACAATCGAAAATTTCATCCCTGGTTTCCCCTGGTAAAGAAATAGAATCCTATAGCCGCAGGCATAAAGAAATCATAAATGCTGAAAATACTCCCTGACCAGATCATAATAATGACAACAATACTGAGAGCGAAAATCAGGAATCCTGAAATAAGGGTAAGTGAAGCTTGCTTCATCATCCCACCCAGGATAAGCAGAACTGAGAAAAACATAAAGAGTGTTGCCACCCAGAATACTGTTAGTCCAACCTGAAACTCCAGAAAAACATTAATATAATTCAGGATTAAAAATGCTGCAAGGGCCAGTCTTAATAACCACTTTGCAAGAGGTACTGCTACTTTAAATGGTTTCATAATATTTTTTTTAGCAAGTTATAAAAATTTTGCTATGCCAGAATCGTGAGATTATTAATTTTATGAAACTTTATTTGCTATATCAAATACTGAAAAAATGGAAACAATTCACTTTCATAATATTGATCAGAAGAATAGCCGGATAGGCCTTGGTACATGGTCAATAGGCGGATGGCTGTGGGGAGGTACAGATGAAAAAGAATCGATTGCCACCATCAGAACGGCAATAGATTACGGAATCAACCTGATAGATACTGCGCCTGTATATGGATTTGGGCTTGCAGAGACATTTGTAGGTAAAGCCTTAAAGGAATATAGCAATAGGGATGAAATTGTTCTAGTAACCAAAGCTGGAATGGAATGGTATGATAACCAGAAACAACCAGTTAGAAATTCAACCAGAGCAAGAATAAGAAAAGAGATTGAAGATTCATTAAAACGCCTTCAAACAGATTATATTGATGTTTACATGATCCACTGGCCCGACCCATTAACACCATTCTCTGAACCTGCTGAAGTGATGCAGGAGCTTATGGATAATGGAAAAATTAGATCCATCGCGGTGAGCAATTATTCGGTTGATCAGATGGACGCATTTAGACAGTCGGCACCAATTCATGTTAACGAACCACCCTATAACCTATTCGAGAGAGAAATCGAAGATGATATTTTGCCATATTGCAAGACAAAAGATATCAGGACACTGGCTTATGGCCCTATATGCCGTGGCCTTCTTTCTGGTAGAATGAATAAAGATACTCAATTTAAGGGAGATGATTTTCGAAACATTGATCCCAAGTTTAAACCAGGCAGTTTTGAAATGTATTTGGAAGCTGTCAGGAAACTGGATGCATTTGCCAGGGAAAGGTACAATAGATCTGTACTTCACCTTGCTTTTCGCTGGGTACTTGATCGGGGAGCAAGTGTTGCCCTCTGGGGCGCAAGAAGGCCTTCCCAGCTTGATGGATTAAGGGGGATATTTGGTTGGAATATTGATGCCGAAGGAATGCAGGAGATTGATAAGATCCTGAAAGAAACAATAACCAGATCTGCAAAATTTGCCTTATCCGGACCTCCAAACAGGGAAACAGAAAAATAATAGATGATGAACAAAGAAATCAAACCAAACTGGACGGATCAGTATAAGATCTGCTGGTTCGATTCAAATACGCATAATACGGCAAGTCCGCTTGCTTTGTTCAACTTTATGCAGGAAACCTCCTGGCATCATGCAAGTCACCTGGGCTTGGGTTACATTGCACTTGATGATACAAAACTGATGTGGGTGCTGATGAGGTTGTATGTCAGAATATTTGAATATCCCGAATGGGGTGATACAATAAGCATAAAAACATGGCCAAAAGGAAAGGGGAAATTCTTTGCAACCAGGGAATTCGAGATCATCGATTCAAATGGTAAAACCCTTGGTGGCGCTTCTTCTTCCTGGTTAATTATCGACGCTGAAATAAGAAGGCCACAAAAACCTGATTTTCTTGAAGGAATGTTACATATTCTGGATAAAAAAACAATAACCGGCAGAACAGCTAAGAGAATAAATCTTGATACCGATTTCAGTGAAGCATATACGCAAAAAGTGAAATATACCCATCTTGATATGTATAAACATGTTAACAGTACAAAATATCTTGAATGGGCGATAAACGCAGTACCAGCTGAGATCTCAATGAACCATAAATTAAACTCTTTCGAAATGAACTTTCTCTCTGAAGCACATCTGGATGATGAAATTCATATCAGGATCAGCAGCGGGAATAAGTCATCTTTGATTGTATATGGAATTAATAATGATACAGACAAGAATGTATTTGCTGTAGAAATGGAGTGGAAATAGGAATGGAAGCTGGAAGCTGGAAACTAGAAACCGGATGTTGGAAACTGGAGGTTGGATGTTGAGGCCTGCATGCCGCAGGCAGGATTGACAATTGACGTTGCGCCAAGCAAGTCCCGGAAGAGGGAATAAGCAATAAGT
>CAYXUU010000027.1:0-81672 GCA_964468645.1 uncultured Bacteroidales bacterium
GCTGCTTTTAATATCAGATTTTAGCTCAGGTGACCCATTTGGCGAAAACAGGAAACAATTCGAAAAACAAAACACCAAGCAAGGGGGCAAATACCGACCGAATACCGGTAAGTGAAAGATGTATGGATTGATAGGTTCCGGCCTGGTCGGAAGGTGCAAAATAAGCCGAGCCAATATTCCACAACAAAACCATGGTTGCCGCAAAAACACCATGAAACATGATATACAGGATCATGGTATAATAAATCCTGATATTGAAAATATCAAAGTAAGCCGGCATAAATTCGGTCAAGGCCAGAAACAGGATATATAAAATAATGGATGAATAAGTGATCACCCCGAACTTGCGCGGATCGATATCACCCAGCAATTTACCGGCAAAAGGTAATAATACGATAGCCAGGATATTATAGGAATTCCGGTAAAAAGCAACACTGGAATAGTTCAGGTCAAGTGCCTCATAGAAGAAAATATTAATTACCGGATAAGAGATCATAAAAGCCAAACCATATAACATGAAACTGATCTCAAAATGAAGGTACGGTTTGTTGGTTTTCAGGATACCAGCCATACCGCTTATTGAATTGAATACCGATTTCAGGAAGCCAAGTTTGAATTCCTCCGGCTTTTCATCAGGGTATTTTATACCTGAAAGCAGAAAGATCGAGATTATGCCCAGTACTGCTATTACAGGAAATACATAAACATAGGCATACTTATCAGCATCAAGTAATAAACCATAAACGAAGGTTGTGATCAGCATAATCACCTTGTTGAGGGAGGTGGCATAACTGTATAATTTCCCGAAATTCTGATGCCTGTAGTTCGATTTAAGGTAATAGTTGATGGTAGGGAATATCACAGGATTACCGAGGTAATAGACCAGGATGATTCCCAGGAATATTAGGTGGAAATAGGAACTGCCATCCATGGCCTGCCCTGTCCTGGGAAAGAAGATCAAACACAAAAGTGCACCTCGGGTAGTTATTCCGACAATCCGTAATAATTTCCTCCTGTCCTTTACCCGCTTGAGAAACTCATTGAAGAAAATAAGAAAGGTGAACACAACCACACTGAACTGGAACAGAAAACCCATCTCATAATTGGATCCATGCAGGCTTTTCAGGAATACAAATTCATTCAGGGCGATCACGCCCAGGATAATGCCTTCGATGGCAGAGTACAGGGTGTGGAGCTTGAAGGTCCGCGATTCTTCCTTATTCAGGTTAAGTTTTCTCAGTTTCATTAAAGATGAGTTACCCGGTGCAAAGATATAACTCTAATATCCGAACATCAATTAAAGATATGTGATTTCATCTCTATTGATGATCAAACATAAATCGGAAAATAATTCTTAAATTTGAAATCGTTAACCGGTATTCGGATATCAACAACAAATTTAGATAAAAAGCCATATCACATAGCTATTAAAGGGTAATATTCTTAGACAAAAACTTTAATGTAATTTTTTAAAATCCTTCCCAATCCTGGGGGAACAATTGTCAGGAATTAAGGTTGCTAAACTTATTGAGTCGGCAACACTGGTTTGTTAAACCAATAAATTGTATCTTGGTCTGATGTTAAATCCCGGGAAATCATGAAACATAAATCATACTACATTCTACTGTTTTGCTTCTTTACCGGACACATAGCCTTCACCCAACCCCTCTCCCCCATTGTCGATTCCATCCCGATGCGCGACGGAAAAGTCCTGGCAGCCGATATCTACCTCCCTGATCCTTCCGGTAGCGAAGAATACTCAACAATACTCATTCAAACACCCTATAGCCGCAAGCTATACAGATGGACCGGACTGCCACTTGGAATAGGCAAAGGAATCGATACATCAAGGTATGCTTTTGTCATTGTTGACTGGCGTTGTTTTTTTGGTTCCCTTGCAGCCTGTGTCCTTAACCTGAACCGGGGCGAAGATGGTTTTGATGTAGTGGATTGGATATCTCAGCAGGAATGGTCGAACGGCAGGATCGGGACATGGGGGCCATCTGCGCTTGGCCGGGTTCAGTTCATGACTGAAAAAGAACATCCGCCCAATCTGATCTGCATGGTTCCACTTGTAGCAGGCCCTCAGTATAAATACCTTGAGTATTATCCGGGTGGCGTAAAACGGACAGAGTTTGTCGAGCAGATTGATTTGCTCGGATTTGGAATTGGACAGCTTATCGATGATCATCCGGTTTACGATACCGTATGGGAATATACAGAAGCTACCTCCTGGTATCCTGAAGATATACAAATCCCTTCACTGATGATTGGTGGATGGTATGACCATAACACAAGGTTGATCATGGAGTTCTACCAGGGTCTTGTCGATTTCTCTCCTGTTGATGAACACTATCTTCTTTTTGGCCCATGGGCTCACGGCAGTGTTGGGGATGAAGACCAGGGGGAATTATCCTACCCGGAAGCAGCTGGCTGGAGCGACTCCCTGGCAATAATGTTTTTCGACTATTATCTTGAAAATATCCAGAATGGATGGAATGAACGTGATAAAATAACCACCTTCAGTATGGGTGAAAATAACTGGCACTTTGGAAATACATGGCCATCCGAAGATACCGTCCATACAAAGTACTATATGCACCAGGATGGAATGCTGTCAGTTATTCCGCCTTCTGCATCCAGCGCCTCCCTGTCATTCCCCTATAATCCAAAAGACCCCTCACCGACTATCGGCGGCGCTACACTCAAATGGAACCTGGAACAGGGACCCTATGATCAGGCCCCCATCGTTGAGGCCAGAAATGATGTTGTGATATTCAGTACTGAAACACTTCAAAATAAAGTTACCCTTGGAGGCAAACCCTCCATGCACCTCAGCGTTAGCTCTAACAGATTGGACACTGATTTTGCAGTCAGGTTAACAGATGTTTACCCTGATGGAAGATCCATGTTACTTTATTCTGGAATACATCGTATGAGGTTCAGAAATGGTTATACTGCCGAGGATACATCAAATATCATTCCCGGTGAAATCTATGGGATTGATGTTGATTTTCCAGCTTTATGCAATACCTTTTTGCCCGGCCACAAAATCAGGATCGATCTTACCTCATCAAATTATCCCCGTTTCGATTGTAACCTGAACAACGGAGGTCCGATGTATGCAGCAGGCGACTCACTCATAGCGAATAACACCGTTTTCACGAACTCAATTAATTTATCCTGGTTGGAATTACCGGTAATTCCAAATAATGTAGGCTTGAATGAAGTATTGCAAAACAACTCCCCGGTTCAGATCAAGGTATATCCTAATCCGGCACCTGCTGATGCGACAATAGAAGTAACTTCTGATAGAGAAACCAGTGGACAACTGATACTGCTTGATATCACCGGAAGGATTATTGAATCTGTTTTTGATGGAAAATTTTATTGCGGAAAGAATACTTTCACTATGAACCCGCTTAAGCAAAAAGGAATTTACCTGGTAATGTTCAATTCAGGTACTTATAATATTGTTACAAGGGTAACATTTAATTAACAATACACCTTTTGACTTTATTTTAAATTTGTAAAATAATTCAACACGATTGTTAATCAGATCCCTGAAAGTCATTGTGAAAAGATAATGCCACAAATACACGGATCAGGGAAAAATGAAAGGGACAATAAATGAAACAAAATATCTTAATAGCAATATTATCAATTCTAATGTTGACTGGCATGGCACAAAATAAAAACTTTCACAGCTTTACTGTGATAACTATTGATGATAAAGAGTTTAACCTTGCCGACCTTCAGGGTAAAAAGGTTCTGGTTGTAAATACAGCATCAAAGTGTGGATATACTCCCCAGTATGAACAGCTTCAGGAACTATATGAAAAATATGGCGGTGATGATTTCACCATTATTGGTTTTCCTGCCAATAACTTCCTGAAACAGGAGCCCGGTACCAACGAAGAGATCCTGAGTTTCTGCCAGGTTAATTATGGTGTTACATTCCCTATGATGGCCAAGATATCGGTAAAAGGTAAGGATATCCATCCTGTTTATTCGTGGTTAACCCGGGAATCGGAGAATGGTGTGATGGATGCTAAAGTAAAATGGAATTTCCAGAAATTCATGATTGATGAAAACGGAAATCTAACGGGAATGCTACCATCCAAAACCTCCCCACTGGATCAAGAGATCATCCACTGGATTGAAAAATAATTATTCTTCAACCCGGGCTTTTTTAGGGCTAATATATCATGTACCTGTAATAAGGTTTTTGAAATTTTTAAATTTTTGCTTACCGGTAACTGGAAATTACTATATTTACAAGCTGAAGCAAACGATCATTCTGTACAATCTCCCCAAAACTGAAAGACATTAAACAGCTGGAAGGAATAGCTTGATTTTGGAATATTATATTTATATGTTAATTAATGTCATTAAATCAAACATTTTAAAAAATAAAATTATGGAACACAAAATCTGGTATGATGAACAAAATAAAATTCTTCAACACAAGATCATCGGAGATTATTCTACCAAGGATGCTCTGAGTGCTGGAGTAACTTATAAGGAATTATTACACGACAAACATTTAAAACAGATGATTGTTGATCTTACGGGGGCCGGTAAAATGGAAAGCAGGGAAACACGGTCTATTATGAATAATATACTTGATGAAGCCGGTGTATCCGATGTTGCATTCGTAGGTGCTAACGCAGCTACACGTATGATTGCCAAGGTATTGATGAAGCTGGACAACCTTAGGGCCAGCAGTAATTTTTTTGGGAATACAGAAGGTGCTTTAAAATGGTTAAAAAATAGGAGGAAATAACATTGAGTGAAACAGTAAATATTACAAAGATCAAATCCCGTATTAATACGATAGAAGACATCCTTGCGTCTGTAGCAGCAGGTGATATGGATGCACGAATCAATCCGGGGATTGAAGATGACTTCAGCGGTATAGAAGCAGCCATCGACCTGTTGATTGATGACCTTACAGATGAATTGAAAAAGAGGGAAACAATCCAGAAAGAACTGGAAGAGAAACTGGAGAAGATCCAGGAACAGCAGAAAACAATTATACAGCAGCAGGAAGATCTCATGGAGCTCTCCAGTCCTGTTACAAAAGTATGGGACAATATTTTAATATTGCCGGTGATCGGTACGCTTGACAGCCAGCGGACACAGATTATGATGGAAAACCTGCTTCATAAAATCGTGTCCACAGGATGTACCATGGGAATATTGGATATTACCGGAGTACCCACCGTGGATACACAGGTGGCCAATCATTTGCTAAAAACGGTTACCTCCGCACGACTGCTTGGAGCTGAATGTATCATCTCAGGTATCAGCCCGGCCATTGCCCAGACAATCGTTCACTTAGGAATTGACCTTTCATCCATAAAAACCAAAGCAACCCTGCAGGATGCCATGATTTACGCAATGAAACAAAACAGGGAATCTGAAATCGAGGCCAGCAAGGATATATTTGATCAGGAAGAAGATTTTGAATGAAAGACCATTAACTATGTTGCAAGAAAAACGAATACCTATCATAAAAATTGGCAATTACCTGATTGTGTCTATCCAGGTTGATATGCATGATAAACTTGCCATACAGCTACAATCACAAATACTTGAAGAGATTGAAAGGACCGGTGCCAAAGGGGTACTGATTGATATATCGGTACTTGAAATGGTCGATTCATTTATAGGCCGCATGTTGTCAGGCATGGCATCAAT
Source organism: uncultured Bacteroidales bacterium (assembly GCA_964468645.1). Taxonomy (GTDB): domain Bacteria; phylum Bacteroidota; class Bacteroidia; order Bacteroidales; family JAIOZK01; genus JAIOZK01. The sequence continues at coordinate 5,704 of CAYXUU010000027.1, forward strand.
GGCTGCCATCATGGATGCCGCTGTGGTTATTGTTGGTATGCAACCTGCAGTGGCCATAACACTTGTTGAACTGGGCCTGGAGATGCCTGGCGTTGATACTGCCCTCAGTATGGAAAAAGGCATGGAAATGCTTGAGAAAAGATTAGCTAGTAATAGCTGATAACAGCATAATACAGAGAATCATTTAATGAATAACGTAGAGGAAAATATTAACTGGGATCGTCTTGATACTTTTGATATCAAGGCAGAAAATGATATTGTTGTTGTGAGACAATACGTAAGGCAACATGCCAAAAATGTTGGCCTGGGTATCGTTGATCAGACCAGGATCACCACAGCGGCCAGTGAGCTATTCAGAAATATGTACCTGTATGGTGGTGGTGGTGAAGTTGCCATTGACCGGGGTAATTTTGATGGACACAAAACCATGATTATTACCTGTACAGATCAAGGTCCGGGGATTGAAAACATTGAACTTGCTATGAGTGATGGATTTACATCCGGAGGAGGAATGGGCTACGGGCTGCCCGGGGCAAAACGACTTGTGGATAATTTTGAGATAGAATCTGAAAAGGATAAGGGAACCAAAGTCAGAATTATGAAATGGATTTAATACGGGATCAAATACAAAGCCTTCAGATAGAGAATGAATCTGATGTTGGCACCTGTCGCAGGAAAGGAAGTAGTTTTGCCAGGCAGTTGAAGTTTGATGATATTAAGGCCGGTGAGATCGCAATCCTTATCACAGAAATGGTTACCAATGTAATTAAACATGGTGGTGGTACTGGTCATTTTATGATGTGCAGGATCAGGGATACACAGAATAATACAGGAATAGAGATCTGGGTTTGCGATTTTGGTCAAGGGATCACTGATATCCATAAAGTGATCAAAGACGGATATACAAATACAAACACACTGGGTATCGGACTCGGTTCAATTCGTCGTATGTCGGATGAATTTGATATTAACCCTGATATAAATCTTGAATTTAAAGAAACCATATTATCTGGCCATAAAGAATTCAGTAATTGTTTACGCTCAAGAAAATGGCTACCCCGGACCAAATGGAGCGGCACAAACAGCAAGCTGATTATTGGCGCCTCCTCCAGACCTAAACCTGGAGAACAGTTAAATGGAGACACCTATGTTGTTATTCACCCTTCAGGTTCAATAAGTGTGGCAGCGGTAATTGACGGACTCGGGCACGGTAAGGAAGCAAATATGGCCTCCCAACTGGCGAAAGAGCAGATCATTTTAAGGCCTGAACTTCCGCTTGATGCCATGATGAATCAGGTTCATAACGCTATTAAAGGTACCCGAGGAATTACTATCGGACTAACAAGAATAGACACAGAGAACAATAAGTTGTTTTTCTCAGGAATTGGAAATATTGAAGGCCAGATTAATACAAACCCGAAAAGGAAGAATTTAATTTCATATGGTGGTATTGTTGGCCATCACATACGTACACCCAGGGTTTTTGAATTTGATTTCAAGCCCGGGGATAGTTTATGCCTTTATTCTGATGGAATAACTTCACGGTTTCAGCAGGATAATATCGACTGGAAAAAAAACCCACAACAAATTGCAGAGGAAATTATAAATAAATATTCAAGAATCAATGATGATGCTACCATTCTTATCATCGGTTACATTGCATGACATTGGTGAGATATCCATACAGTTTGAGACTGATGTGATACGTGCCAGAAATCTTGGATCCCTGCTGGCTAAAGAGGTTGATTTCGATAAGATTACCTGTATAAGAATTGGTACAGCAGTATCTGAATTAACCAGAAACATTATTGAATATGCCAAAGGGGGAACCATACAATATTTTTTAGGTGAACGCAAATCAGGAGGTGCCGGTGTTATTATCATCTTTGAAGATCATGGGCCGGGCATAGAAGACCTCGATCTTATTAAGAGTGGCAACTTCCACTCGAAGAGCGGAATGGGTGTGGGCATTACAGGTTCACAACGTTTAATGGATGATTTTGATATACAATCCATTCCCAATAAAGGCACAAAAATTACTGCTGCCAAATGGCTTCCCCGAACCCATTTGATCCTCGATCCAAACCGGATTAAGCAAATACATTCAGCTTTTCAGAAAACCATCGAACGTGGTGATACCAGTATGGTTGATACCATCAATTCACAGAATAATGAATTGGTTTTCCTGCTTAAACAAGTTCAGGAGCGTAACAACCAGATAGAAACGATCAACCATGAGCTGGAAGAAACCAATCGTGGTGTACTTGCTTTAAACCGTGAGTTGGAAGACAAAGCCGCTGTTATAGAAAAGGCAAAGCAGGAAGCCGAACAGGCGAACAAAGCCAAAAGTGAGTTCCTTGCCAATATGAGCCATGAAATAAGAACCCCGCTCAATGGAATTATTGGTTTTACTGACTTGCTGATCAAAACCAAACTAACAGATATTCAGAAGCAATATATGCAGAATGTTTCTGCATCTGCAGAATCACTGATGGGCCTGATCAATGATATCCTTGATTTCTCGAAGATCGAGGCTGGCAAACTGGAACTCGATATCCATACAACAGATCTTATCGATCTTACTGAATCGGCTATGGATGTTGTGAAATACAAAGCTCATGAAAAAGGCATTGAATTACTTCTCGATATTTCACCCGATATTGTTCGTTATGTGAATGCAGACTCTGTGCGTCTCCGGCAGGTGATCATGAATCTGCTCAGCAATGCGGTTAAGTTCACAGATGTCGGAGAGATCGAACTTAAAGTAAGAGCTGAAAAATACAATGATGATGATCACAGGGTATTGCTTAAGATTGAAGTAAGAGACACGGGGATTGGGATATCAGAAGAGCAACAAAAGAAAATATTTGAGTCATTCTCACAGGCCGATCCGTCAACTACAAAGAAATACGGTGGTACAGGATTGGGATTGACGATCTCAAACCGATTACTTGAGAAAATGGGAGATCAGCTCCATCTGGTCAGCAATCCTGAGCAGGGCAGTACATTTTCATTTGCCATTGACCTTGAAATTGCCGATGAAACAGAAAAGCCAGGCAAAACTATTGAAAAGATCAAGAATGCCCTTGTTATCGATGATAATGAACATAACCGTATTATTTTGAAGGATATGTTGGCTCATAAAGGTATTAAAACGGGCATGGCTGCTAATGGCCTGGAAGGACTTGAACTGCTTCAGAACAGCACTGACTATGATGTTATCATTGTGGATTATAATATGCCCTTCATGGATGGCTTACAGGTGATAAAACATATCAGGAACACACTGCAATTTACTGAAGAAAAATGCCCGGCCATCTTACTTTATAGCTCATCAGATGATACTGTTGTTTTTCAGAAATGCCGCGAACTGGGGATCAGGTTCAAGCTTGTAAAACCCGTTAAACTACTCGAGCTTTTTAACACCCTGAAAAAAGTTGAAATCGATGAATTTGAAACTGAATCCGAACAGATTGAGAATGAGATTGATGATACCCGGAAATCAGAAGGAGAATACAATCTTGGCAGTTTTAATATTATGATCACAGAAGATAACAGCATTAATATGGAACTCGCTGTTACTTTTGTATCCACCCTCCTACCCAATTCTAAAATCACAAAAGCAATTAACGGTACAGAGGCCGTAAAACTTTACGGGATGTTTAAACCCGATCTTATTCTTATGGATATCCAGATGCCAGAGAAAGACGGTTATACTGCAACTCAGGAAATACGTGAGATTGAAAAGGAAACCGGAAAAAAAACGCCGATAATTGCCTTAACCGCCGGAACAGTGAAAGGGGAAAAAGACCGGTGCCTGGCTGCAGGCATGAATGATTATCTTTCTAAACCATTCAAGGAAGAAGAAATACTTGCTGCTTTTGACAAATGGCTGAAAATGGAGAAACCGGTAAAACTGAAAAGAAAAGCTGAAGCCCCACCAGAAGATAATATGATCATGCATTTTGACCGTGAAACACTGCTTGAGCGTATTTCAAACAATACTGAGCTATATGAAAAACTCATAGATACTGTTAAAGCAGATTTCCCACCATTGATAGAAAAAATTAAAGAGTCGGCTAACCGGAAGGAATATAAAAACGTTATGGCCTCTGCCCATTCATTGAAAGGGGCAGCAAGGAATATGAATTTTGAGCTTCTTGCATTCCTTACCAAACAGGTAGAAGATATGGCAACAGAGAAGGAAGATTGGGCTGGCATTGAAAGGACTATAGGAAAAATCGATATGGAATTTGAGTTACTGAAAAAGGAACTGGACTAATACACCCTTCACATATAACTGAAAATATGAACCCGCGATAATTTCAAATTGGAGTATCGCGGGTTCATGTATTCTACCCTTATATTATCTATAGGATTGACCTCTGGGATTACCTGATAATCATCATTTTTTTAACTTCACTACCCTGATCATTTATTATCAGTTTATAGAAATAGGTTCCGCCGGGAAGATCAGAAACATCCAGATTGATCAACAAAGAACCTTTAGCAACAAACTCATCTTTAACCGTTTTACCATATCCGTCGATTAAAACCAACCTGGCATCTGTATTAAGGTTATTAAGTGAGATGGAGGCGACATTTTGGACCGGGTTAGGGTGATTCTGAGCTAACTGTATCGATTTCAATACCAGACTAATTTCTTCTGTTGATACAAATCCATCAAACCAGTTACGTGTAAGGTCAATTATCTGATTTTTCACATCAACATCTTCAAGCATTTCCAGGCCAATACCAAAATAAATCATATTGAAAATGCCGGTTGCTGCCCTAACCACCCCATTCTTAGTATGCCCAGCATCATAATAAAAAACCTCTGATGCACCTTCACGTGCTGTGATAACCTCAGGGTACATATTTCCACCATAAACATCAATTACAGCAGACATTGGTATTTCACCATAAATTTCATCATCCCCGTTAGCATAAAACTGGTTATTGGAAGTACTGCCATCATCGATATAATTTGAAAACAGATAATCCTCATAAAACTCTGTAGCTTCAGGGGAACCATGTGAACCACCGGCACCACTCATGAAATCCCAACCGATATCCTGGCCGGCGATTAAAAGGTTGCCCCCATTGTCCATGAAGGTTTCAACAGCAGCGATCTGGTCGAGTGTTAATGCCGGGAAAGTCCAGGCAATGTTCAGATAAACATTGTTCACTTCAGCAAATGCATCCGCATTCATGCCATCAGCAAAAATATCAGCTGAAGCTGAAGTATAACTTGTACATCCTGATGCTTCAAGCCCTTCAAGGTAAACATATTCATGATCGATAGCTTCAGGCCCGCCAGTACCATTTACAACAAGATCTGTTACTCTGGAAATGATCGAAAAGTCACATTGTTTAGCCGGGGCATCAGGATTTGAGACCGACTCCATTTTCATGGTGTAAATTGCCAGTGCAGCAATATTATCAGGTATAACTTCAACCTGGATATCCTTGGTTTGCTGGTTTTCAATGGAGATTGTTGCCGTTTCTGTATAAATAACACCATCAATGATAAATGAGGGTGTCCATCCTTCGGGAGCATTATCTGATGACAGGGTGAAAATGAATTCCTCCGTTCCGTCAAGCACACTTTTTGCCTGCAGGTTAAATTCAGTTGTTTCACCCGATGTACCAGCTTTAATGTCAAAAGCATCTGTAACAACAACATTACCGATATATTTATTTGTCCCTCCGATTGCTTCAACAACATCCCCTGAATATATCTCCTGGTGTGTTTCAGTAACAAAAACCGCAATATCACAATCTTCAACAATAACAGGAACATCAAGAAAATCTTCAGGAACTGTATAAGTATATGTTCTTTCTACCAGGGTACCCTGTGTTGTTGTAGTAACTTCATCCCCCCACTGTCCGGTAATCAAATCACGTAACATATGCATATGTTCATAGTTGTTGCCGGCACCTCCGCCAGATTGCGGGCCGAAAATATGACTCTGGATTAATGCAACATTGATATAATTTGTAGATTCAGGGCTGTTGTCAGTATAATATAGTTCAACGGTGATGGTCAGTTCCCTTGTTGCTTCTTCATACTCAGAAAGAATTCCAACATTCACCGGGCTGGTTTCCTCCATTATCTGGTTTGCGGAAGGAGTCCAGTCACCCCTGCCCATAGCTGTTTTGCCTCCCATAAAAAGATGCCGGTTTACCGTTCCATTCGGATAAGCTGTAACACCGGCCTGACCTGCGAGCGCGTCACCCCATGGTGTACGGTAATCGGGTTCACCGGAACCAGGAACTGCAAAACTACCCTGATGAATTGCAATAACAACAACCCTGCCCGGATTGTTTGCCAGCAAGGCAGCAGCTATGGCATGGCCGTCAGGGCAATACCCGCAATGTATCCCGGTATATTCCTCAAGTACGGCATTCTTAGGTTGTGGATCAGTTGATACCAGCGTTTGTGATAGTAATAAAGCACCTGTGATCAACGAGAAAAATAATAGTAAAATGATCTTCTTCATGATTTACGATTTAATTAATGTTTATAAAATGCAATGACAATGAACACATACGAAAGGTTGTCTGATGCATCATAAATCAAAAAATCTTTACATCTTTGTTATAAACTTTACCTTTGCATATGTTGGGATAAAGGTAACTGAAATCATTTATCAAATCAATTAACATGATTAATATTGAAGCATTCTTCAAGGTCCCCTATGGACTCTTTATTCTGAGTTCGAAAAATCAAAAAGGAAAATATAACGGGCACATTAACAACACACTGCTACAGGTAACCTCAGAGCCTGCACGGTTTATAGTTGCAAGCAATAAGAAAAACCTGACAACGGATTACATTATTGAAAGTGGTGTTTTTGCAGCCTCTATCCTCCAGCAGGACATTGATCTGAAATTCATGAGCCCGTGGGGGTTTCAGTCAGGCCATGAAGTTGATAAATTTTCTGATCAGGTAAACTTTAAAACAGGAACAACCGGAGCGCCTGTTGTCCTTGACAAAGCTATTGCATATATCGAATGTAAAGTTTTGAAAACTATTGATGTCGGATCTCATCTGATCTTTGTTGGTGAGGTAATTGATGCCGATGTTCTGGATAATAACAAACGACCTCTTACCTATTCGTACTACCGGGATGTAATTAAAGGTGTTTCTCCTGAAAATGCCCCTACATATATCGACAAATCAAAGTTTGAACAAAAAAAAGAAGAAAAACAAACCAATGTACAAAAATACCAGTGTGTGATCTGCGGGTATATTTATATTCCTACCGAAGGCGATCCTGATTCAGGAATAAAACCGGGAACTGCCTTTGAAGACATACCTGACAACTGGCAATGCCCGGTTTGCGGTGTGACTAAAAATGATTTTAAACCGATTGATTAATTGTTAGCCTCGTTTTCAACTTTCTTTGTAAGCTTACTGATAATATTTTCCAGTTCTTTAACTTTCTCCAATAGGGCATTGATCAGTAGTTGTTGCTCATAATTGGTTTTATAATTATACGAAGCAATTTCATCGGTTAATAGCGATTTCCCTTCAACCAGGTCGGGAGGGAGTGAACCGGGGTCAAGTTCCTGAAGGCCTTTATCGGTAACAGGATCAAACATCTCAGGGGTTTTTGCTTTTGGTGGATATAAAAGTATTTCTTGGCTAACATTTCTGTCGGTAAAAGCTGCTGCGCCCTGGTTTACCACATCATCGCAATACACATTATCCCATGCCTGCCCATCTGCACCAAGATCTTCAATCTTATGGCCTTCCGGGAGAACATTTCCTCCAAATATAGTCATCCCATCCCCACTTGTATTGATCTCGAGGTTTGTCCCGCCTGTCCCATAGTGATAGGATTCTATTCTGGCGTTGGTATCAGATGCGTATGGGGCTTCAAGTAACAGGGCAAAACGTGTACTCCCTCCTGCATCAGTTATTACTGCCCGGCCACGTGAACTATTGTTGGCTACTTCCAGATCTTCATTAGGGCTTTCGGTGCCAATACCCACTCTACCAGTTCCCAAGACAATAAACCTGGTGTCGCTGTTTGTATATCCCGTACCACCGGTATTGGTCCTGATACGTAAAGGTACATCTGAGGATTCCCCGTCTGAATCTATCATTAATCCTGAAAAACCGGTCATTTCCCCACCCTGAACATGTAGCAGGGCAGCTGGTAATGATACACCAATCCCCAAATTCCCCCCGGAGCCATCCAGATATATCTGGTCGTTAAAATGTATATCAATATCTGCGCCCGGGTATCCCAGTTGAAGAAGATCCTGTGTGCTTTCAGTGCCGCAAATCATTGATGCATTTCCTGCAACGAACCTGAATTGATCATTACCCATTTCATAATAAGTATTATTGTCCCCACTGTGCGTAATTTTACTGTCAATGCCAATTTCACCCGCAACCTCAAGAAGGTATTCCGGCTGATGAGTTCCTATTCCTGTTTTTCCATTCTTTAAAACCGTAAGTGCGTTTGCACCTGTTGGAACGGAGAAACCATTTCCAACCTCGAACAATGGGTCAGTATCAACCCATGAGTCGGCTGTACCACCTCCAATATTATTATGTCCTATTGCTAAAGATAAATAACTATCAGCATCTGTGTTATATCCCATTGCCGAGCTGTAACTACCTATAGCATCTGTATTATAATTTGCTGCAAAAGATGCATATCCTTGAGCATGTGTACTGCTTCCTAATGCTGAAGAGGACACACCTGATGCTAACGTAAAGTTGCCAGCTGAAAAGGAAGCACTTCCACTGGATACCCCACCTTTACCCAAAGCAACTGCGTAGGTTCCGCTTGCAGTTATATCTTTTCCAATGGCTCCTGAATACCTGCCTACAGCATATCCATCCCATCGTGCTGAGTCTACCGATCCTGCCCTGAAAGCCGATCTTCCGGGATAGAACATCATGCGAGATCCTGCACCCAGACTGGGAAATGGAACGTTACCATCATCATCACCATGAACCACAAAACCATGAGGATCAAGGGCAGCATCATTGATATTCACATAAAGTTGAGCGGTTGGCTCCGGAGATGAAGTTCCTATGGCCACGCAGCTTGCTGTTGAATTGTACAAGGTATCTCCGTTTACAGTCCATTTTCCGTTGTCAATCATTGAGGCATCTTCCCATTCAAACCCGCTGCCAGTTGATTTTAAAATATAACCATTGGTTCCGGATGATCCATTGTTATCTATGAAACTCCCACTGATCGCTGCATCTCCTGATACCTCCAGTGTATAATCAGGTTCATGGGTGCCAAGTCCAGTATTACCATTCTTAAGTATTGTTAATGCATTGGAGGGTGTTGAATAGGTCCCGTTTCCTATCTCGAATAAAGGATCCTCAGCAATCCAGGCAGAAGTATTGCCACCACCAATATTATATTTTCCCATTGCAAATGTATGACTGCTTTCTGCGCTGGTATGATCACCAAAACTTGTTGAATACATGCCCGAAGCCTTCGTATCATTCCCAAATGCAACGGCATTTGTTGCACTGGCAGTGTCGTAGTTACCGGCTGCGAATGCATAAAAACCGCTTGCCAGGCAATTGCTTCCAAATGCTGTGGCATCAGTTCCGCTGGCAGTCGTAGTATTACCAAACGCCGATGAATAAGCGCCGCTGGCAGTCGTATTATAACCCATAGCAACTGACCTGATTCCTGAATTGATTCTATCCCACTGATCACCGGTTACCTCCCCCGCGCGGAATATACCTTTAACCGGGAAAAACGATAACCTGGTACCAGCGCCGAAATTAGGCACATTATCGCCAGAGCTATATGCTCCATTCACCAATAATCCATAAACCTCACCTGCACCTCCATTGCAATTTATATGCAAACGGGCATTACCATTTGGTGAATCAGTTCCTATACCAATCTGTTCTGCTGTATTATTATAAAGGTTTGTTCCGTTTACAATCCAGTCATCGTCTCCATCAGGATCTATATCTATCCAATCAGAACCATCGAAATAACTGAACTGTTGCAGATCGATAACATACACAATAAGGCCTGTGGCAGGATTCGAAATGGAATTTCGATTTGAAGTGTACATTCTTGGAATGAGTAATCCCAGTGAACTGGACTTAATATCCAGCATAGCTGAACTATCAGGATTAGATCCTGTATTATTGATTGCCACCTGGCCTGTTGCGTTTATAACATAAAAAAAGATTGTGACAGATAAAATCATTTTGATAGTTCTCATAACATTATGCTTTAATTTATTATAAAAATAATCATTGCAAATGCGATTTTCAATACCTAATAAGCAAGTGGCCGAGCAGGTAGGACAAGTGGCAGGGATTATTTACCAACTGGCCGCAGTTTCTGTTTTTCAATCCGAAATTTCGTATATTGCAAATCCTGCAAGTATTTTACAAATGATTAAAAGGAATTATAATCGGATTACGATCTTTTTATTTCTAGTTGCATTTCCCATAGCTGCTCATCCATTGAACGGACAGGAAAACAGTAATTATCCATATCACGATAGTGTTTGTTCTCAATTAGATGATCATGACCGGTTTGTTTACCTTGTTGAATTATACAAAGAATATTACAAAACCGACAGGGAATTGATTCTTTATTTTGCAAATAAAATAGAACCACTTGCATTGGCTTATGGTACCGAACCTCAGATTGCAGATGTATTCAAAATGATAGGTGCTGCGTATTATAATATTGGTAAAGCACGGGAAACAAAGCATTACATTAACAAAGCCCTTGAGACATACAGAACATTGGGCGACACCATTTGGGAATTGACCATGTGGGTTTACCTTGGTGCGGCCGAGAATATGGCCGGTAATTACACCAAAGCCTTAGAATCATATATTAAAGCCTTTGAGCTTGAAAGTTACTACTTTGATTCGCTGGATATCCATACCCGGTCAACTACTGACTTCAATACTAGAGGCGATATCCTTAATGGTATCGGCAATGTTAACATAAGGCTTGGAAATTATGAGAAGTCAAGGGAATACTATTTGCTGGCAAGGGAAGTGTTTATGATGGTGAAGGATACCGTCGATATGGCCAATGTACATAATAACCTTGGTAATACTTTTTTGTGGCAGGGAGAATACGATAGGGCTATGGAGTATTATCTTGACGGACTTAAATATACAGGTGAACATGCATTTGACAAACAGCGGGCATTGTTATACAGTAATGTTGGCAATGTTTACTGGTATAAAGAAGATTATAAACAAGCCCTGACATGGATGTTAAGGCATATGGAGTTAAACAGGCAGTTAGGCGATGTTGCTGCATTATCAAGCGCCTGTAATAATGTTGGTGGTTTGTACATTTACCTGGGTGATTATGACAGAGCAGAACCATTCCTCCTCGAAGGCCTTTCTCTTGCCAGAATGGCCAACCTCCGCATTAGTGTTCAACAAAACCTCCTTGCACTTTCCGATTTGGCGGCAGCCAGGAATGATGCATCTACAGCGCTGGATTATTATAAACAATATGTTGCGGTTAAAGACAGTATTCTGAATGATAGAGTTACCTTGCAAATCACGGAAATGCAGACCAAATATGATACGGAAAGGATCACTAATGAATTGAAATATGAATCACTCAAGGTAAAGAACAGGGAAAGACTTATTTATTCAATAGTGTTAATCGCTTTCTTCATCATGATCGTGAGTGTCTTACTTTTTAACCGCTACAAGCTCAAACAGCGGAACCAGAAGAACGAACTCGAAAAGCAGAACCTTGATATCGGGCAACGACTGCTTCGCTCCCAGGTCAATCCACACTTCATCTTCAATTCATTAAATTCAATCAAAGGATACATGTTGAGCAAGAAAGGGGAAAAAGCAAGTTTGTACATTGATAAATTTGCTGCTTTAATGCGCCTTATCCTGATTAACAGCAGGGAATCATTTATCCCACTGTCTGATGATATAAAAACCCTTGAGCTTAACCTGGAACTTGAAAAACTCCGTTTCTCAGGAAAATTTGATTTCAGGATTAAAACTGATCCTGAAATTGATCCCGATCGAATATATATACCACCTATGCTTGCCCAGCCATACCTCGAAAACTCCATCCTGCACGGATTGGCGAATAAGAAAGGTAAAGGGAATATTACCATACTTTTCAAAATGAAAGAAGTAAAACTACGATGTACCATAGAAGATGATGGCATCGGACGGGAGGCAGCGCTGAAGTTTAGAACAAAGAGAAAAAAGAAATCCATTGGTATGCAACTAACCCATGAACGATTGGAACTCATGAAAAAGGAACTGGGATTGGATATCTCAGTAAAAATCACAGACCTGAAGGATAATGCAGGTCAGGCTACCGGCACCAGAGTTGAACTATTGATACCTTTCGAAGAGGAATGATCAGTTTTATATAAACCCGGGCCTGAGTAACTGCATTTAAATATTTGTTATCTTTATAACATAATCCTCTATCAATGATACGTACCCTGATAATTGATGATGAAGAACAAAGTCGTATTGCACTTTCAAAATATCTTGAGTCATATTGCAAGAATATAGAATTAGTCGGACAGGCCTTTAATGTATCTGACGGTATTGATAAAATTCATGTTCATAAACCCAACCTGGTATTTCTTGATATAGAGATGCCGGATGGCACAGGCTTCGACCTGCTTGAGAAAATTGAAAATATCGATTTCAATATCATATTTGTAACAGCATTTGATAATTATGCTGTTGATGCTTTCCGGTTCAGCGCCCTTGATTACCTGCTGAAACCTGTTGATCCGGAATTGCTTATAAAAGCTGTTGCCAAGGCCGGTGAAAATAAGCAAGCCCGCTTCCTGCCAAGGCAACTTAACCTGTTAAAAGAGGGGAAAAATGGTTTCGATAAAATTGCCCTCCCTGTTTTCGACGGAATACTATTTGTGAATATCAAGGATATCATCCGTTGTCAGTCAGATAGGAACTATTCGGTCTTTCACCTGAAAAACGGCGACAAGATCATGGTTGCCCGAACGCTAAAGGAATATGAGGAACTGTTGACTTCGATGCGTTTCTTCCGGATACACCATTCACATCTAATTAATATGGCTTATGTAAAAAAATACATCAGGGGTGAGGGAGGATCTGTGTTGATGGATGACGGCCATGAGGTAGAAGTAGCCCGCCGCAGAAAAGAAGGGTTTTTAGAAGCGCTGTTTGAATGAAACTTGTTTGGTTCTGAGTTCTGAGTTCCAAGTTCTGAGTTCTGAGTTCTGCCCTTCGACTCCACTGGATAACATTCATTTTAAGTTGAATTTCGAGGTTTTGTCAATCGTCCATCGTCAATATATAATCTCTATCTTCCAACTTCCGTCTTCCGTCTTCCGTCTTCCGTCTTCTGTCTTCCGTCTTCTGTCTTCTGTCTTCCGTCTTCTGTCTTCTGTCTTCCGTCTTCCGTCTTCCGTCTTCCGTCTTCCCCCTATTTTCCTATCTTCGCAAAAAATCCAGAATTGAACAAAGAGATACTCAGATTAGCTGTTCCCAACATCATCAGTAACCTCACCGTTCCTATCCTGGGCATGGTGGATCTTGCTTTGCTGGGTCATCTTGAATCTGAAATTTATATCGGGGCCATTGCCCTTGGAGGAATGATCTTCAATATAATTTACTGGGGGTTTGGATTTCTGAGGATGGGAACCAGTGGATTTACAGCCCAGGCTTTTGGCAGGCAGGATAATCGTGAAGTAATATTGGTGCTTGGAAGATCTGTATTTGTTGCATTGATCGGTGGGATCCTTATTCTTATCCTGCAATATCCCATTGCTATATTGAGTTTCTGGATCATGGATGGAAGCCAGGAGGTGGAGTTACTTGCCAGGGAATATTTCTTTATACGTGTATTCGCGGCACCTGCTACCATTTCACTTTATGCCTTCACCGGATGGTTCCTTGGCATGCAGAATGCAAAATATCCAATGATCATCGCCATTGTTGTGAATATCCTGAACCTGGGATTCAACTTTTACTTCATCTATGGACTTGGTATGAAACATGAAGGTGTGGCCCTGGGAACGGTGCTAGCTCAGTATTCAGGCCTTCTTATTGCCCTCATACTCTTTGTGAAAAAATATAGGAAATACCTTAAATATTTTCAATATAAAGCCATGATGAAGATAAAGGCCATGAAGCAATATTTCCTGGTCAATGCCGATATCCTGATACGGACTTTATTATTGCTGTTTGCATTCTCTTTTTTCACCAACCAGTCTGCCAGGATCAGTAACGAAGTTCTTGCTATTAATACCATATTATTACAGTACCTCTTTATTTTCTCTTATTTTATCGATGGATTTGCAAATGCTTCAGAATCCCTTGTCGGTAAATATCTTGGTGCAGGCTCAAAGCCCGAATTAAAAAAAGTGATAAAGAGGATCTTTATCTGGGGTGTTTATATCTGTATCCCATTTACCCTGGTTTACCTGTTTGCAGGAAAGAATTTATTATACCTCTTAACCAACCAAGCAGATATCGTAGCAGATGCATCCGCTTATCTCTTCTGGATTGCCATGGTGCCATTCTTAACCTTTGCAGCCTTTATCTGGGATGGTATTTACATTGGGGCTACAGCAACACCAGCTATGAGAAATGCTATGCTTATTTCTACCATTGTTATCTTTCTTCCGGCATACTACCTGCTCATTAATCCACTCGGGAACCATGGACTCTGGCTTGCCATGATGCTTTTTATGGCAAGTCGTGGTATCATCTTAAGCCTGTTTTATAAAATATCTATCCTCGATAAAATTTAGAACATTTCTATATAAGATCATACTTAGTTGATTTATTGCTATTTATAATATCATAAGGTAGCTTGCAATAACTATTATTTATATTTTATTAGTACTATGTCTTGCATAGTACTATTTAATGTTATATATTTGCTGCATGAATACAGAAAAACAAATAGCACAAATGCGAAAAGGAGTATTGGAACTCTGCATCCTTTCCATTATTTCAAAGAAGGATGTATATGCATCAGATATTATTGGCCAATTAAAAGATGCAAAGCTGATCGTTGTAGAAGGAACCCTTTATCCCCTTCTAACACGATTAAAGAACGACGGACTCACAACCTATAACTGGGTAGAATCAAAATCAGGACCGCCAAGAAAATATTACCAGATAACGGAAATTGGTAAAAAAGTTCTTAAAGAGCTAAACTCTAGCTGGCAGGAGCTTGAATCATCAGTAGATAATATTATTAATGTAAACGAAAAGAAACAATAAACCAAAATATAATGAAAAAGACATTCACAATTAATATCAGCGGAATTATATTTCATATTGACGAAGATGCCTTTAACAAGCTGAATGCATACATGGACAGTATCAAGAAGCATTTTCAACACATGGAAGGTAAGGATGAGATCTTCAATGATATCGAAAGCAGGATTGCAGAAATCCTCCAGGAAAAGTTAAATGAACAAAAACAGGTGATCACTATCGATGATATCAAGGAAGTAATTACAACTATGGGGCAGCCCAGTCAGTTTTCAGAGGAAGATGAAGCTCCTCAGGAAGAAGCACAAACAACATACCACACCAGGGCATACAAAAGGTTATACCGTGATATTGATAACAGATGGATAGGAGGTGTTTGCAGCGGTATTGGTGCATACTTCAGAATTGATCCCATCTGGATAAGAATATTGTTCTTTATCAGTATCTGGATTGGTGGCGCTGGTTTAATAATATACCTTATCCTCTGGATTGTTCTTCCGGAAGCAAGAACCACAGCTGAAAAGCTGGAAATGCGTGGTGAGAAAGTAAATATCTCCAATATCGAAAAATCGATCAATGAAGAGGTTGAACATCTGAAAAACAAACTGAACGACCTGAAAAACCAGGCTAAAGGAACCTATAAAAAAAAAAGTGAGACTGGCAGGACTGTTTTCGATGAAATTCTGAAAGTTTTTGTCAGCATCCTGATCATTGCCGGTAAAGTCCTGGTAGTATTGATTGGGATTATACTTACAGTCGCAGGTATAGGTCTGATTATTGCCTTCCTGTCGGCTATTTTTGGATGGGGGGGATCAATCATCATGACTGATCATGAAGTAATACCATACTCCCTGCCGGATTTCTTCCATATATTCCTGGGCACTGGATTCAACTTTACCCTGTTTAAACTGGCTCTTATTCTGTTTATTGGTATTCCTGTGGTTATGTTATTTTATAATGGTGTTCGTTTGATCTTCGGACTCGACAGAATCAAATATATTGGTATTACCGCTTTCAATCTATGGATTATCGGATTGATCATGGTCTTCTACTTCTCATTTAAAATCGCAAGGCATTACAAATACGAAGATGCCCTGGTTAAAGATATTCCTATAGAACAACCCCTTACTGATACGATATTCCTGGAAATGGACAAAAGCTTCCTCGATGAGCACAGATTTGACTATGATTATTTTTACTGGGATGAAATAGGGCTTTTAATCTTTGAAGAAGGAGAATTTTATTGCACCCCTAAACTGGAGATTCGGGAGAGTAATACAGATCAGCTAGAAATGACTTTCTATTCCAAGGCAAGGGGAAAAACAAGATCGCTGGCCAGTCAACGTGTTGAGAACATTCAGTATGAATTTAATCAAACTGATTCCTCCTTTGTGTTTAATCCCTATTTTGAATTCTCAGACAATGACAGCTGGCATGGAGAACAGCTTGAGATTGTATTAAACGTACCGAAAGGAAAATATGTTCAATTCGATAAAAACATATGGAGAATAATGAATGATTATACCTATTATAAATTCAGGGGACGGGAACATAGAAGTTCCAGAACAGGTGATAAAATAATACAAATAAGCAATACTGAAATTACCCCAGAAGTTGTTGAACCTGAGATAGTAACCAATTCATGGAATACAAGGAAGAGATGGAAAAGCCACAGTGGCAGACTGATAAATATATTGGTCTTACCATGGACTTATTGTAACTAAATATGCCTTATGGCCGTCATTCTTTAAAGAAGCTCTTATGCTGATAAAGAATAAACCACATTATTTATTCTCCTGCAGAATACCACAAACAACAGCCGGGAGGATCATTAATTTTCCTTTAATAAGAATAATAATTGCTGTGGCATTTATTTTCCCCTCGGTATTACTTCATAACCTGTTGTTTGATTTTGCATTTCCTTCTATAATAGAAGAACCGTGGTTTGTTTACATACGATATGCTGAGGTACTGGTAAACCTTGCTTTACTGATATTTCTTTATCATCTCTACACCAGGTATATCGAGAAAAGAAAAGCCCTTGAGTTTAATTGCAATAAGGGTTGGTTTGAATACCTTACCGGATTACTGGTAGGTGCGGGTATGGTAGCTGTAGTTGTAGGCTTAATGGCCATCCTGGGATATTACAGAATAGAGGATATCAATTCTCCTGTTGTCCTGGTTAACAAGCTATTCCGCTATGGCATGGGAACTTTCATTGAGGAATTATTATTCACTCTTATTCTTTTTAAATTAATCGAAGAGTTTGCCGGAAGTGTTATAGCAATTGCATTTGTTTCATTAGGATTTGGTTTAGCACATATAGGTAATGATAATGCCACTGTGTTGAGTGCACTTTTGATATGCCTGGCGCATATCACAATTCTGGCTCCATTTATGCTAACACGGAGAATATGGTTCCCCTGGGCCATTCATCTGGGGTGGAACTATGCCCAGGCAGCAATATTCGGAATGGCCAACTCAGGATTTGACCAGGGAGGAATTATCACTCCCGTAATAACCGGACCTGAATGGCTGACAGGTGGTGCATTTGGAATCGAAGCATCATATGCAGCATTAGCCATCAACCTTATTGTAGGCCTGGTGTTTCTCAGGGCGGTAATCCGCCGGAAACAATATGTACAACCTTTATGGAAAAGAAAACTTTAAAATAGATCAATCATTCTTATCAACCGCCTCCGGTTCACCCAGTATATAACCCTCTTTTTCCCAGGCTTCCCGCATAACTGGATTTTGTCTCAGGTATTCATCAACCACTTCTTTGGGTACCCCGTTCCACGGACAGGAAAAGTTGACACATTTACTACATACGTAAACATTCAAACAATAATTGAAAGTTATCATCGACAGAACAAGAGCTGTTTCAACAGCTATAAACGTAATCAGTGTAAAGAAACTATATGTTGCTGGATTATCAGCGATAATATATATACCATAACCCATCATCCCGATTGGAAATCCTATCATGACCACATAATAGCAGTACATCACATAATGTTCCCATTTTCTCATTGGCCGAGGTGAGTATTTATATGTTTTTGGCACACCTGAACCACCAAGGCATTGTAATATTTTCCCTTCCTTTGCATAGAACGGACAATGGCGGCAAAGAATACCAAATTCAATCACGGGAAATAAAATCATAAAAAAGATACCATAACCTATCAGGTACCACCAGGTGCCGGTAAGATATCCCATCAATACAAGGCCGAAGAATGCAGTAAGAATTGCTGGCATGAAAAGCACCAAAAATGCCTTTTGCATGCGGGGATTAATTTTACAATAGAGAAGATTATGATCTTTACAGATTTCGCAATCTGCATTTTCATCCCATGTACAAATGTCATGGGGATTTACTTTTTTATTATTCATTGTTAATTTGGTTTGGTTGGTTAATGCATCAAATATAAATAATAAATTCAATCCACCTAATAATCATTACAAAAAGTGTATAAACCTGAAACGGCATCAATATCACGTGAAAAATGGCAGGTGGATTCCCGAAGGTGTTCGAAATATTTCCCACTGATTCCTTTCACAACGCTACTGGTAGCTAGCCATACCGGTGTTTCAGCCCCCTGGTCAGATGACTCGTGCCCGCCATACCCGAGGTTATTGCTGAGTTTTGAATTTACATCACCCGGGTGGGCAGCATTAACGGTAATACCAAATTGCTTAAGCTTATCAGCAAATGAAACCGTCAGCATACGATCGGCCTGTTTTGATTGCCTGTAGGCCGTATCATTATTATAATGCCGGTACTTGAACTCAGGGTCTTTCATGTCCAGTCCGCCGGCCCAGTAACTGGCTACATTAATAATCCTGGGATCTTCCTTATTCTTCATATATTCACTCATGTACTGCATCATCCAGAAATAACCGAGTACATTGGTCGCCCATTGCTTTTCAATACCTTCAGGAGTTTCTTCCCGTCTCCTGGGTGTTGTTCCTGCATTATTGATCAGCACGTGCAATTCACCAGTCCATCTCCCTGCCAGGTCTTTAATTGATTGCTTTCGGGACAGATCAACCACCTCGTAAAACACGTCCTGATTGGCTGTTGCATTTTTAACATCTTCAACAGCCGAAACCAGGTTTTTTTCATTCCTGCCTATCATAATCACTTTGTAATCGGGATTCATGGCAATATTTCTGGCTATCCCTTTACCGATGGCCCCATAGGCACCTGTAACAATTGCTATCCGTTTCATATCATTAACTGATTTAAAATTGATTATAAAATTAAGTAATTTAGAACAATTATAATTAAATTTGCTTGCATCTTATAAGCATTAATATGGCACCAAAGGCGATTACAAACAATCTTTCAAAAGAAGAAATCCTAAATGACTACCGAATTGCATGTGAAAGCAGGCAGGCCAGTTTACTGGGACGTCGTGAGGTTCTTACCGGAAAAGCAAAGTTCGGGATTTTCGGCGATGGCAAAGAAATACCTCAGCTGGCGATGGCAAAGGTTTTTAAGCAGGGTGACTGGCGATCGGGTTATTATCGTGATCAGACCCTGATGTTTGCAACCGGAATGATGAAGCTGGAAGAGTTCTTTGCCCAGCTTTATGGCGACACAGACCTTGATTACAATCCACAAACATCCGGAAGATTGATGAATAATCATTTTGCAACCCGCACACTTGATGAGCATGGGAACTGGAAAGACCTGACACAGTTAAAGAACTCTTCTGCCGACACCTCCCCTACTGCCAGCCAGATGCCCAGGCTGCTTGGGCTTGCCCTTGCCTCAAAAATGTACCGCAATAATACCGAATTAAAGAAATCAAAGGATTTTTCTATCAATGGTAATGAGGTAGCCTTTGGCACCATAGGGGATGCCAGTGCAGCTGAGGGTTCATTCTGGGAAACCATCAATGCCGCAGGGGTTTTGCAGGTTCCCATGGCTGTATCCATATGGGATGATGGCTGGGGTATCTCCGTTCCTAATAAATATCAGATCACAAAATCGAACCTGGGAGAAGTACTGAGTGGTTTTGAAAGAAACAGTAACACTGCAGGTTATGCTATATTCACAGCAAAAGGCTGGGACTATCCTGCGCTTGTGGAAATGTACCGGAAAGGTATTGATTTGTGCCGCAGGAAACACATTCCTGTTATTTTCCATGTTACAGAACTGACACAGCCACAGGGACATTCAACATCGGGTTCACACGAGAGGTATAAAACAAAAGACCAGTTAAACTGGGAAAGTAAGCATGATTGTATCATAAAAATGCGAAACTGGATTCTGGAGGAGAAGATTGCTGATACGAATGAACTGGACGAGATTGAAGAAAATGCTGCAAAAAGTGCCCGTGGAGCAAGGAGGAAAGCATGGGATCATTTTTTAACCCCACTGCGTAACAAGCAGGTAGAGTTTCTGAAGATGGTGGATGTAACCACATGCAACTGTGCCAAAACTGCCAAGATTGAACTTATCAAAAAAGAACTTGAACGCGTTGGCGAACCCGTGCGAAAAGACATTATATCATCAGGCAAGAAGATCCTTCGTCTTATTTGTAATCAGTGCAGTAATCCTGAAAACTCCCTGAAGACCAATGTTACAAACTGGCTTAACAAAGCCATGGAGGAAGGCAAAACCTCCTATAACTCTTACCTTTACAGCGAATCAGAGTACTCTGCCTTAAAAGTTGTAAATATTCAACCTGTATATGATGAAAATGCAGCAGAGGTTCCGGGCAGGGAGATCCTGAAACAAAATTTCGATCATATCCTTGCCAGCAAGCCTGAAGTGATGATGTTTGGCGAAGATGTAGGAAAGATAGGCGGCGTAAATCAAACAGCTGAAGGATTGCAGGGGAAATACGGTGAATTGCGTGTTTTTGATACCGGCATACGCGAAGCTACAATTATTGGTCAGGGTATTGGGATGGCCATGCGCGGCCTGAGACCAATAGCTGAAATACAATACTTCGATTATCTGCTTTATGCGCTTGAAGTCATGAGTGATGACCTGGCAACATTACAATACAGAACCCGAGGAGGACAAAAAGCCCCGCTGATAATCAGTACCCGAGGACACAGGCTTGAAGGTATATGGCATGCCGGTTCACCCCTGAGCATGGTTATCAACTCTATAAGGGGTATGTATGTTCTTGTACCGAGAAACATGACACAGGCCGCCGGATTTTACAATACAATGATGAAATCGGATGAACCAGCACTGATCATCGAACCATTGAACGGCTACAGGTTAAAGGAGAAACTGCCTTCCAATATCGGTGAATTCAACATGCCCGTCGGTGTCCCGGAAGTATTAAAGGAAGGCAGTGACATCACCGTGGTTACCTATGGCTCCTGTATCAGGATTGCTATGGATGCTGTGAACCAGTTACGTGAATTCAGTATCGATGTTGAACTTATTGATGTACAATCACTGCTGCCATTTGATATTAATCACCTGATTGTAGAATCCCTGAAGAAAACAGGTAAGATCTTATTCTTTGATGAAGATGTGCCGGGAGGCGCCACTTCATATATGCTTCAAAAAGTTATCGAAGAACAAAAAGGTTTTTATTACCTTGACTCTGAACCTCGCACACTCACAGCGCAGGCACACAGGGCCGCTTACAGTACTGATGGGGATTATTTCTCTAATCCTAATGCCGAAGATGTTTTTGATATGGTGTATAATATCATGCATGAACATAATCCGGAAAAATATCCTAAGATATTTTAGCAGTATTGTAAACATTTCCATATCTTAGATTTCTCAACCAAATATTCTTTCATCTTAAAGTATATGAGAATACTATTTTTTCTGGTAAATCTGGTAATTTGTGTGAATGCATACTCACAAGTATCTGTTGAAATTAAAACCGGTATCACATTCCCTTTTTTTAAAGATCATATTAATAAAACCGGATACCAGATAGACAATTTAACACCTGGTGTTACAATTCTTAAAACAGGAATAAAAATTCAGAAACCAGGCAAATTTATTGCGTTTGCTATGGATGCTGAATATACAAGAAAAGGATTTCAGTATCAATCTTCTAAGTTACTAACATATAATACGTGGTATAAAAACGACACGAAATATTTCCTTGATTATCTGCTTTTTTCTTTTTATCCGGAGGTTATGTTACTGCGTCCAGATTACCTGTATCTCCATTTAGGAATTTGTCTTGGCCCATTAGTTTCTGCTCGAGAAATTGGCACTGTTACTACCACCTGCAATCCACCGACATGTGAAGAGGTTCTGATCAAAACCAAGCAGGTTGATCATGACATCTTAGATTTAACAAATGGTTTTGAAACAGGAGGTATAATCGGATTTGGTTGTAGAATTCCGATAAGTAACAGTATTGATTTGATAATAGAAGGTAACTTTGTATTTGGTTTATCTGAGGTCTTTTATGAAAAGCAAAGATGGGGTTCCCTTAAGAGTTCGAATCATTGTAACGTTTTATTTGGATGTTCAATTAACTTAACAAAATAATAATCAGTTACCAACCTAGAGAAAACAAACTATCATGAAAAAAGTATTAATTATAAGTTTCTCCATGATTCTGACGATGGTATTTATCAATAGCTGTAAAGTGGAATCACACAACAAAAGAGTCCTCCTCATTTACAGCTACCACCCCGACTATTCCTGGGTTATTGAAGAAACAGATGGAATCAATGAGGTATTGCAGGGTGAGGATCTCGAAATTACCAAGTTTTACATGGATACCAAGCGTAATACGGGCAGGGAATGGTTTAAAATGATCTCTGACAGCGCATTAAGAGTTATTGACCGCTTCGAGCCTGATATCATTATAGTACTTGATGATAATGCCTGTGAGTTTGTTATGGAGAATCAGCCTGGAATTAAAGTTCCGGTGGTTTTCTGTGGCATGAATAATGATCCTTCTGATTATGGTTTCCCCACAGTATCCATTACCGGTGTTATTGAAAGATATCCATTCGATAGTATGGTTGATTTCCTGTTGGAACTGAAACCTGATATTAAAAAGGTAGCCTTTGTATCTGATGACAGCCGCACCTCTCATGGAATCGCAGGAAGGATTACGAAATTTAATTTACCTGTAACAGTTCATGAAATTTTCAGCACCAACGATTTCAACAAATGGAAAGAAAAGATCATTGAATTGCAGGATGAAGTTGATGCCATAGGGATCTTCACTTATCATACCCTGAAAGACAGTATTCATGAAGAAAGCATTCCGCCGGAAGAGGTTTTAAGCTGGATCCTGGAAAACAGCAATTTACCTGAATTCACAACCTTTGACTTTGCTGTACAGCAGGGAGCCCTTTGCGGCCTCTATATATCAGGATTATACCAGGGTAAATATGCCGCACAAATCGCTCTTAAAATATTAAAAGGTGGAGCGCCTGATCAAATGGGTATACTTACACCCACAGAAGGCTTCCGCCTGATAAACATCAATCGTGCTATCGACCTGGGAATTGAAATACCGGAAGATATCGAATGTGAAATTATTGAATAATCTGTGTGGGCCTGTGTGCAGGAAATTCGTGCATTCGCGGCGAACAATCAATTAATTAACTGCCATGAATGCACGAATATTAACAGTCAATTAATTTACCTCTACTACTTCAATCTCAAAAATCAGGTTCTTGCCGGCAAGGGGATGATTGGCATCGATAACGATGCTGTTGTCTTTTACCTCTTTTACGAAAACTACATTTTCGTGGCCTTCCTGACTTTTCGACATTAATTGCATTCCAACCTTGGGATCAATATCCTCGGGCAGATGCTTTTTCTCAATTTCATATACCAGTTCTTCGCGCTTAGAACCATAGGCTTCTTCAAAAGGAATTTTAATTTCCTTTTTATCGCCTTTTTTCATTCCAACAACGCCTTTCTCAAAACCCGGAATCAGTTTCCCCTCTCCTATCGTAAACTCAAGTGGTTCACGGTTTTCAGAGGTATCAAAAACCTGTCCGCTTTCCAGTTTCCCGGTATAATGAACTTTTACATTATCATTATTCTTGATCTCTTCCATTATTTACCCTTCACCCCGGAATTAATCTCTTCTGGGAGGTCTTGCTTCGTTGACTCTCAGGTTCCTGCCATTAACTTCAGCGCCATCAAGCTCTTCAATAGCAAGTTTTGCCTCATTGTCGTTAGGCATTTCAACAAAACCAAAGCCTTTGGCCCTGCCTGTAAATTTGTCTTTAATCAATTTTACTGAAGAAACTTCTCCGTACTCACCGAAAACTTCTTCTAATTCACTTTCCTGTAAACCGTAGTCCAGGTTACCTACATAAATGTTCATAAACAAAAAACTTAAATAAACAATAAATTAATACATGTGATTTTTAAACGAAAAGGATGATTGAAGAAACACAGAAGAAAACCAAGAAGGAAAATCCCTGGCTTTTCCAAAAATCAATTTCAAATTGCGGTACAAAGGTAATGTTTAATTATTCACATGCAAACTATATTAACAAAACCTTAATCATTCTTTAACATTCTTTCAATAAAGGGACTCCAGAATCCGGCATCAATTATAAATATACTGCAGAGCAAGGATCACTGCATGCATTTGATGCTGGGTAACATCAATCCGGAGTACAGGGCAGTTCTTACAATTCATCACACCACCAATAGCCAGAAGATCATCAGTTTTATTCCTGCGTAAAAATGAATTCTCAACTGGGCTTTGTACCTGCCAGCCTGTAAGTTTATAAAGGCCCCTGTCGATCACCCTGCCTATTTTCTTCATGGCTTTTGTGTTTGATGTTAGTTTAGCAGCCTGCCAGGCCGAGATCATCCCTTCATGTGCATAGGCAGTGTTCTTTCGTCGCCAGAGGGTTTTATGCACATCGATCATCCAGTAAGCCAGTTCGATCGTACGTTTAGCATAAACCTTATCCCATCCTGCAGTATAAATCTCCAGGAATGACATGCTTCCCCACTGGTAAAATCCTTTGGTTACCGGACTATCACGGTTGATCTTTCTTGCATCCGTAACATACCTGTTGTACATATTTTCAGCCGATTCAAGGATAAAAGACATTAGGGTATCACCATCAGTATATTTTGCTGCTTTAACCATCGCCAATAAAGATTCACCATCAAAATATTGTGAAGGTTCTCCATAACCCTCACCGGTGCTTCTATAATATGAACCATAAAAACTGCCATCTTCTTTTCTTAATGACAGCAGGTAATGCATATATTTTTCAAACAGATCCCTATATTCCGGCATTTCCTGTCCTACGTAGGTCGATCTTAAGAATTCTATATATGCAAGACAGACCAGTGCCATGGTTCCTGTTCTGCCATCATAACCACCGGGATAAACCACATAGAGTTTTGAACTGTCTTTTTCTTTTGATATGGCTTTAAAGAATTCAAATCCCCTCATTAGTGCTTCATAGGTTTGCATAGAAGGGCTATCCCTGTGTACCAGCGAAAGTCCCCATAATGCTCCGGCCTGCCTCACTGGAGAATCACCCTGGTTTAATTCGCCGGTAAGAAAATCATATTCGTAATTAAAATTCCCCTCCGGTTTCTGATTATGAACTAAATATTGCTTTCCAAGTTCAAAAGATTCGGTTAATATCTGCCGGTTTAATTTATTATTATAGGGCCTGATTAATAAGAAATAACCCGGGATACCGATAATGACAATTGCAATAGCTATATAAGCTTTCTTATTCCTCATAATCATTCGGCTTTTAATCAGATAATTCAATCGCGGGCTTTTTGTCATACACATAGCGTAAACCTTTAACAAGGGCAGAAACAGCGTGCTGCGTGTTATCTATCCTGATCACCGAATCAAACAGGCTACCCCTGAATCCTCCAACGGCCTGTATGGGTAAGTCAGGATCATTATCGTTATACTGCAAGCTTATTATCCATTTATATGCAATTTTACATCTTCCCTTATAAAACTCAACCAGAGCTTGTTCGCCTAACATTTCAGCAACACTGACCGCATCGCCAACTCCTTCAAAAGTAGTTGCAGTAAAAATCCCCGGTAATCCATAGAAACTGCCATATACTTCATGGTTTGGATTCAGGTTCTGCCATCGCAGGGTGTGATTACACATCCTGAAAACATAATCAGCATACTTCCTGTTGCCGGTAGTTTTAAATAATTCCGAAAAAGCAGAAGCCGACCATGTGATCAGTGAACTTGTTTTCCATCGTCCCTCATTTCCATAATACGCCATAGCCCAATCGAGGCTATTCCTATATTTCTCATCACCATAAAGATTATACATTAAAGCCAGGGCTAGCATGGCCTCACCCGGATAAATACTGGATTCCCAGCCTGAATTCTTCTCATACTCGTAATCCCCACGATAGACGTAGGTGCTTTTAAACTGACCGGTCTGATATAACTCCTGCAGGTACAGGATCATTTCAGCAAGTTGTTTCAAAACGGTATCATAACCGCTGTCTGATGTTATCATCCTGATCTTAAGCATGCAGAGCATTGGTAATGCGATGCCCCCGAGTTTTGCCTTTCCATTAAACAAATAATAGGCCTTATCAGGATCAAGATGTTGCTTATAATTATTAAGGTATTTCAGATTTCTGACCGCTGATCCAAGAAATGCGGTATCACCTGTTTGTTCAAAGGCCAATGAAAGGGAATATGCTGTTCCGGCCTGCCTGAGGAAATTATCATCCCAAGGTTGACTGTATTCATCCCTGACCGGATTGAACCAGTAATTAAACCTACCGCTTTCTTCCTGCATGGATACAATCCATCTGGCACCATCAATTACCGATTGCTGCATAAGCGCTGATGTAACCGTAGTTGTAATTGTTGTATCGATATCCGGGGTAAACAGCTTATGCCATACCCTTTCAACTTCAAGCACGATACTCAATCGTTTTACCTCTGAAGGAAGGTTATGCCAGTAGGCAAAGTCCGTATTTTTCTTTACCAGGATATGGTAAGTTAAGGAGATTCCGCCCGCGAGGAATAATATAATGATAATTAATATGATCCATTTAGGTTTCATGGATTGCTGTTTGGTTAGTGGTCATTAGTCAATAAGTCATTGGTCATTGGCCATTGGCCATTTGGTTGCTGCAAAAAGGGACGGATTCCGTCCCTACAAAGTCGGGAGGGAAAACGTCCCTGTATCTTTGGGACCTCCTGTTTTCAAATTTAAATTCCGGCATATTTGGCACAAGGTAAAAGTATTAGTATTCAGACAACAGTCTTTATTTGCTATTAAAAACAGTGGCTAAGATAGTAAGGTTTTGTAAATTGGTTGTTATATTTGTTGGTTGAGGTTGAGGTTGAGGTTGAGGTTGAGGTTGAGGTTGAGGTTGAGGGCTGAGGGTTGAGCGTTGAAAGGTTGAAGTGTTTATAGGATGAATTTAATGACCAATAACCATGATTAAACTTGATGAAACCAGGATTATCTTCGAATCGCGTGAGGAGTGGCGTGCCTGGCTGGAAGCGAATCATCTGAGAGAGAAAGAGATTCGGGTTGTTTACTTTAAAAAGCATACTGGTAAAGATTCGGTAAGCTATGATGAAGCAGTTGAAGAAGCCCTGTGTTTTGGCTGGATAGACAGTAAGGTAAACCGCGTTGATGATGAGATGTATATGCAAATCTTCACACCGAGAAAGCCAAAGAGTTTATGGTCAGAGCTGAATACAAAGCGGGTAGAAAAACTTATTAAGCTCGGGAAAATGAAGCCTGCTGGTATGAAATTAATCAATCTGGCAAAAAAATCTGGTACGTGGCAAAACGCATACAGCAGCAGTAAGAAAGAAGAGATGCCTGATGATTTTAAAACTGCCCTGAGCAAAAACAAAAAAGCCATGCTGAATTTCACCAATTTCGCGGAAGGTTATCAGAACAGGTATATTGCCTGGATACAAATGGCCAAACGGCCAGGAACCCGTGAAAAAAGGATCAGGGAAGTGGTTAAATTTGCCTGGGAAAACCGTAAACCTGGATTTTAGCCTTTTATACATACATTATTTACTTTTGAATTATGGAAGTTAAAACATCATTATATCAGCCTATTTTATGCAATAAGAATATTTACTACCTGAGGTTGGTAACAATGATTTTTACTTTGATGATTATCAACCAGAACCTGTTTGCTCAAGATATTATCCAGAAAACTGAAAACGATATAATATTGGTCGTCAGGGGCGATGACATGGGATTTTCTCACGCAGCCAATACAGCATTTATTCAATCATATCAAAAGGGAATCTTAACATCTGCTGAAGTGATAGTCCCGGGCCCATGGTTTCTGGAGGCAGCTAAGCTACTTAATGAGAATCCCGGTCTGGATGCAGGAGTTCATCTTACACTTACCTGTGAGTGGGATAATTATAAATGGAGGCCATTAACTCATGGTAATACAATAACAGATGATGATGGATACTTTTTTACGAACAACAACAAATTCAGGAATAATAATCCTGACTTAAAAGAGGTAGAAACTGAATTAAGGTCTCAAATCGAGTTAGCACAGAAATATATCTTAAATTTAACTCATTTGACAACGCATATGGGTACCGCACAAAGCACTCCGGAGTTGAAAGGACTACTTGCAGATCTTTCAGAAGAATATAGGCTGCCAATTGGAAATACCATATTAATTAATGGCATTACTGAAGAGTATAGACCGAGGGTTATTCCTTCTGGTCAAAAGAAAAAGAATTTAATCGATTGGATAAAACATCTTGTACCGGGATGCTATATTGTTATTTGTCATCCTACCCTGTCTAACGCTGAAACAAAGGAAATACACTCTGGAAATAATAATCCCCGATACAATATGGCTGAAAACCGAGAGGTTATTACCAATATACTTACAAGCAATAAAGTAAAAAGAATTGTTAAACGAAAAGGTATTAAACTCATGTCACTCGGGGAATTACATGAACAAAACAACAACAATTAATAGATTAAATCATGGCAAAAGGTAAAGACGCAAGAAAAAACGTTAAAAAAGCAGCTGCTAAAACTCCAAAAGAAAAAAAAGCAGAAAAGAAACTAAAGAAATCTAAACAGAATTAATTGTTTTCTGGTAAACCAGAGTATAACAATTAATGATGAATATTTACAAGATTCTTATTGAAGTTTCATTATGATTATTCTGAGGTATTTAGTGTTAGTAACACTAACAGGTTATTGTACCATATTATTTGCCCAGGGTGATTATGTGAAACAATGGCCTCAGTTCCGCGGGCCATTTGCTACCGGCATAATGGACTCCATAGATATTCCGGTCTATTGGGATATCAATTCCGGAAACAATATCCTGTGGAAAATAAGGATTCCCGGATTAGGTCATTCATGTCCTGTTATCTGGGATGACAAATTATTTGTGACTTCAGCCATCAGCGGATCGGGTGCCGATTCTCTGAAAGTTGATTTGTATGGGGATATTGATAACGTTAATGACCTTTCTGTTCACAAGTTTAATTGTATTGTATTGATCGCAAAAGACGGTGGTGTAGTTTATGGTCGTACCATGGAATGGGGGTCATTTGATATGCGTTCCCGCGTTACCATTATTCCCCGAGGATTTACTTTCACCGGCTTAACACCGGATGGAGAGAATGGAAAGAAATGGAACGCTAAATATGGAATTGTCGGTATCGATATGATGGAAAGGGATTATCTCAACGATGGCATGAACGAAAAAGGGCTGGCAGCAGGTTTGTTTTATCATCCTGGATTTGCCAGTTATGCAAGCTATGAAAAGGATCAGGCTGATATAACCGAGGGAATGCGCAGTTCAACGCAATGGACTACTGCATGGGATCTTACCAACAGGATACTCTATTTTCATACCCAGCATAACCGGCGTGTCAGGGCCCTGGAAATGAAAGATATTGACTTTTCAAAGCTCGGGCATGATATTCTTCATTTGCCTGTGGACAGCAGTCATAAACAGGATATTGAATATCTTACTCTATAAGTCGTGGTGGTTCTTTATTGAAATGTTTCGTATCCAGAACAGGCCCCACTAGTGTATCAATAAGTTATTTATGAAAAAAGTTCCTGGAATTCTTAACGATGTAATTGGGCCGGTTATGCGTGGCCCCTCAAGTTCTCATACCGCTGCTTCATGGCGAATTGCCAGAAGCTGCCTTGACATATTGAACGAACCCTTAAAAAGAGTCATTATCGAATTTGACAAAGATAGCGCATGGGCTGGTAACTACCTGGAGCAGGGAACGGTCATGGGGATTAACGGAGGGTTGTTAGGCATTGACATTACAGACAGCCATATGAAAGATACAGAATTGATAGCAGAAGAGAAGGACATCTCAATATGTTATGAAACCAACTCATTTCCAACAAACCATTCAAATACAATCCGTTTATCACTGGAAAGTGTTAAGGGGAAAACGAAGCAGGTTGTGGCTGCTTCTATTGGTGGTGGATCATTTGAAATTCAACAAATTGAGGGTTTTAAGGTAAGTATCTTTGGTGATTATTATGAACTGCTTATTAGCAGTACCAGGAAAAATGCTATATCCGATATTCTTAAATCCAATCTACCGAAAAATTTAAAATTGGTTCAATCCATTATAAAAGATAGAAGCCTAATCAACATCAAATCACCGGAGGAATTTTCTGCTGAACTTCTTAACAGGATAAATCTACTATCCTTTGTCGAAAATGTGGTTGTTATTTACCCGGTTCTACCTGTAATTTCAGGTAATGAATCTGAGATACCATTCACAGATATCGAGTCTCTTCAGGATTATGCCGTGAAGAAGAATCTGGATCTGGGCGACATTGGATTGATTTATGAAGGATGCCTGAGTGGATTTTCTGATGCTCTTCTTAAGGAAAGAATGAAACATTTGATTAGGATCATCGAAACAAGTATTCAAACAGGTTTACAGGGAACTGTATATAAAAACCGCATTTTACAGCAGCAATCACATTTGATCGATAAAGCCAGGAATTCAGGAAAGATCCTTCAACAATCTATCGTCAATGATATTGTAGCCAATGTAACGGCAATTATGGAATCTAAGAGTGCCATGGAGGTTGTGGTAGCCAATCCAACAGCGGGTTCATGTGGGGCGGTTGGTGGCGTTCTGAAAGCAGTGGCAGATGAATTAATTTCAACGACCGATGAATTGATCAAAGCCTATTTTGCTGCCGGTCTGGTTGGTGCATATTTTGCACAGGGCCCTGGTTTTTCAGCCGAGGAGCATGGTTGTCAGGTGGAGTGTGGTGCAGCCTCCGGGATGGCCGCAGCCGGCATTGTACAGTTATTAGGAGGCTCGTTAAAACAGGCACTTGATGCTGCTTCATTGGCTATTCAGAATATGATCGGCCTGGTGTGTGATCCTGTCGCCGACCGTGTTGAAGTACCCTGCCTTGGGAAAAATATCAACGCTGCAGTTAATGCACTTTCATCTGCAACAATGGCCAGTTCAGGGTATGATGCAGTCATACCACTCGATGAGGTGATTAAAAGCATCCCGGAGGTCAGTAAACTAATGCCTGACAATGTTAAATGTACGGGCAAAGGTGGACTGGCAGTCACAGCGACTGCAAGATTGCTGAAGGAAAGGCTTGCAGGAAATGGAAAAGTTTAGCAGTGCCCCGGTATAGAATGATTAAAATAAAATATTGGTTCCTGATTGTTATTGCACTATTACTTGGAGGTGTAATTTTAATTTTCCGGCCTGTTCGGGTGCCGGATGAAAAGGAATGCCTTATCGCAACAGGAATTGTAACACACATATTTGAAGGTGGAGAAAATGATGTTAATTTCAGGCTGAAAGGACATGATTGTACGTTTTACATAAACAGATGCCTGGAGATAGGCCTGGATATTGAATCACTACGATATGAATTAACTGGAAAGGAAGTAGTAATCAAATACCCGGATTACTGGACACCACTCGATCCGAAAAATAAGATACGACACTTATCAAAACTTCAACTGGGAGATAAGGTAATCTATTCAAAGCTGGATAAAGAGGAAGATAAATGATTGATAACTATTCAGTGCTCAACAGCCTCATCCTTTTTTGCCATCTTCTCCAGTCCCTGCATTATTTCCCATGGATCATCAACCACCTTGGCATTAACCAGCCATGAAGGTAGATACCCTCCCGGATCGGCAAGCACCTGATTTATTACCTCAACTTCCCCATTGCCCCGGGGGGTCATTTTCCAGAAGCCATCCATTTTTGGAATACGCACGATGCCATCCTTTTCAGGAATATAATCAGGAAGAGCTTTCATATTAATGGTTATTTCACCATTCTTGCCATGAATAATATCACGCTGAACTACGGCATCCCGATTCTTTACGGGCCAGGGAGCATTGGTTTCCGTATAATCGATCTGCATGTCGGCACTTTCCTTTTTAAGCATTTTTGCTTCTTCAATATCCGGCATCCACTCTGTAAATTTCGAGACATCGCAAATTACATACAGCAAGGCCTTCGGTTCAATCTTCACGGTCATGACAGCTTTATATTCATCAAAGTCAGAGCCATCAACCTCCCTGGTGTATACCTTAATTCCATCTTCGTTCTTACGAAGCTCCCATTCGGTGGTTTGGGAAAGCAAATATTGACCTGCACCTGTTGCGAGTAAGCATATTAGTAATATTAATCTTTTCATCATTTCAGAATTTGAACTTCTAAAAGTAGTTATAATAAACTTCATTATTATTTTCGCTTGATAAAGACTGATATGATAGTTGCGGCAAGTCCGAGTAAACCACCTATCACAAAGGTATTTTGAAATGCCGGCACAAGCTTCATTTGATATAATATTAAGGATTCCTCAACCCATTCGTATGGGAAGTAGATGGTAAATATGACACCAAACAGCAACACACCCATCATCTTGCCCGAACTCTTGGAAGTACTGATGGATGCGGAGGCCATTCCATATTTACCTTCCGGAATACTTATCATTCCGATAAATGCATTAGAGGGGTAATACAAACCCATTCCTGCACCCAGAACGATCATTGACGCAACCAGGAAACCAATTGAAGTTTGCGCATTCCATAACGCAAACATAAACATGGAACATGATAACAGTAAATTTCCGGTAATGCAAAGAAATCTGACTGGTACAAACCTGACAAAATATTTAACGAATGGAGAAACAAAGATCATTATTAAAGGTGATATTGTCATTAGCAACCCTGAAGTAGAAGTTTCAAGTCCCCTGCCATCTTCAAAATAAAATGGTCTGAGAAACCTTGATCCCACATTGATCAGGAAAAACAGGAAGAAGCCAAGATTAGCAAGGCTGAAATTAAGGACCCTGAATAAACCAAGATCAAATAAAGGCTGATCAATTTTACGTTCCCATTTAACAAATAATAATAACGAGATGATTGATAATGATAGGGAGATCATCACAATCCATGAATTCCCCCCATGGCTCTTGATCATATTAATGCCAAGTATCAGGGTGGTAATGAAAATAAAACTCAGCAATGCACCGCTGGTATCAAATTTAAAGGGGGACTTGATATGCCAGTTTGTTTTGCTCAGCCTCAATGAAAAAAGAAAACCGATGGCACATAAGGGCACATTGATGAGAAAAACATAATTCCATCCAAATTCCTCAACAAGGAATCCACCCAGGAAGGGTCCCATACTGATACCTATGCCGGTACACATCATCCAGATCCCATATGCTCCCTGTTGTCGTTCAACAGGTAAATATTTTCTTATTAGAGCCGGCCCTATCACATATATTACCGATTCGGCAAAACCCTGGACAAATCTCAAAACCAGTATCAACAAATAATCTGATGATAGAAAAGAAAGGAAGCTACAACAGCCAAATACAAGAAAACCTGCAACCAGCAACATCCTGGCATTATATAATTCGATAAACCTGCCTGCAACAAGGGCAAAGCCTGAGGCTGTGATCATGGATACCAGGAGCAACCATGAGACTGTTGTTGCGCTTAACCCGAAAACATGGCTGACCTCAGGCAATGCAATATTTACAGCCGTAAGATCCATCAAAACAACAACTGCCGCAATGTAAACTGCGCCAAGCATCCATTTCTCATCCCTATTAGTTACGGTAGAAGTTATCAAAACTTTGTATTCAGTGATTTCTCAAAGTTAAAAGATATTTTATGTTTTTCTTAGCACAAATCTCTCCATATATATTTAACTTTGCAATTCGAATACTAAGAGGTGCTGAAAAACAGAAATATATATCTGCTATTTTTCCTGATCCTGATTTTTACACATTGTCAGAACCCGGATAAAAGAAATCCTGCCCAAAGACAAGCCTCCCCCGATTTAACAAAATTTGAATATCAAAATAGCGATGTTAAGCCTGTTACCTTAACTCCCTCTACCCCTAATAGCAAATTTACTTCAACTGAAATTAAACATGTTTATGTTGATTATTCGCTGCTTGAACCAGCCTATCATGCTCCTTCAAATGAAAGTAAAAGTGTTTGCTCTCACGACCACTTACATGAAATAACATTTAAAGAAAAACCAATATCGAAGATCGAGAGATTCAGGCCTGCAAGAGAAGATCCTGTAATATTCAGTGTCAACTTTGACAATGATTTCTGGTTTGAAACCGACTACTACTATACCAATGGTATCCGGTTCGATCTGGTTCATCCGGTTTTCAAAAAGTCCCCGTTAAGCTGGCTGTTAATGCCCACCTTTGACCTTCCTGAAACCTATTACAGCCTCAGTTTGATTCAGAATATGTACACGCCAACAAAATTGGATACAACCGGTATTCTTTATAAAGACAGGCCTTTTTCATCCTACCTTCTGATTGGCCATAATAAAATTTCTATCGATCCATTCAGAAAAATAAAGATCATATCCAGCCTGGATATTGGGATCATTGGTCCAGGTGCCATGGGTGGAACCATCCAGGATTTTATTCATAATGATTACCCAGCCGGATGGACAAACCAGATCCGTAATGACCTGGTTGTTAGTTACTCCTGCGAAGTACAAAAGAACCTGGTATCGACAAATAGATTTGAATTAACCGGCATGGTGGAAGGAAGGATAGGATCTCTTTACAATAACGCAGGTGCCGGTGTAATGCTTCATTATGGCAATTACAGCTCGTTTCATGCCGTACAGAATTTCAACACCCATTTACCGGCCAACGGAAATTCATTAAGATATAATATTTTTGCCCATGGGGAATTATCCTATTCTGCCTACGATGCAACCCTGCAGGGCGGTTTATTCAATCACGCATCTGTTTACACCCTTAACCGACATGAGGTATCAGACCTGACGGGCCGGTGGTCAGCAGGGTTTGCCCTGCAATACAGGTGGTTCAGTTTCCAGGTGGAGCAGGTATTTGTTACTCCTGAGTTTGCAGGTGGCAGGGCGCACAGGTGGCTGCATATTAATATGTCTTTTTGGATTTAGTTTGATAACCCCGCTCTGTAGATCAGTATAAACTAGCTGTTGCAAAAATGCAATTCACCAAATATTCCTACATTAGTCAGCTGAAAATTTTGCACTGATGATCCTGAGTAATCACATATTACCCGATTATATCATGTTGACAACAGGGATCCTGTTCTTCCTGTTCTTTATCTATGCGGGTATAACATCAATATTGGAGAAAGAAAACAGGGCAGCAGAAAAGTTCATTACCCTGGGGATTTTTCTGGCAGCTCCTTTCATTATCCTTCCTTTTATACACTTCAATGGCAAGGAGATAGCGGAGTGGATTCTCATAAGTATAACATTATTAACAGCCCTCTTATTATTTCTTCCATTTCGTTTGTATAGTGAAAATCCAGCACAAATATCCGACTTCAGGATCGATGAACGGGATACAATGTTCTCCAGGAATAAACTAATTGAGGGCAGTGATCAATATTCAAACTACTATAAAAGGAATCCTGACAAACTGGAGAAGGACAATGGATTCAGGATGGAACCGGGGCTTCTGTCCCCCGATTCTATCAATTTCAACCCGTGGATTTTCTCTTCTGCAAAAGCCAGTTTTTTTGTTGTGGAATCTTTAAAGCCAATAGTTGATGGAAAAGTTGCAGCCCATACCGTACACTCCGAACCTGAAGAAATAACCAATTATCTTAAACACTGGGCAAAAAAACTTGGAGCACTTGACATAGGTGTAACCGAAACCAGGAATTATCATTACTACAGTTATGGCGGCCGTGACGATCGTTATGATTTAAAGATCAGTCAGGAACATCGTTATGCCATCGCCTTTACGGTTGAAATGGTGGAAGAGACTACCAAATGCGGGCCTTATGCACCCATTGTTATGGAATCGGCACAGCAATATCTTGATTCCGGTGTGATAGCCACACAGCTCGCTGCCTTCATCAGGAATCTTGGGTATAAGGCCCGTGCACATATTGACGGTAATTACCTGGTGGTTTGTCCACTGGTTGCAAGTGATGCAGGGCTTGGTGAGATTGGCCGTATGGGATTACTGATGACACCCCGGCAGGGCCCCAGGGTAAGGATCAATGTTGTTACAACCGATCTGCCGCTGATTCCTGATAAACCATCTGTGGATTCTTCAGTGATCGATTTCTGTCGCAGATGCAAAAAGTGTGCAGATACCTGCCCTTCAAATGCAATACCAGCCGATGAAAGAAAGAACATAAATGGATCCGTAAGGTGGCAAATTGATCAGGAAGCCTGTTTTACTTACTGGTGCCAATCAGGCACTGATTGTGGTAGATGTATGAGTACTTGCCCCTACGGACACAGAACAAATACACTACATAATTTCATTCGGTTTGGTATTAAAAACAATGTTCTGTTCAGCAAGCTGGCTCTTTTCCTTGATAATTATTTCTATGGAAAACACCCGAAACCAAGACCGTTCCCACGATGGATGAGCATGAGTCGATCATTAAATTCCCGGTCAACATCCGTTGATCAATAACAGTGATCATTTTGTTACTTTTGCAATAGATTATCACATTTCAATCAAAAGCTTATGATACTGAATAAGGACTGTGCCTTTAACGGCAAAAAAATAGAATTCCCGATCGATTATAATATTAAGATCATAATGGATGGAACCATCCCTGATGAACTTAATAAGAATGAGATATTGAAAATCTTCAATGCGTTGGAAATCCCTAATAAGGAGTGGAAAAAACGGATGAGTAAAGAGGGAAAGTATGTGAGCTTTACGATATCTGTTAATATTAAAGATCAGGAAACCTTCGACAGGCTTTACAAAGACCTGAATGAAATCAAGGGTGTGAAATGGGCCGTATAATATAAACAAAAATTTCTTAAAATTCAATTTGTTTGCCTGCAATAAATCCTTGTTTCTCTTCATAGTTATTATATAACTTTGTATTGTTGAGATTTTTAAGCCATGCATAACATTGAACCTCATTTTAACTGGCGACACCACTACATAGCTTCTGACGATGAAAGATCGCCTTTCTTTGGACGTCAATATAGCGAGTTCGAATTTACCCATGCCATATACAATCACCTTATCCACCCGCAATGGGATGAAATCGGGTCAAGTACTTTATTTATTAAGATCCTTTATGCGAGCTACGACAAGTCTTATGCAGTAATTGAACTGATTGGTGAGTGGAATGATTGCCTGCATAATGATATCATGTACCTGAAAAGAAACATCATCGATAACCTGGTAAATAATGGTATTAATAGGTTTATCCTGATCGGGGAACACATCCTTAATTTTCATAATGGTGATAGTGATTATTATGAAGAATGGAATGATGATTTAGAAGATGGCTGGATAGTAGGAATCAATTTCAGGGATCATGTGATCAGTGAATTTGAAAAATCCAACCTGGATTACTATATCTGCTTTGGTGGAAGGTTTAATAGCTTTAACTGGAGAGTTTTTAATCCCCTTCAACTTTGCGAGAAGATTGATGAATTATTCCAAAAACGTTTAACAGCCCCTACTTATGAAGAAGAGTCTGATTATTAAAGTTAAAGGTAAAGTGCAGAATGTAGGATTCAGGTATTATACCCATAAAGCTGCACTGGAACACCATCTTAACGGATTTGTACAGAATAAATCTGACGGTTCAGTGTATATCGAAGTCGAAGGTGAAGAATCTGATGTCGACCACTTTGTTGCATGGCTTCATCAGGGACCAACATGGGCAAGAGTTGAAGAAGTTCAGGTACAGGAGACAGCGTTGCAGGATTATTCGTGTTTTAGGGTTAGGTAGTATGGAGTTCGGTGTTCGGTGTTCAGAGTTCGGTATTCGGAGTTCGAAGTTCAGAGTTCGGTGATCGGAGTTCTGGGTTCCGGGTTCTGGGTTCTGGATTAATTGTCAAACATCGAAAACCGACAATCGAAAATCATACAGTTCTATTATTTCATCAGGGTAATATCTGAGTCTCAGGGTTCAGGCAGGTTTCAGAGCTCTGATCATCTCTCTTTTGCCGGGTGGGCCGGGTAAGGATTCTATCACAAAACCAGAGGCTTTTAATGCACGCTTTACTGATCCTTTAGCAGAATATGTTGTCAGCATGCCTTCGGATTTCATGGCCTTATATATTTTCCGAAAAATGCCTTCTGTCCAGAGTTCAGGTTGTTTATCCGGAGCAAAAGCATCATAATAAACCACGTCAAATCTCAGTTCGGGAAGTACAGCATTTTCCAGTTTACTATCAAGTTTCGTCAGGCTAAAACCGGTATTTATTTTGATGGTCTTATCCCACGAAGCTTCATGAATGGCATAGAACATCTCCTTTAATTTTGAAGTATCAAGGTGTTCAATGTAGTTAAGTTCTTTCCAGATTGATGCAGCCAGTGGAAAGGCCTCAATAGCATAATAATCAATAGATAGGTCATCGATTATTGATCTTTCCAGGGTCAGGAGTGTATTCAGTCCGGTTCCAAAACCAATCTCTAAGATTGATAAATGCCTATTCTGTTTTCCTTTTAACAGCAAGCCATTTTCAATGAATACATGTCGCGATTCAGAAATTGCGCCGAAAACTGAATGATAATGATCATCAAGTTCAGGATTGTAGAGGGTATGTGTGCCATCGCCGGTGATCTTTAACTTCATTGCTTCTATTTGTTATAACGTAAATGCATGTTTTTTACAGACTCGGAATATTGCTTTTCAAATATCAGCGAACCTGAATATATATTCACCACCTTTATGCTGTTTTCGCTGGCCATGTAAAGCCATTTATTAATGTTATCATATTCTACGGAGAATACGTCATGATCAGGTAAAAACGGCACCATCACATTAGATCCTTCAGGATACCTGAATATACCATCAGTTGTTGCAACGATATACTCGGATCCGTTTCCTGGGCATGCATCAATAATAAATCCTGCTGACTCAAACAGTGTTGTCATATGATTTAACCCTGAATCATAGGTTCCTATCTGCAAGCCTGTGTTATCATTCCCAAAGAAAATGAGCTTTGCTTGCCCGTAATAATAAAAATCAATGATATCGATTTCCGTAACCATCCTTTTTATATAGGAACCACTTGCCCTGTAATATTGTTTGATAATGTGTTCAGATCCTGTTTTGAGGTGATTGTCTGTTACGATGATCTCATCAAGTCTTATAATATTCTCAGGTATCGTATCGTGGCCGATCATTGAATTGAACTTAATAATGCCCTCGCTACTATAGCCGGTAACTTTACCATTGGCAGACCCAACATAAATCAGGTCATCAATATATACGGAAGTAAATAATGGATCAGGAAAACCAGGTGTAATATCCCACAAATAATCACCCCAGGGCAATAAGAAACATGCCATCTTTGCCGGATTTGTTTCAAAATAATATAATTGCTGATACCTTGAATCGATTTCAGAAAAACTGTATCCCTTATCAACCTGAAACAGGGTTGCCATTTCCATGTTAATATCCATTTCAGAGATGACAAAATCATAGGTGCCTTGCTGTCTGATAATTACAGCTCCCTCAAGTTTCCTTGGCATTGCCTCTAGCAATATCTCCTGGTATTTCTGTTTGGATGTTGATTTATTAAAAGCAACTACTTTTACATAATAACTACCACTTGCAAGATTCACATCATGTATAGGAAACTCCACATCAAACAGGTAGGTATTTTCACCATTGAGAGATAACGAAAATCCTGATAAAGCAAAATTCAATGCATCATCCACAAGAGAAAATCCAAGACCTACAAGGCCTGTTTCATCGTTAGCAGTACCTTTAATACATATCGTATCCAATACTTTAAAAACACTACCGGACGAAGGAAGGTCTATGATCAGTTCTGGAACTGAATCACTCTCCTCCTTACATGACATAATCAGCAGGAACAATACCACCAACACAGGTTTAAAATAAATACGCAGATATCGACAACACATCAGTTAAATAATTCAAAGTGTTTAAAGATACTAAAACTCCCGATTTTTCATATCTTTGAAAGAGAACAAATCTTAATACATATGCTCCGCCAGATTAATAACGAAAGGATACTGTTTCTGGATATTGAAACCGTACCTCTTTTTTCAACCTACGATGAATTGCCTGAAACACTGATGAAATTATGGGATAAGAAAGCAGAAAGGATAAAACGTAATGAAGAAGACACCCCTGACCAGTTATATGACAGGGCTGGCATATACGCAGAATTCGGCAAAATAGTCTGCATCTCCGTAGGATTTATTAAGGAAGATGAAATCAGGATCAAATCCTTTTCAGGTGATGATGAGAAAGTTGTTCTTAAAGAATTTTCCGGACTTCTGACAAAACATTATAATTCCAGTGATTACTTCCTGTGTGCCCATAACGGTAAAGAATTTGATTTTCCGTACCTCATACGCAGGATGCTGATTCAGGGAATTGAAATACCTGCAATGCTTGACCTTTCAGGAAAAAAACCCTGGGAGGTCCAGCATCTTGACACTATGGAATTATGGAAATTTGGTGACTACAAACACTATACATCCCTGGAATTGCTGGCACAAATATTTGGTATACCAACCCCTAAAGGAGATATTGATGGCAGCGATGTTGGCAGGGTTTACTGGGAGGATAAAGACCTGGAACGTATCGTTCAATATTGCCAGCGTGATGTTCTAACCATTATTCAATTGTTTCTGAGATATCAGGGCAAACCGATGATAGTGGAGGAAAAGGTGGTTATTGTTTAAAGGAATGGTAACATAATTCCGGGTCCTTAATACAATTACCAATGATTTCCCTCAGTTGACCGCAGTTCTCATGTTTAACACGCCGGATTATTTAGATCGAATATATATTATCAATCTGAAATCAATCATGGATTATCACAATATCGGGTTTTAATAATATCTTTAACTTTGCTCGACAAAACCAAATTATTTGCATATGAGAAAGTATATTTTAATTTCATTAGTTGTATTATTACCTGCGATATTAAAAGCCCAGGACGATAAAAAATTCGGGATAACCTTTCATGGATTTGTAAAATCTGATATTTATTTTGACACACGTCAATCGGTTGCCGTTCGTGAAGGTCAGTTTTATCTTTATCCCAAAGACAAATTACTCGATGAGAATGGAGATGACATCAATGCCAAATCGAGCTTTAATATCATTTCTATTCAGACACGATTAAAAGGGATTATTACAGGGCCTGACGTACTTGGAGCTAAAACCTCTGCTGTTATTGAAGCTGCATTTTTCGGACATACAAATGCAGATATTAATGGTTTTAGATTACGTCATGCCTGGGCAAAACTTGCCTGGCCGAAAACACAATTACTTGTTGGGCAATACTGGCATCCCATGTTTATTACCGAATGTTTTCCCGGTACAGTTTCTTTCAACACCGGTGCTCCGTTTCAACCCTTTACCAGAAATCCGCAGATCAGGTTAACTCAATCATTAGGAAATATAAATATCTCATTTGCTGCAATTACCCAGAGG
Organism: uncultured Bacteroidales bacterium; assembly: GCA_964468645.1. Classification (GTDB taxonomy): domain Bacteria; phylum Bacteroidota; class Bacteroidia; order Bacteroidales; family JAIOZK01; genus JAIOZK01. The sequence goes on from CAYXUU010000027.1 coordinate 47,838, forward strand.
GATTTTGCTGATTCAGGCCCTGATGGTGTTAGCTCACAATACCTGCGCAATGATGTTTTACCTGAATTAAACCTGACTGTCAAATACCATAAGAAATCGGAAAACGGAAACGAATTTCTTATCGGAATAGGCGGGGATTATAAAAGTCTTGTGCCCAGGCTCGAATCAACAATAACCGATACAGACGGTAAGATTATTGAACGCTGGAAAACAGATGAAAAGGTCCAGGGTTTCTCAGGAATGGCATTCTTGAAGATAAAGATTCCAAGTCTGACATTTAAACTCGAAGGGGTATTCGGGCAGCTCACATATGCATACACAATGCTCGGAGGTTATGCTGTTCAGAAAGTTACTGACCAGGCAAAAAACTTCTATGACTATCAGCCGCTTGACGCCATTTCTTTCTGGACTGATATCCATACCAACGGAAAAACATGGCAGTTCGGGATATTCGGAGGTTATATAAAAAATAATGGTTCTGCAGATCCCATTGAAGGACCTTTCTATGCAAGGGGTTACAGTAAAGGCAGTTATATTGACTATGTGTACAGGGTTTCACCCCGTATTATGTATAATGTAGGTAAAATGCGTTTCGCACTGGAAATTGAACGTACTGCTGCAAGCTATGGAGACAGCATCGATTCCAAAGGATTGGTTATTGATAGCGAAGATGTATGCAACCTGAGGTTTTTACTTGGTGTATATTATTTCTTTTAAACCTAACAATACATTCCTGACGATACTATATAATTTACTGAACCGCAGGATTATTTGATCCTGTGGTTTTTTTATTATTTTTATTCCCAGGTAATAATTATTGTTGAATTGTTGAATTGTTGAATTGTTGAACTGTTGAATTGTTGAACTGCTGAACTGTTAAACTGTTAAACGATTAAACCATAAACCATTAAACCTTTCAACCAATCAACCTTTAAAAAACCAAACCAATTAATCTATGCTCCTCGGTGTCATTTCCGACATACACGAAGACATCATCGCCCTTGAGAAAGCGCTCACCTTCCTGGAGAAACGTAATTGTGATCAGATAATATGCCTTGGGGATATTGTAGGTTACGCAAATGACCTGGATGGGTTTATTATAGGTGGTCATAATCACCTTGAAACTTTCGGTTATATCGAACAAAATATTGATGATACTGATAAATGGATTGATTGTCCCCACCTCTCTTCCGGAACAAAAGATAATGGACTAATCATGATTGACCTCCCTACCATGATGATTGAGGGTATTGCCATGGAAAAAATTTAATGCTTTAACCTGATGCTGCTGCAGATAATATAAATGGTTCAGCTTAATATGACATAATTTCGGCTAATAACCTTGATTTCTATAACTAATTATTATATGTTTGTTGTGCATATACTCAACATGAGAACAATATATTTAATTCTGGTAATCTTTTTTACCACAGGTCAAATTATAGGCCAGACCACCGGTACTGTATTTGAACATATTACCGATGCAGATGGATTATCGCAGGGTGCTATATATTCAATTATTCAGGATGACGAAGGATTTATCTGGCTGGCTACAAAAGATGGGCTGAACAGGTATAACGGTTATGAGATCAAAGTTTACAGAAACTCAATAACAGACACCAATACAATCAGTAATAGTTATATCCGCTGCCTTGTAAAAGATGATGATGGTAATATCTGGATCGGTACAAATAATGGGCTTAATAAATATGACCAGGAATCAGATAAGTTCATACGGTATCAGCTGCAGATGAATAATTCAGGACCACCTTTAAATATAATTATATACTCACTTTATTGGGACAGCCCCAACACACTATATATCGGAACAAACTACAATGGATTATTCAAAATGGATATCGATACAGAAGAAATAGAATATATTTATTATTCCATTGAAGAAAGCAAACCCGGTATAAGGAATTTTATCTATTCCATTTGCCAGACATCAAATGAATGGATATGGTTTAACAGTGCATTAGATTTGTTTTACTATGACAATAATCAGGTCCATCAAATTGATCCGGAAACAATTGATGTGATTACACAATCAAAAAACCTTAGTAGAATCAAAGCTGCCGGCGACAGTTCCCTTTGGATTTCCTCTGTGGGATTTGGATTGGTTAAGTATAATTATGTATCAGGGGAAACGAATCATTTATTCGACCGTGAGGTTCCTTATGAATGCTCTGGCAGCTACTTTTTAAGGGACTTTATTGTTGATGGTGACCTGATCTGGGGAGCCAGTGATTATTGTGGCCTTGTTAGATTTGACCTGGTAACCAGGGAGATTATTAATTACAGATACAATGAAAGTAATCCATATTCCATTCTCTCCAATAACATTCTCAGCCTTTTCCTTGGTCGTGATGGTTTATTATGGATAGGGACCAATGGAAGAGGTCTCTGTATATTAAATCCTGATGTGGTTAAATTCGCAAATTATTCCAGTCACATTATCGATCCCCAAACAAATAACCCAATGAGTATAAGAGCTGTATTTCTTGACCAGGATGGAATTCTCTGGGTTGGTGGCTATGGTGCTTTATACAGGATCGACAGGAAAATGGAGGAAGTTAAAATTGCATTAGAGGGATATTCAATTTATTCACTGGTGGATGATCACAATAATAATAACAAACTACTGATAGGCCTTGATGGATCAGGATTTATTATTTATGATAAACCCACAGGTAAACATTTGCAGTATAATTTCATTGATTATCCCTACCTTCCTGTAAAAGGGGAGTTTTTTTACAAAATCCTCCCCGACTCCAACTATTTATGGATGTGTACCGAATATGGACTTAACCGTTATAATCCCGAGAAGAAGAAAAACATACTGTATGCCTTTGATGATAACAACCCTAAATCAATACCTGTTGGTTCTGTAAAAGAGATTCTGAAAGACAATAATGGTGGGTACTGGGTAGGGACAGATATTGGCGGACTGGGATATTTTGACGGGATCACCGATGAGTTTTATACTTTCAGGCACATTCCTGCCGACACCCTGTCCCTTTCCAATAACACAATATATGATATTTTTGAAGATTCACATTACAACATATGGATAGGAACCAATAACGGGTTAAACCGCTATAATCAATTCGATCAGAGTTTTATTCACTATACAATGGAAAATGGTTTACCAAATAACGTTATTTATTGTATTATGGAAGATGATGATAGAAACTTATGGCTTTCGACGAATATTGGAATATGCAGGTTTAATCCAGCCACGCTCGACATTAAAAATTTCGATATTGGGGATGGTTTACAAAGTAACGAATTCAATGCTGGAGCCTATTTTCAGAGCGCCGGAGGCGAAATGTTTATGGGTGGGGTTAATGGTTTGAATTCTTTTTACCCGAGTCAGATCAAAGAAAACACAATAATCCCGGAACTGAGGTTTACGAATCTAAAAATTGGGAATAAAGATATTGATCTGAGTCCTGCCATACATAACCGCGATGAGATTATTTTAGATCATGATGATGGGATGATCACCATTGAGTTTTCAGCACTCAACTATTACAAACCATACAAAAATCATTACGCTTACAAAGTTGTTGGACTGGAAGGATTTGAAGATGAGTGGATACCAATTGGTAATAAAAACTTCATTGATTTTACAGCGCTCCAGCCCGGCACTTATATTTTGAAAGTAATAGGTTCAAACAATGATGATATTTGGAATGAAGAAGGTGCTTCACTACGTTTGATTATCACACCTCCATTTTGGGAGACAACATGGTTTATAATTATAGTTGCTGCAACAGTATTACTATTTTTATACCTGTTTTACATGGTAAGACTATCTGCCATAAAAAGACAACAGAATAAACTTAAGGAACTTGTCGAAGAAAGAACCCATGAGCTGAGCAAGGCCAATACCAAGCTATCTGATGAGATTAATGAAAGGGCACGAATAGAAGAAGAATTAAGATTATCCAACCAGACCAAGGATAAATTCTTTTCAATTATAGGGCATGATCTTAAAAATCCTTTGAGCTCCCTTCTTGGATTCTCTAAACTTCTTTATGCTGAATATGATGATTTTACAGATGTAGAAAAAAAGACATTTGTAAAAGATATCAAGGAAACATCAGAAAATCTTTATAAGTTGGCTGAGAATATCCTTTTCTGGGCCAGGTCACAAACAGGAAGTTTAAAATGTACCCCCGATAATATAGATTTGCGTGAACTGGTTCAGGACAATATTGAATTATTGGAAGCAACCGCTGGTCAAAAGAATATCAAAGTTACCAATGAACTTAATACACCTGTATTAGCTTTTGCTGATAATAATATGGTCACAACAGTTATCCGAAACCTGATATCAAATGCTATAAAATTTACACCTCGGAATGGCAGCATTAATATTTCCTTATGCGAAGAGAAGGATCATGTTTGTATTGAAATAAAGGATAATGGTTTAGGTATTGCAGAAAGACATTTATCACATCTTTTCAAGATCAGCGAAAAAACCCGGACCTACGGAACCGAAAAAGAAAGTGGTACAGGCCTTGGTCTTGTCATTTGCAAAGAATTCATCACTCAGAACAATGGTAAAATCTGGGTTAAAAGTCAGGAAGGGAAAGGCAGTTCGTTCTTCTTTACTTTACCAACAGCAAAAGATAAGCAATAGAGATACTGATTCCAAAAATCTGAAGCAATTCCCAAATTGAAAATATCGTCATATGGCACTGATTATTAATATTTTAATTGTTAATAAAAAAACATCATCCAATTGGGAATATTGTTGGATAGGCATCAGGCTTTTCGTACTTTTGAATTATGGAAGAACTTAAAAACCGAAACCAGACCAAAGCTAATAAAACCCGCCAGTTACCTTTTGCCCAGGCTATTCTAGAGCATGGTAAAATTCCACCCCAGGCTGTTGATCTGGAAGAAGCAGTCCTTGGTGCAATCATGCTTGAGAAAGATGCCCTTACCGCTGTAATTGATATATTAAAACCGGAGGTTTTTTATAAAGAAGCCCATCAGACAATATTTGCTGCTGTTACACGTCTTTTTGCTAAATCTGAGCCTGTTGATATTCTTACTGTAACCGAAGAGCTAAAGAATTCCGGTGAACTGGATGTTGTTGGCGGGGCATATTATATTACCCAGCTCACCAACCGGATTGCTTCAGCAGCCAATGTTGAATACCATACCAGGATTATCACGCAAAAGTTTATTCAACGTGAGCTCATCAGGATTTCATCAGATATTATTAAAGAGGCTTATGAAGATACCACTGATGTTTTTGATCTTCTCGACCGTGCAGAGCAAAGTCTTTTTTCGGTAAGCGAAACCAATCTCAGGAGGAATTATGATGATATGCACTCCCTTGTAAAGGAAGCTATTACCGAGATACAGGCTGCCCGTGACCAGGAGGCCCATTTAAAAGGGGTACCTTCAGGTTTTACTGAAGTTGACCGTGTAACCTCCGGCTGGCAAAGATCTGACTTGATAATCCTTGCTTCCCGACCGGGAATGGGAAAAACCGCTTTCGCGCTTTCAATGGCAAGAAACATTGCTGTTGATTTCAAACGACCAGTTGCCATTTTCTCCCTCGAGATGTCATCCATTCAGCTGGTAACACGTCTGATATCAAGTGAAACACAATTATCAGCCGATAAACTAAAAAAGGGCAACCTTGAAAATTATGAATGGGAACAACTTAATGCGAAAATCAACAACCTTGTGGATGCAAATATTCTTATCGATGATACACCTGCATTAACCATTTTCGAATTAAGGGCAAAATGCCGGCGATTGAAAGCTCAGCATGATATAGAGATCGTTTTTCTTGATTACCTCCAATTAATGTCGGGAACCTCTGAAACAAGAGGAAACAGGGAACAGGAGATCAGTACGATTTCCAGATCACTCAAAGCCCTCGCTAAAGAACTGAATATACCAATAGTCGCACTATCACAGTTGAGCCGTGCTGTTGAAACCCGTGGCGGATCAAAAAAACCTATCCTTTCCGACCTCAGGGAATCAGGAGCCATTGAACAGGATGCTGACCTTGTTCTGTTTTTATTCCGCCCCGAATACTACAGAATTGATGAGGATGAGGAAGGCAATACCACCAAGGGTTTTGCTGAGGTTAGTATTGCAAAGCACAGAAATGGAGCACTTAAAGATATTCCGCTCAAGTTCGTTGCTCAATATGCAAGATTCGAAGATGCTGAAACAAGTGATTATTTTCCGGAAGACGGAACAGAATATGATTACCCAAACGGACAGGCCACCAAAACCATTCCTTCAAAAATGAATGATATGGATGATGAGGAGCCTTTGCCCTTCTGATACCAGCCTTGCAAGAAATCAAACATAAAGATAACGCTTGATCTTATGCGTTGCCGTTTTCATAAAAGGATCACGCTGTGAAACAACCAGTTTTACCCTGGAGAACTTATTTACCCTGGAATTGATATAAATTTGTAGCTCCTTCATTAAATCTTCTACCTTGTTCTCTACATAATTGGCAAGTTCTTCCCTGAGGTGTAAATATTTCTCGGTTATCTCCTCGTGATTGAAGTGAACCAGGGCTACCAGCTTACCTTTCTTTTCAACTACAAGTGATTCAACAACATGCCTGAAGCTATTGATTACCGATTCAATTTCTTCTGGATAAATATTCTCCCCGCTCGCACCGAGAATTACATTCTTTAATCGTCCTTTTATAAATAGGAAATTGTCTTTATCCATGACACCGAGATCGCCGGTTTTAAACCATCCTTCCTCAGTAATTACCTCCCTGGTCTTTTCTGGTTCCTTATAATATCCCTTCATCACGTTGGGCCCTCTTGCCCAGATTTCACCCTCTCCGGTGACAGGATCAGGATTGTTGATCTTGAGTTCAACGCCCTCAACCGCCGGGCCTGTTGATTCCAATCGGGTTTGTTTGGGACTTACTCCGGCAAGTAGCGGTGCTGTTTCTGTTAAGCCATAACCTATGGCATATGGGAACTTTGCTTCTATTAAAAACTTTTCAACCACTCTGTTCAGTTTGGCTCCACCAATTCCATAAAACGTCAGGCAACCACCAAAGGTTTTCATTAGTTTTTTACCGGCAATACGGTTTAGTTGTTTCCTGATAAAGGGTGCCTTATATAAAGTTCTGATAATAAAACTTTTGTTGAATGTGGGCCTGATCTTTTTCCTATAGATCTTCTCAATAATTAAAGGAACAGTTAGCATTGTGGTAGGCTTAATTTCCTTCAAAGCAGGTAACAAAACAGTAGGTGTCGGGGGCTTTCTTAAATAATACACACTCGAACCACTTATAAGTGGCAAAATAAGACCCAGTGTATTCTCAAGAGTATGTGACAACGGGAGTATTGACAATAAACGATCTGTTTTATCCAATGGATGTATTTTCCCTCCCTGTATGGCATTAACGGCAATATTCTTATGGGAAAGCATCACACCCTTTGAGTTACCTGTGGTGCCTGATGTATAAATCAGTACAGCCAGGTCATCCTCCCTGACACGATATTTATTTAAAGGACTTAAACTCATGTCAAATTCTACTGTTGTTTTATCCGGCCCGACAAGGCTAAAATCATCTATACCAACAATATGGTTTAAGCCATCGGTTTTAATATCAGTGAGTTTTGGAGCAAGTGACGCTGATACAAACAGCACTCTGCTTTCAGAATGGTCTAACACATTTTCAACTTCCAGTGGTGTAAAATCGGGCAGCATCGGAACCGCTACTGCTCCCATAAATGTTATTGCCAGATAGGTTATCCCCCAGTTGGGCATATTTGCGCTCAAAATTGCGATTTTATCCTCTGGCTGCACGCCAAGCTTCTCCAGGAAAGAAATAACGGCGTCGATGTGTTTTTCAACTTCCAGATATGACAGGGATTTTTCACCAACAAAACTCAGTGCGATGTTGTCTGGATTCTTTGTAGCAGACTGTTTGAAAAGGGCAGGGAAAGTTAGTTCTATATTTGTATTCATATTCAACTCTTTTTAGGTTCACAAATATAAGAGCATTGAAGAATATAAGAACAATTTATTTAGAAAAAAATGCAAATATTTAGATGTTTTTAATAAGATCATTTAGGCAACAAGCTCTTTCACCAGGTCAGCAGCTTCCTGAAGTTTTATTGCAGGATATACCTTCAAACCCGATTCATCAAGTATTTGTTTACCTTCTTCAGCATTGGTTCCTTGCAACCTTACTATAACCGGCATTCCCAGATCGCCAATATTATTATAGGCATCCACAACACCCTGGGCAACCCTGTCGCAACGTACGATACCACCAAAAATATTTATCAGGATAGCTTTCACATTCGGATCCTGAAGAATTATCCTGAGCGCCTCCTCTACCCTTTTAGCATCGGCAGTTCCACCGACATCAAGAAAATTGGCAGGATCGCCACCTGAGAGTTTTATGATATCCATCGTAGCCATGGCTAGTCCTGCACCGTTGACCATGCATCCGACATTGCCATCCATTTTAACGTAACTAAGGTCATACCTGCTGGCTTCTACTTCTATCGGGTCTTCCTCGAGCTTATCGCGCATATTTAAAATTAAGGGATGCCTGAACAAGGCGTTATTGTCTATCGCAACTTTGCAATCTACAGCAAGAATCTTATCATCTGAAGTCTTCAGCACTGGATTAATTTCAAACAAAGCGGCATCGGATTCAAGATATGCCTTATAAAGATTGCCAACAAAAGTTACCATTTCTTTATAAGCTTCACCTGTAAGGCCAAGGTTAAAAGCAACTTTTCTACACTGAAAATCTTGAATGCCCACTTTCGGGTCTATCCCCTCTTTAAAAATAAGTTCCGGGGTTTCTTCTGCAACCTGTTCTATCTCGATGCCACCCTGAGGTGAATAAACGATCATATTCCTTCCGGTCTGACGGTTCAGAAGTATACTGATATAGTATTCCTTACGTTCTGAGGGGCCATCATAGTAAACGTCTTCCTGTACCAGGACACGTCGGACCAATTTACCCTCAGGGCCGGTTTGAGGGGTTACCAGCTGCATGCCAATGATCTCATCAGCAATTTTTTCAACTTCATCGAGTGATTTTGCAAGTTTGATACCACCGCCTTTTCCACGTCCGCCGGCATGTACCTGTGCTTTTATTACCCAGTAAGGGGCACCAGTTTCATCCTGAAGATCCTGTGCTGCTTTTACAGCGTCTGATGGTGAGTCAGCCACATACCCCTCCGGAATATTAACATTAAATTCCTTTAAGATGCTCTTTCCCTGAAACTCATGTATATTCATAATATTTCGATTTTACTTAGAGGTTCAAAATACAAATTTATAATTATTATCAGTTACTTCAAGTTTTCAGTTCATACATTGACACATTTTTTATCTTTGCAGCTGGTTGAGCATGATTAAAGTAATTGATATACACAAATCTTATGGAACACTTCAGGTACTTCAGGGTATTCAGATGGAGGTAGCCACAGGTGAAATCGTATCTGTTGTTGGTGCTTCTGGAGCAGGTAAATCAACCCTGTTACATATTGTAGGAACCATCGATAAAGCCAACTCAGGATCAATTTTGTATGATGATGTGGAAGTAAACAAACTTAGCGAAAGGAAAATTTCAGAATTCAGAAACAGGCAGGTCGGTTTTGTTTTCCAGTTTCATCACCTGTTACCCGAATTTACGGCGATTGAGAATATCTGTATCCCGGCTTTTATTGCCGGATTAAGCAGAAAACAAACTGAAAAACGTGCACATGGCCTAATGGAGTTTCTTGGTCTTAGCAACAGGGCAGAACATAAACCTGCCGAATTATCTGGCGGAGAGCAACAACGGGTAGCTGTTGCAAGGGCACTCATCAATAGTCCGGCTGTTGTACTTGCAGACGAACCTTCAGGCAATCTTGATTCAAAATCATCTGTTGAACTTCACGACCTGTTCTTCAGGCTCAGGGAGGAATTTAAACAGACTTTTATTATTGTCACTCACAACCGCGACCTGGCTGACATGGCCGATAGAAAACTCACAATTAAAGATGGCATAATAATCAACTAATTTGACATACTTATTACAATATAAAACTATGTAAATCGTTGATTTGTTGATCCGCTAAAAACAGAAATCATAATTCATGAGATATAAATTTCTTCTATTTTTTTCAATTATCCTCCTGGGCTGTTCAACTGCTTTTTCACAGTCAGTTGAAGAAGAATACATGCGTGCCATCGAGACAGCCGATGATTATTTTAACAACCAGGATTACATCAATGCCAAACAGGCTTACCAGCTGGCAAAAAAATTAAAGCCTGAAGAAGATTATCCGGTTGAACAATTCGAAAAAACGATGGAATTGCTCAGGGCGAAACTGGAAGTAAGTGGAATCTATACAGGAATAATATCTGAAGCTGACGATTTATTTGATTCTGGCCAGCTGGCTGAAGCCATGGAAACATACAAAAGAGCACTTGAGGTGATGCCAGATGAAAAATATCCGGAGAATAAGATCATAGAAATTGATAATCGATTAAACGAAAACCGGATCAAATATGAGAAATACTCTGCAAGTATCAGAACAGCAGATCAAATGCTAAATAAACTACAGTATGAGGGGGCTAAACTTGAATACCAGAATGCCCTGCGTTATATGCCGGATGAATCATATCCTAAGGAAAAAATTAAGGAAATTGATAACATCCTGTACGAGATAGACTTACAGGAATCATCTTTTAAAATGGCTGTTCAAAATGCAGAATTTTTCCTCAGGAAAAATGACCTTCAATCAGCTTTGAAAGAATTCGAAAGAGCCAGGGAATTCTATCCGGATAATGAACAGGTTAAGGAAACAATTGAAGAAATAAATACCATCCTCACGAAAAATGAAAGTTTCAATACTTTGATTGAAGAAGCCGATGAGTTATATATCATTCGTGACTATCAGGGTGCAATTGTGAAATACAGGGAAGCGGTTGCAATTGATACTTCAAAGACTTACCCGGCCGAAATGATTACGAAGATCGAAGAGACATTATTAAACAAAGCTACCTCAGACCAGCAGGATTATGACCTGGCCATTGAGAATGGAAATGAACACCTGGATAGCAGCGACTATAAACTTGCAAAGGGCCAGTTTGAATTTGCTTCAAGAATAAAACCGGATGAAGCATATCCGAAGGAAAAAATACAGGAAATTGAAACACTGATACTTTCTTATGATGTTTTGATAAAAGAAGGTGATACCCATCTTGGCAACAAAGATTATGAAAATGCAAAATCTTCATATGAAGCGGCATTGCTGATCATGCCCAGGGAATCCTACCCATCTGATAAAATAGATGAAATAAATATCGTCATTCAACGGCTGGCCGATGAGGAGTCACTTTTACAAAATTATGAGGTTATCATAACTGAAGCCGATGAATACTATAGCCTGGAAAATTATGAAGAAGCAAGAACAAAATACCAGGAGGCCTTAAGTCTGCTTCCTACTGAAACATATCCTGAAACAAGGATAACTGAAATTGATGCCATGCTTCAACAACTTGAAGAACAAAAGGCTATTGAAACCAGGTACAACAATCTGGTTGAAGAAGGTGATCGTTTGTTTCAATTGGAAGATTATGCGGGTGCTAAAAGAAAATACCAGGAAGCCCACCTGTTAAAACTTGAGGAAACCTATGCTTTTGAAAGAGTTGAGGAGATTGACAGGATGGTAGCAGATATGGCTGCTTATAAAGCAAAACAGGAGAATTATAACAATATCATTACCTCCGCTGATGAGCTATTCATTCAACAGGATCTTGACAATGCAAAAGCTGAATATTTACAAGCCCTGGAAGTTTTTCCCCTTGAAAAGTATCCGCAACAGAAGATTGCTGAAGCAGATAGTTTGCTTAGCGAGATTGAACGCTTAAAACAACTTGAGCTGGATTACCAGCAGGCCATTAAGAAGGCAGACGAATTGTTAACCAGTGAACTCTATAAAGAAGCAAAAGCTGAATATCTTATTGCCCTTGATCTTAAGCCGGGAGAATCATATCCACAGGCTAAAATTAATGGTATTGATGAAGTACTGGCTGAAATAACCAGGCAGGAAGAAATACAGAATGAATATGAAAGACTGGTGGCGAATGCAGAAAGATTGTTTGAGGAGGCAAAATATGAAGAATCAAAATCAGGATTTCAACAGGCCAGGGAGATAAAACCTGATGAACAATATCCAACACGGAAAATCAGTGAGATTAATGCTATTCAGCTCAGGCTCGAAAAAGAAAAACAGGAAGCTTATGATTATGCCATCACAAAAGGTGATAATCTTTTTAATGGGGAAAATTACGAGGATGCCAAAGAAGCTTTTATGACTGCCAGCAACCTTATGCCTGAGGAAATATACCCTAAAGAAAAGATCGATGAATGTAATGGTTTTATCGCAGAGATAAAGCTCGCCAGGCAAAAAGCATATGACCAGGCCATTGCTGATGCTGATAAATTCTATAATTCAAAAGTTTACGATAAAGCCATTGAATCATACCTGAAAGCAGAAGAAATACTTCCGGAAGAATCCTATCCCCGTGACATGATCAATAAGATTACAAAAATGATCAGGGACAATTTACTTGTTGATATTAACCAGGAATATGTTCTGCTAAATGACGGCCTGGAAGAACGTTTTGATTTCAATGCTATTCCCATACAAAACAGAAAAGACAATTACATCCTGATAAAGGCCCGTAATGTTTCAGGCAACGAATTCAAGGTTATTTTCAGTTATGGTAGCGGTGATGCTAAAAACGGTGGATCCCTCTTACGTATCCCTGCAGGTCAAACCGGCCAGGATTACCTTATCAGGATAGGGACCCAGTACAAATGGTTCAGCGAAGATAACGACTGGGTAAGTCTCGTACCGGAAGGTGGAGATATCGAGGTGTCGTTGATCCGGGTTTCCAAAGGAGACTAAAGATTGTCGATTGTCGATTGTCGGATTTGCAATATTCAATTGATTGATGATTTTTAAGTTTACGATCTTTGATGACTTAACAACTGAACTACTACTGTATTACAACTGTATTACAACTGTATTACAACTGTATTACAACTGAATTACAACTGAATTACCACTGTATTACTACTGTATCACAACCGTATAACCAATCTCCAGCAACTTTCCGTTAATTTAACTATTTTTGCACCTCCCAGATTCATCAAACGTTGCTAAAACATTATTCATTAAGAAACATTCAGGATAATGGAAAACTATTTCGACAAATTCAGAGAAAATACCATCGGCCATGATCTGTATTTTAACACCCCTTATGGAAAAAAGAAAATGATCTATGCTGACTGGATTGCCAGTGGCCGCTTATATCATCCTATCGAAAAAAAGATTACTGAGGTTTTCGGACCGTTTCTGGGTAACACACATACCGAAACAAGCGAAACGGGAACTTTGATGACCAAGTCATATCATTATGCACATACCATCATTAAGAAACATGTAAATGCAGGCCCTCAGGATGTAATCATTACCACAGGTTCCGGCATGACTTCAGCTGTTGTAAAGTTCCAGCGGATCCTGGGATTAAAGGTATGTGGTAAACTGATGACCGGTGATTGCATTGATAAGGATGAAAAGCCGGTTATTTTTGTAACCCATATGGAGCATCATTCAAATCATACATCCTGGTATGAAACCATGGCTGATGTGGTTCAATTATTGCCGGATAAAGATCTGCTTGTTGATCTCGATGACCTCCGCAAGCAACTGGAAAAATACAAAGACCGTAAAATAAAATACGGGGCTTTTACAGCCTGTTCAAATGTTACTGGGATTCTCACTCCATATCATGAGATGGCAAAGATTATGCATGAACATGGTGGTTATGCCTTCATAGATTTCGCTGCTTCCGCTCCCTATGTTGACATAGATATGCATCCCGAAGATCCGATGATGAAACTGGATGCAATCTACTTTTCACCGCATAAATTCCTGGGGGGACCGGGAAGTTCAGGTGTTCTGATCTTTGATTCATCACTTTATAACAGCCAGATCCCAGACCAACCCGGTGGTGGTACGGTTGACTGGACCAATCCATGGGGTGAATATAAATTTATTGATAATATTGAGGCCAGGGAGGACGGTGGAACACCGGGCTTTCTGCAGGCCATCAGGACCGCCCTGTCGATAAAGCTGAAAGAACAGATGGGTACTGACAAAATGAAGAGCAGGGAAGATGCCCTTGTTAAAAAAACATTTGCAGCATTAAAAAAGATACCGGGTATCCATATACTGGCAAATAACATTGAAGACAGGCTTGGTGTAATTTCCTTTTATATGGATAAGATACATTTCAACCTGGTAGTAAAATTACTCAACGACAGATTTGGTATCCAGTCGAGGGGGGGATGCGCCTGTGCCGGAACCTATGGTCATTTTTTACTCGATGTTAGTTATGATAAATCGCATGAGATTACGCAGTTGATCAGTTCAGGTGATTTATCCAGCAAACCAGGATGGATCCGCTTCTCCTTGCATCCTACCATGACAGATGAAGAACTGAGCATAATTTTGAACGCGATTAATGAAATCAGCATCAACCATAAAGAATGGGGTAAGGATTATATCTATAACAGGCAAACCAATGAATTCAGGCATAAAAATGAACCCGAAGATAAAACCGAAGTAATCATGCCCTGGTTTGAGCTTGATTAGCCTTATTTCAGCTTCTCGAAAATAAATGAGCTACAGGGTTTAATATCAAGTTTTTTTCCTTCTTTAGAAAATTTCGGAACCAGGTCTGCCTCAGTATCAGCTGGGGTTTTATGTTCAATGTATTCAGAAAAATGAGAGGAATCTGAAAACCTGTAATTCGCATTGGTGATCAGTAACAACCCTCCCGGATTTAAGACCCCATTCAAAAACATCAACCTTGCATCAAAGCGCTTAAACGGATAAAGTTTGCTGATATTCTTTTTAAAATTGCTTGCCGGCCACCGGCATAGTACCGACATGACAAGGATCAGATCATAAGGCCCGTTATTTTTGATTATATCCTGGCTACTCAGCAAAAAAGAGATGTCGGGATTGGTATTGCGCTTTCTGGCAAGAGTTAAATTAGATTTATTAATGTCCACCCCTGTGATCTGTGATCCGGGAAAGTAACCTGCAAGGGCAAAACACTCTTCACCGGTTGAGCATCCGAATGACAGGATTTTTATTTTGGATCTTCCTTCTCCATGAAAAAAATCCTTTGCAAAATTGAACAACTCAGGATACCTGTTACTGGAAGTATAATTGGATATTTGTTCATAGGAAGTGTTGAACAGGTTATAATAATAATTCTGAAGGTTTACAAAGGTTCTATGTAAACAACCACTCTTTTCAATACCCTTTTTAAGCTTTCTCAACATTTGATCAAATAATTATTAACCGATCATTGATTTTTACTTATATTTTCTTTGATAACCTTTGCAGGAACACCTGCAGCAAGTGTATCGGGAGGTATGTCTTTGGTGACTACCGCCCCTGAAGCTATCACAGCCCCCTTCCCTATCTTGACACCCTTTAATACCATTGTGCGGGTTGCAAGCCAGACATCATCTTCAATAATAATAGGATTGGTTTTACCCTTTCTTAAACGATCTGCTTTATCATGATGATCACCATCCATAATAATGGTATGAGGGGCAATACGGCAGTTGTTTCCTATAACAACCTTTGAATGAACTGAAATGTTAGCGCCATTGATCCTGCAGTTGTTTCCAATTGTCAGCTCGCCTTTTTTATCCACATCGATCAATACCCTGTTGATATTCGATACCATTCTGACAAGGCTTCCAATCCGTATTTTACCCCTGTTAATAATTTTAGGCTTGCCGAAAGTCAGGGCTATCCTGCCTACCTCAGTGCATTTTCTGAGATAAATCTTCGTCTTGACCATATTTGTTCCAAGACTAACCAACCTCCAAAAAAGCAACCAGTTAATTAAAAAACTGTTCGTTGTGCTTTCCCTTTGTACCAGTATTTTTTCACGCTCATTCTTAATTAGTTCTTTTATTTTCATAGCAGCATGAGTTTTGGTTTCTATCATTCGCTCATTAGAACTATTTCTTATTGATTTTGAACCATCGCTATTGATTACCAGTGATGGGGTGTTATGGATGTCCCAGTGAGTAAAATTCCATAAAATCCCTTTTAAATAGTATTTTAATTTTGAATACTCATTGCTGAATGTGTATTGCAATATGGTTTTGGGGAATCCAATAAGCAGGATATACCACAAACTGACGGTTTTCTGCAACAGGCTACAATTCCTTCTCTGGAACAACAACCTGTTCCTGTTCATGTAATAAACCTTGAGAACCGAATCCTCACCAATGGATACGGAATTCTTATGATATACGCTGGAAGTTCCAACATATAGTATTTCATAACCATGTTTCCTGAATATTTCACTCCAATCAAGTTCTTCATAATAAAGGAAATATAAATCCGGCAACAAACCGACCTTCAGGATCAAATTCATAGGGACCATCATAGCTGCCCCGAAAGCATAGTGTGTTGGTTTTATGATATTGAATTTTTCTGAATCGGGTTCCAGGTAATTTAATGCGGAGCCTCTTGCCGTCCATTTATTAATGGAATTCATACCGGCGAACTGAATCTCATTGGATTTATAGAAGAGTACTTTGGGAGAAACCTTTCCCACTTTGGGTTTATTTTTTAATACTTCAACCAATGGTTCAATGAAGTGGGGGTCAACGATTATATCATTATTTAGAAACAGGATATATTCCCCATTCGCATGGGTAACACCAAGGTTATTACCACCGGCAAATCCAAGGTTTACCTCACTTTCGATATATTTCACCTCAGGGAACAATTGACTGATCAATGAAGGATCACCTATTGTTGAAGCATTATCAATAACGATTAGTTCATAATTTTCATAGGTCACCTTCTTAAAAGAATCCAACAGGTCACAGGTGTCTTTAGTTGTATTATAATTAAGAATAATAACAGAAACCAGGGGATAATCCTTCATATTAGCCATGATGTCTAGCAAAAATAGGATTTATGTAGCACACTTACAACCTGAAATAAGTTTTAAGTATTTTCTTTTTTCAATACGATAAGCGAAATCTCGGGCAGGATACCCACACGTCCTGGGTATCCGATAAAGCCTGTTCCCCTGTTAACATAAAGAAAGTTACTGTGTTCGTAGTTTTTATACAAACCTGCCCATTGTTTAAACATATACTGAGCAGGGCTCCATTTAAATCCTTTGAACTCTATACCAAACTGAAAACCATGTGTGTGGCCGGAAAATGTAATATTTATGTCTTTATGATTTTTACTTATTATTTGATCCCAATGGGTAGGATCATGAGAAAGAAGAAGCTTTACAGAACTGTTTTCAGTTCCGGCTTTTGCTTTTTGAATATTACCCTTTTGGGGGAATCTGGTGTTTTTACTCCAGTTTTCAACACCAAGAATTGCAAGCTGTTCATTATTAATGCTCAGTATGTCATTCTCATTATTTAATAAATGCCATCCCAGTCTTTTATAGAGCTGGTAAAGTTGCCTCATATTCTCCTGCTTATCATCAGGTGTATCCCAATTGGAATAGTCTCCATAGTCATGATTGCCCAGCACAGCATAAATACCAAAATTGGCATGAACCTGTCCCAGAATATCTTCAAACTCAAATGCCTCTGATGTGGAGAAATTTACCAGGTCACCAGTAAATAATACCAGATCAGGATTCAGGCTATTGATAAGCTCAATAGCTTCTTTCATAGGTTCTTTCGATGACCAGCTACCAAGATGAAGGTCTGATATCTGCACTATTCTCAGATTATTAAAGGCATCAGGCAGGTTTTTCAAAGGAATTATAATTCTTCTTATTTTGAAATTACTGACCCATTTCAACATACCGATCAGTAAACCCGAAAAAGCAACTCCTCCTGCAATTAAACCCGTGTTAACAATAAATTTACTCCTGCTGATCTTTTCTCCTGCTGGGGAAGCCGGCTTACCTGTCTTTTTATGCTTAACAAAACGGGAAATATGTTTAAACAACCTCAGTATATCAGCGATAAATAAAAATAATATGGTGAAAATCTTGGCTGCATATGCTATAAATACCAGGCCGAAAGCATATGTCCTGAAACCGTTATCCCATATTCTAACAGGTTTAACTATCGATAATAATAACAGAACGATCAGGAAGATTAGAGGAAGCCAGTATAGAAAAGTAATTAGATATTTCGCACAATCCTTTAATTTAAATACTTTTTTTTGTACCGAAAACCAGAGATAAAGGTCAAGCAAGAACAGGATAATAAAAAATGGAAACCTTTTGGCTTCCATAGGCATCGATATCCTGATCACAAAATATGCTGCGACTATAAGTAAGATTACAAGTATTCCGTAAAGTAATTTCTTCATCAACGCTTCAAAAACAGCTTGCAAAAGTAATATAAGAGTTCCTAATATGAGCTAATTAATCTTAATTTTTGTTTTCATTAACAAATCATCAAGACAATAATCTTAACAAATCTATCTTCTGTTTATTACCGTTGATTTTTTATATAGTTTATCAAACCTTTCGATTCGAATATTTTCATCAACTTTTCAGGTAGTGGTGCGAAGGAATATTCTTTATCATTTATACTTATGATTCCGGTTTCGAAATCTATCCCAACCCGGTCACCCTGATTATATGCATCAACTGCATCGGGTAATATAATGATCGGCAGACCCTGGTTAACAGATGACCGGTAAAAAATCCTGTTCACTGATTTACAGATCACAGCCTTAACTCCTGCATACGAAAGACCAACAGCGGGATGTTCACGTGAACTTCCGCACCCGAAATTCTCACCGGCAATTATAATATCATCTTCTTTAACTGCTCCGGTAAAATTAGGGTCAAATCCTTCGAACAGGTGTGGCATAATTTTTTCAGGATCGGAGCTTGGTATTGCATAAGTGAGGTTACCGGCGAACATCTGATCGGTATTCAGGTTGTCAACATCAGCATAATTCCATATACCCTCTGAATTACGAACCTCTCCTTCCCTGATTTCAACAGTTTTACTCTGCTCCTTTACATAAGGGAATTTATCATTGGATTTAATATTCCTTGGATCAGAGATTTCTCCATTTAAGGCTGACATGGCAACGGTAGCAGGTGATGCAAGATAAATGCTGGCTTCTTTATTACCCATTCTACCCTTGAAATTTCTGTTCGCAGTTGAAATAACATTAAAACCATCTGCGGGGATTCCCTGTCCTGTGCCCAGGCAAGGGCCGCAGGATGTAGCAAGCAATTGTGCTCCTGCATCCATAAAAATTTCAACAAGCCCTTCTTTCATAGCCTGCACATAGATCTCTTTGGAAGCCGGTATAACAAGCATCTGCATTCCGGATGGTAGTTTCTTCCCTTTTAATACCTGTGCGGCCTCACGTAAATCCTCAAGTCGTCCGTTTGTACAGGTTCCAACCAGTGCCTGATTGATTCTGGTCCCCAGAACTTCAGACAGGGCCTTAACATTATCAACATGGTGGGGTGCTGCAACTACTGGAAATAATTCATCAAGGTTAATAACTATTTCATTTGTATAATGTGCATCATCGTCGGCCCATATCCCTTTAATATCTTCATCAAAGTGATTTTTCAAAACATCATCAGGGGGAAAAACAGCATTTTTAGCACCCATCTCAGAGGCCAGGTTAGCCAGAGTCATCCGGTCTGAAATAGTCAGTGTGCTAACTCCGTCACCGTGATATTCAATAGACATATAATCAGCTCCGCTGGATCCGATCATTCCAATTATCCAGAGGGAGATGTCTTTGGCATATACGCCTTCGGGCAACTTACCATGAAGCGTAACCTTCATCGTTTCGGGTACCCGGAACCAGGTTTCACTTTGCTTCCATAAACCGGCCGATTCTGTGCGGTCTATACCAGCTGCAAAGGCATTATAGGCACCGGCTGTACAGGTATGACTATCACTGCCGACGATAATCATTCCCGGCCTGGCGTAAGCTGCCATAATCTGATGGCAAATACCATTGCCCACATCATGAAATTTCTTAACTCCCTGTTCTTTTACGAAATCACGAATTTTCTGGTAACTGTTTGCAAGATTTGCATTGGTAGGTGGCGCATTGTGATCAAGGACAACAAGCAACTGATCAGGATCACCAACTTTTTCTCCGCCCATCTTATTAAAAGTCGTTGCAATACTTGATGTATTATCATGTGTAAGAACTAAATCGGGCCTGGCAAATACAATACTTCCTGTCGGGGCATTAAAGACCTTTTCAACAAATGTTTTTCCGCTCATATTTTTATATGTTTAGGATTTCTACTGATTTTCGCTGCAAATTTCTGAAATATATTATAAAACAGGGTTACTTATTGTTATTTTCCTATAAATTAAAAAGCATTGTGGTGAACTCCAGAATTAACAAAAATAATAAATCCGGTTTATTAACTACACTCCATCGTGATATTAAATACACCGTAATTATGGCCGCATTCTTCCTTGTCTTACCTCTCCATGGATTAAGCCAGGTTATCTTTTACGAATATGGTATGGGTGCCGGGGTTGTCGTTCCTATTAAAATCCCTTATGCAGAATCAAGTATTGGATTTGGAATTACAACTTTCGAAGAGTTCGGTTTATCAGAATCCTTCAGCATTTATTCAGGTGCTGGTTTGTATTTACTACAGGTAAAGGAAAGAGATGAATACCTGAATGAATATCATAACTGGACGATCATCGATGTAATATTTGACCTGGGGCCCAAAATTTACTTCAGTAACTTATATACGAAAATGGGATTCGGATTTATCTGGGGCAGGTCTTTCAGATTTGCATTCATACCGGCTATTGGATACCGATATAATTTTCTGGATGTAGCTGTTAACTATAACCATAGTAATGATTATTCTTTTATTGAGTTCAGGTTAGGATTTTATATATTTTAAAAACTGAAACCTATATCAAAACCAAGCTTAGGTTCAATCCCAATGCATAATTTGGGATCATTTATTCTTTTTTACTATCTTGCATCCTTAAATATAAATCTAAAACCATGAAAACAATTCACTTCAAGTCTTATGCAATGCAAACACTTGTCATTCTGTTTGCAGTTATAATGTTTACGCCAGGATGTAAAAATGATGATGATGATCCTCCCGAGGATAGATATTTCACCCTGGGTGTTATTTTACCGATGGACAATGATAACGGGCCTTTACGTGAGAATGCCCTGAAAACTGCCATTGCTGATATCAATGCTAATGGCGGGATTGGCAACGGTTATTTGATAGAGCTGAAAGTTGGCAGCTCTGAAGGTGACGATCGGGCAGTTGCAGCAGCTGCTACTGCCAATCAGATCATTAACTCAACCAATAATCTTGTCGGTTTTATAACTTCATACTCTTCATCATCATATGGAGTTGTAACACAGGTAGCAGCTCCGGGTCACTACCCTGTCATATCCGGATCATCAACTTCTGATAAGAATTCTGGAATCTCTGAATATTTTCAGCGACTCTGTCCTCCGGACAGTTTGCAGGCTATGGTAATCTCAAACAAAGCCGGTGAATACAATATTAATTCTGTTGCTATTGCAGTTCAGGATAGCGATGATTACTCCTCAGGCCTTGCAAACAACTTTAAAAACAATTATCCGGGACAGATATCCGCGGAGATCAGTTTTATCAAAAACGATCCTGATATTGAGAACAAGGTAGATCAGCTGGTTGCAAACAATCCTGAAGCTATTTTCATTTCAATGATCGATGCAGATATCTATACGGAACTGCTGACAAAATTGGATCAGCTAAACAGCAGGTATGATTTCTCCAATACCTACTTTATGTTCTGTGATGCCCTGCATTCTGCAAATATTTTTAATGCACCCTTAAGTATCCTAACAGGAGAAATCACTGGTAATCCGAAGAACTTTGGTGTAATATCAGCCCCTGACACATCGCGGGTTACCTATCAGTATTTTGAAAATGCCCTTTATCAAGAATTCCAGCAGGAGGTTGCATCTTTCAATGCCCAGTTTTACGATGCAGGTTATATCTTTGCCCTGGCCATTGAACAGGCTATTTACATGGCTAACCTTGACAATATGGCTAACTTCAGGGAGGTAGTGAACGATCTTATCCGCCCCATATCACGAGGGGAAACCATAGGGGATCCAACTGCTGATCCTGTTGAAGGATGGCCCTATATGAAGGCACTTGCAGCCAGCGGTGGTATAAATTATTTAGGAGCCTCGGGTAATTGCGATATAGATGATAGTGGAAATGCCTTTACCCCCTACCAGATTTTTACCATTGTGGAATCGGGAGGGAATTATTCATTTGAAGTTCTGGGGTATTATAATCCGTAGGGATTGATAGTTCTTAGTTTTGAGTTCTGAGTTCTGAGTTCTAAGTTCTGGGTTCTGAGTTCTGAGTTCTGAGTTCTGAGTTTTGAGTTCTCAGTTCGAAGTTTGAAGTTTGAAGTTTGAATCTGGGCAAAGTGAAATTCCGAAATTGAGGCACGTTCCTATTGAAATTGAAGGATCCTAAAGGTCTAGTTTGATAAGTTTCCGGTTTACACAATTTGTGAACTATTAATATATCAAATAAATACACCATAAAAACACTGAATTTCCTGTTAATAATCCTGTTACCTGGGTATTTAACTACCAATGCACAGGTTAGTGTGAACCCTACCGGATTAAATGCTGGCTACTGGAGGCGATGTGGGTATTGGAACTTTTACCCCTTCAGCTCTTTTTTCTGAGAAATATACGGCAGTGATATATAATCCGTGGTTACAAGTTGCCATGATAGTCACCTGCGGATAACCATCATCAGGTTTGAAAAATAGGTTTGTTACAGTTTAATCAGTTTCCTGTTAACAGTTTTATTCTGAGTCCTGAAGCAGATATAGTAAATCCCCATGGAGAGCTCTCCAACATCCAATTGAAGAATTTGACTACCCACAGTTAGACTCCGGTTTTCAATCTTCTCAATGGGCTTTCCGCTTGAGGAATAGATTGTCACTTCAATTTTGCATGGTAAACTTGCTGTGATCTCCACTGAGGCAGAATGAGAAGCTGGGTTAGGATATACCTCGCTTATTATTAGATTGTCAGGCACATTCATTTCCTCAACATCAGCGGTAGGATCATACCAGGTGCTGTAAACCCCGTTTCCCTGGGTTCCGACAGCAATAAATCCATCTGTTTGACGGGCATCGATCATATCAACCAGGACTGATCCAATCGAATTGGCTCCTTCCTTTTTCCAAATAGTAGAGTCCCCTTTCAGTTCTGTTGTGGAATAAAGACCGATCGAAGTACCGGCAAACCATACTTTGTTTCCCTGGTAGGTGAGTGATTTTACCCAGCGGATAGATGGCCCGGACCCTGTCCCATCGGGATTTTCTTCAAGGTTACCTCCCTGTGGGCTCCAGGTGGCGCCGCCATCGTCGGAATAGTAAATACTCTGCACATTGTAGTTTGAAAAAACCACAAAGATATTATCTGCATTATTTTCATCAACGTCGATACAGGCAACGAAAGCATAGTAAGGGAAGGTGGGGCCTGTAATCTCCACCGGCATGCCATTGCCTGCATGTGCATCGTTGAGTTTGTAAACCCGGCCTAGGTTAGTACCGTAAAAGAGTTGGTTTGCCGGGTTTTTAGAAATTGTAATGTAGCTGATCTCAGAGGCGTCTCCAACATCAACATTACTGAGGTGCTCCCATCCGACATTACGCAAACTGGTATCGTACGATGCCGCTTTCATATTATCTTTCCGCCATATGCTGGTAATCGTTGGTATATAGAAGGTCTCATAGTTGTTTGGGTCGAGCGCAAAATTCTGGTAAAAAGGAAATAATGAATTGGAACCCATAATAGGACTATAAAACTTCAGGAGGGTATCGGGAAGCTGGGGGAAGATGTTTTTGGTATACATCGCTGTATCAAATTGGGTTGTCCAGATATTTCCGCTATAAGCAGAAATAACACAATACTCCCACCCTGGAGCCACAACAGTAGCGAACCCATCAAAACAGATATCGATATCAAACCAGAATGCTGATTGTTCATCAGTCACGGTATAGTACCAGTTGTTGTCCTGCAATCCACCCAGGATCCAGTCGTCAGTGGTCCCTTCGTGATCGATTGACACAGAATAAAATTGGGTTGTGGTCAGCTTGTTGTTCAACCTATGCCAATACATGTCAGCACTATCGGCCATACAATCATGGGTGATGTAAACACCTCCGTCGTTGGCCATGTAAAGAACATCCGGGTTCGAATTGAGGAAAGTGATACCATGCTGGTCGGGATGAAGGGCATGTAGCGAATCCATGTCAAAGGGATATCCGCCCATAAACGTAGTTTGAGCAGAATCGGCAAATCCATTCCCCGAGCGGAACATATTCATCGCAGCCAGGAACACCACCTCCTCATTATTTGGCTTAACCTTCATATCGAAAGTATAACCTCCGTAAACCATAAATGAAAAAGGAAAGCTGTTCATGTTTCCGTTACCCCCTCCGGGGATATTGGTTGACCTATCCTCCCAGATTCCGGTATCAGCCACAACCTGCCGGGTATATTTCCAGAAGGTGTTGACAGTATTAAATACACCATTAAACGGGGTGAGTTCCGGAGACGGTGTTTCCGTGAAGACATACATGACATTTTCGTTGGATGGTGCAATCGCCAGCCGAGTTACCCGGTATTCTTCAGGAAAATCTGGCGGGGTGATATTTTTCCAATCGATCCCGTCTTCTGATCTCCAGATTCCGGCCTTTGCCGGACGTTCTATAGACCAGCAATAGCTGCTCATGGCAGCGTAAAGGATACCATCTGATGTAATGGTGATATCTGTGGCAAATGATTTGTTTTCCAGATCCCCCAACACCATATGCCAGGTTTCACCTCCGTCTTCCGACCTCATGATTGCCCCATAGCAGGCTGCATAAACAATGTCCTTATCAATAGTAACCGGATCGGTTACGATTCTCCAGACACCCTGGAACACCTTATCCAAAAAGGCAGGTGATCCGCCCTGTGTATAGGGTAATGCTTCCCATGTATCACCATTATCGGTTGATTTGAATATTCCGTTCCCAATACCAATCGTTCTGACATTTGTGCTGATGTTTCTCATGGTTGTACTCAGCAGTTCACCGGTGCCATAATACCATATGTTATGTTTCCCGGGACGACTGTCCTGGACAAGACAGGTAGCACTCTGTTCGGCATCGGGAGCCGTCACCTTAGACCAGTTCTCTCCTCCGTCCATTGTCTGCCACATACCACCTGAAGCACTTCCTGAAAGGATATGATCTTCATCATCAATATCAAGTGCAATGCAGAGCATCCGGCCTCCTATGTTGTTGGGCCCCCGCCACGTCCAGTCCTGGCTGCGTGAAGACTCGTTTACAGGTAATTCTGAGGCAAAAGCCAGCTCCCTGCTTCGGATACCGGAAGGGATCTCATCAGTCTGGGGATCCCTGAGTTTCATCCATTGTAATTCCGCCAGATAGGGAAGCATGGCACAGCCAGGCAGGCGCGGTTGCTGGTGTGATTTTACAGTATATTGTTTATCACCGGATTGATCTATAGCTTTCCGACTGCTGTATATGAAGTATCCGGAAATCAGCATAAATACTGCGACAAATAAAGAAACAAAATGCTTTTTCATGATGATTGATTTGGTGATTGGTAGAAAATACTATCGTATTTCAAATATATTAAAATATTGTATCTGAATCAAGAAAAATATTTAGGCATTCAATTGATAAAAACTGGCCCTAAAGTGCTGGAGGCCGGTGAAGCTATTTTATTTGTTGTTAGGATTCTTTTAGCGATACCGCAAGAATACTCATGATGGAACATTCAAACCTTAGAAAAAGCCAGGTAACATAATTTTTTGATTATTGGTCTTTGATACAGCGAACCGAAAACCCGCATGCTTTATATGTCCCATAATGGCGCCAGGCCTCATCGAGGGCATAGTTCAGTCCACGATACCACGACCATTGATTATCGTACTCATTAGAAGTCCAGAAGTAAGCTGCCTCTTCTACTTCACCGAAAGTGCCAACATTATCACTGAATCCACCCGGAACAGCCGTAAAATCAAATGCATCTGATCCATTACCATTTGAGAACCAGCCAGTCTGAGACTTTAGATTATCTCCCGCATCATAACCTCTCCATGTCACTTCATCCCATTCAGGATCACCCACTCCAAACTGACTATCAACAGTACCTTCGAGGATCTTGTATTCATTGTCTGTCGGTATATGCCAGTCATCCGGGCAAATGCCCTGTGCTGCAGGATTGGTAACATATTGCATCATCTCATCCCATTGGTACAATCCACCATAATCATCACAATTATTCGGATCGTCATCATAACAATACTTTTCAATAGTCGCATTATCGGTTTGTGCCTGACCGCCATCTATCCTGACACCTATATTAAGATTCTCCTTTAACCAGCACTGGTCACCGATCTCAACTGTATTATAAACCTGTCCTCCATACAACAATGAATTTACCCCATCGCAGGGGCCCCAGGGATCAGTATTGAAGTTTATCTGGTTACCATATGCTATACCATCATCATTCTCTGCATAAGCTTTTACATAATAAGTAGTACCTCCTTCAAGGTTGGTAAGATTACTTGTATATGATCCTGTTGTGCCTGTTCCCCCCAGATCAGTATGGTTATCATTTATTGTAGGATTCGGTGAGGTCGACCAGCAATGTCCATGGCTGATAATATCGGATCCACCAAGGTTGGTGATCTCGCCTTCAACGTCAGCAGTTGTCTGGGTTACATTTGATGTATCACCTGTAATGACTGTTGGGAGATAGTTCGTATAAAAATCTATTTCGTCCCCATATGCAATTCCGGCATCATTTTCTGCATAAGCTTTTACATAGTAAGTTGTATAAGGATCAAGATTGGTAAGCTGGCTGATGTAAACACCTGTTGTATCGGAGGAGCCCAGGTCGGTAATATTATCTTCAATTGTCGGATCCGGATCTGTTGACCAGCAATGACCAAATCTGATGATATCCGATCCGCCCAGTTCTACAATTTCACCCTCCACATCAGCGTTTGTATAAGTTATATTGAAAACATCACCAGTTGTT
Source organism: uncultured Bacteroidales bacterium (assembly GCA_964468645.1). Lineage (GTDB taxonomy): Bacteria > Bacteroidota > Bacteroidia > Bacteroidales > JAIOZK01 > JAIOZK01. The sequence goes on from CAYXUU010000027.1 coordinate 75,029, forward strand.
ACAGTCGGTACTGCATATAGGGCCATCGCTGTAAATTCAAGAGGGGAACCATTGATATGCGTACCATCTGCATGATAAACAGAGGCTTCCAATGTGTTCTGGCCGGTATCGGGCCCCAGCGTCCAGGTAGTGTAAGCATATCCACTAGTGCTGGTTAATACAACGGTATCTTCAATGGCGCCCCCACCACCGGTTACTTCAAAATGTACAGCAATATTCGGAAAGCCTTCCCCATGATTATCTGTAACCTTTACCTGAATTGGATCAGGTAATTCCTCACCAGGTCCACCGCTCTGGTTATTGCCCGATTCTATATTCATTGTATCAGGGAGAATCCATAAATTGCTGTTAAATCCCGCTATATAATCATTGTAATCAAAAAGGGTATTACCAAAAATCATGGCATCAATCCCAACTTCTGCATCCAAACCGACCTCCATACTACCATCAAAGTCCATTGATGGAATGGTATAGTTATATACATTAGCATTCCATAATTCTGTTTCGAAATAGGGGCCAGGAGCGCCATACAATTCTATTGATACGGAAGGTTTAATGGTAAGCAATTCATCGAGATTAAGGTTGTTGTTATAATCAACCGGATATAAGGAAATATCCTTTTCTAGGTACCATACAGTACTCCAGGTACCGTTATCATATTTTGATCCTAGGGAAACGGTATTATTATTGGTATAACCACTAATGAGTTCCAGATCTGCATCTAAATCACAATGTATGTAGGCATTTAAATCAACGGTAATTGTGAGATAAATTGCTACAGAGCCTGTTGGAAAATAGCTTGATTGCTCCCATCTACCCAGCAGTACAACATCATTAACCACATCTTCCCCATCGGCAGATAATGAAAACGCTATATCATTCTTAAGAGCGGATCCGTCAGTATAGAATGCAAGTTTACGTATAACCGATTCCCACACTTTAAACTCGAATTTAAATTCAGGCCATAAGACTACTTGTCCATCTGTAATTGTAAAATTCAAATTTCCATTATCGTAAATTACAGTATTATTAAAATCAAAAATCATTCTATTACCTCTGGTATATAACTCAACTCCATCAGTCAAATAAACAATGTTACTTTGATTGCCCATATCATCAGATATTGATTCTAAGCTATCCAACCCTATTCCAAAATTGAATTCAGCCTCCTCATAAACATCTTCCAGATTGGCCTGGGACGTTTCCAGTGTCAGTATTGGTGGTTCATCTGTCTTGGCATTAACTTTCCTTAGATACCCCTTATCAGTTATTCCAATAACCTGGTCGGTTATACCAAGTATAATATCATCAACATTGATATCATTGGCATATCCATTTTTGTAATTATATTTATAAATACCCTGACTTAGTTGAACGCTATCGCTTATCAGTTCATAGATATTTGTATCTATCTCGATGACATTTGTGTCAATTATTATGGGTAGCCCCCTTAAACACCTTACAGAGAAACCCTTTTGTTTTTCTTCATAACCACTCTGTACATTTGATCCGGATTGCGTTAGCATATTATAATAGGCAAGATTTCCATTATTCTGGTCTGAGGTCCAGTAATAAGTGTTACTTCCTTCACCTGAGAAATTGCCATTCGTATTTCTGTAGCCACCCATAAGCGCCTCGAAGCCAGAGCTACCTCCCAGTTTCAATGCTTCGCCTGCCTGAAAGGGGCCGCCTGTTGAATCTATCAGGGTATTCCATTCCTCTATGGTTGGTAAATGCCAGCCTTCAGGACATATTCCTTTAAGGAATTTAATCGTATCGTATTGCATCATTTCATCCCACTGGTATAAACCACCATAAGTATCGCAATTATTCGAATTATCCTCATAGCAATATTTCTCGATTTCGGAATTATTCTGTTGGTTCTGATTACCATTAATCATATTTCCTGTGCTGAGGTTTTCAGCAATCCAGCACTGGTCGCCAATCTGAATTGTTTGATATGTTTTGTTGTCTCTCTTATCTGTAAACTCATCTCCACAGTTAAATGTATCTGGTATCGCAAATTGGAATACATAATCTGAATTTTCTTCTGGCAAATCGTATATTACATCAAACTCATATCCATCAGAATAACCAATATATTGAAGCTCATCGCCAATATAAAACTCAAATTCGTTCCTGCTATATGTGTCAACAGATTTTAATTCAGAATTTTCTGAGCTGAAACCAATATACTCAATCATATGCCTGTGATTGCTTTCCGGGCTAACATTGATCAGCTTAACAGACTTCTTTGTATTACCGTCTGAAACTGAAATCAAATAGAGGTTACTTTTGCCACCCCTAAACGAGAATAAATGCAATCCTGGAGAGAATTCACCGGAAAATCCAGTAAGGCTTTCTCCAAGTATTGTATGCACGCCAATATACAATCGACTCGATCCTTTAACACTGATTACAAAACTTGTCAGCTCTGAAAATGGATTGGGATAGGTTTTGATGATTTCGAAATTACCTGTTTCCGAAAGTATCAACTCATCCTGGCTTGTAAAATATAGGTAGAATACAGTATCAGGTTGTCGAATCAAGGTATCACAATCCTGGGTTTTGTTTCTAATAAAAATGCTGTCAACCAACACATGGTTAAAGGTTTCTTCCTGTTCACCTGTGAAAGTGAGCACTAAGTTCTGGCTTTCCCCAAAGAGATAACAACCAAGAACTAAAATTAATGTGAAATAAGTCTTTTTCATGGCTTTATTATTTGAACTTTGTAATTTTAGAATCTCTGATATTACAATCCTTAGAGGTTAATGTTTTATATTTGACATTAACCTTGATTATATATAATAAAAAAGCTAATATTTGGCGTTTAATCAAGTTGGCTAAGCATGCATGTTTCAGCGCGTAAGATACGTATAAAAATCTTAAAAGTCAAGCATTTATACAAAAAGTATAATATTGTAATACTGGAAGAATACCAATATAAAAGATCAACCTATTAAATAGTATGGATCAGAACTGCCAAAGGAATGGGGAAATAGAAATGTCGTTGTTACAATAAAAAAAACCTTAAAAAGAGTAGTTTCAAGGTATTCTTTCTAGTGATCGCGGCAGGATTCGAACCTGCGACCGACGGCTTAGAAGGCCGTTGCTCTATCCACTGAGCTACGCGACCGTTAGGAGGTGCAAAATTACAATTTTTGTTTGAATTATCAGGGATACAAACTCAACTTTCTAACAATAAGATTCTTTTCCTTATACGGGGAAATCCCTTTCATTCCCATGTCTTATAAATGTTTAGTATTATGACATTAAGATGATCAGTCATGTTTTTTGCATGGTCTTAAATTGCATATAAAATCCAAAAAAGACATATTATGAAAACAGTAAGGTTACTGCTCGTAATACCCCTGCTCGTATTGATTCTAATAGGATGTAAAAAAAACAATGACTGGCAGGAAGATGGAACCGTTCTCCAATTTAATATTCCAAAGCTTGGAGAAAATTCATACGATGATCTGTCTGTTTTTGTTGTTGATGTAGTTAAAGTTACCATACAGTAACATGGTTCAGGTGGTATCGGATCTCTGGGTTATACACCTGATCCGCCGGTACAGGAAATTCTGGGTAATTTATCTTATGAAGACCTGTGGCCCGGCAAAGGTGACTACGACTTTAACGATGTTGTTATAGATTACGATTTCGATATTAACAAAAATGGGCAGGAGGAAATTGAACAAATAACTGCAACCTTTATCACCAGGGCTTATGGTGCAAGTTTTCACAATGGATTTGGATTTTCTTTCCCAATGTACCTCCCGATGCAATTATCTGTGTGAGTGGTTATGATATCCAGCCTGTTAGTATCTTTACGCTGGCAGCTAACGGAACAGAAGCCGGACAATCGGCGGCTACATTCATTGTATTTGACGATACGTATAATATTTTGCCACACCCCGGTGGTAGTATAGGTGTGAATACTGAAACCGCGGCCCCCTTTGTTACACCCGATACTATCATTATGGAAATTGTTTTCATGGATAATGGCACACCAGGACCGGGTGGCCCGGTAACATACAGTCAGCTGGACATTGGTAATTTCAATCCTTTTATTGTTGTTGACCAGGTAAGAAATCATGAAGTCCATTTACCGGATTATCCGTTATCGGATCTTGGAAGTGACATCTATTTTGGAACTTTTGACGACGATTCAAATCCATTGATTGACAGATACTACAAAACAACAAATAATCTGCCATGGGCAATTCATATTCCAGAAAGCTTCGAATACCCGATAGAGAAGCAGGACATCACGGGTGCCCACCTACGTTTTGGTGAATGGGCCGAAAGTGGTGGTATAAGCTATCCTGACTGGTACCAGGATAATCCCGGATACCGTGATCATAGTAAAATTTATTATTACCTGACATAACAGCCCTTCAAAGCCTGTGGATTCACAGGCTTTTTTTAGTTGCTTAATAATATTAATAAATTACTTTGAGTTTACTCAATGATTTCATAATTTTGCATGCTCGTTGGAGAGGTGGGTGAGTGGCTGAAACCACCAGTTTGCTAAACTGGCGTACATGAAAGTGTACCGGGGGTTCGAATCCCCCTCTCTCCGCAAAAGAATTTCAAGCCCCGACGGCAGTCGGGGTTTTTTCATTTCCGGGATACAGGACAAAACTTGTTTTAAGTTCTGTATCCCGGAAATGAAAAACACACCGAAGGGGTGGCTTGAAATTCTTTTGCTGCTCCACCACTCCGGGATCATCGTAGATAATCCCCCAAAACAGATTGAACGATTGAAAGATTGCACGATATCGATATTCGATTTTTATGATGATTTTTGTAATTTTCAAGTTTATTAAACTGACCCAAAAAGGAATCATTATGAAAACCAAATCCATCCTGTGTTCGATACTTTTATCCATTATCTCATTCTCCATATCAGCCCAGCAAAAACCGGTTGTCTATATTCTGGCAACAGGTGGAACCATTGCCGGAGTCGGAGCATCAAAAACCAGTTCCGGATATACTTCAGGGGTTGTCTCCATTGACCAGATTATATCAACGGTTCCGGAGATCAAAGACCTAGCTGTCATTAAAGGAGAACAAGTCGTAAATATTCCCAGCCAGGATATGTCTGAACGGGAATGGCTTGTTATTGCGAAAAGAGTAAACCAGTTGCTCTCTCAAAATGATGTGGATGCTATTGTTATCACTCATGGTACAGATACCATGGAAGAAACAGCATACTTTTTAAATCTTGTTGTTAAAAGTGATAAACCTGTTGTACTGGTTGGTTCAATGAGACCTTCAACCGCTCTTAGTGCAGACGGGCCAATGAATGTTTACCAGGGAGTATGTGTTGCTATTGACTCACTCGCAACCGGGAAAGGAGTGATGATTGTATCCGACGATAAAATCTGCAGTGCAGATGATGCACTAAAAACAAGAACGACAGCACTTGAAACATTTGAGTGCCCCAATTACGGTTACCTGGGATATATATATAACAGTAAAGCGATCATTACAAGAAACAGTATTCAGAAACATACATTGCAAAGCGAGTTCGATATTTCCGATATAGATACCCTTCCAAGGATTGATATCATTTATGGCTATGCAGGTGTTGATACATTATTCGTTAACGCCCTGATTGAGAATGGTTCTGACGGAATCGTTTACGCTGGTGTTGGTAATGGTAATCCAAATACAATGAACTTGCAGGCTCTTGCATATGCTGTAAAATCAGGAATATCTGTCGTCCGGTCATCACGTACCCCATTCGGTCCGACAACTCAATACGACGAAGTGGATGATGATAAATACGGATTTGTTGCCTCCTGGTTTAAAACCCCTGAGAAATCAAGGATACTGTTAATGCTGGCATTAACAAAAACAACCGACTATCAAGACATCCAGAGGATGTTCCAGGATTATTAATACAACAGATTGCTGCTGGAAATAGGGTGGCATCGGGAGGCTGCCCTGTCAAAAACAATATTTTCTTAAAACATTCCTTATCGATTCAATATTTTTATATCTTTGCGCCGCGAAAACGTTCATGTAACATATTACGCGGAGTATAGCCCCGATAGTATTCGGGAGAAACTTCTTCCGGAAGCGTGATCCGACTGAGTCGGGAAGGTCACGGGTCCAAATCCGGAAATGTTATAGAAACACGGGGTATAGCCCCGATATAAATCAGGATAAACTCCGTCCGGTTAGCGCGTCCCGACATAATCGGGAAGGTCGCAGGTTCAAATCCGGATATTATTATTAAAATACGGGGTATAGCGTAGTCCGGTCAGCGCGTCCCGACTGAGTCGGGAAGGTCGCAGGTTCAAATCCGGATATTATTATTAAAATACGGGGTATAGCGTAGTCCGGTCAGCGCGTCCCGACTGAGTCGGGAAGGTCGCAGGTTCAAATCCGGAAATGTTTTAGAAATTCGGGGTATAGCGTAGTCCGGTCAGCGCGCCTGCTTTGGGAGCAGGAGGTCGCAGGTTCAAATCCTGCTACCCCGACAATCACAAAAACCCTGTAAGATAAGACTTACAGGGTTTTTTGTTTTTTTACAATTTTCTTTATTTCTTTCGGTTGAATCATGGTTGAAACATTTTACCGAAGGATGAAAGGCTGGCGCAAGATAAGGAACTGGAATTATGAGATGAAAG
>CAYXUU010000028.1:0-79522 GCA_964468645.1 uncultured Bacteroidales bacterium
ATTATAAAACAATTTATTTTTATATAACATCTTCTTTATTATTATATTTTTTTTATATTTGAGGATAATTAACTTATTCATCAACTAAAAACCAATAAGAATAATGAAACGGTTGTTATTTTTATTTGTTGTCTGGATGATTATTTTCCCGGTCTGTTCCCAGACCAATTCCATTACAAATCTTACGGTGGCCCAGAGGACAAACGGTGAAGGACTTGTGGATATCACCTATGACCTGGCCGGAAACCAGGCAACATATACGGTGGTCGTTGACATCAATTTCAACACAAATATTTACTGGCAGCAAATCTTTGAAGTGACCGGCGATGTCGGTGACAGTGTCACCCCGGGAACGGGGAAAGCCATCGTATGGGATTTTGCAACAGAATTTCCTGATTCTGTCTGGAGTGACCTGAAAGTGAGGGTTTTCGCTGCAAATGTAAACCTGCCTTTCACCTGTGGTGATATATTGCTTGACGACAGGGATGGGCAGACATATCATACAACATTGATCGGAACACAATGCTGGATGGCAAATAATTTGAATTATGGGGTAAAAGTTGATCCTTTTACTTATGAACAATCTCAAAATGGAATAATTGAAAAATATTGCTACAATGGCCTTAGTAGTAACTGTACCGGGAAGTTAGCTACAATTTGGGGCGGGTTGTACAATTGGTATGAACTATTTGATATCGAGAGCGGTCAAGGTATCTGCCCTGATGGTTGGCATGTCCCCGATTCAACAGAACTAGACATTATGCTGGCAAGCCTGGGGGGCATTTCTGTTGCTGGCGGAAAATTAAAAACGGTAAACAACAAAGAATTCAGTGGTGGGTGGTGGTATGCTCCAAATACGGGGGCAACCAACGAATCAGGGTTTTCATACCAGCCAGCAGGTCAATGGCTGATTTCGTATGGTTTTCCCAATCCACCTCCTCCACATTATATCGATTCATGGGCATATGGTTTCCTGTGGACAAATACTGCAGGAAGCAATTCAAATGATTATGGGTGGCTTATGGAAGTAAGGTTTAATTCAAATGAGGCTTTTTTGTTTTATCATAAGCGTAGGCGGGCATATTCTGTCAGATGTGTTAAAGATTAATCGTATTGCTATGAAAAGATTAAATACAATTATAATTACTGTATGCCTTTTGTGGGCTTCAGGGATTTATGGGCAATCTGTATCGGCAACTTCATCAGAAACGATTGTGGATGATGTAGCTCCGGTGGTTTGGGATGTTCAAACTTATGATAAATGGGGTTTTTACAGAACAAAGTTTTGTTATTATCTGGATATGGAGGTAACCTGGCAGGCAACTGATGATAATTTTAGTCAAAATCCTATTGAAATTAATATGAGTGTCGATCCGGGCAACACAATGACTCCGGTTACTGGTTATATTCAAAATGACGGTTCAGAGTTTATAGATCCGCTTAATATACATACTGCTTTTGGAAAAGTTTGGGTCCAGGCACGGGATTCTTTTGGAAACCGGGATACAAGTGTTTCAGGAAATCTTGCCCTATGGCCACTTTATATGTATTTAAGTATACAATTAGAGGGGAGTTACAATGGTAGTAATATGAATACAAACCTGAATAATGCCAATTTAATCCCATTAAATCAACCGTTTAATATACCACCCTGGAATTATTCAGGATCAGAATCTGTTGTTAGCATTCCCAATGATGATATTGTTGACTGGGTTCTTGTTGAAATTAGAGAAACGGATGGTGGGCCATCCGGTGCGACGTCAAATACAGCAAAAGATATCAGGGCTTGTTTCGTTGACAAATCTGGCAATATTTGCAGCCTGGATGGCAGTCAGCCACTGATTTATAATTTCGGCTTTTCTGATAGTTTATATGCTGTGGTTCATCACATAAATCATCTCGATATCATGAGCCTTGGTTTGTCGTGGTGGGGTTATGGTGCTTGTTTTGATGATTGTCTTTATCAATATTATAGAATTTATGGCGGCAGGAATGCCCTCAAGGATTTGGGGTCGGGTTATTTCGGGCTTTGTACAGGTGACTGTGATGGTAATGATACCATTGACCAGCATGATATAGACAGTGTCTGGGTTAAGCAATTCGGAAATAAAGGATATTATAGCGGCGATATGAATATGGATACAGAAGTGCTTAACCAGGATAAAAATAATTTCTGGTTCAATAACCGTGGCAGATATTCACATGTGCCTGATTAATATGTACCAATAATTTAAGGCAAATTACCATGAAAAAGATATTAATTACTGTATTAATTGGAGTTATTACCTCGACAACAATTATGTCTCAAAATTATCTCGCTTTCCGCTTTGCTGACGTGAAACTTGTCAGGGGCAACAGCCTGTGGCTACAGTTTGATGTAGAGGTAGAGGATACCTACGTGGGTTATTATTTCAGGGATCTGCAACTGTTCATAAATTATAATACTGGCGCTTTCGGTGATTCGCTCGTTGCAAACAACAAATTGATCCTTGAGCGGCTTGACCTGCTCAATGATACCACCCTGGGAACTTTTAAGTATAATACCATTGGCATCAGGGATAATACAGCATCAAGGTTTGCATTTGGTATCGCTGCTCTACATGCAGACAGTAATAATGCTGCCCTGGCTTCCGGTTATTTTACCGAAATGCCCACATCTTTTGCTAAAATGGTCAGGATATTAATTCCCATTGAAGATAGCACAGCCCTGGCGGGAATCAGTTTTGAAAGCTCCCTGATGAACGGGGGGCAATATTTTCAACATTTTACCGATTCCATCAGCAGGCCGGAAACTTTTGGATCCTACAGTTTTTATGACAATGAACTTCTTACACAATCGCTCCAGCCTGTCACCATATGGAACGGGGGTACAAGTACCGCCTGGGAAGATGCTTCAAACTGGACCGGCCCATTACCGGATGCTTATCGATCTGTGATCATTCCTTCCGGGTTAAGCAATTATCCGGAACTGTATTCAAATGCATGGTGTTTTGACCTTACGGTTGAAACCGGCGCTACGCTTCACTTAACAGATGGTTATCAGTTAACTGTTCGTGGGTATAATTATACCACACCCTGCGGAGAGGATTATACAGATCCAAGAGACGGGCAGATATACAGCACGGTTCAGATTGGTGACCAGTGCTGGATGACAAAGAACCTGAACTATGGATACCAGATTGTTGCCACAGAAGAACAGATCAACAACGGCATTGTCGAAAAGCATTGTTATGACAACAATCCTGCGCGATGCCTATCATATGGGGCGCTGTACCAATGGAATGAAGTAATGGGATATGTTAATGTGGATGGTTCGCCCGGTATTTGTCCGGATGGCTGGCACATACCAACCGACGAAGAGTGGAAAACCCTGGAGGGTAACACCGATAGCCAGTATGGAGTTGGAGATCCTGTCTGGAATGGCACAGGATACAGGGGTAGCGATGCTGCCTATCATTTAAAAGCAACACATACATGGGGTGCCGGCGGGCATGGCGATAATGCTTCTGGATTTAATGCATTACCAGGAGGTTTCCATTTCGGGGGTGCGTTTATCAACCTATATTATACCACACACTTTTGGACATCTACCTTATTCAGCAATACACAGGCCTGGAAGCGGGTTTTAAATGCTGGCAATAATACACCTCAAAGAGATGCGAATAGTTTTCCGGCCGGTTTCAGTATCAGATGCCTTAGGGATTAACCGCGGGGGATATAGAATATCATTTCCCCATTATCCTAAAAATCTATACTTTTGCACTCCAAAGTTCTTTATCGGCAATCATCCGGGCCCCGTAGTTCAATGGATAGAATAGGAGTTTCCTAAACTCTAGATAGTGGTTCGATTCCACTCGGGGCTACAATATAACACCATAACGAATAGCATATTAATTCGTCCCTAATATGCCAAAACGGTACGGTGAAAAAGGAAAGTTTTGGGATGTTGATTATACTATGGCAATAGAGGTCGGATAATGATACTCGATTCAACTCATTTGAGCATAATCGATCTTATACACTCAATAATATTCATACGTGAACACAAGATCGTTCAAGGTTAGAAATTTGTAATATACTTCAATAGGGTAATTACCCGTATAGGTGTATGAATAAAATATTGTATCCCCATATACTATTACACCTGTAATATTATTATCTGTGGGTACTTGAATGTAGTGACCATACGTACTGATATATGAAGTTGTAAATGTCAAACTTAATCCCTTATAAGGATTATTATACTTATCGTACAAAAACCGAACAGTTAAACCATCTTCATATACAATACTGTGAGGATTTTTTGAAAAATCGGAATAATGGCATATAAACCTTGTTCTTAATTTTTCTGATCCCAGAGAATCAACGTCATAAACCTCATATTCCTTCACCTGATTGTTAATAATATTAAACCTGATCTTTTCATTGGATATACCGTGATTCTTGTTAAGGTTAATAGTTATCCATGAATCTTCATAAATAACTTCCGCATCCCATTCTGGTACAGATGGTTGATCGCTGCGATAACGTAAATCCCGCAATAACTCGTTATCATAAAACAAAAGCAATGTATCAAACCTAAATCACCCAATTATCATAGTAGGTTTATTGTCAAGATAGAAATGTTGTTCCCAAACAGATTCAAAATCAGAATAGAAAATCTTACTCTTTTTAATATCTGTGTTTGTTGTATTGCTAACCAGTATTATTTATTATATAATAATTAAGTTTTTAAAATTCTTAAAACAACACCCTCCTGAAACGGATTGTTGTAAAAACAACCGGACACCCTCCGGTATAGGATACGTTACTATTCATAACAACACCAGATGGATTATAGTAACACTGAACTGCCCCACCCGATCCTGTTGAACCACAATTGGCCATCTCCATGATCAAACTTTGCGAGGGATCTTAGTCAAAAGGGTTTTCAAATGTTATGGCAAGACAAAGTATATCATTTACGGAGTCGAAAAGTTTGGAATGGCTCAAGCTGATAAATATTTTGATTCTTATTTTTGTTTTGACCTTATTGCTGAGCGTCCGTTTTCATTTGAATCGTTTGATTATATTAAGAAAGGATATAGGCGTTTTGTTTTGGGGTCTGATAGTATTTATTACAGAATAAATAATATTACTGTTGAAATAATGGCAATTATAGGAAGACAAGATTTGAACAATATCATTTAATTCTCTAAAACAATTACTTCCCTGACCAGATCATTAATCCACCCACTTTCATCCATCACCTCCAAACGTACCGAATATGTTCCGGTTTCTTCATATTGATACATCTGTATTCTCTCTGTTGACCAGTCAATATCCCAGCACTTATCATCATTAAAATCCCAGCGGATCAGAAGGGAGTCGGGTGTCTCTTCATCGGTGCTTTTTGTTGCGTCAAAAACAAATATTGTATCTGGCGTTCCTATTGCAGGCGTAATTATAAATGCGGCTATGGGCCTGGTGTTTTGATCGAGGCTTTCGGGATTATCCTTGCAGGAGATTGAAAATAAAGCCACAAAAAAGACAGTTGTAGCTATTAAAGCTAAGCATGATTTGTGTGTTTTCATACGGTTTCGGTCGGTATGCGTTTATAAAAGTATAAATAAAATCAATATGCCCGTTCGTGTCCGTGGATTTTATGTGTTGGATACATAATATTTACAAGGGCTTAATAATCGCGGCAATGAACCACCCCTATTCAGATCAACAGGGTATAAATTGAACAGGTAAATTTCGCCCCATGGTGCAATGAACTATCCCGACGCAGAGCATCGGGGTATCAAATGGAAAAGATTTTCGCTCTAGCCTGAGGCTAGACGTGGAATTAAACCCTTGTTTCGCCTATAGGCGAGATTAAACCCTGGCCTTTTCCAATCATCTAACCATTAAACAATAAATACACGATTATGAAAAGAATAATAATTATCACCGTAATTACCTGTATGCTTGGCTTGTTTGTTTCTGTTGATACGATTTCGCAGGTGATTATTAAGGTAAAGCCGATAAGACCAAAAGTGGTATTAATAAAAGCAAACGTTCCCAGGCCTGGCCCTTCATATGTTTGGATTGACGGGCACTGGCAATGGGACAAAAGAAGCAGTTCCTATATCTGGGCAAAAGGAAAATGGGTGAAAAACAAAAGGAACAGGATTTGGATTTCAGGGCACTGGCATAAGGTTACCGGTGGATGGAAATGGGTGCCTGGTCATTGGAAAAGGAGATAATTGTCAGTCCTTCGACAAGTTCAGGACAGGCATTTCAGTTTGGTGATGTTCAATGAATTTGGCGTTGGCGATTTAATAAATTAAGGATTGTCTCCTACTTCACTGCAGAACCATTATGGAAATCTTCTGTTGGCGAAATAAAACAAAGTCTTCCATCCTGATCCTCTGCCATCAATATCATACCCTGTGAATCAGTACCCTTGATTTTGCGTGGAGCAAGATTAACAATCATACTGATCTTCTTTCCAACGATATCTTCGGGTTCATAATATTCTGCAATCCCGCTAACGATGATGCGCTGATCAATGCCTGTGTCAACTTTAAGCCTGAGCAGCTTTTTGGTTTTTGGAATTTTCTCAGCTTCAAGGATGGTGGCGGTGCGAATATCCACCTTAACAAAATCTTCAAAACTGATGAGGTCTTTGGAGGGTTCAATATTTATCTCTTCATTATCCTTTCTGGTATCCAGAAGTTTTTGAACCTGGGCTTCAATAGCATCATCTTCAATTTTCCCAAACAACAGTTCCGGTTTTTTTAGCTGGTGGTCACGTGGCAGTAAATCGGTTTGACCCGCCTGTTCCCAGTTCATTTTTTCAATATTCAGCATTTTTCCAAGCTTTTCCGCCGTAAACGGAAGGAAGGGTGCTGAAACCACAGAAAGGTTGGCACAGATCTGAAGCGAGATATTCAAAATTGTTTTTACCCTTTCCGGATCCTTTTTAATCTGCTTCCATGGTTCCGTATCCGTAAGATATTTATTGCCTAGGCGCGCCAGGTTCATCATTTCATTGAGCGCTTCCCGAAACCGGAAATGATTGAGGCTGCCGGCAACTTTATCAGGAAATTCCTTTATTCCGATGAGTACTTTATTATCTTCTTCTGTTAATTCTGTAATCCCCGGTACTTTTCCCTCAAAGTATTTATGGGTAAGCACCATGGTGCGGTTAACAAAATTTCCAAAAATGGCAAGGAGTTCGTTGTTGTTCCTCGCCTGAAAATCTTTCCATGTAAAGTCGTTGTCCTTTGTTTCCGGGGCATTGGCTGTCAGGACATAGCGCAATACATCCTGTTTATCGGGAAACTCCGCCAGGTATTCATGCAGCCATACGGCCCAGTTTCTTGATGTGGATATTTTGTCCCCTTCAAGGTTCAGGAATTCAAATGCGGGAACATTCTCGGGAAGAATATAGGATCCCTCATGCTTAAGCATGGAAGGGAATATAATACAATGAAAAACGATATTATCTTTTCCTATAAAATGAACCAGTCTTGAATCAGAATCTTTCCACCATTCTTCCCAGGAGGTATTGTTTTCTGCCGCCCATTCCCGGGTTGCAGAGATATAACCTATCGGGGCATCAAACCATACATAAAGCACTTTGTCGCCGGTATCTTCAAGGGGAACATTGACACCCCAGTCAAGGTCGCGGGTAACGGCTCTTGGCTGTAAGCCCTGGTCTATCCACGATTTGCATTGTCCATATACGTTGGTTTTCCAGTCTTTTTTATGTCCTTCAAGGATCCATTTTCTTAGCCAGGCCTCATCGTTATTCAGGGGTAGATACCAGTGTTTGGTTTCTTTTAATACGGGTACGTTCCCACTTAATGTTGATTTGGGATTGATCAGTTCTGTTGGGCTCAGTGAGGTGCCACAATTTTCACACTGGTCCCCATAGGCTTTTTCATAGCCACAATGCGGGCATGCGCCCGTGATATATCTGTCTGCCAGAAATTGTTTGGCCTCTTCATCATAATAATGTTTCGATGTCTTTTCGATGAAATCACCTTTATCATAAAGGGTTTTGAAGAAAGCTGATGCTGTTTCGTGATGAACGGGCGCAGAGGTGCGGCTATAAACGTCGAACGATATTCCAAAATCGGCGAAAGATTGTTTGATCATCGAATGGTAATGATCCACAACCTCCTGGGGTGAAATACCCTGTTGCCGGGCTTTAATAGTAATGGGAACGCCATGTTCATCAGAGCCTCCGATAAACAATACCTCTTCGCCCTTCATTCGCAGGTAACGGGCATATATATCAGCCGGAACATAAACGCCAGCCAGATGGCCAATATGAATGGGCCCGTTAGCATAAGGCAGGGCTGATGTTATTGTATGTCGCTTATATTGTTTGTTTTTCTCCATGTGGAATTTTATGTATAAACCGGCAAAGTTAAATCATTTTATATTGAAACCGGGCTAATGGTCAATGTTTCAATCGATAAAATTTTTAATATTGTTGTTAAATATTGGGTCGTTATTAAAATGTCCGGCACCAAAAATTTTTTAATCTTTTGTTATGATAACACCTCCAGAATTAAAACAGGGTGACTGTGTGGGAATTGTTTCACCGGCAAGGAAGGTCACACAGGGTGATCTTCAAAAAGGCATTGATATTCTTGAATCGTGGGGTCTTGGGGTAATTGCAGGCTCAAATGCGCTTAACTCTTTTCATCAGTTTTCGGGAACAGACAAGGAAAGGACAACAGATTTTCAGGATATGCTGGATGATGATTCCATAAGGGCTGTTTTTTGTGCCCGTGGGGGTTATGGTTCAGTAAGGATAATTGATAAGCTGGATTTTTCAAGATTCATTAAGTCTCCGAAATGGATTGTTGGTTACAGCGATATTACGGTATTTCATTCACACATACATTCAAATTTAAATATCGAAAGCCTGCATGCAGAAATGCCATATGGTTTTGGAATGGATAAATCGCCACAATCCCTTGAAACATTAAATAGTGTTTTGTTTGGCAAATCTCTTGAATACGATCTTCCAGGCCATGAATTGAATCATCGTGGTTTCTGTTCCGGACAAATTATCGGAGGTAATTTATCAATTCTCCATAATTTAACCGGAACCGTATCAGATATTAACACAGATGGTAAAATTTTATTTATTGAAGATGTAGATGAATATCTGTACCATATCGACAGAATGATGATGAGCCTGCGGCGGTCGGGAAAACTTGAAAAACTTGCCGGGCTTATTGTTGGGGGAATGTCAGAAATGAATGACAATGAAATTAAATTTGGCCGGAATGCTTATGAAATAATCACCAACAACACTTCAGATTATAGTTATCCAAAATTTTTTGGTTTTCCGGGGGGACATTTATATGATAATCGGGTATTAATAATAGGACGACATGCAGCGTTGACAGTGGGGGATGACGTCAATCTGAAATTCGACGAGTAACCAATAAAATTAATATCATGGCCGAACATAATGAACTTGGCAAAAAAGGGGAGGAGCTGGCTCAAAGGCACCTTCAGTCAAAAGGATATAAAATCCTTAAAACAAACTGGCATTATGGTAAAGAGGAGATCGATATCGTCGCAACAAAAGACGATGTTATAGCTATTGTCGAAGTTAAAACCCGGCAATCAAATTATTATGGTGATCCGGAGGTTTTCGTAACAAGAAGAAAACAACGCTTTCTTGTTCATGCTGCCAATGCCTTTATTCAGCAAAACAATATCAGTGAAGAGGCCCGCTTTGATATAATATCTATCCTTGTAAGGCCCGATCAATCCATCATTAAACATCTTGAAAATGCATTTTACCCAACCCTTTAGCAATTAGAAAATTAGTTTTATATTTACATGTCCTATGTAAATAGTTGTTAATTTTCAATATTTCTTTTATGTATTTCAGTAGTGAGCATAGTTTGGGGCAACGCCAGGATTTAAGATATGATCCTGACGAATCAAGGGTGATCACCAAACAGCTGGGTCTTGACAAGGTCAGGATTTACAAGGTTTTTGACAGGGTATTAAAGCTTCCTGAAGAGGAGATAAACAAATTACTTGATGTTGTGATCAAAAAATTCGCACAAAGGCATATCGTCAACATTAAGCGTATTTTTAAAGATAATTTCGACCGGATCAACGATCAGCTGGATATTACCATATATCGGGATTTGCCGCTAAATGAAAAACTATTGATCGGGGCATATTTTACTATGGAATACTCCATTGAATCGGCAGCATTGTTCAATCCATCCATTGTGCCCCATCCAGACCAGGGGGGTGTTAAGCCCGGCGAAAAAAGGGTGATTGTAAGTTTCAGGGCCGTAGGTGAAGGCCATATGTCATCCATCATTTTCAAACAGGGTACTGCTTTGAAAAATGGTGACTTGAAAATGGATAGTTCAAGTCATCTTGTTGAAATGGCCAAGGTTATCCCCGATGCAACATTTAACAAAAAGGATTTTATTTTGAAACTGTCGGATCTTGATTTTTACGGGGCTGTTGAAAAATTAATGGATGATCTGCTCGATGAATTTACCATGGGTGAACTGGAAAGAGCTATTCACAGATTCCGCAAAGAAAATAATATGACCCCCTCACACGACAGGGCGTTTGATACACTGTTCTGGCTTACACGCTCTAATTATGAAATTGAGTTCGATGATGAGATTGACCTGGCCCAGATGGTTATATTTCCACGGTCAAGAACCGAGATTCGTGCGATCGAAGATGCAAGGTTTGTCTGTTTTACTGACGAAAAGGGTGCCAGCCGTTATTATGCAACATATACTGCTTACGACGGATTTAATATTCTTCCCCAGTTGATCGAAACAAAAAATTTCTACCGGTTTCGGGTATCAACCCTGCTTGGGGCAGGATCACAGAACAAAGGTATGGCACTTTTTCCGGAAAAAATAAATGGAAAATATGTTATGGTTTCCAGAAACGATAATGAAAACCTGTTTTTAATGTATTCCGATAAGGTTCATTATTGGGAAGAACCAAAACTATTACGGGAGCCTAAATTCTATTGGGAATTTTTACAAATCGGAAACAGCGGATCGCCCATAAAAACCGATAAGGGCTGGTTGCTGCTTACCCATGGTGTTGGCCCCGTGAGGATTTACACCATTGGTGCAATTTTGCTTGATCTGGATGATCCGTCGAAAGTGATCGGGGAAATTGACGAGCCCATTCTCATCCCTGAAGAAAATGAAAGAAATGGCTATGTTCCCAATGTTGTTTATTCGTGTGGGGCAATGTTGCATAAAGAATTCCTAATTATGCCCTATGCCATGTCTGATACGCGATCAGGTGTTGTTAAGTTCAGGCTGGATGAGTTGCTTGATAAGATGATACCGCTGGCCGAAGAAAAGAAATAAATTACCTTTTACATTTTATCCTTAAATAAACCGGGTGGTGATCGGAGTAGCTGAAATTCTGTCCGAAAGTTTTCACAGCAATAAGCTCAATATTGGGTGACAATATAAAGAAATCTATAATCGTTGTTGGGGTATTTTTCTTGTTATATGGGGCATCTACATTTCTGTTGGTAGGATAATTTTTATCAAAAGCATAGGTCCATCCATCCGGTAAAAAATCATGATCCAGGTTAAAATCGGCAGGGCTAAAAAGATCACCACTTTTAAGGAGATCGATTTCTAAATCCGGGGGATTTTGATTCCAGTCACCGCCGGCAATTACATAATTGCCTTGTTCATATTCCAGTAACATCTTCGACCTGATAATATCAAGTTCTATTTGTCGCAGAGAATCTTCTTTTACATAATAGGAATTATGTGTATTCATAACGATAAGTTCGTGCAGTGAATCCAACTCATACCTGGTTTCAATAAAACATCTGTCTAAAAGAAAAAGATTTTCCGGCCATGAAGCAATATTGGGGTATGCATAACGTGTAGCAAACTGGGTCTTATATTTCGAATAGGTAAGTAATCCGGCATGAACCCTTCCCATCGGTTTCATAATTGGTACCGGTACATACTGAACATTGTAGTTGGTGGCGAAAACATAACAAAAACCATTCATCAGACCGGTAATTAAACTGGCTTGATTAAAATTATAGCTACGTTTCGAGTTAACATCCACCTCCTGTAATAAATAAAAATCGACAGTATCGGTTGAGGCTATAAAATCTTTAATACCCGTCCAGTAATCCAGGTATCGGTCCTGGCCGGGTTTTACCTGTTCGCCCCCATCATAAAAAAAATCCATTTCTTTGCCCAGTCCGGCATATCCGATATTCCAGGTAATAAATCCAAGGCCCGATGTTGATTTTGATGCATCTTCATCAAGGCAATCACCCTGAATATTAAGGTTCTGTGTGGTATCCGGCCTGTAATCAGCAAGGGTAATTAATAACATAAATATCACTATCACCATGATAAATAGCGTGGCCAGCAAAAGAAGTTTTTTAAGTATGCTTCGGATTAATTTGGGCATGTTCCAATTGGTTGGTTGCTATATTTTTCACAAATTTGCGAAGATTTAATAAAAATATTAAAGTATCAAAAAACAAAATACAAATTAATTTCAGTTTGTTATTGCTATATTTTACTGTGATTTAAACGAATTAGATATTTTTGCCTGATAAAATGTAAATACTCATAACGGTATGATGGGCTCATTTTATGACGGAATACTTCTGGGATTAACCCTGTCCATTCTTTTCGGATTTGGTCCGGCATTATTTGCACTCATTCAAACAAGTATTCATCGTGGTTTTCTTTCAGGGGTGATTCTTGCAGTTGGGATCTTTTTAAGTGATGTTGCCCTTGTGGCTTTGTGTTTCTTTGGTGCTGTTAAGCTGATCAGTACCCCCGAAAATTATCTTGCCTTTGGCATTATCAGTGGCGGCATCCTGATCATTTTTGGCGTGGTAACTTTTTACAAAAGGGTTAAGGTTGCGGGTGAGGGGGAATTGGAAGATGAAAATACCCCCGGACCTGTTACTTATTTGCTAAAAGGGTTCTTTTTAAACATCGCCAACCCGTTTGTTTGGATATTCTGGATGGGTGTAGTAATGGGGGTAACGGCAAGTGTTGATCATTCTGATGACCGCATATTAAAATTGGTTTTATTCTTCTCCGGTACCCTGATCACGGTAATCGTGATGGATATTTTAAAATGTTTCGGATCCTATAAAATCAAAAAATACCTTACCGGCAAATTCATCGATTGGGTAAACAGGATAACGGGTGTGGGTTTGGTCGGATTTGGCATTTATCTAATAATTAAATCAATCGCAGAGTTTTAATATTAACAAATTTAAAAACTATGGAAACAAAACTTTTCAAAAACTGGTGGTTACTGACACTAAAAGGTATCCTGGCTATTGTGTTTGGCATTTTTGCCGTTTCGATGCCCGGGGCAACACTGAAAACCTTAATGATCTACTTTGGTATTGTTATTCTTATTGGTGGTGTGGTCTTGATTTTTGGTTCACTTTCGCATAAGAAAAACAATAAAAAATGGCAGAACTGGATGTTTGAAGGAATTCTCGATATTGTCATTGGTTTCGTCATCATATTTTTTCCAAAATTTTCGCTTGATATTTTTATCATAATTCTGGCAATATGGGCAATTACTGTAGGTTTTTCTCAGTTGTTTAACGCCATGAATAACAAACAGGGTGCAAAATCAAAATGGCTGATGCTATTGAATGCGCTTATTGTCATTATTTTTGCCATTGTGTTATTCATTAATCCTTTTGAGGGTGCGGTGGCCGTTACCTATCTGGTTGGAATATTCGCAATAATTTTCGGAATTTTTATTACTGTCTTTTCAATACAGCTTAAGGGCCTGAAAAAAGACGATTAATAAGGTACTTTAAAGATTTTCTGGAACAAGGGAGGGTTGCCGGGATTAAATCTCGTCCGACAGTTTAAGGTCTTTAACATTGAGTTGTAGCGATACAACACCATTCCATTCATTTTCTTCAAGGTGATAACACATATCGAAGGGTTGGCCTTCAGAAACATTACCAAAGAATTGCCCCTGCTGAAAAGCAATTGCCGGTAAGGGCAGGCTGGAGATGTTTTGGTGAATTACGCTCATTTTCAAATGATTGCTTCCAACAATCCTGGCGTTTCCGGTATCGATAAGTTCTCTCGCCAGAAAAACAGGTGCCATATTTCCCGGGCCGAAAGGGGCAAATTGTTTAAGCACCCTGTAAAATTTTGTATTGATCTCAGAAAGGTTTAAAACAGAATCTATTTCCACCTCCGGTATCAGCATGCTATCTTCAATATTATCTATAACAAATTGCATAAAGCATTTTTGAAATTCTTCGAGGTTTTCGGATTTAAGTGAAAGCCCGGCCGCGTATTTGTGCCCCCCAAAATGTTCAAGCAGATGACTGCAGGAGTCAATGGCATCGTAAATATCAAAATCTTTTACCGATCTGGCAGAACCTGTAATCAGGCCATTTGATTTTGTAAGTACAATGGTAGGCCTGTAATAGATTTCTGTGAGCCTGGAAGCAACAATACCAATAACACCTTTGTGCCATTCGGGATTGTAAACAACGGTAGCCTTGGCGTTCATGGCTTCCTTATTGCCACTGATACTATTAAGCGCTTCGTGGGTGATCTGCGCGTCAAGATTTCTGCGTTCCGTATTTAGGTTGTTGATCTGCTCGGCCAGCCTTGATGCATACCGCAGGTCATCAGATACTAAAAGTTCAACAGAGTTTTTTGCACTTTCTATCCTTCCTGCAGCATTGATCCTGGGTCCAACCAGAAAGACCAGGTCACTGATGGTCATTTCTTTCGTAAAAGAACATCCTGCCCTGGTTCCGTCTTTTCTCCTTTTTATTCCACTGAAGCGTAAAATTGCCTCTATGCCGGGCCTGGGATTAAAGTTAATTAACCTAAGGCCATAGAAAGCCAAAATCCTGTTTTCCCCGGTAACATGTACTATGTCAGCTGCTATGCTCACGGCAACCAGATCAAGATATATTTTCAGGTCGTCAAAGGGAAGATTGTTTTTTTGCTGATATGCCTGGATCAACTTAAAGCCAACCCCACAACCGGATAATTCTTTGTAAGGATAATTACAATCTGATCTTTTCGGGTCAAGAACTGCAGATGCTTTTGGAAGCGCATCACCTGGGCGATGATGATCACAAATTATAAAATCAATTTGCTTTGAAACCGCATAATCGATTTTTTCAATTGCTTTTATTCCACAATCTAATGCAATAATAAGGGTAAATTGGTTTTTGTAAGCATAATCTATCCCCTGATAAGAAATACCATATCCCTCTGAATATCTGTCGGGAATATAAAAGTCAACGTTGGCATAAATGGTTTTGAGATAGGTGTAAACAAGGGCAACAGCGGTTGTGCCATCAACATCATAATCACCATATACTAGAATTCTTTCATTATTATTGATGGCCTGTTCAACGCGATCGATCGCGATGTCCATATCTTTCATCAGAAAAGGATCATGCAGTTTTGAAAGGCTGGGTCTGAAAAATTCTTTCGCTTCATTAAAATCATTCACACCACGCTGTATCAAAAGATTGGCAAGGCTGGGGCCTATGTTTAATAGCCCGGCAAGGGTATCAACTTTGTCCCGATCCCCCTGCTTCTTTATTATCCAGCGTTTTTCCATATTATAATCTTCTGTGAAGATATCTTTTATTATTAATACCCGAAAGTTCTATTTTGTCCCCTCTTTTTTCAAATTATTTTTTAAAATGTCGATCTCATAGCTTCAACCGGATCAAGGCGTGAGGCAGAAAATGCCGGTGCAATCCCCGAAAGCAAACCAATAAAGGCAGACACCAGTATGCCGATCAGGATATTTCCCTGGGTTAAAATAAGTTCAAATCCCATGGAGCTTGAAACCAGCATGGTGAGAAGATATACAATCAATAATCCAACAATACCACCAAATATACTCAGAAAAATAGCCTCGAATAAAAACTGAAGCAAAATAAAATAATTTTTCGCTCCCAGTGATTTCTGTATACCGATCTGGCTGGTTCTTTCCCTTACTGAAACGAACATAATATTTGCAATGCCAAATCCCCCGACAAGCAATGAAAAACCACCAACAATCCATCCTATGATGGCTATTTGCCCGAAAAGTTGTTTAAAGCCCTGCGTGATAATATCTGTTTCATTAACCGCAAAATCGTCATCGGCCTTTGGTTTTAGTTTGTGCACAGAACGCATGATGCCTGTTAATTCATCTTTCAATTCATCATTTGAAACATTGGGTCTGGCCTTCACCACTATGGTTGAAGAAACATTGTGCATGTCGAGCAGATTACGTGCCTTATTTACCGGTATAAGAACCTGTTCATCTGATGAATTGTCAAACATGTCTTCACCTTCTTTTTTCAATACGCCGATTACTACAAATTTCTGTCCGAAAATTTTTATCCGTTTATCCAATGGCTCAACATTCGGCCCAAACAAGTTTTCTGCAATGTTGGCTCCGATAATAACAACATTGTCGCCGCTATTTGATTCGGTTGGGGTAAAATATCGTCCCCGCCCCAGATCAAATGGCATAACGTCACTATATTCATGGGATACGGCCATAATACCAACATCTTCAATACTGTTGTTCATATATTTAACAGTCCTGCTAACCTGGGTCATATAAGCGCTGGCCGCTGAAGCATTGCTTCTTTTCTGTATTTCCCTTAAATCCTGCATGCGAGGTTCCGGCCTTTTATAATATTTCCACCAGGGATAATTATTTCCCATTGACCATGGCCATTTTTGTATGAATAACACATTGTTTCCAAGGGATTGTATTTCTGACTGAATGGCGTGCTCCATTGAATCGAACACGGTAAATACCGAAATGATTGAGAAAATACCGATGGTGATACCCAGTAACGAAAGAAAGGTTCTTACCTTATTCAGAATAATTGCCTGCAGAGCAAAAATAAAGCTTTCGTGAAGCAACTTAAAGAATAAGATAAATTTGCCCATAACTTATTTTCGATTAATTTGTAAAAATAAACAAATCCCTTAAAAATCTGATAAATAATATTGCTTGTTGGCTTGATTTTTAATAAACTTGCACATTCTCAACAAATAAACCCCAGCGCCTTGAAAAAGATTGAAAATGCTTTAATTTCCGTTTATTACAAAGATGGACTCGATGAGATTATAATCAAACTTAATGAGCTGGGTATTTCACTTTTTTCAACCGGAGGAACTTATAATTTTATCGAAAGCCTCGGAATAAAAGCCACAAAGGTGGAATCATTAACTTCCTATCCGTCAATTCTTGGTGGCCGGGTGAAAACGCTACATCCGATGGTTTTTGGTGGAATACTTTCAAGAAGGGATAATCAATCCGACGCCGAAGAAATGGAAAACTATAACATTCCTCCTTTCGATCTTGTTATTGTGAACTTATATCCATTTGAAGAAACACTTCAGCAAACAAATGATGAGCATGAAATTATTGAGAAAATTGATATTGGCGGTATTTCCCTGATCAGGGCAGCAGCAAAGAATTTTAAAGATGTTGTTGTTGTTTCATCTCCCAATGATTATGAAACCCTCATTGGCCTGTTAAATGCAAAAGGGGGTTTTTCTGACACAGAAGACCGTAAATTATTTGCTGCAAAAGCCTTTGATATTTCTTCAAACTACGATACGTCAATATTCAATTATTTCAATAAAGATGTACAGATGGGGGTTTTCAAACAAAGTATCCCCACACATAAAAAACTGCGTTATGGTGAAAACCCCCATCAGGAGGGTTTTTATTTTGGAAACCTTACAGAAGTATTTGAACAGCTACACGGAAAAGAAATATCTTACAACAACCTGTTGGATATAGATGCGGCAATTAATCTTATCGGTGAATTTGACGAAACAACATTTGCTATTTTAAAACATAATAATGCCTGTGGTATAGCGAGCAGGCTCAATTTGTCAGATGCCTGGAAGGATGCCCTGGCGGGAGATCCTGTTTCTGCCTTCGGTGGTGTTTTAATTTCCAATACGGAAATAGACAGGCCAACAGCAGAAGAGGTTAATAAATTATTTTTTGAGATAATCCTTGCCCCCGCATATGAAAAAGATGCACTGGAAATACTTAAAACAAAGAAAAATAGAATAATTTTGCAATTGAATTCTTGTGATTTTAAAGGCCGCTTGTTCAGATCAGTTCTTAATGGTGCTATTGTTCAGACAAGAGATACCAAAACTGAGGAAAACGGGGAGCTGAGAGTTGTTACCGATAAACAACCAGCAGGTACTGAAATATCTGATTTGATTTTCGGAAACAAAATTGTAAAACACACCAAATCAAATGCAATCGTTCTTTCAAAAAACAAACAACTGGTAGCCAGCGGTGTTGGGCAAACATCAAGGGTTGATGCACTGAAACAGGCCATAGAAAAAGCCAGATCATTTGGTTTTGATCTGAAAGGTGCTATCATGGCCTCTGATGCATTTTTCCCTTTTGCCGATTCGGTAGAAATTGCC
The DNA here is from genome assembly GCA_964468645.1 of uncultured Bacteroidales bacterium. GTDB lineage: Bacteria > Bacteroidota > Bacteroidia > Bacteroidales > JAIOZK01 > JAIOZK01. The sequence goes on from CAYXUU010000028.1 coordinate 18,477, forward strand.
GGCAATGAAGGTATCACTGCTGTAATCCAGCCGGGAGGCTCGGTAAGAGACCAGGATTCAATTGATTACTGTAACAAGCATAATATGGCGATGGTATTTACCGGAACCAGGCACTTTAAACACTAAATTTAAATTATTACATACATACTTAACACTATAATTGCTTCATTGAGATGGGATTGTTTTCATTTTTAACAAAAGAAATAGCTATTGATCTTGGCACGGCCAATACTATTATCATTTACAACGACAAAGTTGTTGTTGACGAGCCGTCAATCATTGCCATTGAGCGCGACACAGGGAAATTAATTGCAGTAGGAAAAAGGGCCATGATGATGCATGGTAAAACCCATGAAAACATTAAAACCATCAGGCCTTTAAAGGATGGCGTTATTGCAGATTTTCAGTCTGCTGAATTTATGATCCGGGAATTCATTAGAATGACCGGCACCAAAAACTCTCTTTTCCCCCCAGCCCTTAAAATGGTGATCTGTATTCCTTCAGGAATAACCGAAGTTGAAGAACGAGCAGTAAAAGACTCGGCCGAACAGGCTGGCGCCAAAGAGGTTCGCCTGATCCATGAACCGATGGCCGCAGCAATAGGAATAGGAATTGATGTGCTTGAACCAACCGGTAATATGGTTATTGACATCGGGGGCGGTACCAGCGAAATTGCTGTTATTGCCCTTGGGGGTATCGTTAATAATAAATCCATACGCATTGCAGGTGATGATTTCACCATTGATATCCAGGAATATATGCGTAAGCAACATAATATCAGTATTGGTGAAAGAACAGCTGAACGGATAAAAATTGAGGTTGGGGCTGCCATGACGGAAACCGATAATCCCCCTGATGATTATCCTGTACACGGACGGGATCTGCTTACTGGAATTCCCAAAGAAATTACGGTGAACTATGCTGAAATAGCGCACGCTCTTGATAAATCTATTTCCAAGATAGAAACAGCTGTTTTAAATGCCCTCGAAATGACCCCTCCCGAACTTTCGGCAGATATCTATCGGACTGGTATTTATCTCGCTGGTGGTGGTTCAATGTTAAGGGGATTATCTGAACGTTTACATCTTAAAACAAAATTACCCGTTCATGTAGCCGAAGATCCGCTCAGGGCAGTAGCCAGAGGTACGGGAATTGCGTTGAAAAACTTTGACAAGTTCCCATTCTTAATTAAATAAATATGCGTTATCTGTTCGCATATCTGTTAAGACATTCTTTTTTTCTCCTGTTTTTGTTTTTGGAAGTTCTGGCTTTCATTATGATTTTCAATCATAATAAATACCACACCTCGGTAATCCTTAACTCGACCAATGATTTTACATCCGCTGTTACAGAAACATTTCAGGGCATTACTGATTATTTCTCATTACGCAGGCAAAATGAAGAGTTGGCCATTGAAAATGCAAAACTCAGAAATAATCTGAATTCAGCAATCATAAGAACCGATACTTCATTTTATTATCAGGATACTATTTACAGGTATACTTGCGCGAAGGTTGTCACAAATTCAATAAACAGGAGAAATAATTACCTGATTTTGAATAAAGGACATCGTCACGGGGTCAGTAAGGATATGGGTGTGATTTCGGGAGATGGTATAGTTGGAATCGTAGTGGGCGTATCAAAAAGTTATTGTATTGTTATGTCAATGTTGCATAAGGACAGTAAAACAAGTGCCCTTGTATTAAAAAACAATCAACTTGGCAATATTTCATGGAATACCAGCGATTACCGTATGGGTGCCCTTGAGGATATTCCTGCGCACATCATTCTTAACAGGGGTGATACCGTTGTAACAAGTGGTTATTCCTTTATTTTCCCCAGAGGTATTCCGGTTGGTGTTGTCGAGGAGTATTTTAACGACAGGACTAATAATTTAAATTCGGCTTCTATTCGGTATTTTACCGACTTTGGAACACTTAAAAATGTTTATATCATTAGAAACCTGGTGAGGCAGGAATTCGACATACTTAACGAAAACCAGATCAATGAGTAGTGGTTTAATAATAAATATTTCAAGATTTATTATTCTGGTGTTGTTCCAGGTTTTTGTCCTGAATAATATTCAGTTCAGTGGTTACATCAATCCATATGTGTATGTATTATTTATTCTGTTGCTTCCTTTTAACACACCAAAATGGTTATTGCTGGTTTCGGCTTTCCTGCTGGGTTTCAGTATAGATGTTTTTATGAAAACACCTGGCATGAATGCCGCTGCCAGTGTGTTGATGGGCTGGGCAAGGCCCGGTGTAATCCGTTTCTTTTCAAGGGGTATGGATGTTGAAGCAAGCATGAAACCTGGCATCAGGGATTTTGGCTTTCGCTGGTTTTTTATGTACACGGTATCCCTGGTTCTTTTCCATCATTTGTTCCTTTTTTATCTGGAGGCTTTCCGGTTTTCTAATTTTTTTGAAACAATGTACCGAGTTTTGATCAGTACATTCTTTTCGGTTGTAATGATAATCCTGATTCATTACCTTTTCTTGAGGCGGACAAAATAATTTTCAATTAATTGAAAATTAAATTGGTATTATTGTAGCCTGAACATATTAAAATATATAAACATGAATATAAAAAACCTTCTATTTGTCATTATTATTATCTCTTTTTTCTATGCCTGTACAACTGAAGATAAACAATCCGGTCCCTTTACCATTACTGGAAATATTGATGGGAAAACATATGGTACGGTTTCATTGGGCCATTTTGATAAAGGGAATTTTGTGACCGATCATTCTATTGAATTCATCGATGGAAAATTTGAAATTAATGGAAAGGTTGATTTTCCTTATCTGTATTTTTTCAAGATACAGGGACTTGATGATTATAAAAGTGTATTTATTGAACCGGCAATAATTAACATAGATGTTGTTATTGATTCTTCCGAAATTTCATCTTTTGATGTTGTGGGCTCTGCAACAAATGATTTGTATGGACATTACGTGGAAACCAATCAGGGATTTAATGATAAAAACCGTGAAATATATAACAACTATTATAAACGCGGTAAAGAAGAAGATAACGAAGTTTTGCTTGCAACTGCAGATTCATTATATGACGTAGTTGACAAAGCCCAAAAACTCTTTATCACTTCATTTGCAATAAAAAACAAAGATAATGTAGTAGGGCCATATATTATTTTTCGTAATTCCTATTATTACGATTTGCCTGAACTTGATTCAATTGTGTCATTTTTCGAAGAACGAATTGCATCTTCTGAATATATGAAAAAACTGAATGGGCGTCTTGCTATCCTTAAACGTGTTGATATTGGCCAGCCCATTGTAGATTTTTCCATGAATGATACTTCGGGAAATCCTGTATTATTATCTTCCCTGATAGGAGATAAATATTTGCTCATTGATTTTTGGGCTTCATGGTGTGGTCCCTGTCGCGCTGAAAATCCTAATATAGTTGCTGTATTTAAAGAATATTCTGACAGGGGATTTGATATTCTTGGTGTTTCACTTGACACAGGTAAAGAGAACTGGATTGAAGCTATCCACGATGATGAACTGACCTGGCATCATGTATCAGATCTTGCGGGATGGAGAAATGAAGCAGCTGGCTTATATGGAATCCGGTCAATCCCTAAAAATGTACTGGTCGATAGAGATGGAATTATTATTGCGAAAAATCTAAATGGGGAAGACCTGGAAAATAAAATATCAGAACTTTTGGACCAGTAATCATTTAGGACTTTTTTTCTTTCCAGAGTTCATTAAACGAATGTTTGGCTATCCGGGGTATTTGTCGGCGTGATCCCCATGTTTTACCAATGAATCTTTTGATAAAAAAGTTCTTTAGTCCGGCGTTTACCATATTCATGTTTTTTCTTTTTCTCATGATTTTTTTCCATCCCGTCATGCTTATTTTTTCAGAGGCCGTTACATGTCCTTCTTTAACCGAGTTATGACGGTTATAAAGCAGTAATTCATGCAACGGTATTTTAACAGGACATACTTCTGTACAACCTCCGCATAGTGATGATGCAAAACTCAAATGTTTAAAATCAGAAAAACCACCCAGAAATGGAGTTAATACCGAACCGATAGGCCCGCTATATGTTGTATTATATGTATAACCACCAATATTTCTATAAACAGGGCATGCATTCAGACATGCTCCACATCTGATACAGGCTAAAGATAACTTTTGTTGTTCCTGGCTTAATGCAATGGTTCTTTTATTGTCCAGAAGTATTACATACATTTTTTCCGGACCATCTGTTTCATCTTCTTTTCTTGGTCCGCTTATTATTGAATTATAAACAGTTATATTTTGTCCTGTCCCCATTGATGCAAGTAACGGCCAGAATAAATGAAGGTCTTCCAGTGAAGGTATAATTTTTTCAATGCCAACAATAGCTATATGTATCTTTGGAAAAGATATTGACATCAAACCATTACCTTCATTTTCGGTAAGACAAACAGCTCCTGTGTCAGCAATCAGGAAATTTCCTCCTGTAACACCAATATCAGCTGAAACAAATTTTTCCCTTAAAAGTTTTCTTACAAATACCGTTATTTCTTCCGGGGTGGCATCTTCTTTCAAATTAAACTTTTCATGAAAAAGCTGTGCGATATCTTCTTTTGATTTATGCATTGCCGGAGTAACAATATGATAAGGTTTTTCTCCAGCCAGTTGTACAATGTATTCACCCAGATCTGTTTCTACTGTTTCAATTTTTTGTTTTTCCATCGATTGATTGAACTCAATTTCTTCAGTAGTCATCGATTTGGATTTAACAATCATTTTAATATCATTTTCCTTCATGATATTTCTAATTTCCTCAACAGCCTTGTGGCTGTTTTCTGCCCATATTACTCTTCCTCCCCTTTTTATAAAATTGCTTTCAAATACTTTTAAATAACTTTCAAGATCGTTAATAACCTTTTTCTTTAAGTTGGATGCACGGCTTTTCGCAAGCTCAATATCACTGAATTGCTTCTTTCCTTTCTCTACAGCAATATCATACCTGGCCATATTATATTTAATTGTTTTTCTATGGCCGGTATTAAAAGCTTTTTCTGCAGATTCCTTTAAAAACTTCTTATGTAATTCCAATCCCATTTCTGGATTACAAAATTTTTGATATTTTATCTACTCTTCTAATATGTCTTCCTCCTTCAAAATTGGTCGATAAAAAAATCCTTGTCATCTTCAAGGCTTCTTCAAAATCGATAAATCTTCCTGGTAATGAAATGATGTTGGCATTGTTGTGCTCACGCGATAGTTTTGCCTGTTCGCTATTCCAGCATAATGCTGCTCGTACATTCTTATATTTGTTTGCAGTCATCTGTGCACCATTTCCGCTTCCGCATAAAATTATACCGGCTTTATATTCTCCATTATTAATCGCCCTTGCTACCGGATGAATAAAATCAGGATAATCAACACTTTCTTCAGAAGTTGTACCATAATCTTTGAAACTATAACCTTCCTTTTCAAGTTGATCTTTCAGGTATTGTTTCATTTTATACCCGCCATGATCACTCCCTATTGCTATTTCCATGCCTTTATTTAACATTGTTAAAAAAAACTTTCAAATCTGTTTTTCACTTGTCAAAAGTAACCAATATCTCTTTCATGATTAACATGTTAAGATTATATCTTCAATATCATACTTCTATATCCTATTAAAAATCAATTTTTTATTGATTTTTCAACATTTTTCTGTGCATATCTGCTTACCTTTGTTGTTAAGATTTAAATTAAATGTTGATTATTATTCAGGCAGATATGATTTGTTAATTACCTGCTATTTATTGATTGTTTATCAAATAGAAATCAACGATCATAACTTATTTATTTGAGTATAATTTATTAACAGTGATTGTCATTAACAACATGTTGAAATCAAAGCAAAATACTCTGTATTACCTACTTTAGATTTAACAATTGTTGTTTATTATTGTTAACTAAAATGTATAAGTACATAAAGCAAGAAAACACGGTATTTTTTATCAAGATTATTAACAGGTATATATAATTACAAAAAGAAAATAATAAATTATTAATAATGTATATATGAGTACAAATTTAAAAAACGAGGAATTCAGGGATCGTTTCTTAAAAATGAAAAAAGAAAAGAATGCTGTACTACTGGCACATTATTACCAGGTTCCGGAAATTCAGGATATTGCAGATTTTGTTGGGGATAGTCTGGCTCTTGCTCAAAAAGCAGAGGAAATAAACACAGAAATAATCGTATTTGCCGGAGTACATTTTATGGCTGAAACTGCTAAAATATTGAATCCTGAAACGAAAGTTTTACTTCCTGATCTAGAAGCAGGATGTTCCCTTGCCGACGCATGCCCCCCTGACAAATTTTCAAAGTTTAAGGCGCAATATCCTGATCACATCGTTATATCATATATAAACTGTTCTGCTGCTATAAAAACATTGTCGGATGTAATATGTACCTCAGGCAATGCTGTTAAAATCGTTGAATCTTTTCCAAAAGATCAAAAAATAATTTTTGCGCCAGACAAAAACCTGGGCGGATATATCAATAAGTTAACCGGAAGAAACATGATACTATGGGATGGAACTTGCGAAGTTCATGATATTCTGGAAGCAGAAGCAATAGTTAAAATGAAGCTTGAAAATCCAGATGCAGAACTTATTGCACATCCCGAATGCAAAGCTGCTGTTCTGGAGATTTCAGATTATGTTGGATCTACTACAGCTATGCTAAAATATACTGTTGAAAGTAATTCAAATAGATTTATTGTTGCAACAGAAACAGGTATTTTACATCAAATGAGGAAAGAATCACCTGAAAAGGAATTTCTGATTGTACCTACGGATGAAACGTGTTCCTGTAATGATTGCCCGTATATGAAGCTTAATACAATGCAAAAGTTATATTTGTGTTTGAAAAATGAAAAACCGGACATAGTACTGGATGATAAAACCATTGAGGATGCAAAAAGGCCAATAGTTAAAATGCTTGAGATATCAAGAAAACATAAACTAATTTAATGAACAATGAAAAAGCTAATCCTTTTAATATTGTTACCGGTGCTTATTTCTTCCTGCAGTAATAAAATCATTTTTACTTCCGATATTCAGAAAAAACTTATTGAAAAGGATCTTGATATTAAAAAAGTTCAGTTTTATAATTCTGATAAGATAATCCTAACAAGGATTGTCCCACATAATGCAGCCAGAGTAGCCGATGGAGAAATAAGATTTGAGAATGGACAATATGTTGAGGAGATCATTATTAAGAAAGAAACACCTGGTATCTGCCGGTCGGTGAATAATATAGAACTGGGTATTTCATTTGAACAGGGTCAAAACAAAGTAGTCAATTTTAGATTAAATAAAGTCACTAATTACTACGTTATAGATGTTGAAAGACATGCCAGCAATACTTTGAAACTGGTTTATGATTCACTTATTTTTATGATACAGCCAGAAAGTGAAAAAGCAAAATTACTGGTACGTAAAAATGATAAATACATATATCAGATTAATCAGCGAATCGCCGAAGGTGTAACAATACAATAATGTACAATTGTTTAAGAAAATACATCATTGCCTCTTTTCTTTTCATCCCGATAAGCATTAATTTATTCTCCCAAGACAATGCAATAAATCCGAATGGATATAATATATTCTATCATGAGAATGGAACGATCTCCAGCGAGGGTAAAATGCGTGATGGTAAACCTGACGGATACTGGAAGACATATAATGAAGAAGGCCTATTGATTTCACAGGGTAACAGAAAGAATTTTGAACTGGATAGTCTCTGGGAGTTTTTTAATGAAGAAGGTAATTTGATCATGGAGATAAATTATCTGAATGGTAAAAAGAATGGATCGAGAAAAATATACAGAAATAGCGAAATTATAGAAGAAAATTTTGTTAATGATATAAAAACAGGAGAAGCAAAAATATATTATTCAAATGGGTCACTTAAAAAGACTATTTATTATGAAAATGGCATAGAAGAGGGAATTGCCAAGGAATACGACAGTGAAGGAAGAACGATTACACTGATTACCTATAAGAAGGGATTTATTACAGACCGTGAAAGAATAAACAGGTTTGATCAGCAAAATAAGAAACACGGAAAATGGAAATATTTTTATGATAGTGGGATATTGAGCCTCGAAGGAATTTACAAACATGGAATAAAACATGGGTATTTCAAGGAATTTGATATGGAAGGAAACCTGATAACAACATCAAAATATGTGAATGGGGAAAAACAGGAAGATGTTGCAGAACTTGTAAAACTTGAAATAAGGAAAGATTACTACCCAAACGGGAATGTAAAAATAATTGCCAGCTATAAAGAAGGTATTCCGGAAGGAGTTACCAGGGAATTCAATGAAGAAGGTGAAATAGAAAAAGCATATGTTTTTAAAAATGGTATTATAATTGGGGAGGGCATAATGACTGAAAAAGGGGAAAAAGATGGCCCCTGGAAAGAATATTTTGATGATGGAAAACTAAAGGCAACAGGGGATTATATTAAGGATAAAAAATCAGGAACCTGGAATTTTTATCATAATAACGGCAATATTGAACAAACAGGAAATTATAATGATCGGGGCCAGCTTAATGGACAGTGGAAGTGGTATTATCAAAATGGAAATCTTCTGCGGGAAGAATCATTTTATAATGGCCTGGCAGATGGTATCATGACAGAATATGATGAGATCGGTAATATTGTTGCATCTGGAGAATTTATAGAAGGATTGGAAAATGGTTTCTGGCTTTATAATTATGGAGATATAAAAACCGAAGGTGAATATATTGATGGACTGAGAAACGGACTTTGGAAGAATTTTTATAAGAATGACAGATTAAGTTTTAGTGGAAAATACATAGACGATAATCCCAATGGAAGGCATATTTATTACTGGCAGAATGGAAACATTAAAGAGGCGGGTAATTATATCATGGGTCGAAAAGACGGAGAATGGAAAACATTGAATGAAGACGGAACACTTTTTATGGTGATATCTTACAGCAACGGGAAAGAAAAAAAATATGATGGTATAAAAATAAATATCGACGAAGATTTTTAAAAAGCTATTCATACTAAAAATTAATATCTTTGCATTCTTTTAGCCAAACCAAAAACATGGAGGACATATGTTTAAAAAATTATCATTAATAAGTATCGTTATTATTCTTATAACAGCTTGTAACAGCAACCAGAAGCAACCAGCAGAAGATCAAAATAATACTGTAAAAGAACCGGTAATGATATCGGTGAATGATTTTGAAAATAATGCTAGTGAAATCGTAGGTGAAAAAATTATCATAGAAGGAACAGTGAATCATGTATGCCAGCATGGTGGAAAAAGAATGTTTCTTATTGATACTGTTTCCGATGCAACAGTGAAAATAATTGTTGGAGAAAATATTCCCAGTTTCAATACCGATCTTGAAGGCCAGGACGTAATTGTAACCGGTGTTATAGATGAATTAAGAATAGACGAAGATTATCTGACAGAATGGGAAAATGAATTGATGATGGAAGCAGAAGAGGGTGAGGGGCATGATGATGGATCAGGACATGAGGGTAGTAAAAAAGGGGAAGCTGCAGATCAGGGTGAACACGTTTCCGGACTTGAAAAAATCAAAAATTACAGACAGGAAATAAAGGAAAGCGGAACAGACCATCTGTCTTTTTATTCTATCATTTGCGAGGAATATAAGGTTATAGAACCAGAAGATCAGGAATAATAGAGAGGTGAAACATCTTAAAAAATATATGGCCGGTATAAACTACCGGCCTTTTTAAGTTAGATTAATATATGGGAAAACATAAATTTAAATGGCGCAAATGGATTAGATTTATTCATCGGGATTTTGGATATCTTTTTTTTGGAGTAACTATTATTTATGCTATTTCTGGAATTGCAATTAATCATTTAAGGGAATGGAATCCAAATTATGTGGTGACCACAACAGAATTATTTGTGGACACCCCCTTTGAAACATCAAAAAGCCATCTGAAAGAGATATTGTCAGAATACGGCGAAGACAAAAATTACAAAAAACATTATTTTCCTAATAAGGAATATGTTAAAATCTTTCTGAAGGATGGAATTGCGTCTATTAATCTGGCTACCGGAGAAGGGTTAATTGAAAAAACAAAAGTACGACCTATTTTAAAGCCAATGAATTATTTACACTATAACCCGGTAAAATGGTGGATGTGGTTTTCAGATATTTATGCCGGTGCACTCATAATTATTTCAATTACCGGATTGTTAATATTAAGGGGTAAAACCGGCATAACAGGCCGGGGGGCCTGGTTAACAATTCTGGGTATCGTTATTCCGGTTATTTTTCTTTTAATCTATTATTATTAATTGACATGACTGAAGCACTTGTAGTTATCATATTTGTAATCTGGTATGCGCTTTCCCTGATTATTTCCGAATTCATAGGAAAGAGACGAAATATAGGCACAGAATGGTCATTTTTTTTCTGCATGGTCTTAAGTCCGGTAATTGGAATCATCATTACACTCATAAGCAAAAGGAAGTGAAATTTGATCGGCGGTTAAAAAAATTGTACCTTTAGTATGATGAAACCGCTAGCAACAAAGTATGCTCCCGCCAAAAGAGCTGATAAAATTACTCTTATGAAGAATCACAGGATCCTGGTGGATGCCACCGATATCAGGAACCTGTTAGAAGCCATACCCGAAATTGCAGTTGTGTTGAATCCTCAGAGGCAGATCCTTTTTGCAAATAAAACCCTGCGTAATTTTCTTGAAATTAAAAACCTGAACCAGGTTATTGGGAAAAGACCTGGCGAAACAATAAATTGTGTTCATGCCAGCGAAGAGCCCGGAGGATGTGGTACTTCGGAAAGCTGTGAATATTGTGGTGTCGTTAATGCCATTATTGAAAGCCAGGAAAAAAATGAAAAAATAATCCATGAATGCAGAATTATATCGAATTCCAACGGAAAAAGCAATTATTTTGATCTGGAAGTAATAGCCAATCCTTTCAGCTTTAAGGGTGAATCATATACAATATTAACCCTTGAAGACATCAGCGACAAAAAACGCAAAAGCATACTTGAAAGAATATTCTTCCACGATCTGATCAATACCGCGGGAGGCATACAGGGTTATCTTGGTGTAATGAGATTGGCAGATAATCGGGATGAAGTGTTCAAATTTCTTGATATTGCCGAAGAACTAAGTAACGACTTGATTGAAGAAATTCTTGAACAGAAAGAATTAGTTGCTGCCGAAAGCGGCACTTACAGGATTGCTGCCAAAACACTGAATTCAGAACACATAATCCAAAATGTGATAAACCATCTGGAGCATCACCGTGTAGCACTTAACAAAACAATAAATATCGACCGTTCTTCCGTAACATTTATGATAGAAACTGACGAAACCCTGTTAAAACGAGTTCTCATAAACATGATAAAAAATGCCCTTGAAGCCACAAAAGAGGGCAACATTATAAAAACCGGGACCCGGATAATTAGAGCGTACGGTATTTTCTGGGTGATGAACAGCGGGGGCATGTCACGTGAAGTTCAGTTACAAATCTTCCAACGCTCTTTTTCAACAAAAGGTGTAAGCAGGGGACTTGGCACCTATAGTATAAAATTGCTTACCGAAGAATACCTGAAAGGCGTGGTTCATTTTGAATCATCCGAAGAAAAAGGGACGATTTTCAGTATTAAGTTACCATTGAAATACCCTGAATGATAAAGTCCCCTATACAAGCTCAAAATCCATTTGTTTTTTAGAAAGATCAATTTTCTTTACCCTGATCCTGACCTTATCACCCAATTTATAAATGTTGCCGTATTGCTGGCCTATTACCCGGTAATTCTCTTCATCCAGGTAATAAAAATCATCTCCAAGATCACGCAAACGTATCATACCCTCACATTTGTTACCAATAATTTCAACATAGATACCCCATTTGCTTACCCCCGAAATCAGGCCATCAAAATGCTGCCCGATTTTATCGAGCAAATACTCTGCCTGTTTGTATTTAACCGATTCCCGTTCGGCAGCCTCTGCCTTACGTTCCATATCGGAAGAATGAATACACATATCCTCATAGTTTGCCTTATCGACCGATGAACCATTATTTAAATATCTTTCGAGCAATCGATGAGCGATCAAATCCGGATACCTTCTGATCGGCGAAGTAAAATGAGTATAATATCCGAACGCCAGACCATAGTGTCCAATATTGTCTGTGGAATATTCGGCCTTGGCCATGGTTCTGATGGCAATGGTTTCGATCATATGCTCTTCACCCTTACCTGCAATTTGTTTAAAAAGAGCATTAAAAGATTTGGCCAGGCTTGTCTGGTTGCTAAGGTTGATGTTATATCCCAGCCTGGATACAAACTGAATAAATGTACTCAGCTTTTCTGGGGAGGGGGAATCATGAACACGATAAATAAAGGTTTTGGGTTTTACGTTGCCTTTCTTTTTACCGATAAATTCTGCAACTTTTCGGTTGGCCAGAAGCATAAATTCCTCAACCAGCCAATTCGATTCCTTTTGTTCTTTTATTGAAATACTCAGGGGAACCCCCTCATCGTCAAGTTGGAATTCTACTTCCTGCGACCTGAAATTAATAGCGCCCTTTTTAAAACGGTTTTCACGTAATCTGGAGGCCAGGCCATGAAGGATCAGTACCTCTTCGGAGTATAAACCGTTCCTTTTTTCGATGATTTCCTGAACTTCTTCATAATTGAATCTTTTGTCAGAACAAATTATCGTTTTTCCAAACCACTCGTTTTCAACCATGGCATTTTCGGTAAGTTCAAAAACAGCAGAAAAACAGAGTTTCTCTTCTTCCGGACGGAGCGAACAAACATTATTTGAAAGTTTTTCGGGGAGCATGGGAACCACCCTGTCAACCAGATAAATTGAAGTGCCCCGCCTGAAAGCCTCCTGATCAATAAGGGTTTCAGGTTTTACATAATGGGAAACATCGGCAATGTGAATACCAACCTCAAGATTTCCACTGGGAAGCTTCTGCAGCGACAGAGCGTCATCAAAATCTTTGGCATCCGCGGGATCTATGGTAATGGTCCAGACATTACGGAAGTCTCTTCTTGACTTTATCTCCTTATCATGGATCACAACCGGGATCCTGTCCGCTTCTTTTTCGGCACCGGGAGGAAAGCTTAGTGGAAAATCATATTCAGCTATGATTGATTCCATTTCAACATTGTGATCACCCGGATACCCAAGCACCTTTACAACTTCTGCAAAGGGCGTTTTTGAATGTTCTGGCCACTCTGTGATCCTGGCGATTATTTTCTGGCCATTAAGAGCACCCCCCAACCGATCTTTTGGAATAAAAAAGACAACAGGAATATTTTTATTATCAGGAATCAGATAAGCATAATTTTTCGAAACCTCTATAATACCAACATATTGAATTTTTGACCGATGGACGATTTCAACGATCTCCCCCTCTGGTTTTCTGCCTTTGCGCTGAGGAAACAAAAGCACCTTTACCTTGTCACCATGAAACGCACGATGAGTATTATTGGGGGCTACATATATATCATCCCCACCCTCATCGGAAATGATATATGCTTTGCCGGTTTGTTTCATATCAACGGTACCGGTGATATGGCCCCTTTTGTTTGCAAATTCCTGTATTTTATCAGGATTTAATTTGTATTTGCCCGGTTTTATCTCAACGATATCCCGGTTTTTAACCAGGTCTTTCAGGAGCTTTCGAATGATATCTTTGCCGGCCTGGTCCTTAATGCCCATTAAATGGCCGATCTGTTTATAGTTAAATGCCCGGAAAGGATTCTTTCCAAATACAGCCAGGATATTTAATAAGAGCGTATTTCTTCTGCCGGATGTTTTACCGGTATTTTTATGATTTGCCATAGGGAATAATTAATTTAATGCCCGGGTTAAAGGTATGAATTAACAATCATTTTCCCGGGATTGATTCTATCAGCTTTTCTGTATAGCTGGTTTTGGGGTGTTTGTATATTTCATCGGCATTGTCAATTTCAACAATCATGCCGTCTTTCATAACGGCAATTCTATCAGCCATGAATTTTACAACCGACAGATCATGAGAGATAAAGATAAATGTTAGCCCGAATTCCTTTTTCAGATCATTTAATAAATTTAATATCTGTGCCTGTATGGAAACATCCAGGGCAGAAACCGATTCGTCACAAACAATGAATTTGGGGTTCAGCGACAAAGACCTTGCAATGCATATACGCTGGCGCTGCCCGCCCGAAAACTCATGTGGATAACGATTATAATGAGCTTTAGCCAGACCTACTTTCTCAAGTAGTTCATAAGTTTTGGCCTTTCGCCCCGCATCATTTTTATACAATCCGTATACCTTCATAGGCTCCTGAATAGCCGATCCTATATTGATCCTTGGATTGAGAGAAGAATAAGGATCCTGAAAAATTATTTGAAGATCTTTACGGGCTCTTCTGAGGCTTTTTCTGTTTATCCGGGTAATATCTTCATCCTGGAAAATTATCTTACCCCCGGTGGCCGGAATCAGTCTCAGGATAGTTCTTCCAAGTGTTGTTTTGCCACAGCCCGATTCTCCAACCAGGCCAAGCGTTTCCCCCTTGTTTATTTCAAAACTTACTCCGTTTACCGCTTTAATTTGCTCTCTTGGCGAAAACAATGCTTTTCTCATGTTAAACCAGGTTTTTACATTTTCAACGGATAGTATCTTCCCGGAATAAAAGGTGGCTGGTTTTAGCTTTTCGCTTTCAAAAGAACTGGTTTTGCCAGCCATAAAATCCTCAACGGTAGGTAATCGGGAATATGTAATATTTAATGAAGGTCTGCATGCTAGTAAGCCTTTGGTGTAGGCATGTTTGGGATTATTGAAAATCTCTTCACTGCTGCCTTCCTCAACAATCTTTCCTTTATACATAACGGCTACCCGATCAGCAATCCCTGCCATTATTCCAAGGTCGTGTGTGATAAACAGTATCGTTGTCCCGTAATCTGACCTGAGTTTTTCCATCAGCTCAAGAATAGATTTTTGTACCGTAACATCCAGGGCCGTGGTAGGCTCGTCGGCAATCAGTAAAGCAGGCTTACAGATCATGGCCATGGCAATCATAACCCGTTGTTTCTGCCCGCCGGATAACTCATGGGGATATGAATCATAAATAACTTCAGGCCTTGGCAGCCGAAGATCATCAAATAATTCAATTACCCTGTTTCTTGCCGTTTTCTTCCTTACCCTATAGTGTTGAAGCAGGGCCTCGCTTACCTGTTTGCCACATTTATAAACGGGATTGAGGGAAGTCATGGGCTCCTGAAATATCATCGAAATCTCATTACCCCTGATTTGTCGGATATTTTTTTCAGGAAGCCCAAGCAAATTTTCTGGCTGGTTGTTTTCCCTGTAAAAGATGATCAATCCCCGGTTTATTTTCCCCGGCGGTTGTTGTATCAGTCTCAAAATCGATAAAGCGGTAACTGATTTTCCTGAGCCGGATTCACCCACAATTCCATAAATTTCCCCCCTTTTAAGATTCAGGGATACGGAATCAACGGCTTTAACCACCCCATCGTCCGTATTAAATTCTACACAGAGATCTTTTATTTCAAGGAGTAAAGAGGAAACCATTGGTTATCGCCCCCGGATCAGTTATCCTTAATACAACGAACAGAGAATGCCGATAACTGGTTGGGTGTGGCAAACGTTGAGCTACCATCCCCCGAAATTGAATATGAAATACTCGAAACCGTAGGCTGTGGTGCATAGCGTTTTGTGGACCACAATTCTGTAGTTGTTCCGTAATCAACAAAAGAAGGGGGTATATAACCTTTATAGCCCGAAAGCAGGGCGGAAAATCCACTAATGTTATTACTATTCTGGCACTGGCCAACAGAGATTAAGTCATATGCATCTGCTATGTTGCCATCTAGGGTTTGTATTTCCTCGTGTGTCGGCAGATGCCATCCATCAGGACAAATCCCCTGATTGATTTCACCGGTAACATATTGCATCATTTCATTCCACTGATATAAACCCCCAAAAATCTCACAATGCTTATCATCATTATCATAACAATATTTTTCAGTTGTCCCGTTATCCTGTTGTTCCTGGGCTCCATTGATCATGGTACCCACCCTGAGGTTTTCGCGCATCCAACAAACACCATTGATCAACACCGTATTATAAACATTACCATCAGCATCACTTACCGTTTCAGCACCCGGGCATGGTGTTATTCCGGCACTGGTTGCTGCATTGAAACTGACCAGCTCACCATATACAGTACCCTGGTTTGTGGTGACATAGGCCCTGACGTCATAAGCTATCTGTTCGGTTAATCCGGTAATAATGCTTGTAAACGATCCCGGGGAAGTAACCGAACCCAGCAATGTTTTAGAACTGTTAATATCCGGATCCCCAAAAAATGACCAGCAGTGTCCATGGTCTGTAATCTGATCCTGTCCTGTTGAAATGATTTCACCTGTAATCTCTGCGGAGGTAAGGGTAATGTTTGAAACGGTACCGGTTAAAAAACTAAGACTTCCGTCATCAATTACATTAACATTTTGTGAAGAGGTACCCGTTGCGCCCTCTTTGTCTTTCACCTCAAGCCTTATTGTAAAATCCCCCGCTGCCGGATATTGATGTGTAGCGGTTTTTGATGTTGAATAATCTGTATCCCAGCTACCATCAGCCGTCCAGTCCCATCGTACCTCAAGCTCTGAAGCCAGTTGTTCGTTATCGGTGCTGTTGGAGGCATCTACGGAAAAAACAGTTTGAATATTTCCTGAATTAGGATTAACGGTAAATGATGCCGTTGGGGGTGTATTTATGTCATCATCATCATCGTTGTTATCATTGTTACATGCGCCAATTAACAATATCATCATGATGACAGGGAATACTAAATTGATCTTTTTCATTATAAGTCATTATTTGTTGAACAGGAACCAAAATTAATTAATAAATACAGAATTTGTAATTCGCGGGAGGACATTTTCGTGATTAAAAGTATTAAGTATATAAAACCATTGTATTATGAAACTGATTAATGATTTTGTATCTCTATTATATCCAAACGCCTGTTTAACATGTGGCAATTCTCTTTATGCCGGTGAAAGAATAATATGTACGTTGTGCAGGTATAAATTGCCGGTGACCAATTTTCATTTATTACAGGACAATCCTGTAAGTAAATCTTTCTGGGGAAGGGTTCAAATAGAATCAGCTGCATCGTATTTATATTTCAGAAAAACAGGTTTGACCCAGAAACTTATTCACCACATTAAATACAGGGCCCGGAAAGAAGTTGGGGTTTATCTTGGTGAATTATTTGGTCATGAACTCAGCAGCAGCCAGCTATTTGAGGGAGTTGAACTAATCATTCCTGTACCGCTTCATAAAAGGAAACTTAAGAAAAGGGGCTTTAACCAGAGCGAATTGATAGCAATAGGTATCAGCAAGACTTTCAAAAAAGAACTGGACACAAATCATCTGTTCAGACGCACCCACTCTACCACCCAGACAAGAAAATCAAGATGGGAACGGTGGCAGAATGTTGAGAATATTTTCGGAACAAACAACCCAAAGGCACTTGAGAACAAACATATTTTACTTGTTGACGATGTGATCACAACCGGCTCAACCCTGGAAGCCTGTGTCTATACCTTGCTGCAAATTCAGGGTGTTAAGGTCAGCATAGGTACGATAGCCTACGCGGTATAGGCTTAATAAAAAGGTTAATAATTTCTTTGAAAAGAAAAATTACTTTACTTTTATCCATCGAAAAAGGGGCAAATAATCAAAAAACCAAATAATTATGAAAAAAAACTTACTGTTAATCATTGCATTAGTCGTTGTTGGAAGTTCTGCTTTTGCACAGGATATTCCTAATAAAGACATGGAAAACTGGGTTGTTGCTGGTGCTATTATTATTGGCACCGACACAATACCATATTATAATCCCACTGATTGGAGCACTCCTAATTTATATACCGGTCTTGCTGGAAAAATCGTTGTTGAACCAGATGACAATGCTTATAGTGGTGAAAAATGTGCCAAATTAACTTCTAAAAACATGGAGTTATTTCCAATTATTGCACCTGGTTGTATTACATTGGGTAAATTCCAAATCAACATGCAAACCATGTCAGGTGAAATAATTGGCGGCATAGATTTCAATGGAAAACCTACAAAATTAAAAGGTTATTTTAAGTACCAGCCAGCCGATATCGACACAGCTCAGGCATACCTGTATTTAACAAGATGGGATGCAGATAATAATGTTACCATCACGCTTGGTTATGCGTATTTCGAGGTGGTTACCGCTGTAGAAGAGTGGACAGAATTTGAGGCGATAGTTGAATATTTTTTCCCCGAGGACACACCCGATACAATGAATGTTGTTATTATGTCGTCTGTGTTATTGGGGGGAAACGATGGGTCAGTAATGTATGTTGACGATCTTTCTATTGAACTTGAATCGGGTATAGATTATGACCTGATGCCCGAAGTTCGCGTGAACGTTTATCCAAATCCGGCAACAGATATTATATACTTTGAATTTGCCAGAAGAATTGATCAGGGCAGGATGATATTTTACAACACCGTGGGTGCCCACTTGAAAGACATTGAAGTAAACGAATCCGGACAATCTTTTGATATCAGCAATTTCCCGGCCGGAACTTACTATTTCCACCTGATGGAAGGAAAAGCAAGAATAAGTTCCGGATCCTTTGTAGTAAAGTAACCAAATCCCGGAGATAAGATTATGAAAAATCCCATACTCAGGATTGCGGCTTTTTTTGTGCTTACCTTGGTAGTAACGCTCACTGCCTGCAAAAATGATAACAACGATGATGATAATAATCCTCCACTTGTTGATAAGCCGGTAGCATTAGATGCGAAGGAGATATTTCAGAAGAATTTTCTGGCGCGCTGGCAAAAAGCCAATAATGTGGATGGGTATAAAATCGATGTGTCAACATCTGCTGATTTCTCCAACCATGTAAACGGATTTAACGGCAAGGATGTTAATGATGTTGACAGGTGTTATGCTTTTAACCTGCAGAATAATGTTAAATATTATTACCGGATCAGGGCATATGCCGGAGAAAATCACAGTGAATACTCTAATGTAATTGAGGTTAACACCGCAGGGGAAGATCAGCTGCCCAATGGAGACCTTGAGACCTGGATCCCCTTTCCAAAATATAGCATTCCTGCTCCCCTGGGAGTGTGGGCAACGGCGAACAAAGTTGTTGACCTGTTGCTTTACATGGATCCCCCACCGGTAACAACGGAACCCACAAATGATGCCGTAACAGGAGAGTGGGCTGCTAAAATAACAACCATTTTACCTCCCGAATTTCTTTTAGTAACAGGAACCCTGGCTTCGGGAATTTTTGATCCGGATTTGCAGAATCAATTAGAAAGCCTGCAGGAAGGAACACCTTTTACATCAAGGCCGATAGCTTTCAGGGGTTATTATAAATATTTACCGGTAAATAATGATTCATGTGATATTTATGCAGATCTTACACGCTGGAATTCTGCTACAAACAAAAGGGATACCATTGCATCTGCAAGGTTGCCGGACAATACCCTGATAGTTGAAAATTATACAGAGTTTCAATTACCATTTATCTATTTTTCTGCAGAGAATCCTGATACAATGATCATGATCTACGCCTCAAGCGCTGCCGGCGATTTATTTATTGGGGGTGTTGGCAGTACGCTTTATATCGATGATATATCACTGGTTTATTAAAAACCATCACAGGATGAAAGCCATAAAAATATTTTTGTTTGCTGCATTATGCACAATGCTATGCCATACTGAAGATATAAATGCCCAGGGAATGGAATTTGGTGTTAAAGCCGGATTCAACCTGGGCACACCTTATGGCATTGCCGAAAAAGGTGCCACCGGAAGCCCAGGATTAGGACCCGCTGTGGGAGTCTGGTTTCGGGCCCGGCTAAATTTGAAATGGCGCGTTCAGGCAGAGTTTGCCTATTCGAAAAAAGGCTCAACATTTAAAAATCCCTATAAGGGGGATACGGTTTACAGGGTTGAAGATCACGATCCGCCTTATATTGTTCATACTTATTTCGATGGTTGGGTAGAGGGTGAATTCGATAATGCCTACCTGGATATCCCGGTAATATTTATGTACCTGCTAAACGAAAGATGGTCACTTTTAATCGGACCGCAGTTTTCTTATCTGTTAAAAGGAAAGAATACCGGTAAGGCAGATTTTGAAATAGGGGATCCGGAGAATCCGTTTGATATTGTTGAAGACTATCCTTTTGATGAAAGCAGCGCACTGAGAAAATGGGATTATGGTGTCCTGATAGGATCCTCATATAATGTGAGCAAAAAATTCTTTGTCGGACTGACCCTTACAGCCGGTCTGAACTCAATTTATCAGAAGGATTATTCCTATATTGAAAGAACATACCGGAATGTCTATTTGCAGGCCTGTCTTGGGTTTAAAATAAGTAGTTAATACCTGGGCTAAGTCACCACGATCACTTCTTATATACGTTAATTTCTGGTGGATTATATCTGAGTAAAATAGTATTATACCCCAAGCATTAAATCCCAAAACAATATTCAATTACGAAAACCTGCTAACAGATGGTGTTTAGAATTTGGGATTTGATGCTTAGGATTTACCTTAGATTTCCTCCCAGAACACCGGTTTTTTTATAGCGACCTACCTGTCCGTCGGCCGTGAACACCTCAATAAATATTACATAAATTCCGATAAGCGCCCTCTGGTGATTTTCATTTAAGCCATCCCAGGAAAAAAAACCATCGGCCCCTGTTAACTCATTCTTAACAAGATTTTTAATCAGCCGTCCACCGGCATCAAAAATAGTAATGCTGACATTGTTTCCCGGCCTGTCAAAACAATAATGAATATTCAACAGGTCATCCGAACCGTCTCCATCAGGAGAAAAAATTTCAGGCCTGATTTCAAAAGGGTCCTGAATGATGATTTCTCCAACGAATTGAGAATTCTTATAAGCAGGTGTTCCAAAGCCCACAGTTTCAGAGGCAGAATGCCAGTTGTTATCCTGCAGGGATGAATTGTCATAATTAATTCTTTCCAGCGACACACCATCCAGATAATTAAGCAGGGGATAATGCATGTTTTCGTTATAGGGAAACCTGTCAATGATTTCCAAATCCGACAGAATTAAAACAGTACCATTATCAGATGGGAGGGAGGGGAATGAATTCATAGTAATAAATCCCCCGGGATTTGAAGTATAATACTGATCTTTAACAGTTTCCTGATTGGCTGTGAGGACATAATATTCTTCCGGGAAAATTAACTGGCACTGATTTGTAATTCTCTTCAACGTGGTATCAGGTGGGTTTGGGGGATTATCTCGAATACTGCCGATATGAATCCCCGACAAATCGATGATCCTGTCAGACCGATTATATATTTCCACATAATCTTCGCCCCCTCCCAGGGGGTTAAACAATACTTCGTTGATAACCAGGTCATTTTCTGCGGCCGGCACCGGAATTCCCAAAAGAACCTCATCTCCGGGCAACAAGGGTAATCCGGAACAGTTCATAATCGTATCACTGATAGAAAGCTTATAAATTATTTCCTTATAAATTTCATTGCTAAATGTCAACCGGATGTTTTTAAAGTCCTCACCCACAACAGCAACATGATCCGGATTTCCAATACCCTGATCGATTTCATATGCCGCGATATTTGTCAAAGAAACACTATCCATGATCTGCGAAAACCACAGCTCAAAAGTATAGGGATTGATATAAGCAATACCCTCCATTTCCGGTAAGATATTTTTGTTCTGATAAACAGAATTCTTGGTACCCGGTGTACCACCGAGGATGTTCATTGAAGCCTGCCAGTTGCACCCCCCCTGGCAGGAATTTTCCTGATCTATTTGTTCAAGTGAGTAACCACCTTCTGCCTTATCCCCATCTTTATACCAATTATTATCATAATTAACGGCTGACATAAGTTTTCCCCGATTATTTCGAAGTATTAAACTTTGTGACGTGTTATTCAGCGAGAACGATGAAAAGCCATAAAAATCACCCAGGATCGAAAATTCAGGTGCTGTATTCTCTTTTGATATAATGAGATAATCAGTGGGTTGTATAACAACATCCCCAAAGGTTTTAATCGATGTACCGATAGTAAGCGTCCAACCAGATAAATTAATGGGAAAATCAGTATTATTGGCAAGCTCAATAAATTCATATGGGGGCAGGGCCACAACCGGCACGGGATCGGCCATGATTTCGTTGATCACCACATCAAAGGGCCGGGGTTCAAAATAAAGAAATGTTGCCTCACGAAACATGGTGGTATTCCCCTCCAGATCATCCACTCCGTTTACTACAAGGGTATAGGTTTCCCCGTTCTTAAAAGCCCTGTCAAAGTTGAGGTAAACATTTTCAGGATAATTTTCGTCATGGAAGGCCATAACCGGAAAATATGATCCGGGTTTGATCAAATAATTCGACAGGATCTCAGCCGAAATAGTTTCAACCACCTCATTGAATTTTACATCTGCAGATGTTTCGGAAGTAATAACAAACAACTCTATTTCGGGAGGGACAGTATCAATAATAATCGGACCTGCATAGAAATCATCAAAATACATTTTAGTGCTGTTGCTGCTTGTGTATTTACACCTGATACCAGAAGCATTCGAAAAAGTTATGGTAGAATCCAAACCATGAGCATCTGTCTGGAAATTCACACCCCCCGACGGATCGACCAATATTTCCCAGTGATAATCCAGCTTCCTGATCACCTTTACCCTGATTGCAAACGAAGAAGCAATCAGCCCCTCAGATCCCCGGCAGATAGAAAAAACCTCCTCTCCCTGTTGCCTGAATAATTCAATGGCATCATCTGAACCAGACTCACCCAATTGCACGTAATACCCATTTAGCGGGATATTAAGGTCGTCCTCGTTGGAAATAAGATAAACCCGAGCATTATTATTTGCCGATGGGCTGAACGAACATTTAATCCAGAATTGCCATTCGGTTCCGACAACATCATGATTTTCTGTAGTAAGAGATGCAATTCCCTCTCCCTCGTCGTCCAATTGTAATTGATAATCGGCATTTATCCTGAATTTCGAAGTGTCTCCATGCCATGCGGGATTTACCAAGAAATCATTATCAGAAAAATCATCTTGGAACTGTGCAAAACAATCGTGAAAAAAAAGTGTTACTATTATAGTGAACAGATAGGAAATAACAGAAACGGTTAATTTCTGACAACTAAACGGTTTATGGTATTGGTTCATGACTAATTAATTTGCCGATATTTTCCTTTCCGCGCTAAATATAATATTTTTGCAGGTCATTTTATGACCGGGAATAAAACGGGTAACATTTTATTGGGCAATGAAAATATACAACGGATTAGATGAATTTATCAATGTGAAGAATCCGGTGGTTACCATTGGTACTTTTGATGGTGTACACCTCGGGCATCAGAAAATCATTCAACGCATGGTTGATGAGGCCCGCATCCTGGATGGCGAAACCGTCCTGGTTACCTTTTACCCGCATCCCCGCCTGATTATTCATCCCGACAGCAAGAACCTTAAATTTATTAATACACAGGAAAAAAAACTTGAAAGGATAGAAAAATCAGGAATTCAACACCTTGTAATTATTCCATTTACCAGGGAATTTTCAAAAACCACCTCTGAGGATTTCATAAAAAACATTATTGTGGACAGTATCCACACAAAGAAACTTATCATAGGGTACGATCATCATTTTGGTAAAAACCGGGTGGGCGATTTTAATACGCTTTATGACCTTGGCGCAAAATATGGTTTTGAAGTTGAAAAAATCCAGGCTCAGAGCATCAACAACCTGAATGTTAGTTCAACCAAGATAAGAATAGCGCTGGAAGAAGGAAAAGTGAAAATCGCCAACCAGTTGCTGGGCTATGATTATTCAATTACCGGCATGGTTGTGAGGGGTCAGAAGATAGGAAGGAAAATCGGTTTTCCCACTGCCAACATTCACCTGGGAGACGAATATAAACTAATAACCGCTATTGGTGTTTACGCCTGTGGTGTTTATTGCCGGGGAGAATATTATTGCGGCATGGGTAATATTGGTGTAAGGCCGACAATTGACCATGGCGAACTGACGATAGAAGTTCATATCTTCAACTTCAACGAAGACATTTATGACGAAACAATTACCATATCCTTCATTGACAGAATACGGGATGAGGTGAAATTTGAAAACCTTGAAAAACTTCGCCAGCAACTGATCATCGACAGGGAAAAGGTGAAAAAGATACTTCACTGTCAATGATGCTCAACAAGTAATCCGATTTGAATCAGCCCTGCAGTTTCATACTTTTTCATTTCATTCTGAAACTCAATTATACAAATTCCTTTGGTATTAAATTTAAAATCGGGATAAAGCGGATACTTTATTTCGTAATAATCAGATTGATCAGCCCCCAGAAGATTACGATGCTGATCTTTTAATTTTATATCGATTGAACGCCGACGTTGCTCGCCATCAGGACCTATTAATTCAGAATTAAATGACAGGGTCATCTGTGGAAAATCCCTGTTGTACCTGATGATCATATAAACAGCATATGATCCGGAAATAGAATTGACATCGAATTCAAAAGGAAGTAATTTGAATTTATTCCATGATTGCTTTTCAAATGTATGGTATTCCTCGAAAACGGTTTGAGAGCCACAGGAGGTCAGTATAATAATCAGAAATATTAATATAACTTTGAGCCTTTTCATTTTAATACACGTATAGTTTTGTATTATTTTAGATGATGAAGTAAAGATAAAGGAATAATCCAATTTAGTTTTAATAATCGGATGGGAAAGCAAAAATATTATGTTGTCTGGGAAGGAACCAAAACAGGCATATTTAAAAGCTGGAAGGAATGTGAAACATCCGTGAAGGGATATGTGGGTGCAAAATTTAAATCATTCAACAATGTTGAATTTGCAAAGCTGGCATATGAAATAGGGCCTACAGCAAATATATGGGATAAGATAACTGAACGGCAATACCAGGCTTTGGGCAAGAAAATCAATTTACCTGTTTTAAACAGCCTGAGTGTTGATGCAGCTTGCAGTGGAAACCCCGGCGTCATGGAATACAGGGGTGTTTATACAAGAACGTCAACTCTTATTTTTGCCCAGGGACCATTTGAAGAAGCAACTGTAAATCTAGGTGAGTTTCTGGCCATTGTTCATGGCCTGGCCCAACTTGGAAAAAGCAGGGAACATATGCCGATATACACCGATTCACGTACGGCAATGAAATGGATCAACGACAAAAAAGTTAACACAAAACTGGAGCGGTCTGCAAACAATAAAAAAGTATTTGGTTATGTTGATCGGGCTCTTGTTTGGCTGAAAAGTCATACCTATACCAACCAGATATTTAAATGGGACACCGAAAACTGGGGTGAAATACCGGCTGATTTTGGCAGAAAATGAAATTGCATAACAATGTTTGCTAATTCCCAAATCACAAAATTCAAAACCCCAAAGCTTAACTCGCAAACTGTTTTGGTGATTGGTTATTGGGTTTTGAAATTTATTTGTTATTTGGGATTTGTAGTTTGGAATTTACAGGTTCGGACTAGCCTTTATGTAGCACTATCCTGAAAGTGGTTCCGTTGTCAATGGATGAAGATTTAACAAAGATTTTCCCTTTGTGATAATCCTTAATAATGCGTTGAGAGAGCGTTAGGCCAAGCCCCCATCCCCGTTTTTTACTTGTAAAGCCAGGGTCAAATACGCTTTTGTATTTTGATTTGGAAATACCTTTTCCGGTATCGGCAAAATCGATAAAAAGATTATGTGGTTCTTCGATAATATCAATAGTAACAACACCATTTCCGCCCATGGCATCAATAGCATTTTTACAAAGATTCTCAATGACCCACTCAAAAAGATGGAGGTTTAAGGGAATAATAATCTTGTAATCAATTGCCGGGGAAATTTTGAATGTAACCTTCTTGGGAGATCTTGACTTCATATATGAAATCGTATCATAAATGACCTTAACAATATCATGCTCTTCCAGTTTTGGCATTGAACCAATTTTTGAAAACCGGTCTGTTATTTTTTCCAGTCTGTCAACATCTTTCTCAATTTCAACAATAGCCTCATCTTCAATGTTCTTCATCTTTAATAATTCAAGCCAGGCCATAATGGATGAAAGCGGCGTACCGATCTGATGTGCTGTTTCTTTTGACATACCCACCCATACACGGTTTTGTTCCGCCCGGCGGGCACTGCTGAACAGGAAATAGGCAATTAAAATAAAAAGGGTAATAATGGCAATCTGGATATAGGGAAAGAATTGAATCTGGGTAAGCAACCAGGAGCTTTTATAAAATATATAGGTCTGGCCCTGTTCAGGTAATTCCAGCTCAATGGGCAGGTTTTCATTTTTCATATCGGATAATACCCTGGCAACATAAGCAGAATCTTCCATTTTTGTTGAATCGATATTACCAAAGGCAAGCATCTGCTTCATTGAGCTGTCGGTAACAATAACCGGTACAGAGGCAGAGTTTGTTACAACCTCTGAAAAAAACGATTGTATCAGATCATTTAAAACAAGGCGTAATTCCGAATAAATAAGTGATTCCTGATAATACAGAAAAATATTTTTATTTGCATAGTAATTGATCTCAATAGGGGGAAATTCGGAAAATTCTTTCTTGAGCTCGCGATTGAAATAATGAATGGAATCATCTCCAAAGTCATAATTGACAAAACTGGTAATGGTATCATTTTCATCAGTTAATACCACCGGAATGGTTGTATTGTTTTTAATGATGTCAATATAAAAAGTAAGGTCTCCCATGTATTCATTGCTTCCAACAATCTTATATGCCCCCGCAAGGATCTCGGCTCTTTTCTGCTCCTCGGCCCTGATCTGATCGAAGAATTCTTCAGTATATTTAACAAGCTTGGCTTTCCTCTGAATTGCATCGGCCCAGATAGTAACATCGGCGCGCTCATCTTTTGCGAACTGGTTAACTATGATATTGGTATACCATAAAGAAATTCCAACAATGCCTACTGCTGCTCCAAATAATGCAAACTTCCATCGTTTCTTTCTGATGTATATATTCACGGCCCGTCCGTTTAATGTTTGTTTTTTAACGTTTTAGATGGAATTTTATTCCTCGCCGAGCAATAACTCTCTGGCTTTTTGTATTTCGGCTTTTTGTTGTTTGGATACTTTCGGAAAATGTAAATCCAGGGATATTAATTTATTAACAATGATATCACATACAGCAGCACGCATAAACCACTTTTTGTTTGCCGGAATTACATACCAGGGCGCCTGCTTTGTTGATGTGTGTTTAAGCATTTCTTCATAAGCATGCATATAGTCACCCCAGAAAGGCCGTTCTTTGAAGTCGTTTACAGAAATTTTCCAATTCTTGTCCGGATCGTCTATCCTGCTGAGAAAACGATTCTTCTGCTCCTCTTTTGATAAATTCAGGAAAAACTTCAGGACAATAATACCATTGTTTTCGAGGTATTGTTCAAAGTTGTTGATGTCGGTATAACGCTCCTCCCAGAATTTGCCATTGTTCTTAACTTTATGGGGCAGGTTCGGGATCTTTTGTTTGTATTTTAAAATATCTGTATGAACCCTTACCACAAGCACTTCTTCATAATATGACCTGTTAAAAATGCCTATTTTACCCCTTTCGGGAAGCTCTTTAAAACATCGCCACAGAAATCCATGATCAAGCTCTTCCTCAGAAGGGGCTCTAAAACTCTTTACATGACAGCCCTGGGGATTAACCCCTGACATCACATGTTTTATTGTCCCGTCTTTGCCAGCAGCATCCATAGCCTGAAAAATAATCAATAAGGCATATTTATTATAGGCGTATAGTTTCTCATGAAGCTTTCTGAGTTTTTTAATACCACTTTCAAGATATGATGTAGCCTCTGGTTTGGTTGTAAACATCTCCGTATAATCCGGATCAAAGTCTTTTAAACTTTTGCTATTGTCGTACGGGAACATAAAATCATCTGATAACATAATTGTATATTTTAAGATTTTATCAAAATTAATGAAATATAAGAACATGAATACACACAAATGATTCATGCTTAATTTTGAATTATTATTTCTCTTTAATATAAGGGAAACAGAACACAGATCGTTAGGATTGTTATAATAGATTGTGAATTGACTTTTCGATATGGTCGCTTAGGTCGCCATGTCGCCATACTGTCTCATGCTAATCCGGAGCGATGAAATATTCATGGTTATCCCCGAATTTCACAAGGTAACCACGCATATATCCCCCCTGTTTATTATTGAGTGAGATATACCAGACCCCTTCTTTAGTGCTGCTCCCATTTTTAGCCAGCAGATCGGCGTAACCATCCCCATTAAAGTCACCGGTAAATATCAGGAAATCATGCAGGTATCCCGAAGCGTGGGGTTCAAACCTGATGTTGGTTCTCTCCTTATAATCTCCATGCCCTTTGTTTATTGAAACATACCATCCAGCTGAATCAATACTGGTATTTTTGAAAAAGATGTCCCCTAATCCGTCGCCATTAAAATCGCCGGTAAACCGATTACCACCTACTGTAATCAGGTCAATGCTATCTGCCAAATGATAACTCATCGGTTGTTTGAAGTTACCTGTACTATCATTCAAAGCTATAAAGGTTTGTCCTTTTTTGTTGCCGGAGAGATGAGACATGATAATATCATCAAAGCCGTCCATATTGTAATCATCTACCAGGTAGCCCTTACAATCAAAATACAGAATAATATCGATCTTTCTGCTCAGGGTAAATGGGGCGCTTACGGGCAGAGGATGTAATATGCCTGATTGGTTATATTGTCCGGCAAAATCACGATATTTCTTTTTTGGCAGCTCTACAATTATTCCATCGATTAAGCTGCTGTTATTGTCCCGCATGATTTCGGATATTTTTCCATCGTACATTTCAACCAGCTCACCAATCTGATAGATTCTTAAATCCATCTTTTTATATTTTGTCATTTCCGATTCGGGGCCCTTGCTTCGTTTTGCCTCAACAGGAAGATATTGTGTATAGATACGGCCCGGTTGAAAATAACTTTCGGGAATTACCAGGTAAACAAAAGCCAGTATAACAGCAGCCACTGCAATAGTTTTGGCCCAGATGGGAATTGTACGCACAGAGATTTCTTTACCTGCGGGTTTTTGTTCGAGAGCCCTGAGAACATTTGCCTCGATATCACCGGGAGCCTTTTGCCTGTCAAGATTATTTATGATGGTTGTATAGTTTTTAAGTTCATCAAACTTCTTCCGGCATCCCTGGCACCTCAACAAATGTTCTTCAACTTTCTGCTTCTGGTTTTGATCAAGAAGACCATCAACATATTCCGAAAGCTTATATTGTATATTTTTACACCGCATCATAAGTTTTGTTTTTTGAGGATCTCAGCTACTTTGTACCTTGCCCGGGCAAGTGTTGATTTAACCGTACCAGACTTCAAATGGGTAATTTCAGCGATCTCATCATAGTTTTTGCCATCGATATCCCGCAATATCAAAACAGTTTTTTGTATTCCCTTGAGCAAATTAATGGCACTGTAAACCAATTCCTCCATCTCTTTGTTCAGGGTGATCTTTTCAGGGGATAATATGTCTGTTGTACGATGATGCTGAAGCGCATCAGCACCATTGGTAAGCTGCTTTTGCCTGTAATATTTTGTCTTTACCGTATTCTTGCAATGATTTACCATAAGCCGGTATAACCAGGTTGAAAATTTGGAATCGAATCGAAAAGACCCGAGATTTTCAAAAGCCTTAATAAATATTTCCTGTGTACAATCATCAGCATCTTCATAATTTCCAAGCCATGCATAACAAAAGTTAAAAACCTGATCTTTATATTTCGTCATCAGGTTTCCAAAAGCCTTTTTATCCCCATTTGCCAGAAACTGTTTTATATGCTCGGCGTCCCGATCCATTAATTATACACTGGTATTTGTTAGATAAAGTTAACAATAAATGTTTTCAAAAAACCTATAGATCCTGACACAAATCATCTTATAAAAATACAAATAGCAAGTACCAAATAACAAATAACTTGCCTGACGGCAGTCAGGAATCCAAAAGTCAAAATTTCAATGACCAAAACAGTTATATAGTAAGGGTTTGGAGTTTTGAAATTGGTTATTGATGCTTAATTGAGATTTGGTGCTTGTCATTTGTTATTTCTACCAATCATAATTTCGGGATTGGCTACCCACATTGCAAAATAAGGTTGATTCGAACCCTTCTTTTTCATATAAAGCAGAAACGGCCTGTCGAACAAATACCGCCCGTCACAGGGTCCCTTTTTTAGCACAATCACTGCTTCCGATGTTGTTTTTGCCCCGCTTTCATCAAGCGAGAAATTAATTTCCTGATCAGCCACAGCAAAGAAATATCTTTCAAAACCATCATTGGCAAGGTGTTTTCCCAATAGCTCATCATACGATTTATTTACAGATACTTTTAGTTTTGGAACAACAAGCACATCGCCATCATTCAGGGATGCAGGATTGGAATTCGATATTCTTTCCTCCACTGTCCTTATCGTTTCGCCCAATGTTTTCATCAGGGGTACTTTTGCCAGGTATAATTCATTCTCGTCGGAAATCCCATTAAGTTTCAGAATAAAATTATTACAACCCTGGTTATCATAGATTTCAACCTGATCCCGAATTCGCTTACCCGACCTGGTATTATCTTTATCCCCAATACCGAAACAAACCACATCTGTTCTGTCCCTGTTTACAAAAAACGGGTAAAGATTTTTATGTTCTTCAAAGGGGTATTTGAAACCGATCCCTTCATTAAAATAAGAGAAACATATAATATTGTCATTAAGGTCTTCATATTCAGCCAGCCCGGGTTTGCCGATATTGAATTTCCTTTTTAAGTCTTTGTTGATTTCTTCAACAATACCATCTTCGACCAATCCGCCTTTTGCCAGAAAATCATCATTCACAATAATGCCAGAAGAAGCCTTGTTAAATTGCGGTGTTAGCGAAACAGGTTTTTGTAACCTGATATCCCCCCCGATAATATCATCTTTTAATAATTTCCAAGCCATCAGGAAGGTGGAGGTGAATACGGTGTTTTGATCCGGTTCAATTCTTTCATCCAGGTGTGCTATTACCATGGTGTTCTGAAGTTTGTTTTCTTTTTTCGGATCAATAGATTTGAACGATAACGATAAACCCGTTAAAACAGTCATGGATACCAGTATCCTTAATTTAGTTTTTGTCTTCATGTTAATGCGATTTTATTGATAAATTTACCCTTTGGACAAAATTGTTTTCTGAAAGTTCCACTTACCTGAAACTTTTAAATAGTCTCCTTAAACTGATTTAACCTTTGAATAAATAATGATCTGATGTATCTTTATACGAAGCAAACCAAACCATTATTAATTTTCTTGATGATGAAACACTTCTTACCCACTTGCATTTTTGTTTATATCAGTTTCATGACTATGGCACAAAACCAGAAACCTGTGGCTGTTAACGATACTGTTTTTATCAACGGCCAGGATACATTATTTGTTAATCTATTAGTTAATGATTATGATCCTGATGGGGACACTATTGAACTTAGGAAATGTAGGAATCCCGAACATGGTTTTACTGATGAAATCTCTGATAGCTGTATTTATTATGTTTCAGAGTTTTCTTATGAGGGAATGGATTCATGCATGTATATCATTCGTGAGACAGAAAATACAAACAGCAGAGATACCGCATACTGTTTTTTTCATGTTTTGGATAATCCCGGCATACCTGTAGCCACAAATGATACATTTACCGTCACTTTTCAGGTGCCTACAGTATTGGATATTCTTGAAAATGATTTTGACGCTCAGGGAGATCAATTGAAGATAATGGAAATCACACCCGGTGATTTTGTTATAAATGATGATTCCACTGCAATTGTTTTTCACAAGACCGATTTTAATGATTCTATTGATTATGAAAAGTATAAAGCCTATGAGGCATACACATTAAATTATTATTACACCGATGAGGCAAGAGTAGTAATCTATGTTCAAAATAATCCGGATATCCCGGTAGCATACAATGATGTTTCAGAAACCATAGGCGGAACACCGGTAATAATTTATGCACTAGAAAATGATTTAGATCCACAGGGAAAAGAATTAGAAATTGATGAAATAATATACCCACATCAAAATGGAACAATTGAAATTCAAAATGATTTTTTTGTTTATACCCCAGAACTTTCGTATACCGGAACCGATTACTTTTTTTATAATGTAAAAGAAAGTGAAGAACCCTATTATTTTTCAGATACAGCAAGAGTCGAAATTTTCGTTGAAAAAAATCCAAATTGCCCTGTAGCAATCACAGATTCGGCAGAAGGAATGATTAACACATGGTTTTCTTTCAATGTAACAAACAATGATTATGATATTAATGGTGATGAATTTGAGATCTTTGAAGCATACAGTTATGGTTATGTTTCGGGAGCAGACTCCATAATTTTTGATAAAAATACGATCAGCCTAAAACCCCACGCATTAAGCGATTCATCAGTAATAATCAAGTATAAAATTAGAGAAATAAATAACCCTATTTCGTATTCAGAAAAGGCAGAAGTGTATGTGACATTAAATCCAAATCCCGAACTACCGGTACTGCATAATGATTTTTATTCAACAATTGCTGGGGTTCCAATTGAAATTGATCCTTTGGAAAATGACGATTTATCATTGTTTGATTCACTGGGAATAGTTTTTATTGCCTCGGGACAACATGAATCAATAAGAATTTCGAATAATAAAAAAACTATCAAGCTTTATACAAATACGGCTTTCGTTGGAGAAATAATGTTACTATATATTGTAGGTGATACAAATCAGGGAATAGGAATAAATAACTTTCTAGGACGAGCTTCTATCAATCTTATTGTAGGGAATAATTTTTCTTACGATACACTGGATATTAATAATGTAAAGGCAGGCATAACTTCAAGGGGTATAAAGTTTAATAAAGCTGGAAATATTGGGGACTGGGAGACAATGTTACACAATGCATCCTTTGAATTCCCAATTAATAGTAAAAAGCACACTATGTTTCTGGAAAGTTTTTGGATTGGTGGGCTTGATGAAACCAACCAACTTCATTTGGCCGCCGAAAGATATAGTATGATTGGAAATGATTTCCAGCGAGGCCCGGTTTCAGATCATTATGATCAGGAATATCACAACAAATGGCTCAGATTATGGAAATTAAACAAAACAGATATTGAATATCACAGATCTCATTTTAATGATTTTGGCTATGAACCAATTATTGAAATATCAAGCTGGCCAGGCAATGGTGATCCTTTTAATGGTCAAACTGAGCAAATAGCACCTTATTATGATACTGATCAAGATGAAATCTACAATCCAATGAATGGAGATTATCCTTTGATCAGAGGGGATCAGTCTATCTTTTTTATGATTAATGATGACAGGAAACATACCGAAACTGATGGAGACTCTCTTCGATTAGAAATTCACGGGATGGCTTATGCTTTCAACATGTCAGATGATACTGTTGTTAATAACACCATCTTCCTACACTATGATCTGATAAATCGTTCAAATAGAACATACCATAATGTCTATACTGCTTTGTTTACAGATTTTGATATTGGTTGTGCCTGGGATGATTATTTAGGTTGTGATGTTCAAAGAGGAGCCTACTTCGGATATAATGGTGTAGAAATAGATGGAAATGATAAACCCGATGGCTATGGTGAAAATCCACCAGCACAGGCAGTATTGATTCTAGCCGGACCTTATATGGATGAAGATTATTTCGATAATCCTGATGGACAATGTGATTACAGTGTGAATGGTAGGAATTTTGGAAATGGAATTGTCGATGATGAAAGAATGGGCTTAACGAATTTCATACGTACGTATTCAAGTGGAGGAATTCACGGAGATCCAAGGTATGCAGAAGAGTATTACAAAAATATGCAATCATTATGGAAGGATAGTTCACAGTTACAATATGGAGGCAATGGAACCATGAATTCTGGAGCTGTTGGCCCAGGATGCAGATATATGTGGCCGGGTGATTCGGATAGTTGTAACTGGGGGACTTATGGAATTCCGCCCAATGAAGGATTCAATCAAAATGGATATTACTGGACAGAAGAAACAACAGGAAATAATCCCGGTAGCAGGAGGGCAATGGGATCGATGGGGCCATTTACTTTTAACCCCGGACAATTGCAGGAAATCGATATCGCATACGTTGTTGCCAGGGGAAATGATGGGCCGCAATCATCGGTGGAAAAACTTAAAAACTATATCGATCATTTAATCGAAGAAATTGACAATGGAGAAATTCTAATACCCAATGATCAGCTTGGTATCAAAAGAACTGAAATTGATAAACCGGAAATTGTTATATATCCAAACCCAACAAAGGATTACCTTACCGTTAACATTAAGACAGATCATGGTGGTTTGATAAACTATGCTATTTATAATATCCTGGGGGAACCGATGCTATCCGGAAATTCAATAACGCCGAAGTTTAAAATTAATACCGGGCAACTACAGCATGGCATATATTTTCTTGAAGTTGTTGCAGATAAACCCTCCACAACCCTTAAATTTGTGAAGTATTAAACTTATAATATGAAGCAAATTAATGATTGGAGCGCGGGAAAAAAACAACAAGAAATAACAACTATCGACATGCACACTGGCGGTGAGCCCCTGAGGGTCATTACAGGTGGCATCCCCGAAATTCCGGGCAAAACAATCCTCGAAAAAAGAAAATATTTCAGGGAAAACCTTGATCATATCAGAACAACCATGATGTGGGAACCACGAGGACATGCCGATATGTATGGGGCAATTATCACAGAACCATGTTCAGAGGATGCTGACCTTGGCACTTTTTTCCTGCACAATGAAGGTTACAGCACAATGTGTGGCCATGCTATTATTGCCCTTACCAGGTTTGCCCATGATACAGGTATGGTGAAGGATAACACCAAAGATTTTATCATTGACGCCCCTCCCGGAAAAATATATTCTTCTCTTGATGCACAACCCAATTCAGCACCTGTAACAACTTTCCGGAACGTCCCATCATTTGTGTTCCTGAAAAACCGGAAAGTAAATGTTGATGGTATTGGTCAGGTTCACTTCGATGTTTCCTTTGGCGGTGCGTTTTATGCTTTTGTTGATGCTGAAAGATTTGATCTGGAGATGGTACCGGAAAATCATCTTCTGTTTATCGATCTGGGAAGACGAATTAAACATGCAGTGATGGATAAATTTGAAATATTGCATCCCTACGAAAAAGACCTGAGCTTTCTTTACGGAACGATATTCACAGGCCCACCAAAAAACCCCAAACATCATAGCCGGAATGTATGCATTTTCGCCAATGGTGAATTGGATCGATCTGCAACCGGTTCCGGGGTGAGCGCCAGGGCAGCATTACATTACAGCAGGGGGGAACTGAAAGAGGGTGAAATCCTGACCATCGAAAGCATCATCGGAACGACAATGCAGGTGAAAATTACCGATACTGCAAAGTTTGGAATTCATGAGGCGGTAATTCCCGAAGTTAGCGGAACAGCTTATTATACCGGCAGGCACACCTTCTTCATCGATCCCGAAGATCCTTTGAAAGATGGTTTCATCTTAAGATAAGTCCAAGCATTTTCCCTAAGCAAGTTGAATTTCAATAGTAAAAAAATATACCGCAAAGACGCTAAGATCGCAATGTTCCGCAATAAGTTTTATATATATTTCATTGCGCACCTTGCGCCTTTGCGGTGAAAAAAAACAGTTACATGTTATTAGTAGCCTGATGCCGAAAATTAAAAGTTAAATATTTAAGATTTTACAGAACGCTGCATTTTAACTTTAGTCGCCACCAAACCCCTCTACGCTCTGCGATCCTAAACCTGCAGCCCGTAATTTGAAACAATGCCTTAAAGAACAAAATGTTTACAATAACTCCTGCCGACAGCAAAAATCCTATAGGGGTTGTCACCGGAATCTTATTTAAAAACAGTATATATTGCCCTAAACATCAACATATCAAGAGATATAAATTATTTTTTTTATAAATTGCGCCGGATTAAATATTTGACAAAAATGGATCAATATTGTCCGAATTTTAATACCTGCAAACTTGTTACTTCAGATGTTGTTATCGCTGATCAGACCGGTAAAAAAGAATACCTGGCGATGTATTGTGAGGCCGGAGAAGACAGCTGGAAAAAATGCAAGAGGTTTATTACAAAGGACGCATTAAAATTCTGTCCTGATTTCGTCCTGCCGGATAACCCAATGTGCATCGATGAAATCATGGATAAATTTGATGAAGGGACATTTAATAATGAACTAAAATAAGCTTAAATGGCAACTATGGAAATTGATGGTAAGGTATTTGAAGTGGATGGAGATGGCTTTCTGGCCGACCCCCATATGTGGAACGAAGAGGTAGCACAGCTTTTTGCCAGATATGATGGCATAGAAGAAATGAACGATAAACACTGGGCTATTGTTAATATTATTAGAAAAAACTGGGAAGAAAAAGGACTTGCACCAATGGTCAGGGTGATCTGTAAAGAAACAGGATTGAGGCTAAGGGAAATTTATGAATTATTTCCACTGGGGCCAGCCCGGGGGGCATGCCGTGTTGCGGGATTACCCAAACCTGATGGTTGTGTATAGAAAAAGAAACGCTTATGTTGTGGTATAAATGGTTAACCCTGGTTGCGTTTGTGATCTGTTTTGCAAGTTGCATTTTTCACCTGATAAGGCTGATAAGACTGGGGAATCCTGTCGATTATGCAAAACCCTCGGGAACAACAGGAAGGGCGATAAAATATTCTTTTACCGGGGCAATGAGCCCCAGAAAGAAAGAATCAGCATATTTACATCTGCCGACTTATACAGCCGGGATCCTTTTTCACCTGGGGACTTTTTTATCAATGGCACTATTGTTTATTTTCTTTTTTAATCTTTTTCCTTTTGGATTATTGCTCTGGATATTTTTCGGTTTCCTTATGTTATCATCTTTAAACGGTTTGGGGATTTTAATCAAAAGGATTGTCAAAAAACAACTCAGATCACTCTCAAGTCCTGATGATTACATATCCAATCTGCTGGTTACGGGATTTCAGCTTTTAACCGCCCTGGCACTGATCAATAATTCAATTATTCCGGTTTATTTCATTTGGGTAAGTATGCTGTTGTTATATTTACCTCTTGGTAAATTGAAACATACCATATATTTCTTTGCTGCAAGATATCACCTCGGTTTCTTTTTTGGCTGGCGGGGAACCTGGCCACCAAAAACAATTAAATATTAGTTAAGATGGAGAAACTAACAGAGGAAAAGAAAAAAATAGGCCTGAATGTTCTTGAAGAATTAAAGGACGGAAAACTGATTACCCAAGTAAATAGTTGTGTTCACTGTGGATTATGCGCGGAAAGCTGCGTATATTACAGGGTTTTCAAAGATGAACACTATGTTCCTGCAAAAAAAGTAGATCTGGTTTCGTCAATATATAAAAGATATCACACTTCAACAGGCCGCATACTGCCTTGGCTTATTAATGCAAGAGACCTTGATAATGATACTATACAGGAGATGGTTGACCTGTTGTTCGGATCATGCAGCATGTGTGGCCGATGTACCATTCATTGTTCGATAGGGGTTGACATTGAATACCTTGTAAGGGTGGGACGGGCTATGCTGGCAGATATGGGATATGTGCCAGAAACCTTACAATCAACTGTTGATGCGGCACTGAATACCGGCAATAACATGGCAATTCCAACCGATGAGCTTGTTGATACACTGGAATGGCTGGAAGAAGAATTGCAATTTGATGTTGATGATGAGAATGCCAAAATTCCTTTAAACGAATTGGGTATTAATGTTATGTACACCCTTAATCCAAGGGAACCGAAATTTTTTCCTTTATCGATTTCGGCAATGGCCAAGGTGTTTTATGCCGCAAAAGAAAGCTGGACCTTATCTACACAGATGTATGATGTTACCAATTATGCGTATTTCTCCAGCCATCATGATGAGGCAGTAATCATAGCACAACGGATGTATGATGAAATGGAAAAGCTTGGGGCCAAACGATGTGCCCTTGCTGAATGCGGGCATGGATCAAGGGCCTTCAGATGGGAGGCGCCCAATTATTTGAAAAAAAAGGCCCCGTGGGATGTGCTGACCTCGGTTGAATTGCTTGCAGAGTATATCAGCAAAGGAAGGATTATTGTAGATCCTGAAAAGAACCAGGACAGGGTAACACTTCATGATCCGTGTAACCTGGTGAGAAGTGGTGGAATTATAGATGAACAACGATATATACTGAAACACACAGTTAAGGATTTTGTTGAAATGACACCTCATGGCACAAACAACCTTTGTTGTGGCGGCGGCGGCGGACAATTATCCATGAGCGAATACAACGAAAGAAGAATGAAAATAGGTGAACTGAAAGCCGAACAAATCAGACAAACAGGAGCAAAAATTGTTGTTACCCCATGTCATAATTGTGTTGACCAGCTGATACAGCTAAATGCGGCATATAAACTTAATGTACAGATAAAAACACTGGCAGAAATTGTAGCTGATGCGATAATACTTGAAAATAACAAATGATACGCACCAAAATTCAAATAAATCCCAAATTCAAAATCTCAATAACCCAACAGGCTCATAGTAAAGGTTTAATATTATGAATTTAGTTATTGGTGCTTGTTTGTAATTTGGTGCCTGAATTTTAGAATTTTAGATAGATAAACAGTTTAATAAAAATGAAATTATCAGCCTTATGAGCATGATTTACCTCGACAACTCCGCAACTTCTTTTCCAAAACCCAATGAGGTTTATAAATACATGGATAAATTTTACAGGTCACACGGTGTAAGCCCCGGTCGTTCGGGTTTTGATGCGGCAATAGAAACAGAAGAAGTAGTTATGGATTGCCGCAAAACCCTGATGGAATTATTCAATGGTGATGGCGATTCTGACCGTTTAACTTTTAGCTATAATGCAAGCGATTCGTTGAATATGGTTATTCAGGGACTGGCAAACAAGGGTGATCATGTAATTACCACAACGCTTGAACACAACTCTGTTCTTCGGCCTCTATATCATCTAACAATGGACGGAACCATTGAAACAACGCATGTTCCATTTGATGATAATGGTTACATACACCCCGATGATATTAAAAAAGAAATAAAGAAAAACACAAGGATGGTTATAATTAACCATTGTTCCAATGTTATTGGTACCCTGCAGCCCCTCGAAGAAATAGGTAAGATATGCAAAGAGGCCGGAGTTCTTTTTATCGTTGATGGTAGCCAGAGCGCCGGTGCCGTTAAAGTGGATATGCAAAAAATGGGCATTGATATATTTGTTTTTACAGGCCATAAATGCCTGATGGGCCCAACCGGAATAGGTGGTTCATATATCATGGAGGGAGTCCCGGTAAGAGGCACCCGCTTTGGGGGTACCGGTGTGCGCTCAGCTGTTAAAACCCATCTTAGCGAATTTCCCTATCGTATGGAATGCGGCACTTTAAACCTGGTTGGTGTTGCCGGGCTCCTTAAAGGCACAAAATGGGTAATAGAGCAGGGGATTGAAAATCTGCATAAGAAGGAAATGAAACTCTGGAAGAAATTGAGAGACGGAATTAAAGATCATGAAAATGTGACAACGTATTGCGCCGATATTGAAGAAAACCGGAATCCAGTCCTGAGTATTAATATCAAAGGATTTGACTCGGGGGATGTGGGTACGATTCTTGACGTTGATTATAATATCGCTGTAAGAACAGGTTTACAATGTGCACCGCTGGTACACGTGGGCATTGGAACCGACAAAATGCATGGGACGGTCAGGTTCAGCGTTGGGCCCTTTAATACCGAAAATGATATTGATACAGCAATTGAGGCGGTAAAAGATATAGTTTCAATAAGAAGTTAATCTTTGAAAAACATCATCCAAATTCCGAAATTTGAATAAGCCTTTCTTTTTCAACAATTTCTATCGATTTTCCAAAAATCTTAATGATTTTATCTTTCCGGAATTCTGAAAGTGTTCGGATAACATTTTCAGTGGTCTTTCCAATATATTCTGCTATTTCCTTACGGGAAATCGGAAGCTCATAAAAATCGGAATAATAGATCTGATCAGCGAAATACAACAGAATCAGGGCAACCCTGCCATGAAGATGGTGTTGACGAATTGATAAGGAGTCCAGAATAATTTTATCAGAGACACGGCTCATCTTCTCCATAATCCCCAGTGCGAAATCACCATTCGATCGGATCAGTTGTTTTACTTCGTGAAGGTGAAGGCTGCAGGTTACCGAGTCCTCCAGCACAGAAACAGAATAATTGTAATGGGTATCTGAAAAGACACTAAGAAGGCTCACAAAATCAAATGGCTTGGCAATAGTAATGATCTGTTCCTTGCCACTGCTACCGGGTTTGAATAATTTTACCAACCCGCTTTTAAGATATATGAATTCCGTGATGGGCTTTCCCACTTCAAAAACAAGTTCCCCTTTACTGAATTCGGTTTCAGTTTTTTTTGAACACAGGCTTTCAAGCTTTTCTTCGCTAACACTCTCAAAAAAAAGTGTTTTCAGCTCACACAGATCGCAACTACATATGTTTTCACCCTCAATCATCAGAAATTATTACCGAAACAAAATCAATTGTAAAAATATGATAAAAATCATAAAGTGATAAATATCATAATGCCATTATATACAGGTGATTCAGAATTCAAATAATTTTGACCCATCTAACTATATAAATACATACGTTATTTCATCTAAAATAAACATAAATAAAATGAAAAGAATGTTAATACTTGGCGGCGGAACCGCCGGAACCATGATGGCCAATAAGTTTAGAAAAGTACTTGACAGGTCTGACTGGAATATTACAATTGTTGACAAGCACAAAACCCATTATTATCAGCCAGGGTTTTTATTCATACCCTTTGGAATTTATAACAAAAGCGATGTTGAAAAACCAAAAGGTGATTTTATTCCAACAGGAGTTGACATGATCTTTGCTGAGATTAATCGTATTGAAGCAGAACAGAACAAAGTACTGCTTGAAGGTGGAAAAGTATTAAATTATGATTTACTAATTATTGCCACAGGCACCCGTACAAGTCCCGAAGATACCCCTGGCTTAAAGGATAAGTTATGGCATAAAAGCATTTTTGATTTTTATACTATTGAAGGTGCAGTAGCCCTTCAACGGTTTTTCAAAACCTGGGAAGGTGGAAAACTGGTGATGCTGATCTCAGAGATTCCTTATAAGTGCCCTGTTGCCCCGATAGAATTCGTGTGCCTGGCGGAAGCATTTTTTACACAGAAAGGCATTCGTGATAAGGTTGATATAACCTATGTAACCCCAATGCCGGGAGCTTTTACAAAACCGATTGCAACAAAAATGCTCAGCGAGCTTCTTGAAGAAAAAAATATTAAGGTCGTACCGGAATTCTATCTTGAAAGCATCGATAATGAAAATAAAAAGGTGATATCCTACGATGAACAGGAAATACCATTTGATGTACTGACCATCGTGCCTGTCAATAAGGGGGACGAGATGATTGCCAGAAGCGGGCTTGGTGATGATCTGAATTTTGTGCCAACGGATAAACATACTTTGCAATCGAAAAAACATGAAAATATTTTCGTTCTTGGTGATGCAGCAGATATCCCAACTTCGAAAGCCGGATCAGTTGCCCATTTCGCAGGAGAGATCCTTTATGAAAATATTCTGAATTATATCGAAGGCCGGCCAATGACTGCGAAATTCGACGGACACGCAAACTGCTATATTGAAACAGGCTACGGAAAAGGCGCCCTGATTGATTTTAACTATGATACAGAGCCATTACCCGGAACTTTCCCCCTCCCCGGGATTGGACCATTTGGCCTGTTGAAAAACACCAAAATTAATCATTACGGAAAAATTATGTTCAGATGGATTTACTGGCACATTCTGCTGAAGGGTAAAGAAATGCCCGTTGAACCAGAAATGACCTTCGCCGGGAAAAAGAGACCCTTTTAAAACAATACTGAAATGGAAAATAAGAATATACAATCACAAATAAACACCCTGGAAAGTAAAGTCGATCTGATACTTGAATATGTTAACCAGCAACGCCTGAAATCAAATGCTGTTGATGACCTGGTTGCGGATATTTCCATTGTTGGTAAAGATATTTACGACACGGCCGTTACAGAACTCGAAGACAGGGCCATTGAGATCGATCCCGATGATGTTAAACAGTTACTCTTTAAGTTTTTGCGCAACATCAGGAACTTCAATGTCATGCTCGATACATTTGAGAGTGTAACAGATTTTATGAAAGACGCAGCACCTATTGCCAATGAAATGATCATTGACTTTACCAAAAAACTTCATGCATTTGAAAAGAAAGGATATTTCGAATTCATTGCTGAAACAGGCTCCATAGTGGACAATATTGTAACACACTTTAGCAGTGATGATATTAAATCCCTGGCTGATAATATTGTAACTATCCTGGAAACAGTGAAAAACCTTACCCAGCCCGAAATGCTCAATTCCGTGAATAATGCCATACGAATTTATGGTAGCCTTGAAATGGACAATGTACCGGAATATTCTGTCTGGCGGCTGATGCGGGAAATGAATAAACCGGAAATGAAAAAAGCCCTGGGCTTTATGGTGACTTTTATGAAAAATCTATCGAATCAAAATAATAATACAAATACAAATTAAAAACAGAAATATCATGGCAGAAACAACAATCGCTGGTTTTACTGTAACTGTAAACGATGAAGGTTATCTTGAAGACCCTTCACAGTGGAACAAAGAAATAGCAAATGAAATTGC
This sequence comes from uncultured Bacteroidales bacterium, assembly GCA_964468645.1. Lineage (GTDB taxonomy): Bacteria > Bacteroidota > Bacteroidia > Bacteroidales > JAIOZK01 > JAIOZK01. The sequence continues at coordinate 61,503 of CAYXUU010000028.1, forward strand.
TAAAGAAGAAAAAATTGAGCTTACCGACAAACATTTTGCGGTGCTTGAATTCCTGAGAGAAAAATTCCTTGCCGGAGAAGCCCTAACGATTAGAAGAGTTGGCAATTCCGGTATAGCCAACATTAAAGAATTATATCAGTTATTTCCTGGTGGCCCACTCAAGAAATCATCCAGAATAGCGGGTATTCCGAAACCATCAAGTTGTGTATAACCCTTAAAACCCTTAAATCATGACAAATAAAAAAGAAGAAAGTCCATTGAAAAAGGTCTGTATCATTTGCGCTAAAGGAACTATCGAAGATGTATATGCAACGCTGGTTATGGGCAATGGTGCCGTAATGGAAGGGATTGAGGCAAAATTGTTTTTTACTTTTTTCGGACTCGATGCCATCACACAAAAAACAATGAACAAACTAAAAACAGCAACAGTAGGAAATCCGGCGATGCGTATGCCCGGAGGATTACCATTTCCCTCTTTGATGGGTGTAATTCCAGGTGTTGAGGCCGGTGTATCATTGATGATGAAAAAAGAGATGGAAAAACTGGACATTCCCCCTGTAGATGAATTCCTTGAAATGATCACTGCCGGTGGCGGAGAAATTTATGCCTGCAAGCTGGCCATGGATATGTTCAAACTTAAAAAAGAAGACTTGTGGGAAGGGGTTAGTGACGTATTAACTGTTGGTGATTTTTATGCAATGTGTGGGGGCGAAAACACACAGATAATTTTTACTTAATATAATAAACCAGATTCACTCAAAATCAATTACAGGAAGAATTATAGAACGCGACAAGCCCATGTTTGTGATTCCCTCACTGGTATTTACATACAGGCTGGGCAAAATGTATATATTGGGATTTAATTTCTTTGGCAACGGAGGAATGAATTCAGCCCAAAGACAAATATCATTTCGAGGTTGTCTCAAAAGTGTAAAATAGCCACGAAGCCACCAAAACACAAAGTATTCACAAAGTTATCGAATGCTGATTGAGAGAGCCTGGTGTTTCTTGGTGATCTTGGTGACTTGGAGGCACTTCTTAGATTTTTAAACTTTTGAGACAGCCTCATTTGTTTTTATTGAGCATATTACAATAAATCCAGCTTAAATTAATTCACTTTAAGATTGAAGTTTTGTAATTTTGATTTCTATATCAACGATAAACAATTTTTATACCAGATATGAAGTATCTTTTAGCGGCTTATATTTTCTTTCATGGTTTAGCACATGTTGTTGGTTTTATTATCAACCTGATAATGAAATATAATCCAAAACATCCGATCACCTCAACCTTCCTGTTCAAAATAGTAAAAGTGGGAATACCGGGCACAATCCTGCTGGGTCTTATGTGGTTTGGCTTTGCTGCAGGTTTTATCTATGCCGGCATTGCTGTTCTTCAAAATTTACCACATTGGGATACTTACACACTGATTATTGCGCTGATTTCAATGGTTGTTTGTATCTTAAAACTTCCGGAAACCAAAATTGGAGTTGTTGCAAATATGATAATGATATTGTTTCTTATTTTGAACAATTACTACAGGATGATCTAGCCCGCCATCTGGTTAATCTGAAAAAAGCAATTATCATTACCTGATACCCTGTTAACCTGCCCCAGGACACTTCATTTAGAAAAACTCGGGTTTTATTTTGAAAACATATAATAATGTTGTATATTTATGGTACGCATTAATTAACCCCTAAATAATATTTACCATGAGAAAGCCCCTTCAGATCCTGTCAGCAATCATTCTAATAGCACTCTGTATCACAACGAGTTGCAAAAAAGACTCCAATGACGAAGAGATCATTATTCCCTCGAAGTACTACGGATGGGCTGTTGGTGGTGTTTTTCAAAACTTTAGCACAATCGTTCATACAAAAGACGGTGGACAGAACTGGATCAGGCAGGGCACCGCGAATCAATTACCGGCTGCCGGACTGTCCGATGTATGTATTTTAGACAAAGATAATATATTGATTGTTGGGGCTCCGGCAAATAATACCTATACTGTATATAAGTCAGCTGATGGTGGCGAAAACTGGAGCCAGGCAGGAAATAAGGGGCTTAATAATGTGGACTATACCGGTGCATTTGCCCTTGATAATAAAAACGTGTGGGTTGTTGGTGCCGAAGGGACAGTATGCTATTCGGCAGATGGTGCAGGCTCATGGACACAGTGGGCTGTTCCGGTAGAATATCAAAATGATCTTTTTCTCAGGGTCGCAGCCAGAAGCACTCAGGATGTCTGGGTGGTTGGTGATCAACATGTAAACGATTCATTTCCAATAATGCTTCATACCATCGATGGTGGGGTAAACTGGAACCGGCTAAACCCTATTCAGGACCTTGATATTAACCTTGAAAATGAGGGTGGACATTTTCTTTCAATTAAAATTCTAGGAAATAGTATTTGGGCAGTAGGTGGCTATGGTAATTTTGTCGTGAAATCAGCAGATAATGGCGCCGTATGGCAAAACGTAACAGCCCCTCAGGCTGGTGGGGATGCCAATGATATATTTTTAATAAGTGAAACCGAAGCTTACCTTGCCGAAGATTATGGTGGCTTTTTCCATACCATCGATGGAGGGCAAAATTGGATAAAAAAAACTACAGGTACAGGAAACTGGCTTACCGGCATCGCCGTCCTTGATAATAAATATATATGGACCTGTGGCTCTCCAGGTGGAGCTAATGATACCGTTGTTATCAACTATTCTACCAATAAAGGGGATACGTGGGTTAATCAGGCCCCGGATTTTATCAAAGATAACTTTAACGGATTGTATAAAATCAGGTTTATTGAAGTGAAAGAATAAATTAGCCACGAATCCACGAATTTAAGACGAATTTTATTGTTAAAATAATCCGAATAGATTATCCCGGACACCAGTAATTAAAAATATTAACGATTAATATCTTCCAGCCCGCCCCGGGGCGCCAATGTTTTCTTTTATATTATTCGAGAGGGCCACGCGGGGGGATATTCGTAAATTCGTGGCTTTTTATTATTTTTACCTTAACAATCAGTAATTATTCATCAAATCGAAAATCAATGGAAGTTCTTTATTTTATTTTAATTGGTGTTGCAGCTGGTTTTTTAGCCGGCCTGATCATGAAAGGCCGCGGATTCGGCTTTATAGTTAATCTTATTGTTGGTGTTATCGGGGCATTATTGGGGGGCTTTTTACTGGATGGCCTTTTAAACATCCATCTGGGAGGGGGAATTTTTGGAACCCTGATCACAGCCCTTATTGGTGCTATTGTGCTTTTATTTATCATCGGGCTATTTAAGAGGAAATAGAACCAAAAGTCCCGCCTGTTTCAGGCGAACTTTTAAGGTTGGGGAACAGGACCCTGGGCACAATAAAAGAGCCGGCTTTATAGGCATTAGCAGGCGCAAGAGAAGGAGTATTATAAAAAATCATAACAAGTATAATAATCCGGGCTGAAAGCAAGTACGTTCTTTCTATTTCTCTTCTTTAAACAAAAGCCTGCAAACTACAAAAATAAACCGTGTTAATTCGTGCCTTCGTGGTCAATTATTCTATAGCCACTGATTACACAGATATTTGTCCCACGGGCCCCCGCTAAATATTATATTCAATATATTAACTGTGTTATCTGTGACAAATATTACACTTGTTAAATTATAGGAGACTTTTTGTTTATTGTTGAAAAAACCAGACAAAATGTATAGATATTGCATCGTAGCGGTAATTGTTATGGCATTGGCCTGCAATCAACCAGGCCGGAACACCCAGCCCAACAAAGATCTTCTGGATTTGTATGCTCAACAAACAGACCTGACAGATCCGGGTGATTATTTTCAATTATATGATATTCTGCCGGAATCTATTGATTCTATCTGCCTCCTCATAAAGCATCAGCTTATTCACCCCCTGGAAGCATTACAGAAAGGCTTTTCCCTGGATCAGGTTATCGAAGAGGGATCGATCAATGATACTGAACAAATCCTGGAAGAATTGATGAAAAAAGACAGCTCCGGATTAACGCTGAACAGGAATGAAAAAAACCGTCTTCTAATTGCCTGTCATCACCACGCCATGTTATTATCTTCGATTTTAAGATACAGGGATATTCCCGTGAGGATGCGTTTCGGATTCGCAAGGTATTTTGAGAAGGAGGCAGGCATTCGTTTTGGACATGTGATCTGTGAAGTTTGGAATGAAACCGAACAACGATGGATACTCGTCGATCCTGATCGCCATTACGTTGACTTTTCTCCGGATCGCTTTGACTTTGCCTCCGAAGCATGGTATAACCTCAAGAGAAATAAGATTGATAAAGAAGTATATGTGTCTTCCATTGGTGATGGACTTAAGGGTGTTGTTAACCTGTTGGCCCTTGATGTAGCACACGTTATACTGGAAGAAAGAATGCATTGGATCTACCCCGAAATAGCCCTGAAAGAGTTTTATAATTTTGATGATCTTGATAAAAAAGAAAGAAACACCCTGAATGATGCAGCAACACTGTTAAAAAATCCTGATCAGAACCTTGGGTTAATAGATTCCTTATATCATCATAATATTGGTTTCCAGCCATCTGATATGGATTATGAAGATTATTGCAGAATGATGGAAGAGAGGGACAAATGATTATACTAAATACAAAACGCTGCTACTCATATAGTAGCCCGGTGAATTGTGATAAAAGACCAGAAACCGATTAAACAACAAACAGGATCACCGGGTGACTCGCAAAAAAACAACCGTGAATTATTCTGAAGAAGAGATTAATAAATTCAGGCAAACATTCAGGAAAAGACGATCAATCCGGATAGGATTGTTAATAGCTGCTCTTTTCCTTATGATACTGGTAACCATTCTTGCATTTCCCACCTGGAATTTATTCGGTATGCCCAAACTTGTCTGGGCTCCGTACTTTTATATTATCATGTTCGGCATCATTATTGCCATTGCCTTCTTTTGGAGATGTCCGGTATGTAAAGGATCCCTTGGAGGTGTTATTAAAACAAAGTATTGTTCGAAGTGTGGATTCAGGTTTGAGGAATGATATAATGCCGAAAAATATAGTTTACCTGAAAAATTACTTATGTGGAATCACTAGCCTGGAACGGCTCTTTTATAAAGGATTATCGTTATTTTTTGAGTCATTCTTATTGCTAAATTAAAAACTCTTTCTATCTTTGCACCCTCAAATTCCTCCTTAGCTCAGTTGGTTAGAGCATCTGACTGTTAATCAGAGGGCCGTTGGTTCAAGTCCAACAGGAGGAGCTAAATCAGCCCCGAATTTATTCGGGGCTTTTTTTCCCACGAATTATTAGTATCCCAGGGACGTGTTCCATCCCGAATCCAAATAGATGTATCTGTATTTTGGGTGATAATACCGGGTCTATATCCCTACACTATTGCACTTTGAATATCGCCAACCGCGAAATCATTAAATCGGGAAATCCCGCCGGGGGCAGTGAGCCATATCTGAAATACCGAAGCCAACGATACAATCCGGAACCTGGAATCAATTAATGTAAGATGAATGCTTCGCTACTTATGCCGTTTTCGTGCTGAACCAGGAGAAGATAAAATCCCGAGGTAAAACCATCTAACTGAAGACAAAGTTCTTCATGGATAAGCTCGGTGCGTTCCTGAACGACGATACCCAAAGAATTAATAATTTTCAGGTTAAATGTTTGTTGTTTGTTGTTTGTAAGTTTCAGGCAAAGTTCACCATAGGTAGGATTTGGATAAATCAAAAAAGAGGGTGATGTGATATTTGTTCCGAATCCGACCCATAGTGTTGAGAAGGTTTCAGGGCCTGCCCAATCACTTCTCAGGTTTTCACTACATACCGCCCTCACATAAAAATCATAAAGTGTTCCCTGCTCAAGACCTTCCAGGACATAGGTGGTTTCTGTTAATCCACTTATAAGCGTACCCTGGCTGGTTGTATCAAATCCCGAATAACCCCAGAGAACATCCCATTCGGGTTCATCACCTGAAGGGATCCAGTGAATTGTAGCGTTGAATTCGCCGATATCAATAACCGATAATGCAACTGGCGGGGGACAATCAGAGATTAACTGGAAATTGCCAACCAGGTCCCGATTTGATTCTGCAATAAAAATATAAACGGGATCATCTGAGACCTCCAGGCCATCTTCTGTCCAGGCCACAAATATGCAATCCTCAGCCGGAGTTGCGGTTAGCAAAACTGTATCGCTATGTTCATATAATCCGCCACCGGAAACTGATCCAAGAAGACTATCATTGGGAATGGCGGTGATGGTATAAACTTTTATCGCAAAATTAGCAGTTAAACTATAATTATTGGGCGGCATCAGAAATCCATAAAGGGTATCATAGGATACAATAGAATCGTCTGGATTGGTCCAATACGCAAATTCAAATCCGTTACCAGAGATAGCTGAAACCGAAACAGGATCATTAACATGATATATTCCCTCACCAAACACATTACCTGCATTATCAGGATAAACAAACAATGACAGTTCATAATCTATGGGAGTAAAATTAGCAGTTAGGGTGATGTTGTAATCTGGCATGATAAATACAAACATCGAATCCTGTGAAACGACACTATCACCGACTGACCAATTATCAAACAAATAACCTGAACCGGGAATTGCCGTTACTGTAGCTCCGTTTCCAGGCACATAATATCCCGAACCAAGGGTTTGACCCCCCTCGATGGGATTGCTTATCAATTCAAGTAAATATGTGATCTGAACGTAACCATTGAAAAAATCGGTTGCAACAACACGGGAGTTATTATATACCTTTGATCCGGGCCTGAAGGCTATTGTTGTATTGGTGTCACCATCACAGGTAAAATGGAATAGCAGGAGGGTATCCGGCGTTGTAAAATTTACAGGATTTCCGGGATCATTCCAGTAAACCTTAAGCGTATTCAGTGTGTCGGAAACGGTAATTCCGCTAAGGGCATAAGGTGTATAACCATCATAGGTAAGCCTGTTGGTATCGTATTCAATGTTTAATGCAATGGTCGTTATTGAATCATATCCGTTACCGGCAATGCGAAGAGGCATATAAAAAACAAGCCCGGTTACAGCACCAACAGTATCCATTGTTACAGAACCGATAGCTGGGGCCTGTGTTATATGGCCATCATTATAGGATATGCTATCGATGGTTTGCAGGTTTTTATTTGATATTTCGCAATTGGGTTTAAAAATCAGGTCGGTATCAAAACCACCGTCATAGGTGAGTTTCAGATCCAGCAATTTACCATCGAGATCATACCCGTTGCCAAAGGGCGCGTTGTAGGTTATCGTGATGGCATCCTCATTGTGGTTATAATTATAAAGCCATGATCCGGGAATGGACATGTTTGCAATTCCGACAAGACCCAACAGGTTGGTATCAATATCAATGTGCAGGGTAATTGCTGCTACCTGACCGTTATCGCCTGTGAAATTCAGGGCATCAATCTGCAGGATCACCTCCCCGGGTTCGGCAATGGTATCATGCATGATGATGGTGGCCGTATCACTTTGGGCCACGGCAAACGAAGAAAAAAGAATCATGCAGATAAAAAACATGCATTTTTTAATATTCAGGTAACGCATAACAATGAAGGGATTAATCTCTTTCAACAAAGTTAGCAAATATATAGAAGTGAGCAAGAAGGCAGAAAGTGAAGAATGAAACGAGAAAGATTTTTACCACAAAGGAACACGCAGGATTTTACAAAGGCGCACAAAGTAATTTGGGCTATACCATTTCTGAATATCCAATATCGAATATTCAACACCCAATATCCATTTGGAAGTTTGCAATCCCCGATTGAATATTGGAAATTCAGTATTGGTTATTGGACATTTGTAATCATAACAGAAAAGGCAGTTGTATACAGGGACGTGTTCACTCCCGAATTCATAGAAAAGAAAAATTCACTGTTAAATGCTTTAAGGGAAATACCCGGATTTAATGAGCAAGCGGGAGGGAATCCATTCCTTTTGTATCCGGCAGAAAGAGATAGTGCAAAGAAGGTGATGATGTGTATGCAGGCCTTATTCCTCCCCCTGCAGTCTCCCTCCAGGAGGGGGACGCTCAATCTGGCATCATATAGATCGAATAGCAAAATCCTGCGGTATGCCAACAATAAAGAAACGAAGTTTCCCAATGCCTGATTTGGGATAATCTTACGATGAAGCATTATCCTTTTATGCTATTATAATTCGTGTTAATTTGTGTAATTCGTGGACAAAAGATTTGTGGCAAAAAAATAACCAGCAACCCATAATCCACCCAAGGGCAGATTACCGGTTACCGGTTACAAGTTCAAACGATTATATATTAATCTAAGAGTTTCTTCTTGTTAAGATCGTAAACCTTTTTCCCGGCATAAAGAGCACCAAGGCCTAACATGATAAACAAACCACCGCCAATAGGTGCACTTCCACCCTGGTCGGTTATATGTCCATGTCCGGGAGGAAGAGGAGGATTTGTTTGTGCCATTAGACCACTACCCATTAGTACGAAAACCGATACAATTAGTATTTTCAAAACTATTTTTTTCATATGCATAAATTTAATGGGTTATTTAACAAATACTTTTGATGTCTTTACTGCACCGTCGTGGGTTAAGCGCACCATGTAGATACCCGAAGGCAGATCAACAGCAACCTCTGTAAGGCCTGTGCTGTTAAAGCTGGTGTTATAAACCATCTGACCCGATATATTCAATACTGACATTTCCGTATCCCCTATAACATTTGCTACAATAATCTTGTTATCGTTACTATAAACAAGCGCTGCAGCCAATGCTTCCGGATCATCAATACCTACAACACCAAACATGATCTCAAAACGAGCAGGATCATCGCCGGTTTCATAGGTGAATGCATAACTGTTAATTTCTGTAAGATTAACAGTAACATCCTCTTTCAGGTCTTTTAGATATACATCATGTCCTTCGATGGTTTCTCCAAGTTCGATAGCGAAATTAGAAGAACCATTGGTTTCGAACATAAAGGGAACCACAAGGTCAACATTCCATGGCATACTGTTGGTTGAGATCATAACATCATCAGCAAAACTATAAAATGCCGGGGCATAACCCATAAGGAACCTTGAATCAAGTTCCGGATCATATCCTTCATTTGCATTTTCGTCAAATCTGACAACGCTTTCCTGATAAACATCCTGGTCAAGATCACGGGCCAGCAGCTTAATTTGTTGATCACCTGATTTATACCAGGCTGTACCGCTATGAATTCTTGCAGAAGCAGGAATGGTTACGGTTTGTGTAGCATCAATAGAATAAACCATGATACCATTGTTTGCAGGTATAGCACCTCCCTGTGCAATATCAACATATGATGCAGAGGTTTCTTTCCAGATCTTGGCATATGTGGCAACTGAACCAGAAAATGTCCATCCATCATACCACGTTAATGCACTTGGGTAAGGATTACCAAGCAGATTAAATCCCTGCGGATCGGCCCCACTATTGGTTATTGTGATACCACTGACATCATTTTTATTAAAGGCACCACCTGAAAAGACCTTGGTATCAGCAGCAACATATGCAACGAGATATCCTTTACCAACAGTGAAAGAACCCCAGTTATGGACTTTAATATTTTCCCACATTTGTGTTGTTTCTTTCCACCTGTAAAAATCATACCCGGATGCAGGCCTCCATTGGTCTCCATCGGAAATTCCCTGGCTTGCCACGGGTGATGAAAGCAAATGCCATCCATCAAGATCGCCACCTGCATAACCGGCGATATAACGCTCAGCCCCTTTGGTTCCTGTAACATCCAGGGTACCATTATTAATAAAGGAGCCAGTACCGGTTGCTGTTGATTCGATCAGGAAATCCCCCAATACTTCAAGCGTAAAAGCGCCAAGCGTTAAATTACCATTTGAACCTGTACCAATAGTAAGGTCATTACACAATCCATCAGCAGTATTAACAGTAACTGTACCACCCGGATTTATGGTAACATTATGTCCGGGGCCAGGTTCTGTTAAAGAGCCCATATTACCTGCGGGCGACCAGATCGATGTTGTGTGCCAGTCCCCGTCTGTGGCAGCTATATCGGCGTAACCGGTAACACTACCATTAGTTGTTGGGGGATATACTGCGACAAATGTAGAAGAAGGAAGAAATTCAGCCAGTGTTATATCTAACAATGAATACGCACCTTTATAGGTAAATTGCATATCCCATGCTTTTCCATCAGGCCAGGCAAATCCTCCAAAAAAGTCATTAGCTTCAACATTAAATTGAACAATGCCATTAGCACCTGCTGGAAATACTGTAATCGTTGCATTTGAAGCAATTGATGCATGCAAGTTCGTATAGCCTGTGTACACAATAATGTTCGTATCAAATTCAACCCTAATTGTAGCAATTGAAATATTGCCATAACTTGAATGAATATCAGAGGTATTAATTGGGGCTTCGATCGTAGTACCGAAGTCAGATCCCGTAAAAGTCTGATTAGTTGTAGATACCGATTGTGCACTTATCGAATTAGCAAACGCAAATACGAAAATGAGTATTAGAAATTTGCTTTTTATTAATAAATGTTTCATAATTATCTGAGTTTAATTGTTATCATATTATACACGCTATCAATCCTTTAAGGCACAATATAACTTGCATTGACATCCCCATAACAAATTGAAAGAATATCTTGGCCAGTTAAAGCAGAATTAGAAACCGTAATATCGACTTCATCGAAGTACCACCTTTCGGTTCTCCATCCGGCGAATGATCCAGTAGTAACCTGGTTTCTTACAAGAGCATAATCTATTAGCGTAACTGTTCCACTGCCATTGACATCTGCCGCTTCCCAATAAATCCCTGATAAAACAGGAGAACCAAGAGTAACGAAAGCTCTGATAAGCGCATAATCAATTAAAGTAACGCCACCCCATGCAATGGTTGTTGCCCCACCAAGTTTATAACTTCCGGGTGCAACAGTAAGAAATTCATAATTACCACTTGCGTCAGTCGTTGTACTATCCAGCTTTGTTAAACCGTCGGCTGTTTTCAGATAAACGGTAGAACTTGCTAACGGAAGATTACTGGTAGCATACTTTAGTATTCCACTAACAGGAAAACCGCCAACCACACCATCGGTATAAGCAATGGGAATCGTATTCAGGTTCGTATTCGCCAGCTCACATCCGGGATCAAAACCAATATTTGCAATTCCTCCCATTGTTGTGTCATAATAGAAGTTCATGGTAATCAGGTTTCCGTCAGAAATGATAGCGCCGCCGCTATTGCTCCATTCCATTGTAATTTCTCCGGAAACGCTACCGGTTATTACCCAGCCGGAAAGTTGATTTGGTGTACAACTTCCGTATGTTAGCCTGGTATCATCGTATGCAATGTTGAGTGTAATAGCCCCAACTGTTTGAATGATATCAGCTGCAACAATAGGAACGCTTACTGAAGTATCACCACCAACAGATTGAATTGTCAATGCTGCTGTTGACGCCAGGGGCGAAACAGAGCCATCTACATAATCTGTGGCAATTGGTGTAGTGCTGGTTGAGATTTCACAGCCAGGCAAAAATGCCAGATCTGCATCACCACCATAATAGTTGAATAGCATTTTGAATAATGTATCCAGGGTGGTAAAATTTGTGGCTGTACCCGTCCAGGTAATCGTAAGAACACCATTCTGGGCATTGGCAATAACGCCGGTAATGGCATCTTCAACAAGACCTGTAAAGGCAAGCTGATCGTCGTCGTAACCAATCACCAGCGTGATAGCATCCACAGCAACGAAACCTCCGGTACCAACCATGGTAACCGGCATTTCGATGGTATTGCCAACAGTATCGCTGATGTCGTACATACTCACGGTACCTTCCCCACCGGTTTGCTCAACAAAACCATCTTCATAAGATGCTGTGATCGTTTCAAGACTGCTGTTTACAATTTCGCAATCATCTTCATCGAACATCACATCTGATGAAAATCCACCGACATAGTCAAACTTGATATCCAGCAGCTTTCCGTTGATGTCATGACCAGTCAAATCAAAATATGTGATAATGAGTTGATCTGTGCCAGCATTGTATTGGGCTAGCCATGAACCAGAAAATGTAGCATTGATATTTTCAAGACTAACAAAATCGAGCAGATCGGAATCATATTCGATTGTCAGTGTTATCGCTGCAACATCACCATCAGTTCCTGTAAAATCAAGCATATCGACCTGTACCAGAACATTTCCGGGAACTGTGGCAACAGAGTCTATAACAACTGTCTGTGCCATCATGAAGCCCGGCATGGCAAACAGCAGTATCAAAATTAGTTGAAATATTTTTTTCTTCATATGATTCATCTTTAGTGTTAATAAATCTTATTATCCATACTAAATCATTTTACAGTTTTCGTGCAATTTTCACCGAAGCCAGAAACTTGTTTTCGCTGAACAGTTGCAAAACATAAAAACCGTTATGAACATTTCCCAGGTTAAGGGTATGTTGCGAACCTGATTGAAGGTTTGCAATATTTTCCCGTATAACGATGCGGCCACAGATATCTGTAAGATATACGGTGCCATCATGTATCGTTGTACCCGGCGTAACTGTGAGTTGCTCACCGGCCGGATTGGGAAAAACATGAAGCAGGGAATGTCCCCTGCCTTCCTGTTCATCAATACCAACAGCATTAACATACAAAATAGCTTCCGGTGTAGTACCGCTGCAATCTTCACCTGTAATTAAACATCTGTAAAGACTGTTATTGAAATCATAAGGTACCGACACGATGCTGAGATTGTTTGTTAAAACCCCGGTGAAAAATGTGTCCTCGTAAAGGCTTGTCCAGTTGCCATCTTCAAATTTCTGCCATTGGTAAGCTACGTCAGGGATAAAAGGCAGCAGGAAATTTGCAGTACCACCCGCGTTAATTGTATTGGAGGGTGGGTCAACCGGAACAGTGCTGTATTCAGACAGTATGCCGTTATTGAAAATAGCATTTTCAACAACGCTCAGGTCTGAAAGGGCAATTTCGCAATCCTCGGAGAAACTTAAAAATGACGGACTCTGGTTAAACTCCATATTCAGGTCAAACAGCTTTCCGCTGCTGATACTGGCTGGAGACATGGCATACCATGTTATTGTTATTACCTGGGTCGAAATATTTAAATGGCTTTCGAGGTTTCCATGCGAAAGGGCCTCATGCATGTTTTCGACAGAAACAAAATAAACTGTTGAGAGGTCAACTCCGATGTAGAACGTAAAAGCACTAACATCATTGAATTTACCTACCTCAACAGGCACCATCACTTCATTACCAGGGCATCCTGCCTGTTGCCCTATGCTAACCTCATGCTGACCTGCAGCCTGTGGAAGCATAAACACCCAGGAAAACAGCAAGAGTGCTGTTGCAAGGAAGCCTGCTTTTATGTGTGGTTGGTGAATCATTTTATTTCTATTTCCGAAAACTGTTATTTAACTGATTTGTAATTTGAAATAACTGTACCGGGCCTGGCCCGGTACAGTTGTTATTTCAATTAACGGATAACAATCATATTATTAGTAACAGTATAGAGTTTACTTACACCTTGCAAAGTAATGCGGTAGAAGTAAACACCTTCCTGAATGTCAGAATCATTGAACTCAACGGTCTGCAGACCAGCATCCTGTGCCTGGTCAACAATAGTTTCCATAACCTGTCCGAGCTTGTTGTAGATGGTGATCTGTACGTCACCTGTTTCGGGCAGCATGTAACTGATCGTTGTATTATGACTGAATGGGTTCGGGTAGTTCATTGCACTGAGGTCGTTTCCGATCAGGGCATCCATATCCGATGTCAGACCAATGGTCTTCAGGTTTACACCTTCGATAGGATTGGCTGTCGGGTCGGCCAGTTCAGTAAGTGCATCAAGTTCGAACAGGCGTGTTCCACTCTGGATATCTGCAAGAACGCGAACCTTAAGAATTGCAATTGTCTGGTTAGCTGCCATGGTAACTTCCTTCTCGCTGAACCATCCTACACGAACAGTACCTTCTTCATGGTTGATGTTAAAGAAGTTTTCTTCGTAGTTAACACCAATTACCTCAATCAGGTCATTCATATAGGTCATATTCAACGTAAGGGCACCTAAAGTAGCTTCATTATCGATGCTGATAGGTATCTTCAGTTCGTCACCTTCCCTGGCAAGTACCTGGTCTTCATAGAAGAGTTCCATATTCGGAGCTTCTTTGAAACCATTGCTTGTTGGTACATGACTTGCATTGATATCCCCAAGACATTCATAATAAATGTTCATGTAGTTATTAGCAGGTTCCCAGGGGATAAAGTTACTTGTATATTTATGATCAATTGCCATGTCGTAGTAGAGGTAATCCTCATCACTGTGAGCAAATGGTACATCATCCGGGTTGGCAGGAGTATCAAAATAATCACTCCATGTCGTATCTGGTAACTTACTTACCATTCTACCTGTAACCTCAAAGTTCTTTGAGTACATATCAGGTCCGTCTTTGTAATAGTTCGGGATCAGCCCAACAGCACGGAAATTGGTCTGCAATGCATCAAGTGCGGTAATCGTACCCGATACATTTACATCAGCTATTCCATCTGAATAATAACCATAAGGAGGTGTTAGTGTATCTGGCCCAACCCATGTATAATTATAAGGAGCACCATTGATATCAATACCTGTTGCCATCATCTGAACGGCAAGGGCATCGGTAGCATTTACACCGCCAAAGTTATTATAAGTATATGCAGCGCCCAGATATTCGTTAAATCCATTACCTGGCATTCCCTGGTAAAGCAATCCACCGTCCCAGATTTTTACTGCGAACTCAGCATCACAACCATAATTTACAACAGGCAGTGTGAATTCCCAGTAAGACATAAGGTAACCAGAGCCATCAGGGAAGAAATTAATATCAACCAGGACATTTTCTTCAATGGCGTATGTTCCTTCATATAATGAAATATAGAAGTAATCAGGTGGATAGGTTCCGTTTATACTTGTTGGGAATGGTGTTGGCATGTAAGTTTCAAACTCATTCCAGTACTTAACCTGTCCGGCAAGTGTTGGGGATTCTTTGGTAACGGCTACAGAATCTTCATCATCACAAACATACTGTCCGAGAGCTGTTATCCATACTTCAACTTTTACCCATCCCTGAACAAGGCTATTGTCCCATTGAATGGTTACCGTATCATCATCTGCGGCCCCAACGATCATTCCATCGCCGCTGACCGTCCATAAGTATGACAGGTCTTCAATACTGCACGTCCTGTTATCTTCAGCAACATATTCTACTTCTTCACAGGCGAAAACGGCAGTGTCGCCAGCTATTGTTACATTGGGTTGTTCATGGAAGAATATATTGAATGTTGTATCCTTAACACAATCACCATTGGTTACCTTGTAATTGACTTCATAATCCCCGCAATCGGTTACTTCAATATACCACATGCATGTACCTATTCCCGGGTAGAATGTAGCTACACCAGGTCCTGAAACCAAACTCCATTCTTCAACAGGGGTATTTCCGCTGTCACAGGCAACGCTATAACAAAGGAAAAATTCTTCAGACACATAACCACAAACATCCTCAGGAATCGGGTAGCTAATATCAGTCATTAACACAGGGACATCGTAGAAATAGATATCAACATAATCCCAGGCCGTATCACATGGTGGATTCCATACCCAGTAGCCGAAATTATAAAGGCCGCATTCGTCAACTTCAACATCATCACCGCTGAATATTGCTGTTCCGGGTCCGCTTGTTTTTGTCCATCCGGTTTCAAATCCAGGACTTGGGCAACCAACTTCGTAGCTTGGAGCAAGCGTATATGGCAAATTGTCTATACACCAGGTATCATCATCTCCGGCATCAACTGTTGGTGTGTCATAGAAGTCGATTGTGACCTGAGCTGTTGCAAAACAAGGGCCATTTGTAACCGTTACTTCAAATACATAATGACCGCAGGTATCAACGGTAACCTCGTCACCATTAAAGCTTGCTGTTCCGGGCCCTGAAATCATATCCCAGGCTGTTGTTGGATATCCGGTTTTCCAGCAGTCGGCATGTGAAGTTGGCATTAACATATAAACAAGGCCACACACTTCATCATCCTGTCCGGCGCTTACAACGGGAGTATCCCAGAAGTCGATAAAAACAGAATTGCTGTCTTCACAGGCTCCGTTTTGAACATGATAGGTAAATTCATACTGGCCACATACCGTAACCGTAACCTCGTTAACGACAAAGTTTGCCATTCCAGGCCCGGAATAAGTCCACCATGTATTAGCACTTGGATCCTCGCAATCGGCTGTCCAGTCTGGATCAAGATCGTAAACCAAGCCACATATTTCATCATCACCAGCTGCGTTGGCAGTAACGATCGGCATATCCCAGAAATTAATGGTTACCTGAGCAGTAGCCCAGCAATAGCCATTTTCAACCTTTATTTCAAATACATATTTCCCGCACAGGTCAACATCAACAACATTGCCGGTAAATATAGCCGATCCTGGTCCTGTAACCTGTGACCATGTTGTTGTTGGATATCCGGTTTCCCAGCACTGAGCTAATGATGAAGGCATTAATGTATATTGAAGTCCGCAGACATCATCATCAGGACCAGCATTTACAATAGGTGTATCTGCCAGATAAAAATCAGCATCATCAGTAGCAACCGGACAAGGTCCATATTCTTCTTCGTTCTCTTCAAATTGCCAGACCTCAACAGCAAAGTTATGATCTCCGCACATTTCACCGGTTACATCGTATGTGTCATTAGCAGCAGTTCCAAGGATGGTGTCTCTTTTAACTTCAACACTATTAAGTTTCCAGATAATGATATGACCAAAATAAGGGTAACTTCCCCACTCGTAGTCG
This sequence comes from uncultured Bacteroidales bacterium, assembly GCA_964468645.1. Taxonomy (GTDB): domain Bacteria; phylum Bacteroidota; class Bacteroidia; order Bacteroidales; family JAIOZK01; genus JAIOZK01. The sequence continues at coordinate 78,380 of CAYXUU010000028.1, forward strand.
ATATAAACAGTAGTCTGGGGGCTGTCGTCAACGCAACCATTGTCAACTGTTACAGTAACTTCGGGTTGTGTGAAAAAATACCAGTCGGCCTGAACATAGGTTGTCGGGTTCCAGGTATATCTTAAGGAATATTTACCTGGTGTATCAACCGTAAAAGGCTCACTGTAATTGTTGTACGGCGCGGGATTGGTCCATGTAAGAACCGCTCCAACGGGATCAACTTCTTCAACTGTCCAGTCACCGCTATTATCGGGTGGACATGTTGCAGCACCATTGGTACCCGCAATGGCCGTGCTTCCATTTGTAATTAACGGATCCCAGCAAACCTGGTCAGGTGTAATAATGTAGTCACAGGTTGCCCTTGAGCCATTCTCTCCCATCTGTTTTACCAGAATGGTTCCGTGAGTAGCGTCAAGATTCAGGTACTCATAATAACCACCCGTAAATTCGATGGCTTTAACAGAAGGGTCGAGATAAGCCTCAATCAGTTCCTGATTGTTGCTAACTTTAACAGGGATAACCTCCTGGGCTATTGCAACCCTGCTAAACATGAAAATTAGTGTTAAACCTAACACTAAGGGTATGAACTTTTTCATAAGCTAAAGTTTTGGTTTATAAAATGTTGATTTGATTTCAAATTATTTCTGTTATTAATGGGACAATTTTGAATTCTTTTAAATAAATTTTGGTTCAGAATATTATGGTTATCAGCTATGGGTAAAAGAAGTAGGTGGGCGGGGATGCTATTGGGGTAATGTGCGGGTAGTAATAATAGGCTTTTTAGCCTGTCAGGCAGACGGTTAAGCCCTGTGTTAAAACCATACCTGTATATACAATCGTACAGATGTTTCATATTAAAAACATGAAGTATTAAATATTATTTAGTAAACTTCTTTTACCCCTAAAGATAGCTTAATAGTAGTGCAATATACAAAGAAAATATACAAATGCAAATTTTTTTTTAACTTTTTTTGGGATCACAAAACAAAGCTATGCTATATCAATAAGTTAACAGTTTAACTGTTGTTAAAAAAATATTAATATTCGGTTAAGTCAAACCAAAAACAAAATTATAAAAATATTTTAATAATTATTATCCTGAGAATAATAATTTATAATATATATTATTTTAAAAAAACAATC
>CAYXUU010000029.1:0-78083 GCA_964468645.1 uncultured Bacteroidales bacterium
TTAAACCATTAAACCATTAAACCATTAAACCATTAAACCATTAAACCATTAAACCATTAAACCTTTCAACTTTCAACTCTCAATCCCCAACCTTTCAACCAGCCTACTCCATCTTATGAATTTTATCCACCAGGATCAACTCATTATTTCTCTTCAAATGAATAATATACAATCCCGGAACAAGGATATCGGTCTTAATTGTTAGTGTATTCTTACCCCCCTTAAGGGTATATCTGTCAGATTTAACAAGAGAACCTGTGAGGTCAAACATTAGAATAAAAACTTCACCCGCTGATTCCGGCTCATAATTGATAACCAATTCGTTTTTAACAGGATTTGGGCTTAAGTTAATTTTATATGGAATCAGATCCGTGATTCCGGTACATTCTTCAACCAGAACCTGGAGATTTTCGGTCGTATCCGCACAATTGTTTTCATTAACTTCAACAACATGAACATAACCATTTCCTACTGTTGTCCAGAGTATCGTAACCAGATGGGTACCAGCCCCGTCAATAATTTCACCTCCATCTATTCCCCAATAATAACTACTTCCATTATGATAGACTGTTTCATAAAATTCCTGATCATTCCTGCAAACCTGGGTAGATCCTGATATTTCTGGATCAGGTGCATCATAAATGTTTATTTCCAGGTCATCAGAGGGTAGGCCTTCACCACAATCATTTACCCCTGTGACAGAGAGATCAGCAAGGCCGGAAAAGGCCGTATCCCAAACGATATTAACTTCAGGGCTATTTCCATCAATGGTACCCGCCCCAGCAGGATCAAGAAGCCAGATATAAGTTTCTGCAAAAGTAGCCCCTGAGGTTGTATATATACTTGTCTGATTATTACAAACTATTTGCGGACCAACTGGTTGAGCAGCCTGTAGCGGGATCGAGATCATACTAACCCAGCATTGTCCTGCCATCTGATTGGAACAGTTATCATTGAATCCGCCGATTGTATATACACCTTCCAGTGTATAATAAGCGAAAGAGAGGGTATCACCTGTCCCAGGAAGCGTATCACCAGTTGACTCTCCCTCCCTGTAAAGCACATAGTCTATTCCGGTTTCAGATCCGTATAATAAAATCTCTGCCCCGGGGCTCCCTTCACAATAATCTCCATCCTCACTCATCTCAAATATTTCAGGGCTCTCATATAAAGCAGCCTGCAGCTCATCAGACCAGCTTCCGTTGCCACATTCATTCTCAGCTCTTACTTTTACTGTAAAGTTTCCAGTGTACTCAAATGATGGTGTAAAATCAGCTGTGGTTGTGGTCCCTTCGATAGTACCGGCATCTGCAGGTGTAACTACCCAATTATAGGAGGCTGCATAATTAACAGGTTCTGTTGTATATTCATACGATGTTCCCTGGCATGTGATTGAGTTACCCGATGGTTCATCCGCCTGCCCCGGTATTTCCTTAACGGTCATCATATCGGGCACCAGTTTGGTATCTGTTTGAGTAGCATTTGAAATGGTCAGTTGAACATCGTATGATCCAGGCGTATTGTAAGTAACCGAAGGATTTTGCAAATTCGATGTTGCAGGACTGCCCCCCTCAAAAGTCCAGTCCCATGAGGTAATGGTTCCTGTAGAAAGGTCGGTAAAGTCCACCTCATCACCTGCACAGATATCATCATCACTTACCGTAAAATTCGCTGTAAAAATAATAGGAATACTTCCCAGGCTACCATCAAGCTGTATGTTCTGTCCATAAATATCGGCATCGGTATTCCTCCTGTCTTCCCATACTGCAATCCATTGATCATGATTGAAGTCGTTCGCAACCTCATGTAATTTTTCTGACTGTACCGAGCTCATGGTTAATTTCCCTCCTGACCATACATAGCTACCATTGGTGTCAATCCGCATTGCTTTTATACCGGCATCAAGGGCATTGTAATATTCGTTATAGATCACTACCATATCTGAATCAGAAGCTCTTGATGCCAGGGGATAGACATTGGTTGAAGAAATTTCTATGAATACTTTTCCGTTTGTATTCCATAGCCTGCTTCCTGATGGGGATAATTTCTGCCCGTAAATCCCCCTGTCATTTTGATTTCCATCCATTTCATTCCAGTACACAAATATATTATCTGATACCGGTGCTTTAGCTAGGTTTGCATAGAAATGATTTCTGTTACCCATGGTTGAAGCTTCGACCCCATTGGCAGGAAACAATACCTGGCCTTCGGAACTGATATGCTGGACATAAATACTCGACAGCATATTATTATCGCGGTCATCATGCCAGGCAATATAAAAACCGTCATTGTCATCATTTACCATTGGAAAGATTTGAGTCCATGCCGAAATCCCGGCCGCATTTGAAATCAATGCTGGCTGTGCCCAAACAGCATTCCCGTTTACATCATATTTTTGTGCATAAACATGCCTGGTAGGTGAATAAACAGGGCCGGTGTCCTCGAAGTATTTCATGATGACACTATCGTTACCGACAGCCATTAACTGTGGCCATGAATATGTAGGGCTTCCACTGAGGGTAATTCCATCGTTGCCCCACAGCAGATTGCCGGAAGGTGATATTTTCTGTCGAATGGTTACCTCATCTGCCTGCCATGCAACGATGATATTCCCACCATTGGTCACCACCACCTTGGGTGAAGCGTTAAATGCGTTGCTGTTGGAAAGTTGCAAACCATCTTCGCCCCAGAGGGAGGTTCCGTCTGACGATATTCTGTAGGCAAAAATATTATTGTTACCTGTTCTGATATCCTGGAAAACAATGATGGCCCCGCCATCTGCATCCACGGTCATATCATAATCGGTTAGCCAGGTCATTGAGGTGTTATCACTAACCAGCAAACCGCTATCACTCCACAACTTATTTCCATATACATCAAGTTTCTGCAACCTAACATTATAATTACCCCCTTCATTCGAGAACCAGGATATATATGATACTCCCGATGGGGTTGTTGAAATTTTCGGTATCGCCTGTTCACCACTGGTTGAAATAATTTCAGTATTGCTCGAAGGATCTGAGGATCACTGAGCAAAAATAACCGGCATAAAACAAATCAATAAAATCGCTGAGAATGCTCCTTTTTTCATAACAATAAATTTCTTGTAAAGTTAAACCAAATAGAGCTGTATTTAATGATTCTTCTATTCTAACTAACCGTTAACGCATTGAAAGCGCTATGCGGTTTGTCATCCACTCAACCCTTCAACCCTTCAACCCTCAACCTTTCAACCCTTTAATCCTCAACCTTGCTTATTAAAACTAAAATAATGATCTTTGCACCTTATTTTAATCTGGTATAAATTAATATAATAATGAATCAAAGCTTCAATGCCTTAAAACCAAAGGCTATCAAAATAAACAGACCAAATAACAACCAGTTGAGCTTTCAACCCCAGAACATAATAAAAGTAACTGATATCAGGCATCTGACACCTTCTACCTATGTTCTGAGAATGGAACGACAGGGTATTAAATTTAATGCGGGCCAGCATATTTCACTGGGTACAAACCATGATGGGGAAGCACGGGAATATTCAATTTACAGCGGTGAATCCGATGACTTTATTGAAGTATTGATAAGGGAAGTTGAAGATGGATTGATCTCAAAAAAGTTAAAACGGGTTAAACAGGGTGACAGGATCGGTTACAACAGACCTGTAGGATATTTTCAGATTCCAGAGGATGAAAGAGAATCAGGCAAGTTCCTATTTATTGCAAGTGGTACGGGTATCGCGCCATTCCATAGTTTCATTGAATCATATCCCGGCCTGAATTATAAATTACTTCACGGTGTCAGAACTGCTGACGAAGCTTATGAAAAAGAGGTTTATGATCCTGAGAATTTTATCCTGTGTACCTCAAGGGATACTAAAGGTGACTATCATGGGCGGGTTACTGACTATTTGAAGAACCGCCCTGTTGAGAAAGATATACAGGTTTATTTATGCGGCAATTGTGAGATGATTCATGATGCTTACGACATTCTCCTTGACAAAGGTGTACCTGCAGCCAATATTCATTCAGAAGTTTATTTCTAATTGAAAATCTAATCTTTGCGTAACTTTGCGACACCTTTGCGTATTAGCAATATTACCGGATTTAACAGGTAAGACAAGGAGTTACACAGAAAAACAACATAGCTAATTGATGAAATCGAAGCAAACATATCACATCATTACCCTGGGCTGCCAGATGAATATATCTGACAGTGAGCGGGTGAGAAGTGTTATGGATAAAGCAGGTTATCGGTGGACAAATGATGAAAGCGAGGCCAACCTACTGGGTATCCTGGCCTGTTCAGTACGGCAAAAAGCTATCGATAAGGTTTACTCTAAAATCAGTAAATGGAATAAAAGAAAAAACAGACAAAACCTGATAACCTTTTTAACTGGTTGCATCCTTCCAAACGACAGGGAAAAGTTTTTAAAGTTGTTTGATATCGTTTTTCCAATGAGTGAACTACTGGAACTTCCCGATATGATCAGGCAATACGGAGTTGTGACCCCTGCAGCTCTGTTGAACATTGAGGACTCACTTATCCTGAATGAACATATCGGGGATTTCTGGAACATAATACCAAAATATGAATCATCATTTGAAGCTTATATCCCGATACAGAATGGTTGTGACAAATTCTGCACCTTTTGTGCCGTTCCATATACACGAGGCAGGGAGGTCTCAAGGCCTTCGGAAGAGATTCTTGAAGAATTAATACATCTTGTTGACAGAGGTTATAAATCAATTACCCTGCTTGGTCAGAACGTTAACTCATATGGATTAGATAAGAAAGGGGAAGAGCTAAAGTTCCCCGAATTGCTTGAATTAATAGGTAAATATGGTAAATCATCGGGCAAGGAATTCTGGGTTTACTTTACCTCCCCGCATCCCAGGGACATGAATGATGACGTAATAGATGTAATTGCTATGTATGATTGCCTTGGGAAGCAAATTCACCTGCCGATACAATCAGGTGACGACAAAGTATTGATCAGGATGAACAGGAAACATTCACTTGAGAAATACCGGAAGATCATTAATAAAATTAAAGATACCATTCCACAGGCAACAATATTTACTGATATCATCGTAGGGTTTACCGGGGAAACCGATGAACAACATGAGCATACAAGAAAATGTTTGGAGGAATTCAAATTCAATATGGCCTACATTGCCAAATATTCCCCCAGGCCCGGTGCCACCAGTTCAAGATGGAGAGATGATATCCTTCCTGAAATAAAGAAAAGGAGATACCATGAACTGACCGGTGAATTACAAAAACACACGTATGCATACAATCATCAACTAATTGGTAAAAGTCTAAAAGTACTGGTAACCGGCCATGACCGTAAGGAAGGTTACCTGCGCGGATACACTGAAGGTAAGATCGTTATGCGGTTTGCCTCAACTGATGAATCCTTGATAGGAAAATTTACCAGTATTCAAATAACATCTGCCACTCCCTATTCAATCGAAGGAGAACTTATCAAAACGGAAGCCAGAAAATTAACAGCATGACAAAGAAAAGAATCGCATTCCGGACGCTGGGTTGCCGCCTTAACCAATATGAGACCGATGCCCTTGCTTCAAAGTTTGATAAGAACAATTATGAGATCGTCAACTTTGACCAGGATGCTGATGTTTATGTTGTTAATACCTGCACAGTTACCAACCAGGGGGATCAGAAATCGCGACAGGAGATCAATAAAGCCCACCGCAGAAAAGGTAATGCACTTATGGTCATGACCGGATGTATGATTGATAATTATAAGAAGAACCTTGAACAGTTTGAGAACATTGATTATTTTGTTGATAATGCCAATAAGAAGTCGATCTATAACATTGTTGACGCTCACTACAAAGGAGAAACCATTGAGTTAATACCGGATGTTTTTGGTTTTGATGCTGCCGATAAAACATTCCATACCCGCAGTATGATCAAGATACAGGATGGATGTGATAATTTCTGTACTTATTGTATTGTGCCAAAGGTACGTGGCAGGGCAATAAGCAGGCCTGTAAACGACATTATCGATAACATTGAGAAAGTGCTTGCCTATGGCTATAAGGAGATTGTCCTGACCGGAGTTAATATTGGCAGGTATGAACATGAAGGGTTGGATTTTGAACACCTGGTGGAAAAGGTCCTGAATATTCCGGGGGATTTCAGGGTACGAATATCCTCCATTGAACCTGAAGGATTCGGGGAACATCTTTTTAACCTGTTTGCCCACCCGAAATTAACACCACATCTTCACCTGTGTATTCAAAGCGGTTCTGATAAGATCCTCATGAAAATGAGAAGATTTTACACATTAAAAACATATACAGATATCATTAGTAAAATAAAAGGTAAATATCCTGATTTTAACTTCACCACCGATATCATAGTAGGATTCCCCGGAGAAACCGAATATGAATTCAATGAATCAGCTCAGGTTGTAAAGGATGTTGGATTTAGCCATATTCACACTTTCAAATACTCTATCAGAAGTGGTACCAGGGCAGCACGAATGGAAGATCAGGTACCTGAGAATGTAAAAAATGAAAGAAGCAGGATCATCAGGGATCTTTCTAATGAGTATAAGCTGAAGTACATGAAATCCTTGCTTGACTGTGAACAACGTATTCTGGTTGAAAGGATCAACACCAAGGGTTATGCCAGGGGGTATGGTGAGCATTATGTTCCTCTTGAGTTCAAAGCAAAGGAAATCTCAACCAATGAATTTTATAATGTCAGATTACGATCAATAAAGAGTCCCCGGCATCCAGTGATCATGGCGGAAAAGATTCACCATCCCTGAACAAACAGAAAGGATAATCAAGTGCCATATTGTTCCGCTCAAACCTTAACATATAGCTGCCACCACATGGCATATTGCGCTCAGGGTTTCCATTACCTGACCAGGTTAAGGAATGATTTCCTGCCTCCACCACATCATCAATCAGGGTATGTTTTATTTCACCCTTGCCATCGATAATAGAAATATTGATTTTGCTCTGCCTTGAAAGGGAAAAATTTATGTGGGTTCTGGAGAGAATGGGATTGGATTGGATTTTGATATTATCCGTTGTATTCATCATAATTAAGCAATACTGTTATTAAACAATACTTTACAGAAAGCTTTCTGTTACAACCCCTGTTTAATTTACATCCTGTGATCTGATGTCGTATTACTTATACTTATACTACATTTTTCATGCAGAGATTACATGATCTGATACTGATACAACTTATCACGCTCAAAATCCAGTATTTCATCTGGTTTAATATGCAGTTCATTGCATATCTTTTCTACCAGCCTAAAACGTGGATCTTTTAGCATAATTTTCCTTAAAAGCATCAGATTGGTCTCAGAGATCCCTACACGATCAGAAAGTTCGGTAACCGACATATTTCTTTTTGCAAGTGCCCTGTCGATATTAACCCTGATTATCATTTTCGTCGTGTTTGATTAATAAATTGGTTTTAATATAAGACGTTGTTTACTCCATTTTGTAACGTGAAATTATATGTTGAAGCATAAAATTTTTTGACTTTTCTACGAACAACTCATTTTGTAGGTTAACAGGTACATTTATTCTGTAAATGAACATTGATATTCATTAACAGGTCATTAATATCCGGTTTTGTGTTATTGAATGATTATTTGAAGAGAAAGTTATTTATCTCTCACCATGAAATTTATTTGCAATGGATATTATTTAAACAAATGGTTAAAAAGGGATTTATTAAATGAAGATAGTCATGAATGACAGCTAATTTTGAAAAAATCATCATGTATCAAAAAGAGTTTGAATTCAGTATGATTTCAATTATGCGTATAAAGGATCGGAAAATCGTTGAAGAGTGATAGGAAGATGACCAGTTGGGATTTGCCCGTCAACTTGGAATGGAATTGAGACCTAAGGATGCGTAAGAACAATCAAACATTTTTATTATAATTGAGTTTATTAAGCACAAAAGCCTTATAGCTTCTTCCTATGGGCAGGTTCTTATCGTTGGTCAATCCGATAAATGAAGGGGATACTGATTTGATCCGGTTAATGGCAACAAGAAAAGATTTGTGAATTCTGATAAATTGATTGTCAGGCAACTTCTCCTCCATCAGGCCTAATTTCTGTTTGGTCATCAATGATTCATCATCGGTATGTATCCGGATATATTCCTTCAGGCTTTCTATGAAAATAATATCCTTAAGCAATATTTTGATCATGGTCTTATTTCGCTTGATATAAATATAGGCCTCATCATGCTGGCTATCTTCCCCATGGCCATGGTGAATAAGCGGCCTGGCATTTCTGCTATGAAATTTGTTAACTGCTTTAAGGAATCTTTCAAATGTAATGGGCTTGAGAAGATAATCCAGAACATCAAGTTCAAAAGCATCCACAGCATAATTTCTATAGGCTGTAGTAATAACAACCGTGGGTGGATTTTGCAGGGTTTTTAACATATCTATCCCGGTCAGGTGGGGCATCTGTATATCAAGGAAAACGATATCAATCTGTTTATCCTTCAATGCCTCAAGAACTTCCATGGCATTGCTGCACCGGGCAACAATCTCCATATTTTCGATTTTCTCAATATGGTTCTCCAGCACCTTGATGGCCAGAGGTTCATCGTCAACTAAAGCACACTTGATCTTCATGGCAGGTGGTTTAATCTAAAATCTGTAATGTTAGTCTTGTTTTAAAAACATCTTTATTATCACTTATCTCCAATGTAAATTTATCAGGATAAATAAGTTCAAGCCTTCTCCTCACATTCTTCAGTCCGATTCCTTTTGTATAATCATCAAACCTTGTTTTGTTATTATCGCTTTTGCTGTTTTCAACATCAAAATAAAGATATGCTTCATCAATGATCAGGATCACTTTTATCCACGGATTTTCTGCAACCTTACTTAAACCATGTTTAAAACTATTTTCAACAAAAGGCAACAATAACAATGGCGCTATTTTTAGCGTATCTGCGGAGCCTTTAATTTCAAAATCCACTTTCAGATTACTCTTGTATCTTAAACTCTCAAGGCTGAGGTAATCCTTTATGAGGTTAATTTCTTTCTTGAGTGGAACAAAAGGTTCGTTACACTGATATAACATATAATCAAGCAATGCCGATAATTTCACAACAACCTCCGGGGCCTGCACTGATTTCTCAAGCGTAAGCGCATATAAATTGTTCAGTGTGTTAAAAAGAAAATGGGGATGTATCTGGGCCTTTAAAAAATTCAATTCAGATTTAAGTTTTTCTTGTTGCATGAACTCTGTTTTCCGCTGCTGCTGAATCCATTTTTTGGCCAGTCTTACCACCGAAACAATAGCAACAACAGAATATATATTCAAAAAGGCATAAATATAATTAAAACTGAAAAATTTAACCTGTTCAACGTAATCTGGAAATAGCAGGGGATAGGTAATAAAATAAATAATAACACGTGATAGGAATATGAAAGCAATCGCAGAAACCAATACATAAACTATAAAAATCACATACCTGTTATTATAAATATATTTTGGAATCAGGTAGTATGCTGTGAAATATGTTGCTATTATATCAACCGGAATTGTTAAGCTGTATCGCTTCAGGGTATGCAGGAAAGTATATGAGTCGTACAGACTTGAAGTATTGACTGAATAGAGTACCAGGTATGAAATCCAGAATAAAACATGGATTAGCACTCTGTACCGCTTATAATTAAACCTGGAATATAAAGCCGTATCCCAATTCATAAAAAAACCCCTTTTCGTGTGATTTATGATAAATCTTTGACCAAAACTAATTCATCGTGATGATGCCGGTGTAATTTATATACCAACTACGGTTTCCGAACTATAATCATCAATTTGCATCTAATATAATACATTCTAGGTTAACTGTAAGCTTTACCTATTATTCAAAGCTGTGAACATTGGTTTTCTTGAAAATCAATATATGACAATTATAAATTTGGGTGAAAATCAATAAAATAATAAGATTATGAAATTAAGAATTACAACTCAGGTATTATTTATGATGGTTACACTATTTGTAATCCTCCAACATGTTTCTGCACAGTTCGACTTTTCCCAGCACATTATCAGTGATGATTATGACCAGGGAAGGGACCTTGATGTTGCAGATGTAAACCAGGATGGAAAACAGGATGTTTTCACTGTCGGGCAAAATCATAACGGCAGTTTATCCTGGTGGGAAAACAAAGGCATTTATGGATTTGAGGAGAATGTCATTAAAGATAATCTTGGAAATGCCCCGAGATATGTCATTTCATCCGATTTTGATATCGATGGTGATATTGATGTTTTCATTGCTGATATATGGAATAACAGGATCACTTATTTTGAAAACGACGGAAATCAGGTATTCACAGAAATAGTCATCGACTCCACCTTTATCATGCCTCATACCATTGATATTAAAGATGTTGATGGTGATGATGATCTTGATATTTTATGTTCAAGTTTTGATAATTCGGATGAATTCAGTGATATTGCATGGTGGGAAAATAACAATTTTGAGTTTACAAAGCATACGGTATCCTCCCGTTTTCAGCAGTCTCCATTTATTGAAGGTGCAGACCTGGATGGTGATGACGACCTTGATATTGTTGCCTGCGGGGAAGTTAACGGAGAAGTTTACTGGTGGGAAAATGACGGGAACCAGAATTTCACAGAACAACCAATTGATAATGATTTTTCATACGCACACACAGTTTTAGCCCGTGATATTGATGATGATGGTGATTTTGACATCCTGGGTGCTGCATGTATGAGCGGTTTACTTGCATGGTATGAAAATGATGGTACCGGTGATTTTACCAAGCACGATATGGGAATTTTTCCCGGGGCCATCTGGCTTGATATGGCTGACCTGGATCTTGACGGTGATTTTGACCTTGTTGGAGCTGGTATGGGAGCACCCAGAATATGTACATGGGAAAATGACGGAAGCCAGAATTTCACCCAGCAATATATTGATGGATCATTTAACAGCGGTTTTTGTCTTACTACGCTTGATATGGATAATGATACTGATATTGATATTGTTGCCCTGGGACTTAACAGCGACAGGGTATCATGGTTTGAAAACAACATGATCAATCCATATCTGATCGATCATCCTGAATGTATTGTATTTGATCAATTACGTAGCAGGTACCTGGTTTCTAATCCTTCCGGAAATAATACGGGGCATATTACAGCTATTGATGGAGATAGAAATCAAACCTACTTTGCTGAAGGGATAGAAAATCCACTGGGCATGTGTATGGTGGGCGACACATTATTTGTTTCCGATGCAAATGATCAGTTGCTGGGATTCAGTCTTGAAACAGGTGATCAGATATTTTCTAAAGAAATGAATCAACAGGGAAACCTTGATGGGCAGGCATATGATAACAATGGCCATCTGTTTGTAATCGATACCTATGGAAAAATATTTAAGGTTTATCTGGAAACAGGGGAATCATCTGTTTTCGTCTCAGAGGGCCTGACTCAATATCCACAGGACTGCATATATGATGAAATTAACAACCGCCTGATTGTGGTTGGGTGGTCCAGCCAGTCCCCAATACAGGGAGTAAGCCTTGAAGACTCAACAGTGTTTACCATCAAAGAAACCTTTTATGGTTATTATGATGGCATAACACAGGATCAGTTCGGCAATGTGTACGTATCATCACATTATAATTTTGGATTGATACTAAAATTCGATCCGGCCTTTTCAGGGGACCCTGAAATTGTTTCAACCCATCATGATGAACCTGCAGGGTTGAACTATAATACATTTGATAACATCCTGGCAATACCTAATTATGGCGGTTCAAGCCTTGACTTTATCCCGATAATGATAACCGGAGAGGAAAGTGGATATGATGTTATCCAACCTTTTAAGCTGTTTCAGAACTACCCCAATCCTTTTAAAAACTATACCAATATACAATTTCTGCTGGAAAACGATTCATTTGTGAGGCTTGAAGTTATGGATCTTATAGGTAAAAAAATTCAAACAATTGTTGAAGATGAACTCGATTCAGGATTGTATAACTGCAGGTTCGAACCTGCTGGTCTTATTCCGGGAATATACCTGTACCGGCTTGAAGCAGGAGAACTTGCTTATACAAAAAAAATGATTCTATATTGAGTTGAATCTCATAATCTTTCTCTCTTTCCAGACCGTCCTGCTTTACAGGGACGGTTTTTTTATTCATCCTGTGATAGACTCAAAATAATAATCTAAAACTCAAACTCAAATACTTTCTCCCTCTGGAATTCGAGTAATTCTTCAGGGCAAACATCCAGCTCTTTACAGATCTTTTCAACGATCAGCAATCTTTGGTCCCGCATCTGGACCTTCTCCAGCAATCGCAGTTTCACTTCTGGTATCTGGATTCTTTCGGCCAGTTCAGTTTTGCTCATCCTGCGCCGTGCAAGGGCTTTGTTAAGGTTTACTTTAATGATCATAATTAACTCCCTGATTGTTTAATGCTACTACTGATAGAGCTAAAATAATAGTATCAAGTGGAGTTTGAAAGAGTTAATACACAGTTTGTGGGTATGGGTTAACTGTTGGCAGGGTGATACATTAACATCACAGAGATTCCAACGCCTACTTCGTCAGGTTCGACATTCTCACCAGGAACAGATCCTTCTTACTTCTGGAAATAGGCACATTACTCCCATCGTCCATGATGACATATCCCCCCTCCTGCCGGATATATTTCTTAACATGGTCGAGGTTAATCAGGTGAGAATTATGTGTTCTGAAGAAGTTTCTGTCGTTCAGCAGCTCCTGGTATTCCTTAAGGTTCCGGCTCACCAGGTATTTCTTACCTTCTTCAAGATAAAACCATGAATAACTTCTATCGGCCTCTATCCTGATTATCTCGGCTGTATTCAGGTATTCCATACCATCACTGGTAGGAATGGCCAGTTTACTTGGTAGGGTTGTTTTCAGGTTTTCCAGCAGGGTATAATAATTCAGGTTCAGGTTCTCTTTCTTGATACGCTTTTCGAGAACCTTTTTAACCGCATCGATAAACTCATTAATATTAACAGGTTTGAGTATATAATCCACAGCACTGAATTTAATGGCCTTAATGGCATAATGATTATAAGCCGTGATAAAGATCACCTCAAAAAATTTTCCCGGAAAATTAGCCAGGAGATCAAAGCCATTGCCATGGGGCATTTCCACATCCAGGAAAACAAGATCTGGATTTGTGTTCTTAATAACCTTTGTTCCTTCTGCTGCTGAATTAGCTGTTCCAACGATTTCCAGTTCAGGGCAGTATTCCTTTATAATGGATGCAATGAAATTAATAGCATCCGGTTCATCATCAATGATAGCTACTTTTAACATTTTATGCTAGGTTATAATTGGTATATTAATCTCAACACGGGTACCTGAAGATTCACCTGATTCATCGGTCAGGTCTTTATACTCAACTTTCATATTATTGCCATATAAGGCGTTCACAAGATTAAGCCTCGATTCGGTTATTGTCGTTCCCAGTGAATTGTGTTCATCTCCATCAACTTTTTTAATTTTCATGGCATTATTGCGACCGATGCCATTGTCCTCAATAGTGCAAAGGATATGGTTATTTACCAGTTTCAGATCAATCCAGATATTTCCCTTGCCCTCTTTATACCTCAGCCCGTGTGTTATTGAATTCTCTACATAGGGCTGTATCAACATCGTAGGGATCTTATAGGTGAGCGTATCAATCTCATCATCAATACTAACCTCCCAGGTGAATTTATTTTTAAACCTGATCGATTCCAGTTTAAGGTATAATTCCAGTGCATCTATCTCCTCCGCAATTGGGATAGAAGTATGCTGGGAGTTTTCAAGGATCTTACGCATTAATCTGGCAAACATCGACATATAATCATTGGCAGCAATTTTGTCGTTCTGGAATACATAGTATTGGATTGAATTCAGGGTATTAAAAACAAAATGGGGATTCATCTGTTGCCGAAGATTTTTTTGTGTCAATGATGAGATCTGGGTATTCATATCAGTGATCTTCTGTTTCGACTTCAGCCTGTTGCTTCTGATCATAAGGAAAGAGATCAGGAGGATCAAAACCACACCTCCGATAAGACTGTACAGCGTGATTTTGTTGTTTTTCAGCTTCATGGCAAGAAATTCCATTTCCTGTTGTGTCCGGAGTTCTTCAATTCTTGATTGCTCCCTGGCAAGTTGCATCCTGTATTCCTGCACTTCCAATGAGTCGGCATACTGACTGTGAATAAGCATATAATCATAGGCACTCTCGTAATCCCCGGTCTGGGCAAACATTTTACTATAGTCTTTATACACCCATTCGATGTTGTAGATATAGTTAATCCCCTTAGCCTTATCAATGCTTAACTCATAATACTCCATGGCTCTGTCATACTCTTCCCAGTCACGGTAAACATTTGCCATATTCCCGTAGCAATTACCCTGTACTTTAATATCATTCTTAAGAAGTGCAAGTTCAAGCGTTTTTTCATAATACTCCAACGATCTCTCAAGTTCACCGGCTTCATAAGCATTGAAAGCTATCCTGCCTAATGCCGACATCATATATACAGTGTCATTCATTTTTTCAGCATATTTCAATACCTGTAAGTATGCTTCATCGGCCCGTTCAAACGCTGACAGATGCCTGAATTCATCGCCAAGGTTATAATAAGCCGTTGCCAGGTAGAGATGATCCTTTGTTGTGTCGGCATAACTGAGGAACTTATCTCTATAATATCTTTCCATGCCTTTGTCTTCAGTATATTGGTAAACCCGCATCAGAATAAAATAAGGCTTTGCAAACTGTTGCTCCAGATGTTTTTCTTCAAGTATCCTGATACTTCGGGTTTGATAGTCCATCCCCTGTTCATACCTGTCAGTATTGAAAAATATCGTACCGATGTCGCTGCAAATCCTGGCAAGTTTCAGGGGATCGTTTTCGTTTTCAGTTTTTTCGATCAACAGGTCGAGGTATTTGTAATCGTGAATAACCATATTTGAAAGCCTTCCGGCCTTGTAAATAACATGATAGATCATCATGTCCGGTTCAATGTCTTTAACAGCAGCCAATGAATCGGCCAGCAAACCATACTTGATCGATTTGGCCAGGTAGTCGTGCTGGTAACCCGATGCTAATTCTGTCAGGATTTTTAAACGGCTAGCATCTTTCAGTGTATCTGAGTTTAATTTATACTCAAGGTTAGGAAGGTAGTTATCAGTCTGAGCAAATACATTCCATGAAAGTAGTATCAGTATTAACAGTAATTTAAATTTCATTCAGCCTTTTGGATATGATGTGATTTACTATCCGGGTACAAAAATAAAGGTTCGCTGATAAACCTGGTCGATCAAGCTTTCTTATTACAGTTTTTATCTTTCAGATGGTGGCTTTGAACCTATTTTTATCATCAGGGGGTTAATGTTGTCATACTGATTACCCAGAAACCTTTTTCAAAGATTTTGAATTCCATCTCTGCTTCACCTTCATTTGATTGATAGGTAATCTTCCCCCAGAAAGGGAAATCAATATTCTGCTTTCCAACGATAGGGGCTGAGTCAGGCCCCAATTCCATATTTACCATTTTAATATTCCTGACTACTCTTACCTGTGTTCCTACCGGTCGGTAATCAAGCTGTATGGCACTGCCTCCGGAACTTTGATTGGTGAACATGATCTGCTCAGGCATGTTTACTTCATAGAGTATGGAATAAGCAGGTTGTTCCTGTTCTTCAGTTTGTGCCTGTGGATCTTTGGTGGTTTTGCAGGCTACCAATGCCAGTAAAACCATTATAGTCATTATTTTTTTCATTTGTGCATTTTTTAATTGATTTGCTAATTTACACAATCATTACTCAATTTCAAAATAGTGCAGCAAATTGATCAATGTGAATCAGGCCTTAACTTTTTTTACCAGTATTCAAAATAAAGACCAATCTTTAAAGATTGCATCTGGAAGTTGTCCTAATTATTTGTTAAGACAATCCGTATCGATACCAGGTGAACGAATGATTAAATAAGCTTATATTTGATCATCGATTGATCTGTCGGATTATTTACCGGATCAGGGTATCAAAGCATTCGTTACGTATTAGAAAATAACCAATAAGCATTCTTACTTCATAATGAATCTCAATAAGATAAAGTTTTTAAGTATAATCAGTTCATTACTATTGGTATGGTTTTTTTCGATATACCCCATATTGGTGCTCTATGCACACAATGCTGGTGAAGTGTTGCTTCATCAGGTGGTAATACCATTGATTTCGAGCCTGATATTCTATACGGCTATCTATGGTTTGTGGTGGTTAATATTAAAAAATAATTTTAGAGCTGGTTTTGCAACCATCTTTGCAATATTGATTTTCTGGAATTATGATTTAATTTTTACAGGGCTTTTAAAAGTAATTGATTTGAGGCACTGGCATTTAATGCCATTATTATTAGTTATCTATTCGTTCCTGGTTTATATGCTCATAAGAATCAAACATCAAAAATTGCTTCATAATTTAAATACTATTTTCCTGGTGCCAATAACCATACTCATCATGATTAATGTATTTAATATACTGCGTGTTGAGATTGTGAAACCTGATCCCAAAGTAAACAAAAAAAAGTTAGATCAGTTAAATCAGGATGATAATCCTAACAGGGATTATCCTGACATATTTCTAATTATTCTGGATGAATATGCCAGTTTCAGCACAATCTATGAGGAATGGGATTATGATAATAGTGGTTTTGCTCAATACTTAAGGGAAAGCGGCTTTTTTATTGCGGGAAACAGCGATTGGAGATATTATAGAACAATCTGGAATATCTGCAGTCTGCTGAACCTGGATTATGTAACCGGACCGGTCGAACAAAATGAATTCCTGGAATACTGCTGTGGCAATCCCTCGGTGCTGGATAATGCAACAAGGGAAATGTTACAGAAAGTAAATAAAAAAGATCTGTTTGAAAGGATTGCCAGCAACAAGCTTACTGGTTATTTGAAAGATTATGGATATAATATCATAGTTTTGGAAGCATTCAAATCAATGACCTTCAATTATACCGATTATTTCATGGGTTTTGATGACTTCAGGAGAAACGATCTGGTATCTGAATTTACTGATCCATTTTCCCAGGAACTGATAAGAGGCTCTATCCTGTATCCCTTCGTAGATCTATCAATTGATTACCGGATTAATAAAATAAAGTATAACGGAACAAAATCCATTTTAAATTATTTAAAATCAAAGGCGGCCGACCTGGATAGCCCCAAATTTGTTCTTGCACATATACTCTGTCCACACCACCCTCTTGTATTTGACCTTGAGGGGAATTTCGTACCTGATGCGCCAAATCCAAGAGATGAGCGTATCGGAAAGCTAATGCCTGAAAATAACGATGTTAATCACAGATATCTGGATCAGTATATTTATATGACCAACCAGATTAAAGACATTATTAATTCTATTATGATACAATCAACAGAGAAACCTGTTATCATGATTCAGAGTGATCATTCCCCAAGGCCACAGGCGTTTTATTTGAAAGATAAAACCAATGCGTTTAGTGTATTGAATGTGGTATATTTTCCGGATGGGGATTATAAATATATGTATGATAGTATTGCTCCCATTAATATAATGAGAATATTATTAAATAAATACTTCGATACAAAATACGAATTATTGGATGACAGATAGATGAAGGCAAACAAAATGCTTATTGTTTTTCTTTGTATATTTATATTGTTTGCTACGTATCTGGTTTTTGCAGATTATATCTTTCAGGTCTTAATTAAAATGAGCAGAGAAGCAAGATCTGTTAAAAGAGAACTGCCTCAAGAAACTAACAATATAAAATTTCATATTGATAGGGTAAAGAATGTGATATTAGGATGGAAAGATGCTTTGACAATCCGGGGGTGGGTCTTCAAAGAAAATGTTAAAGAGACGCATAGAGAGGTATATCTGGTGCTAAAGTCAAAAACAAGCACGCTTATTTTCGATATAGAAGATGATAATAGACAAAGGCGGGATATTTCGTATAACTATAATATTGCCGACGAAATAGATAATCATGGATTTGAGTTGAGAATACCCGTTTATAGATTAAGAAAAGGCCCATATAAAATTGGGTTTATAATAGAAGACAAAACAGGGACATATTATACCCTTTCTGATACAAAATTGAGGATACCTAGAAACACAATTCAGACAAAGCAAATAAGTCAGAGATCATTATCAGAATTCATATCAAAACAGGTAAGCCTGGATTTAAAAGAACCTACAAAAGAAGTCGATTATCATTTCGACGAAGTCAATATTTCGGAGAAACACCTTATTGTCAGCGGGTGGGGATTTATTAAAGGCATGGATACAGGTTCACTTAAAACGTATATTTCATTAAAGAAAGACGAAAATGTAATTGTATATAATGTTCAGGTGAATAAGAGGAAGGATATAACCAAGCGGTTTAAGGATTTCGGCAGAAACCTGAATTTATCAGGTTTCTCATCCCAAATCCCCATTGAGAATTTGGATAGCGGAAATTATCAATTAGGATTATACTTAATTAAGGGTGATCACATAGGAATTATTTATGCGGACCAACATGTAAATGTTAGCAAATAAATTGTAAACTTTTCAAAAGTACAATCAGTTTTTGTAAGAAATATCAGTAGTATTGTAAATTCGCTGCTGCTCTAAACCTGAATAAGAATTATTAATGCAATGGGTAAAAGTAAACTTTTAAAAAAGTTAGTTCCAATTATCACTGTATGGCTATTTGCAATTTATCCCGTTTTGGCTTTATATGCACACAATGCTGAAGAGCTTGTTTTACAGCAAGCTACACTACCCTTAGGCTTTTCCCTGATATTCTCAACAATTCTATTTGGTCTTTGGGGAATCATACTTAAGAACAATTATAAGGCAAGTTTGGTGACTATTATATTGTTATTGATTTTTTGGTATTACGCATTAATTTACAGGGGTATTACGCAATTTAACACTTTTAAGCACTGGCATCTAATACCGTTATTATTTTTAATGTATTTCATTTTTGTCTATTTTATAGCAAAGGCCAGGCGACAAAAGGTGCTAAAAAAATTAAACACAATCTTATTAGCACCAATTACGCTATTGATAGTTTTTAATGTTATAACCATCTTACCAATAGAATTTAAAAAGATTGAAACCTTAAGAAATAATGGTAAGACTAATATCACGGCATCTGAAATAAATGCTGCTAAAGATCATCCAGATATTTATCTGATCGTATTAGATGAATATGCCAGCTTTAAGTCAATAAATGAAGAGTGGGATTATACCAACAGTGAGTTTGAAGAATTTCTAAGAGAAAAAGGCTTTTATGTTGCTGAAGATAGTGAAACCCGGTTTAATAAGACTAAAAAAGCACTGACCTCTTTAATGAATCTCAAATATATTGATGAAAGTTATACAGAGTTAGAATTAAATCAGAGATATCATAACAATCATATATTTGATTTATTTGATAAAATGGGGTATGGCGTTGTTTTTCTCGATGGACGTGGTATTGCTGGGCAAACAGCAATTTCAGAAAACATTTTACATGTCTATTATACAGGCATAGATTCTACAAACAGTCCCGTGATTAATGAATTCAGCGATCTGGTTTTTAAACAATCCATGTTAAAGCCCCTCCTCAAATACCTGAGGGATGAAAATACAAATCTTTACTATAATTTGAATAATTATATCTTCAATTACATAAGTAATTTCCCATCAATAGTAAATGAAAATGAGCAGCCAACTTTCCTGTATGCTTATATAATGTGTCCGCATTTGCCATATGTTTTTGACCGGAAGGGTAATTTTACTGAGAATCCTACAAACTATTGGGAGTATAAATCATTAGATAAAGATCTTCTTAAAAAATTATATTTAGAGCAATATATCCATGTTACAACAAGGATGACAGATATTATAAATGAAATATTAGAAACTTCGGAAAATGAACCTATTATAATTTTGCTATCGGATCATGGCCCAAGAGGAAACTCAGGTATGAAAAATTCAAATCAGGCTTTCAGGGTTATGAATGCGATATATTTTCCCGACCGCAACTATCATAATCTATATTCAAATATTGCACCGGTTAACACGTTGAGAGCATTGTTAAACAAGTACTTTGGCGGAAACTTTAAAATGTTGGAGGATAGATAGTCTAAATTAATTTGGAAGTACCGAAAACAATTATAAATTTTTATACTAATTTGCGAACAATCATTAAATCAGAAACTGGAAATTCAATGATTAATAATAAAGTCTTAGAAAGTTCTTTCCGTGACCCAAGCGGATTTCTCTTTGATGAAGACGGGATACTATTGCGTCAAGTAAATAAATGTTATCAAAAAGACTATGACTTTTTAATGAATTCTTCACTTTATGACAAATTAACAAGTGAAGGATTGTTGATTACTCATAAGGAGCATGATAGCCATAAAGGTTTCAAACCAGATTGTTACAAAATTATCGAACCTGACCTGATTAATTTTATATCCTACCCATATGAGTGGTCGTTCAGCCAATTAAAAGATGCGGCAATAACAACACTGATGATTCAAAAAACAGCCTTACAACATGGAATGATATTAAAAGACAGCAGTGCCTACAATATTCAGTTTCAAAACGGAAGACCCATATTTATTGATACGCTCTCATTTGAAATATACCATGATGGCCAACCATGGGGTGCTTACAGGCAATTCTGCCAGCATTTTTTAGCCCCACTCGCATTGATGAGCCATACCGATATCCGGTTAAACCAGATGATGAAAATTTATCTGGATGGCATTCCTCTTGATCTGGCCAGTAAATTATTACCCTTTAAAACGAAAATCAGGATCTCGTTATTAATGCATCTTCATTTGCATACAGGTGCACAAAAAAAGTACCGGAACAAAGGATCTGCTTCGAAAAACACGAAAATTTCCCGTTCTAATTTGTTTGCATTGATACAAAGTTTATTATCTGCTGTAAGACGCCTGAGATTGAAGGGCCAGAATACTGAATGGGGCGATTATTATTCTTTTACCAATTACGCTGATCAATCATTTACACATAAAAAAGAAATTATTACCGGATTTATCAAAGCTATAAATCCTGAAACGATCTGGGACCTGGGTGCAAACACAGGCGAGTTCACTCAAATTGGCAGTCAATATGGAATACAATGCGTCGCATTTGATATTGATCCGTTAGCTGTTGATTCCCATTATACCTATATCAGAAACCAGCAAATTGAAAATATTTTACCGTTGGTCATGGATTTAACAAATCCGAGTCCATCAATAGGTTGGAACAACAAAGAAAGAATGGGATTTTTGCAGAGGCCTTTACCCGATACCGTTCTTGCACTTGCATTGATCCATCATCTGGCCATTTCAAACAATCTGCCATTGAACAAGATTGCCAGCTTCCTGAGTGAATTGAGCGATAATCTGATCATTGAATTTGTACCAAAGACAGATTCACAGGTGCAAAAACTACTCGAGTCACGAAAAGATATCTTTATAAATTACAATGAAGAAACATTTGTCCGGGATTTCGAATTGTATTTTAAGATCAGGGCAAAAGAAACGATTGCTGAATCTAACAGGGTAATTTATTGGATGACTAGAAAATAAATATTAAATGGATAATATTATTTCATTTGGATTTTAAGTAAATTAAAAAGTATATTTTTGAATATGAAATTGAAATCACTGCAAATCAAAAGTTAAACGATGAATATACTCCACGCTATTATTTCGGTAACATTTCTTTCTTCATTACCTGCCATTTTACTCGCCTATATTGACCCGGGAACCGGCAGCATAATAATTCAGGCAATTATTGCGACAGTTGTTGGCGCTGGCGTTGCCCTGGCGCTATTCAGAGACAAAGTATTCAGGTTATTCGGGATAAAAAGGCCGGATAAACCCGATGATGAATCTGAGCATATTGAAGACAAATAGCAATTATCCCTAATATTATTCTTGAAGTGATAATATTGCCCACAATTAAGAACACAACACTTACCATACAAACCTTCTTTTTGTGTTTCAGCTTATCCGCCCAAGTTAAAACTGATAAACCTATCGTTCAGGGAAATGATTATGACCAGCTAGCATTGCGATCTTCATCCACCTCAAATTACGACATCAAATATCACCGGCTTGAATTTGAAGTTGACCCACCTGTTATTTACATCGAAGGAAATGTTACCACTTATTTTGTTCCCAAAAACGATTTAAGCTCGATGGTTTTTGATTTCAGAAATAATATGACAGTGGATTCAGCAATATATCATGGAAGTATTATAACGCACACCTTCATTTCAACCGTTGAATTAAAAGTCGGTTTTCCTTCAACAATACCTGCAGGCACAATCGATTCTGTTACTATATATTATCAGGGAGCCCCCAGCTCAGGTGGTTTTGGTGCTTTCGAAACGGATAATACAACATGCTCAAGCCAGGATACCGTTATGTGGACACTTTCGGAGCCCTATGGGGCAAAATGCTGGTGGCCCTGCAAAGAAACATTAAATGATAAGATCGATTCGGTGGACATGTTTGTTACAGCCCCGATGAAATACCACATTGCCGGAAATGGCCTTTTGATTAAGCGTGATACCTCAGGAAACAAGATCACCGACCACTGGAAACATACCTATCCCATCCCTGCCTACCTGATCGCATTTGCTGCTTCCGAATATTCAATATACAGGGATACCATCGCTTTATATAATGGAGGTCATCTCGAAGTGCTAAACTATGTTTTCCCATGCGATTCAGCCTATGCCCATACACAAACGATCAAGCTGGATACGGTAATGAATTTTTTTATTGGGAAATTTGGTCCTTATCCTTTTGAAGATGAAAAATACGGACATGCCCAGTGCAGGTTTGGTGGTGGTATGGAGCATACAACCATGACATTTATGGGAGGGTGGTGGTATTCTGTCCTGATCCATGAACTGGCACACCAATGGTTTGGGGATAAGATCACTTGCGGCAGCTGGCACGATATCTGGCTGAATGAAGGCTTTGCCACCTACCTGGAGGGATTGACCTGTGAGCAGCGGATACAAACCACCTCATTTTATAACTGGTTGAGCGGCAAACGTACTAATATATTGAGTAGTAATTACGGTTCCGTTTACTGTAATGATACCACCAGTGTCAGCCGGATTTTCAATGGCAGATTATCATACAACAAAGGGGCATATCTTTTGCATATGCTGCGTTGGATTATGGGGGATACAGATTTTTTCACTGCATTACATAATTATATTAATGATCCTGCGCTAGCGTACGATTATGCCCTCACCGATGATCTTAAGGCTCATCTGGAAACAACCGCTGATACAAGCTTTACGGAGTTTCTGGATGATTGGTATTACGGCCAGGGATGGCCCGATTATGATATTACATGGTCGGTGGATGTTGCCTGCAATAAGCTCAGGGTAAACATCCGGCAATCACATTCCACTGGTGGAAATACTTTCTTTGAAATGCCTGTGCCTGTAAAATTCAGTAATGGATCTCAGGATACAACTTTAATATTTAATCAAAACAACCCGGTGGATACCCTGTTTTTCAGAACGGTAAATTTCACACCTGATGATGCAGCATTTGATCCTGACCTGTGGCTTTGTGCAAAAAGTACCGTTATTGAAGAAAGTTTAGCTGTGAGAACGATACATTGGACGGGTGGTTTTGATAATGACTGGCTAACAGCTTCGAACTGGGATTGCGGGGTACCAACTTTAAATGACGATGTTGTAATCCCGGCAGGCAAGCCAGATTGTATTATTTCTACAGGCGATGTTGCTTACTGTAAGAATCTGTATATTGAAGCAGGGGGTAATCTTATTATCCAGCCTGATGCGACATTACATGTGGAAAATTAGTACGAATTACTCAACTTCAATTTCCTTTTACCATCATAGCTTTAAAGCAAGACGGTTTCCAGGTGATCCTGATGTCTTTCATTTTCTATACATCTTTTTCATTTGACTGAATTCCACTACCTGTCTTATTACCAGGTAAAGTTTTAATTCCCTTGTAAAAGGTTTTGAATATCTAAATGAATTTAATATATTTGAAGATATATATCAGCGACAACGGAATGGCAAGTTCAGTAAAGTCTTCTATTTGTATTTGACTTATTATAAGTAACGCAAGAGAAATATTAACTTTTGCTATAAGAGATCTATTAGCAATTGACATCCTGATGGATAGTAGTTATGTAAAATGCGTGACGCCCTTAGTAAACTATTTTTATTAACTTCGTAAAAAGAATTCTAAAAGCAATGAAAGGCATAAATTACGTAACAAATGATAAGGGTGAAAAAGTAGCTGTTATTATTGACTTAAAAGAGCATGATAAGGCTATCAATCAATATATTGAAGATCTTGAAGATTTAATTGATTTGGAATTAAGAAAGGATGAGCAATCAATTCCCTGGAATGAAGCTAAGAAACGGCTTTCTTAATTTTCAATTTTAGATTTGATGGAATATCGTATTAATATTAAAAAGTCTGCACTCAAAGAGTTACAAAGATGGGATACAAACCAAGCAACCGTAGAATTGAAAAAAGACTTTCGGCGAAATATCCAGAGAGCGATGTTAATTGGAAAGAGGCTTTGTCAAAAGAAAAAGCATCTAAAACAGGAGATGTTTTTCATTATACATTTGAAGTTCCAGTAAAATGGGTATTTAGATATGATTGTAAAGATTCTATTCCAAAACTCGAAAATCAAAATTTGAGGCTACAATGGGCATCACAAAATCCAAGGATTAGCCAAGATTTACATAAATTGGATATATCTCCAGAAAAGTTTAATTGGTGGATGCGCAGTATTTATGTGAAAAACAAAGACGGATCAAAAACACCTGCTCTTTGGGTTAAAGGGTATTGCACAATGCTTTGTGTATTAAAACTATTACCTCAAAATAATGAGAATATATAAAGCACGAAACGCTAACAATGTTTCATCATGCTGGGTACACACACGCTATAAATGCTATTTGGCGGACAGTACAGAATGAAACAACATAGCAATACGACGTGATAAAAAGAAAAATATATAGCGCTGCTATTAGTGCCAAACAGCATTTATAGCCATCGTTGCCGCCAATAATTAGGTGCCTTGAAAATGAGTTTTAGTTAATGAATTTTGAGAACAAATTTTTTGCAAACCATTGCAGTAGCAGGATAACAGTAGCTAGATCAAAGCAGGTCTTATTCCTGTTAATGTCTTTTTTTAGCCTGATTTATCATGTTAGTGCCCAAAATTCTGAATGGCTGATTTATACATGTGGTAAGACAGTTAATGCATTGGCTGATGAAGGCAATGTAATATGGATAGGTACCTCCGGTGGTTTAGTGAAGCTTGACAAAACCACGGGTATCAAAACATTTTTTAATACTTCAAACTCGGGTTTACCAAGCATTGAAGTATATTCAATTGCCATCGACCATTATGGGATTAAGTGGATTGGAACTTGGCGAGGATTATCGAGATTTGATGGAAAAAAATGGACCACATACAAACCTTCAAATTCCGGATTACCTGCAAGTACGGTTTTTGATATAGTCATTGACGAAAATGGTTCAAAGTGGATAGCTACCTGGGGAGGTGGAATGGCAAAACTTGACGGATCATATTGGACTGTTTTTAACCGGATAAACTCAGGAATACCTGATGATGATGTTCGTTCAATTACCATTGCTGAAAACGGGGAGATGTGGATCGGTACATGGGATGGACTGGCAAAATATGATGGAGTTAACTGGACAATTTTTAACACGCTTAATTCAGGATTACCCTCAGATTATGTCATGACGGTGGCGATAGATGAAAACGGATCGAAATGGATAGGAACCGAGCACCATGGAATAGCACTTTTTGACGATACAACCTGGATAATCTACAATATGGCAAATTCTGAATTGCCTTCTAATTGGATTACCTCAATAATAATTGATGAATATAATACAAAATGGATTGGGACCTGGGGAGGTCTGTCAAAATTCGATGGCACTAACTGGACAATATATAATGTACAAAACTCAGGTTTGCCACATCGTCGTGTTTATTCTATAACCATTGATAGCAACGAACTGAAGTGGATTGGAACCGGTTTTGGATTGGCAAAATTCAATGAAACTGAATGGGAAACATACAATACATCAAATTCGGGTTTGCCGGATAATTATATCGAGTCAATAGCTTTTGATGAATCTGGCGCAAAATGGATTGGAACATGGGCTGGAGTGGCACAGTTTAATGGATCTGATTGGACAACTTACAATATGATTAATTCACATATTCCTGACGAAAATATACGATCAGTGGTTATTGATGAGAACGATTCAAAGTGGATTGGCACATTGGATGGATTGGCAAAACTTGAAGGTACAGATTGGACTGTATTTAACACATCTAACTCAGGGCTACCTTCTAATCATATCACTTCGATAGCTTTGGATAGAAATCAATGCAAATGGATTGGAACTGCCCATGACGGATTAGCAAAATTCAAAGGAACGGACTGGATCATATACAACACTTCCAATTCGGAACTGCCTGATGATGATATCAATTCATTAGCAGTTGAAGATAACCTTTTACTCTGGATTGGAACAGATGAAGGATTGGCTAAATTTGATGGATCGGAATGGACAATATACAACACTGCAAATTCGGGATTACCTGATAATAAAATCTTTGCGATAATCATTGAGGAAAATGGATCAAAGTGGATCGGTACCTGGGGAGGAATTACCCAATTTAACGGAATTGACTGGAACACTTTCAATACATTGAATTCGGAACTACCAGATAACCTTGTCTTTTCATTAGCCATTGATGGAAACAATTCTAAATGGATTGGCACACGTGGGGGACTTGCAAAATATGACGGATCAAACTGGACAATATTCACCACATCAAATTCATATTTACCAGGTAACGGCATAAAATCTTTGGCAATTGATGAATATGAAACAAAGTGGATTGGTACTTTTGGTACTGGATTCGCTGTTTATAATGAAAATGGCATTCCCACAAAAGTTTTGGATAAACCACTAACTGATAATCAACTAACGGTATTCCCTAATCCATGTAATAATTATCTAAACATTAAACGATTCATCAATAGTGCTGCATGCCTAATTCAAATGTTCGATATGCATGGAAATCTTGTAAAGATTGAAAGTATCACCAATGATTGCAAAATAATAGACGTGAGTGATTTAGTCAGCGGAATATATATAATCGTTGTTTATGATGATACGAGGATTTTAACGGAGAAGTTCATTAAGCACTAATAGCTCAACCCATAAAACTTCATAGTTTTATTCATTCTTAATCAACACATCTATCGCCCCCACCCCATACTTCGCAAGTGAGGCAGGCTGATCTTCCATATTCTCATATTCCTTCAGCAGCCTGGCCAATTCATCCCTTAAAACTCCATTGCCCACCCCATGAATAAATGTTACCCTAGAATAATTCTCAGCTATCGCACTTTCAAGGGCTTTCACAAAATAATCTTTCTGCAGTTTCAGCATGTCATGGCCTGATAGTCCGGTGATATTGTTTACAAGTTCTCCTATATGCAAATCAACAACAGCCTCTCCTTCTGCGGTTGCATGCTTTTCAATAAAAGCTTTTTCTTTTTTTACATGTGGCTTTCTGCCAACATGTTCCTGAGCTTCAAACTTCTTATCTTTAATGGACCTGGAATAAACCGGATGTATGTTCATTTCAACAAGTGAAATTACAAAAGCTTTTTCATCAAGTATTGGTGTTTCTTTATAATTTCCCTCTTTGTAGATTCTTGCCGGTTTTATATCAAAAACTGCATTGGCCGGCATCAAAAGGCTTTGCATCTTATCACTGTGGAATAGCAGTTGTATCACCCCATCAGTCCATGTTTCGATATCCTCACGTTCAATGGTGTCAAGAAGGATTTTTGTTCGTGGTTCGAGCACATCATAGTCTATCCCATCGTAAGTTCCCTCGGCATTATGCAACACAACACTGTATAAAACCTCATATCCTGTGTAATTAACCAGGTAAATATCTATCAGGCCCGTGATCAGCCATCGCTGATCCTGCGGTACCCAGGCCAGGTAAATTCCATCTGCCAATTCACCCCTGAATCCAAGTTTTCTGATGGCTGATTTACTGGAATCTGTCTCTTCTTCATCCAAAGGAGGAAGAATGATCTCTTCTGTGGGCCCAGGAACAAATATGGGCCTTGTCTCACCTGCCTTTTCAGCTTCATCCAGAACAAGTTCGGCCGGAACAACCGGTATTTCAAATCCATCCTCTATGGCGACATGTACAAGCGAAGGGCTGATAATTTTACTGATCACTCCACCACCCTTTTCGTTCAGGAATTTAACCCTGTCTCCTACCTTGAATTTCATAACCAATTATTTAATACGGCAAAATTAGGCATTATTACGAAATAGGTTAGGCAAAGCAAGCGATGTTATTTCGTAACAATGCCTTTGTTGAAGATATCCAGTTAACAATTATTTGTAATACATTCTAAATTAAATATACTTCCAAAACCAATAAATAATTTCATAAATTTGTATTGCTATAAATTAAATATGTTATGGGGAACCATCTAATACTTATTATTATCACTCTAATAACAACAACCTTATCAGGTTTTGCACAAAACGATGGAAAACTCGAAGGAATTGCATATAACATGGAAACCGGTTTGCCGGTAAACAATGTTGACGTAGTTGTTTCACCAGGGGGATCGGGTACAGTTACAGACGACAATGGAAACTTTTCAATTCCGCAACTAGAACCTGGAATATACCGGGTATTCTTTACCCATATCGGATTTCAGGATCTTGAAAAAAGTGTAAGGATCACCGCTAATCAAACCAGTAGTGTCAACATTAATCTTATCCCAAAAACAGAACAGCTTAAGGAGGTTGTTATTTCTGAACAGGCCGAAGATATCATTAAGGCCCCATACATTATTGAAAGCATACACGAACTTGAGATACAGCAACACCCGGCAAGGGATATCGGTGATTACCTGAGAAATACACCTAACCTTTCCGGTATCAGGAAGGGGGGCGCCGGTATTGATCCGGTAGTCAGGGGATTCAAATTTAAACAGCTTAATGTAATTGTTAACGGTGCAATCAAAATTGAAGGAGGATGTCCAAACCGTATGGATCCTGCTGTTTCCCATATCGATATTGATGATATTAAGAAAATTGAAGTTTACAAAGGCCCGTTTGCACTGAGGTACGGCCCGAATTTCGGCGGTATTATTAATCTTAGCACCAACCATCCTTTCACTGAAAAAGAATTCAGTACAAAGATTGCGGCAGCAACGGGTTTTGAAAGTAACTGGAATGGGAATAAAGAACGGCTTGGGATTACAGCCGGAAATAACAGGGTTTACCTTAAGTTGTCAGGGAATCATAAAAAATATGGTGATTATAAAGCGGGCAATGATGTCACGATGAATGCGGCCTTTACGAAGTATAATTATACAGCCTTACTCGGTGTTTCCCCGGCCGATAATCACCATCTGACGATTTCTTTCGACCGGTCGTACGGAAGGAATTTAAGTTTTCCTGCCCTACCCATGGACGAACGCTCCGACGATACACAGATATCTTCATTCGAATATAATGGAATACTTTCCGGAAAGTACATAAAAAGTATTAAAGCTAAAATGTATAACTCCGATGTCCACCATATTATGGACAATAAAGAAAGGCCATTCTCAGATACTGTAGTGGCCGTTTCTGATATCAAAGCAAGAAATACCGGCGGAAGGGCTGAAACACAGATCGGGATAAAAGGCCATGAAATTTTCATCGGGGTAGATTATGAGAATATTTATAAGGACGGACAGCGTACCAAGAGTTTTATTATGCAGCCTAACCTGCCCGTTAAGATTGAAAGTTTATGGAATAATGCCAGGATTAATAACACCGGATTTTTTACATCCTGGAATAAAAACACCGATAAGCTTGACTTGTTAGCTGCCGCACGGATCGATCTGAACAATGCAAGCAGTGGCATCCTCCAATCATTGAACATGAAAGGGGAAACAATGTATTCTAATAACAACACCGATTCGAAATATACAAACCTTAGCATCAGTGCAGGGGTATTGGCCCACCTGCTTCATAATCTTGATATTGGTGTATCAATAGGAAGAGGGGTAAGAAGCCCTGACATGACAGAGCGCTTTATTATCCTGTTGCCTGTTGGATACGACAGGTTTGATTATCTGGGTAATCCCCAGCTTAAACCTGAGAATAATCATGAGATAGATATCAAGGTAGAATATCTGACAAAAAGAGCCTGCGTATTTAACATCAGCGGCTTCTTTTCTTATGTAACCGATTATATTACAGGTAAAGAAGTGCCGCCATCCGAAGTCAAGCCACAAACAAAAGATGTCCTGGGGGTAAAGGAATTTATCAATATTGACCATGCCTATTTGTATGGATTCGAATTTGTTTATCAATCAGGTTTATTCGGCAATTTCAGCTTATATGCAGATGTAGCTGCTACATATGGTATCAATCCATCGGCTGTTAAGTATTTAATTGAGAATGGTCAGGTGGTTGGAGAGGAGATCGTAAAAAATGATCCGCTTCCGGAAATTCCACCGCTGGAATCAAATATTGCTTTTACATATCGATTATTCAATAACAGGCTAATTCCGGAAATTTCAATCAGGATGGTAGCCGCTCAGAAGAAACTATCGGAATCATACTATGAAGTAGAAACCCCGGGAATTGCCACTTTGAATTTTTCCCTGCAATACAACTTCAACGATTATCTTAAACTTAACGGAGGTATTAACAATATCTTTAATAAAGGATATTACGAACATTTGAACAGGATTATTATCGGAAGTAATACACCATATTATGAGCCTGGAAGAATCTTTTATGTAAACCTTATTTTTAACATCTGATGATAAGCGGAAAAATGAAACATTTACAACTAATAAAAATTACTGTAATGACACTTATGGTATTGTTTATTCATAATTCATGCGATATCAATGAGGAAGAAAGGTCTGTCACCTACAGGATATCAAATAATCATTCGGGATTTGATGTGACCTATCGAATTGCTGATGGAAGCCTCAACAAAGCAACAATAGATATTTCAAGCAAAGAAGATATCTGGACCTATAATTTCACAGGAACTGAAGGTGATATAGTTTATGTATCGGCAAATTATAAGGATATCAATACGGGGATCAGGATTCAGATACTTCTAGATGGAAAGACTTTTAAACAGGGATCGAGTTTGTATGATACGTTGAATTTTGTTACCGTTTCGGGGACAATTCCATACAAATAATATTGGCTACTTAACTTTCGTTTGATTTATATGAAATATATTTTGAATAAAACTTCAGTATTAAAATTGGTAATACCGGTATTCATTCTCGTTATTGCTGTCATTTCATGCACTGAAACCAACAAACCGGAAACAGAACAACAGCATATCGTTATCCATTTCAAACACATGAACAATAATTCGGATCTGCAGTTTGACACCATGATCTATATCAATGAAGCCGGAAATAAATACCTGGTCAACGAGATACAATATTTCATTTCGGATATTAAGCTATATCAATCAAATGGCACTGTTTTTCTGATCGATGATTGGAAGGACATTCATTATGTCGATACTGATATTCCATCAACCCATACCTGGACTGTTTTTGATGAAATCCCTGCCGGGAACTATGATTCCATAGGATTTACTTTTGGAATAAATCAGGAGAAGAATCAGTCTTTTATGTTTGTCAATCCCCCGGAACGTGACATGTTCTGGCCGGAGTTTCTGGGTGGTGGATATCATTATATGAAATTAAATGGTAAATGGCTTGACACAAACAATTTCATAGCTCCTTTTGATTTTCATATGGGAATAGGCCAGATCTACCATTCCTACCCCGATTCTATTACCGGGTTTGTGCATAATGATTTTGAAGTAAGCCTGCCTAATTCATCTTTTACCCTTCATGTGGGTGAAACAAAAGAGTTTGATCTAATAATGAATATCCAAAACTGGTTTAACGATCCGCATACTTATAACCATAATGTATGGGGCGGTTATATTATGCAAAACCAGGATGCAATGAAACTGGCTAGTGAGAATGGATATGATGTATTTACTTTAGAAATAAAATGAAATCTCTACATTCTTACATACAGCAGATATTATTCTCAGTGACACTCCGTGAAAAAGATTCTCGAAGTTCACATTACAGAACTTTTGCCTTTTTCCTTTTTCCTTTTGCCCTGTTAGTATTCTCCTGCCAGGATAACAATGATGACGACCTACCTTACCAGCCAACACCTTACGAAATTGATATCCCCTTTGGTTTTCCTACTATCCTAAATATCCCTGATGACAACCCAATGACTGTTGAAGGAGTTGAACTTGGACGATATCTGTTTTATGATGGAAGATTATCAGGCCGTGCACACCCTGACTCTTTGATGAGTTGTGCCACCTGTCATATACAGGCCAATTCATTTGAATGTGGGATTAACCATCCCGAATTTTCAGGGGGATTCCCTCACGGGATAACCGGTAAGCAAACACCACATGTTATGTTACCCCTGATTAACCTGGTTTGGAATAGCAGCGGTTATTTGTGGAATGGATTTATTTACAGGGATAACCCACTTCCACAATTCAGGAATATTGAAGACCTGGTATGGATGGGTGTGGTAGCCGAGCATGAGATGAATAGTGATACCAATCGTGCCAAAGCAATGATACAAAGCATACCCGGATACC
The DNA here is from genome assembly GCA_964468645.1 of uncultured Bacteroidales bacterium. Lineage (GTDB taxonomy): Bacteria > Bacteroidota > Bacteroidia > Bacteroidales > JAIOZK01 > JAIOZK01. Next base: position 32,881 of record CAYXUU010000029.1, read on the forward strand.
CGGAATTATTTATGAAAGCTTTTGGATCAGGTACAGTGACGATGAAGAATATGGGTAAAGCCGTTGCACAATTCATCAGGACATTTATTTCAGCGGACTCAAAATTTGATAAGTATCTACGAGGTGAGGTACAATTATCACAATCAGAACTAAACGGATTTGTCCTGTTTACCACTGAGGAAGGTGCTGATTGCTTCCATTGTCATGGTGGATCAGGCAATCCCCTGTTTACGACCAATTTATACTATAATAATGGGAAGGATACTATATTTGATGATCCGCGTGACAGATATAACATTTCCGGTGATCCCCAGGATAAAGGTGCATACAAAGCAACTACATTAAGGAATATTGAACTAACAGGCCCATTTATGCATGACGGGCGTTTTGGTACCCTGGAAGAAGTTATTGACTTCTACTCCCATCATCTGTTATGGTCCCCTTATATCGATCCATTGATGCACCATATTGCAAATGGAGGTGTACAGCTCACACCGAATGAAAAGGCAGATCTGACTGCCTTTATAAAGACGCTTAAAGATGAGGAATTTTTAACCAATCCCGCATTCGGGCCTCCTGATAAGTTTCCGGATGAGTAATCCAATACCTGTTGAATTAGAAAGCATACATCGAACATCATCCAATCCTAAATCGCCCAATCGCCCAATCTCTCAGTTCCCCGTGCCCTGAATGTTTATCGATTTCTCTAAATTAGCGACTTTCCTTGAAAACAAACCTTTTACCCCAACACCAAAGGTAAGGACCCTGCTTTTTGCATTCAGGTTATGTGACAGTGGGACATTGTTTTTACCATCCGTTGTAAGACCGTGCTTATAACTGAACTCAAAAAATGTGTCGTAATTACACAGGACTGTTTGAACACCTATGGCAAATGCTAATGCAAGGCTTGCCCTCTTTGTATAGGTTTTAAGGTTTTTGTTAATATCATCTTTGTTATTACCGTACTCCACGGTGCCTTTGGCTTTACCTCCCATGAACAAACCGACACTAGGTCCAATACCACCATACAGGGTTACACTATTTATAATTTCATAATAGTATCGTGCCATTAAAAGAATCTGGAGGTAATTTGCTGTAACCCTTACTTTTTCGTTATAAGTGACCATGGGATCAGCACCCTCCTCTTTGTAAGTAGCGCCACGCTGGTCGAAGTTCAATCCTGCGACAGCTGTAAAGGATTTATAAAACTTATACTCGGCGAAGGCTCCGATATTAAGACCGGGTTTAAATTTGAAACAACCGGCATAAACATTTTCATTGACACCGATCTTGGATAGATTCATCCCCAGCTTTGCACCAAGGGAAAACTGGGCGGAAAGGTCTATACTGCAACCCAGAAAAAACAGCATTGCAAAGCACAATACAATTACATTTCTTTTCAAGTTATTTTATTGTAAAAAAGAACGTACTTTCTGGGTAATAAATTCAGAAGGAACTTTCTTCTGGCCAAAATCAAAATCTTTCCAGGCACGGTAAACAGATTTGGCATAATACTGCCCATCATCGTTTTTTCTTTCCTTTAATATCCCGATCAGGTCGCTATAAACCCTGGTGTTTCGAGCCTGTGGGAATTTTGATAATACTTCGAGTACATGTAAAATATCATACCAGATAAATGGCGCCTTGAGTTTCTTAAAATCTGTTCCCATGCCAAACAGGAATGGTTTTTTTTCCTTTCTTACACTCCATAGATATTCCAGGGTATCAATAGCTGTTATTGCATATTCACTTTCGATCAATTCCGGGAATGCCGATATCATCCTTAACACAACCAGGTTTGCGTAAGGACAGGGATCCTCCCTCCTGCCCGGCCCTTTAAATTTCTTGCTATAGATTTGTGAAGCAGCACATGGCCAGCCATTGTCCCTGCTTAGACCCAGGATATAATCACGGGCCCTGATCACCTGATCGTTGTTATGGTATCCAAACTCAGCCAGTGCATAAACAGGTAAGGGCGCATCACACAGCATCCAGGAATACTCATCAGTGCCTGATCCACCAAATACGGTTGGAATGTTAATAATCAGATGGAAGGGACCTTCTTTCGATTGAAGGCTTAGAATCTTTTCACTGATCTCCCTGATATTACCATCCGAATTTGTAAAACCAAGATCTGCAATAAATACAAGCTTATGCAATAGATGATTTGCATCATTATGTCTTTTCAACCGCTCACCAGGCCAATCCTTTAACTGGCTGATAATTTGATTTACAAGAGGATCACTTTTCTTCAAATACATCAATGAAGGATGATCAGTTTTTTTGTTATTTGATTACCATTATCCAACAAAAGTTTGATGAGGTATAAACCTCCTGGAATTTTTGAGGTGTTGAAAGAAATATCCCTGGCATCTTTCAAACTAACTTTCCTGATCAATTGACCGGACTGGTTTAAAAGCGCCAGTTCAACAGGAAGTGTATTACCGGTAACAACAATATTGATCATCCCTGAGGCAGGATTAGGGGTAACTTCCATCTGTATCTCAGAGGTATTTATTTCTTCATCGCCAAGGTATAAAAGCCATTCATCAAATAATGCCTGGAGCGAATCTATAGGTTCAACACCATAAGGGGTTGAAGGGACTACAAGGTTGCAATAATAAGTGCCATTTGTATCGTAAGGTTGGGCAACCCTGAGAAAGGAAGACAGTGATGAAACACCTTCACCCGTGCATCTTGAATCGGCACCCGGAACATTAGCCCCCTGCAGAGCAGCCATCAGTTTAACTGCGAGTTCCCCCTCTGTATTCAAAAATCTTGACTCCATCGAATCAAGGATCTGTTGTCCGAGTAATATATTACCCTGGATGGCATAATTAGGCCCAACGATATGATTCTTATAATTCAGGCAGTTATTCCCTGTGAAGGCGGCAGCACGGGGTGAACCATCCTCATTAAAATCGGCGATGCCATACTGCCTGATTCCGGGATTGTTCTGCACATCATTATCGACGAGCCATTGAATGATCTCATCGGGGCTCATCCCTTCTTCCATCCTGTCATGGGCATTCTGCTGATTGGTGGCATTCCAGTACGACTGGGTATGTATCCCGCCTCTTCCCGGGATAATATCATTAATGATCAGCACACCCCCGGGGATCTGACTGTCGTCGATACAGGAAGCACCAGCCCCTCCAATTTCACCAGTAATGCTATCAACTGCGATAATGGAAAAGGTATCCTGCGATCGCATTGTCACAGGATAGCCTAATAACGAAATGATTAATACCCACACTTGAATCTTCATAGCATAGAATTTTATATTTGGCAACGTTTCAAAAAATAAATTACCAGCACCAAATTACAAAGAAATTCCAAAATCCTAAGACTCAATGACCTAAACTGTTTTGTGTATTTGAATTTGGGATTTGTAATTTATTTGATGTTTGTTTTTTGTTATCTGGTGCTTCATTAAAAACTTTTCTGCTTGTATTACAGCCTAATCAAACTCCGGATCCATATCCAGGTTATACATCATAAACGAATAAATATCAGCATATTCCTGGATAATTTTGCTGGTTGGTTTACCGCCTCCATGGCCTGCTTTTGTTTCTATCAGAATAAGATAAGGATTATTACCGCCTCCTTTTTCCTGCAATGTTGAAATAAACTTAAAAGAATGGGCCGGTACTACCCTGTCATCATGATCGGCTGTTGTTACCAGGGTTGCAGGATACTTCACACCCTTTTTGATAGTATGTATCGGAGAATAGCCATAAAGGTACTCGAACATTTCCTTGCTATCGGCGCTTGAACCATAGTCGCTGGCCCAGGCCCATCCGATTGTAAAAAGGTGATACCTGAGCATATCCATCACTCCTACCTGTGGAATAGCCACAGCAAACAGTTCAGGACGCTGGATCATACAGGCACCTACCAGAAGCCCGCCGTTGGAGCCACCCATAATTGCTGTTTTTGAGGAATTGGTATAATTATTTTGGATCAGGTATTCGGTGGCTGCAATAAAGTCATCAAATACATTTTGCTTGTTCATCTTCATACCTCCCTGGTGCCATTCTTCCCCGTATTCGCCACCACCCCTCAGATTAACAAGGGCATATACACCACCCTGCTCAATGAACAATGAACGGGTGATACTGAATGATGGTGTCATGGAGATATTAAATCCGCCATATCCGTAAAGCAGCGCCGGGTTATCTCCATTCATCCCAAGTCCTTTCTTATGAACAATAAACATAGGCACTTTTGTTCCATCTTTACTGGTAAAGAATACCTGCCGGGTTACAAAATCATCCGCATCAAAATCAAGGTCAGGTTTATTATAAACCTTAAAAGTATTTTCCTTAACATTAAAGAGATAATTAGTTGAAGGAAATGTAAATGATGTAAATCCGAAGAAAGCCTGGTCTTCATCTTTTTCACCGTTCAGGCTGTAAAGTGTTCCTATCCCTGGCAATTTCATATCTTCAAGGAAATTACCCTCCTGATCATAAATCATGGCCTTACTGTATGCATCTTTCATATATTCCCCAATCAGTTTACCACCTATCAGATCAATAGATTCAAGAACTTCAGGTTTTTCGGCAATTAATGTTTCCCAGTTCTCAAGTTGAGGATTTGAAGCATCTGCCAGCATCAGCTTCCAAGTGGGTGCATGATGGTTGGTCTTGATATAGATTTTATCCCCAATATTATCAATAACGTTGTATTCATAATCAAATCCCGGGGCGATAGGTATAAAGTCCTTTCCGTTTTTGGCCAGATTTTTAAAATACAATGCATTTCCGCTGGTACTTTCAGTTTCATAAATAAAAAGAAATTTCTCATCTTCGGTAACCTGGGCGTGGAAATTACGCAATGGGTGGTTGGAAGCTTCAAATATAGTTTTGTCGCCCTTTGAAGGAGTGCCAAGTTTATGATACTTCACTTTGTGATATTCATTTCTTCCGGAAAGGACATCGTCTTCATCAGGTTCATCATAGGCGCTGTAATAAAAACCATCAGCCTTCCATGATATACCAGAGAACTTAACCCATTTCACATGGTCGGGAAGTTTCTCACCGGTATTAATATCCATGACATAAATTTCTGACCAATCTGATCCGGCATTGGCAGTTGAATAGGCAAGATAATGTCCATCATTTGAAATACTGACATTTGAAAGTGCAATGGTGCCATCCTCAGAGAATTTATTCGGATCCAGTAATACCCTTGGCTCTGCATCCAATGCATCCATGATATAAAAAACACTCTGGTTCTGGAGGCCATCATTTTTAAAGAAAAAATAGTGATCACCTTTCTTATATGGCACTCCATATTTTGGATAATTCCATAACTCTGTTAAACGTTTTCTGAGGTCATCCCTGAATGGAATATCGGAAAGATAGTCTTCGGTGATCTCATTCTCAGCCTTCACCCATGCTGCAGTTTCTTCAGAATTATCATCTTCAAGCCAGCGGTAAGGATCAGGAACTTCAACACCAAAATAGATATCAACAGTATCAACCTTTGCCGTCAGCGGGTAATCAATTTTCTTCATATTTTTACAACCAAACATCATAAATACTCCTGTAAGAATTAATAATAAAAAAATCTTCTTCATAATAAAATATACTTTTAATTAATAAATGATTTTATAATATTGCATCGTCATATTTGATTCGAATTAATAATTAAGTAAGCAATAAAATCTTTTCTTCCAGATGGACCGCAAAATCAAGAGCATCACAATTGAGAGACATGATCTGATTATCGCAGATCTGCATTCAGAAGAGCTTGAATTAAAAGCCCGAAAATACAAATTTACTGAATACAACACCTCAGGAAATATTACAAAAGAGATTACCTGGGATCCGAATGAAACAATTGAGGAAAGTATTCAGCGTGATTATAAGGGAAGCCAGCTTCTGGAGGAGAGATATTTTGATGAGCATAACGAAATTGCCGAGAAAAAAACCTTTGAGTATGACGAAGCAGGAAAACTGATCGCTGAATATAAACATTATCTTGATGGTTCCATTGATACTATCTCCTATATCTATAATGATTCAGGAAAACTGGTTAAGAAAATTTTGAAAGATGAAGATGAGATCATCGAATCGGCAGAATATTTTGAATACCAGCAAGACTATTTATCGAAATGGGAAATTTATGATGATGGGAATCGACTGATCGTTAAAAATATGCATAAATATGATGATAAGGGCAATGTCATCGAGAACACTGTTTATAATGAAGAAAGCGGGGAAGACTACAGGGAGTACATTGAATATAATGATAATGGAATAAGGACAAAATCAACCAGGGTCGATCAGGATAATAATATTACCGAAGTTCTTATATACGAAACAGATGCCAATGGAAAGGTTGTGCAAGTCACAGAAGAATCTCCCATAGTATTCAATACCACCAATCTTGAATATGATGATCAAGGTAACCTTATCAAACAGGAGGAATACAACAAAGACAAGCAATTAAACCACAGGATAGAAAGGAGTTATGACGAAGATGGAAACACCATGGAAACGAAGGTTTTTGTTGATTTACACGGTGAGGGCCTGAACAGGAACTACATCCTTAATTATACCTATGAATTCTTCTAGATCATTTTACATTAATCCTTATGCCGTTAACTGGGTAGTTACTCCCTTTGACTGATTTTCTATTGATCATAACATAAAACATTTTTACTTTTATTCTCTGGGAATAATTTCTTACAGATGCGATTTCAGAACTTATTACGATTAAGCATTGTACTTATCATTACCGGATACCTCAGCCAGGGATTTTCTCAATGTCTTGAGGAGGTTAATTTTAATGATTGGAGCAAAGAAGGAAATCCCGATGCTGTATGGATCGTTGAGCATGATAGCATCGTTTATATTTCTGCAGACCAAAGTTCCACAACCCCCCCTACTTTTTTTGTCACTTCCAAGAATTTCTTAAATGTAAAGATCTTCGGGACCATAACTACCCAGACCTCTTTTGATGATGATTTTATAGGATTCGTTTTTGGCTATAAGAAGCCCAATTCATCCACATCTTCATCTGATTATGAGTTCCTTTTATTGGACTGGAAGAAGGAATCGGGTGAGGCCTTTGGAGAATATGCAAAAGAGGGATTTACACTGGTTAAAGTTAACGGGCATATCGATGAGGCATATTTCTGGCAATTCTTCTGGGGGCACGAAAGTGAACCGGGAAGGTTCGAGGTGCTGGCAACTAAGTATGGTTCAAATAAAGGCTGGGAATATAATTCCTCCTACAATTTTGAATTAAACTATACCTCTACACGAACCATTATCCTGATTGATGGGGATACGATCTTTGACCATCCGGGCTGCTATGAGACAGGCCGCTTTGGATTTTATTGCTTTTCGCAGGAACATGGCATTCGATTTGAATCGTTTGATTACAAACTTGAAGTGGATTTTAAAATCCTTAACAATAATCAGTGTATGGGGGATATCATTCAGTTTTCATCCATCGATGAACATTGTTCAGTAATACCTTCCAATATCATATCATGGAAATGGGATTTTGGTGACGGATCTTTTTCCGAAGAAATAAACCCGTCACATCAATATACAGAATCCGGCACGTATAATGTAAAGCTTGTTGTGACCGATGAACATGGTTGCTCTGACAGTACCCACCGGTCGGTAACTATCCATCCATTTCCCGACCTGAGTTCGCTAAATGACACCCTGGTTGAATTTGGTTCAGACCTAACGCTGAATGCAGGTAATTATGGAGCACAATTTCTCTGGACCAATGGTGAGGTTGGCCGTATCATAACACTTGAGCAGCTTACAGAAGAAACCATCATTGGTGTTGAGATAACAAAGCATAACTGTTCCATCTTTAAAGAGATAACAATATTTGTCGGCCCGCCGCCAGTTACAGAGATATATTTACCTAATGCATTCACGCCGGATAATGATGGCTTGAATGATCTTTTTATGGCAAAAGGAAAGAACATTGATCAATTTATAATGTATATCTATGATAAATGGGGTATGCCAATCTACAATACTGATGATATATCTACCGGGTGGGACGGCACTAAGAACGGAAATCCATGCCCCGAAGGAGTTTATGTTTACCTCATTGATTATACTGGTATATATCCTGATAACCAGGCCTCCGCAACCAATATTTCCGGCACCCTGACATTGATCAGATAATTATTCGTTTCTCTGTATTTTACATTAAATTTACAATTCCTTTTGCACCCTTTTATTAACATCCAGCTTATGGAAGCAACATTTTATAACTCAGAAATTTTCGCCTTGGTAGTATTACCAATACTTATCTTCTTATCCAGAATAGCCGATCAAACCATTGGCACCCTGCGATTGATTTTTTTATCAAAAGGATTCCGGTATATCGCCCCTACCCTTGGATTTTTTGAAGTGATTATCTGGTTACTGGCAGTTACCCAGATCATCAAACATATTGATAATGTTGTCAGTTATATTGCCTATGGTGCCGGTTTCGCCACAGGAAATTTCATTGGAATGTGGCTGGAAGAAAAACTGTCTATAGGTAAAGTAATCATTAGGATCGTACCCAAAACCAGTACCGAAAATCTTGTTGCCTACATGAAATCGAAAAACTATGGCGTAACCCTTGTGGACGCATCAGGAAGTATGGGAAAAGTTAAAATAATTTTTTCAATAATAAACAGGAAAGATCTTCGGGATATTCTTCCTGCCATCAACCAGTATAACCCTCATGCATTTTATTCTATTGAGGACGTGCGTTCTGTAAAGGAAGGGGTATTCCCGTCATCGAAGAAAAATGGTTATCGTTTTGCACATCCGGGTGGAAAGAAAATAAAATAAATATAGAAAAAACCTCAAACTGCTAGCTATAAACTGATACCATTATCCCCCATGCTTCACAATCGTCTTTTTCTTCCACCTTCCCGTAAGGTAATAGAAGTATGATAGCGTCATACCGATCACCCAGGCAATGGGAATCCCCCACCAGATACCAGTAACACCATACTGCTGGGAAAGAAAATAACAACCTGGTATTCGAACCAGCCAGAGGGCAATAAAGGTGATGATCATAGGAATTACAGTATCACCGGCGCCTCTCATAACAGCGCCTATGATAAACATGGTTGAAAAAGTGATGTAAAACCAGCCAACAATGATCAGGTATTCAGCACCTATTCTTACCACTTCTGCATCACTGGTAAATATCTGCATGATAGGTTTTCGGAAGATAATTGAAATGGCAGTGATCATCAGAACAAGCAAAGAAACCATTTTCATCGTTTCAATCAAACCGTAATGAACTCTTTCAGGTTTATTGGCCCCCAGGTTCTGCCCTACAAAAGTTGAGAGTGCAGCTGCAAAATTCATGGCCGGTAATGAAACAAATGAACCTATTGTAAACACTGCAGTATATGCTGCCACAGCATCAGTACCGAAAGGATTAACCAGCAGGAACATGACGCTCATACCCAGGGCCACAAATAATTGTTGTAATCCAATGGGAGTCCCAACCCTGAAACTTTTCCAGAATATCTGAACATCAAAAACCATCTTTCTCCACGAAAGATTGATCACCTCATGGGTTTTGTTGAGGTATATGATTGCACTGATAAAAGCACCTCCCTGTGAGATGACTGTTGCCAGTGCTGCACCTGCAACACCCATTTTAAAAACAAGCACAAAAAGAAGATCTAGGATGATGTTTGTAATGGTGGATATCACCATAAAGTACAGTGGTGTTTTCGAATCGCCAAGCCCTCTCAATATGGCGCTGGTTCCACTAAAGCCGAAAAATAGCAGTGCCCCCGACATGTATATTTTGAAATAGGTATTGGCTTCCGGCCTGACCTCCACAGGAAGATTGATCAACTGAAATATCTCATCGCTGAATAAAACACCCACAACAGATACAATTATAGAAGCAAAGAATATCAATATATACAGGGTGTCTATTGTCCTCCTTACATTGTTCAAATCCTTATTCCCAAAATACTGGGCGATAGCGATTGTAAAACCAATGGCAACACCAATGAAAAAGGAGATCAATACAAAGATCACAGGAAATGATGCTCCAACTGCTGCAAGGGCTTCTTTACCGATGACCCTGCCCACGATGAGCCTGTCGACAACATTGTACATCAACTGGAAAACATTTCCAATTAACATAGGCAAGGCAAAATATAAAATTTGCTTCCTGACGTTGCCAACACTAAGATCTTTCATTTTTCAGGTTTGCAGTAAAAGTACAGAATTAACGGCTTGGTTGATGATTTGTTTACCCGGCAGGATTGCTTTTCTTTCCGGTTGTAATGTCCCTGATTGTCTTTGCTGGCTTTGACGCCTTATCGATTTCCGATGAGATATTATTAATTTCATTCCTGATATCATCAATTCCATTCTTACCATCTTCGGTCCTGGTAGCTTTTTTAAAATCATGGATTCCTTTACCAATTCCCTTCATAAGTTCAGGCAATTTTTTACCACCGAATATTAGCAGAATAATCACTGCAATGATAATAATCTCCGGCCCACCGAGCATCCCCAATATAATATATCCTCCATTCATTTTCTGAAGTACTTAGTATTATATTCCCATTCAGGTGAATATTTAGAAAACAAAATTAATCAACTTATGTAGATGCAGGCATATTTTTATGTTGTATTTATTGCGGATAAATGCAAAACACCCTGTTCATATTACTTAATTCACTGATTTATATTATCTTTGCAGAAACAGCAATTCGTTCTATCGCTCCGGCACAGTCGGGGAGGAAAGTCGGGACAACATAGAGCACCATGCTTCCTAACAGGAAGGATCCCCGACCAGGTCGGGGGGACAGAAAGTGCCACAGAAAACAAACCGTCCGCCAGTTGGCGGATAAGGGTGAAAACGTGAGGTAAGAGCTCACGGCTCAGCATGGTGACATGCTGTGAAGGTAAACCTCATGGGTTGAAAGGCCAAATATACCGGGGACTGAGGGCTGCTCGCCCGATCCCGGGGGGTTGGTTGTTAGATCCTGATGGTGACATCAGGGCCAGAGAAATGATAGAAATCCCGATTTTAATCGGGAAAACAGAATCCCGCTTATAGAATTGCTTCGTTATATGAAATCCCTCCATCAGGGGGGATTTCGCCTTTATATACAGATTAATATCAAATATCAATTGATGAATGTCTGATTTTCTATATTTGGGAGGTATTATTGATTTACAGGCAATGTCAACTTAAAGGTACTGCCCTTTCCATACTCGCTCTCAACCCAGATCTTACCACCATTCTGCTTAACAAATTCCTTGCAGAGGATAAGTCCCAGTCCGGTGCCCCCTTCATGGTCGGTTCCTTTTGTTGAGTAGGTGGTATCAAGCCTGAAAAGTTTATTAACATCTTCTTTCTTTATACCAATCCCCTCATCCATCACAGATAGCTCAATCATTCCTTCCTGTGTCAGGGAAGTAAGTTTTATTTCGTTTCCTTTTTCAGAGTATTTAATGGCATTGGAAATCAGGTTCCTTACTATAGTCTTAATCATGTTTTCATCGGCATAAGCGACATCTGTATCAGGAACTTCTGATTTGATGGTGATATGCTTATTTCTGGCAGCTTTATTTAAAAGATCACAGGTTTCTGAGATTATTGCACTCAGATAAATTTTTTCAGGATTCCGCTTAATTTTCCCTGTCTGGGCACGAGACCAGTCCAGGAGATTTTCCAATAATTTATATCCGTTATCAGCAGCTTCTTTAATAGCAGCAATAAATTGCATCCTGTCATCATCGGTGGTCTCCTGATAATTTTCAACCAGGTGCTTTGAGAAACCTATCAGTGCATTAAAAGGATTTTTAAGGTCATGGGCAATGATAGAGAAAAACTTGTCCTTGGTGGCATTCAGATCTTGCAATTCCCTGGTTCTGAATTCAACTTTTTTCTCCAGTGAACTATTCAACTCAACAAGTTCTTCATTCTTTTGTTTGATCTGTTTTCCAAGATAGTAACTTTTAATGGCCTCCCTGATGGTGATCACAAGGTCGTCCTGATCCCATGGTTTTGGTATATACCTGTATAAATCCGCATAATTAACAGCATTTGTAACACCTTCAATGTTGGCCTGTCCGGTGAGCAGGATATTATGCGTTTCCGGAGATCGTTTATGTATTTCGGAGAGCAACTGGTCGCCTTTTATACCTGGCATGATATAATCGGCTATAACTACCGGAATTTCTCTTTCATTACCTAATAATTCATTAAAATATTCCAAAGCATCATCTCCGCTTTCGGAGGTTTCTATGGTATAATGTTCTCCGAATTTCCGATTTAATTGCTCCTTCAAAGCATCAACGATTATAGTTTCATCGTCAACACAAAGTATCACAGGCTTTACAGGCATGTCTTTACTTTATTACTGATGTTGGGTAGGGTAAAAGTATTACAAAGGATGTGCCAATTCCCACTTCGCTTTCAAGTTCTATTTTACCCCGGTGTTTTTCTATGATATTTTTTACGATATCCAATCCCATTCCACTACCTTCGCCAGAAGGTTTTGTTGTAAAGAACGGATCAAATATCCTTTCTTTAATATCTTCGGGGATACCACAACCTGAATCGGAAATCTCTACCCTGGCATATCCCTTCTGTTTCGATATTTTAATTTTAAGTATCCCCTGATAGTTCATGGCCTGAAGTGCATTATGAATAAGGTTGGTCCAGACCTGGTTCATCTCATCAGCGACACATGGTACTGGTGGAATGTCATCAAATTGAGTATCCAATATAATCCCTTCCTTGATCAGGCTATTATATATGGTTAATACTGTTTCGATCCCATCCTGAATGTTTGCCGGCAGCTTTTCTTCAGACTGATCGTGGTGTATATATTTCTTTAATGCAAAAACCACCCTGGATGCCCTTTCCACTGCCAGACTGATATTGTTAGTATTATTCAAAAGAGAGACTATATTTCTGGTATAATCAAGTATGAAAGCTGCGCCGGCCAATTTCAGCAAAGGCATTATGTCGTCATAATTATTATAGATATTCATAAAGATCAGGTTATCTGCCATCACTTCAGCATGTTTTATACTATTTTGCTCAAGCAAGATGATAATTTGTTTTTTCAATGCCCTTTTTTCTTTTGATGATAATTCAGGCAAATCACGTTCAACATACTTCAGCAATTTTATAAAGAGTTGAATCCCATCTCTTACCATTACCCTGATCAGTTGCGGGAGATTTTCAACAGCGGTTTGGAGCGATTCAGTCAAATTATCTGATGAAGCATTAATAGCGCCAAGTGGTGTATTAATCTCATGGGCCAATCCTGCAATAAGCTGGCCAAGTGCCGCCAGTTTTTCAGATTGAACCAGTTGTTCCTGAGTTTCCTTCAGATTTTCAAGGGTTACCTGGAGTTCTTCTTTTTGCTGGTTCAATTCCAAATTTGATATTTTCAGTGATTCCTGTGCTTGAAAATAGTTGGTAATATCTTTGGCCAGGCCTTCAATGGCTATTACTTTTCCATTCCTCGTGATTGCGGACTCAGAAATCTCAAACATCCTTGGCTTGCCCTTACTATCAAATATTTCGACATTAAAAGGATCCTGTTTCTCACCTTTTACGCTTTTTTCCATAAAAATTATTGCCTTTTTATTGATGGGATTTTCGGTCATATATTGTGTGAATCCATCCATGGCTTTTTTAACCGATATGCCCAGAACATTCTCAACAGAAGGGCTGATATACTGATATAGGCCATGAGGTATATGAGAATAGAAAATATATTCCTCTTTTAGATTTTCCACTAACCTGCGGTATTTTTCTTCACTCTCCTTCAAGGCCTCGTTAACAGATCTTAGTTCATCGTTAATGGCCCTGATCCCACGATTAATTCTGTCGGTTTCTTTTTTCTGTTCAAGCAGTGCTTCATTCTTAACATATAATTCCGTTGTACGTTCCTTGATCCTCGATTCCAATCCCTCATAAAACCCCTGTAGTTCAGTGGCAAGATTGTTGAAAGTTAGAGAAAGTAATCCGATTTCATCGTTGGATAAAACTGGGGCACGGACCGAAAAATCACGCTTTGAGTACTTTTCAACAGATTCTGTTAAGTAATTAAGTTGTCGAGTAAACCTGTTTCCAACCAGTATTATAAAAACAAACACGATAACAAACAATAACAGGGCAATAAATATGCTAATACTAATTTGTTTTGTAAGTGGTGAAAATATCTGTTCCTTCTCAATCTCAACAGCAATAATCCAGTCCATTTGTGGAAGATAGCGGAAATATAAAATACGGTCTTTTGGCTGTTCGTTCTGTTGATCAGCCCACCTGTAAGATTTCTGACCAGCGTATGTTTTATGCTCCCTGATATCATCACAGATTTCCTTAATAATATAACTTCCTGAGAGATCCTGGTATCCGAGAAGATTTGTCCCCTCTTCGATATTCGGATGGATCACAACTTCGCCATTGGTATTTAAAATTGATGGAAAATAAGTCTCACCTAGTTTAAAACTTTTGATCACTTCACCAAGAAATTTCAGGTTAGACTGCTTTAACCCCACATAAATGGCTCCGATTAATTTGCTATTCTGATATATAGGTTTATATGCTGCAATATACCATTCATTATCAACAAAAGCCCTTCCATGGTATGGCTCTCCACTAACTATCATTTTATAAACCGGCGATTCAAGAGGTATAAAAGTTCCTGTGATCCTTGAGCTGTCAGCCCGTTTAACAGATGTTGAAATTCGAAGCAATCCATCATCAATAAGCTGAAAAATTGTAATTGAACATCCTATCTGATCCGTTACATAATCAACAAGTTCGTTGTTTTCGCTCACAAACTCATTTAATCCCATAAAGTTCCTGACCTTCATAACCGGGATTCTGGCTGGCTTCTTATGATGGTTAATCTGGTTTTCTATTTCCATCTCTATCATATAATTGCTATCAATACTTGTCCGGTCTTTTACAAAATGATCAGCAACCTTCAGGTTATTATCCACCATCTCCTGTGTAAGCAGGTAAAAAGAATTTGATGTCTGGTAAATCGATTCGGTAATATTGGCAAGTTCCCGGTCATATACCATTTTAAAGGATCTCCTGAGCGTATAGATACTGGCAACGATATTACCGAGAACATAGATCAGCAGAAAAAAACCAAATCCAATAATCAGTTTGTGTGAGAATTTTAGATTATTCATACATTTTTGTTTGATATGCCAGCAGTTATAAAATTAACAAATTACCTGATCTTTGAACTATCCTGCTAAAAAAACATTAATTTCAAGTTATACCTTTCCAAAATAACTTTCCAAATATAGCGTTTAGAAATTGTATTATCATTGTTGATAAATAGGCTTACACCAAAACAAATTCGTCATTTGTAATTTTTTACTTTTACTCGCAAATTCATAAAAGCATGAAGATATCCATGAAACCAAAGGGATGGCTATCCATCTTTCTATTAATTAGCACCTTGAGTATTAATGCCCAGAAAACATCGATTTATGATGAACCACAGGCATCATACAGGTTAGGGCTTGAGTTGTTCAGCAAAGAAAAATACAGTGCTGCCCAGGACCAGTTCGACAGGGTAGTCAACAGCATCTCTGACAGTGAATCTGAACTTAAAGGCAATGCTGAATACTACAGGGCAATATGTGCGCTCGAACTGGAAAATGATAATGCAGAATACCTGATCAGCAATTTTATCAGCACCTATCCGACGAGTTCAAGAATAGAGCGTTCTTATTTTCAACTCGGACGATTACAGTTCAGAAACAGGGACTACAGGAATGCTCTTGAATCGTTTACCAAAGTAAGCCGGTCTGCCCTGTCAAAAAATGAAAGAACAGAGTATAACTTTAAAAAGGGCTTTTGCTTTCTTCAAAAAAACGAACCTGAAAACGCCAAAAATTTATTCAGCTCGGTTAAAGACAGTAAAGGGGAATATGCCAAAGCTGCTACGTATTATTATGCACACATCCTTTACACTGAAGGCAAATATGATGATGCTCTTACCGAATTCAATAAACTGGCAGGAGATAGGGCATATAGGAAAGACATCCCCTACTATATAATCCACATCAATTATTACAAGGGCGATTATGATGAGATACTTAAATCAGGCCCTGAATTGTACAGAACATCCGATAGTAAGAGAAAACCAGGGATAGCCAGGTTAATTGGTGACTCCTATTACAGGGCAGGTGACTATAATCAGGCGCTCGATTATCTCGAGAACTATAAGAGAGGTACACGTCATGGTCTTAGCCGGGAAGATAATTATCAGATTGGATTAACCTATTATAATAACCAGCGGTACGACGATGCAATTCATCATTTCCAATCTGTAATCAAGGAGATGGATAGCCTTTCACAAAATGCCTATTATCACCTGGGGGATTGTTATCTCAAAACAGATAAGAAAAAGTATGCACATAATGCTTTCCTGTCAGCGTACAAACTTGATTATGATCAAAAGATCAAAGAGGATGCGTTGTTTAATCATGCAAAACTGAGCATGGAAGTAGCCCATGATCCTTATAATGAGTCTATAAAGTCACTGGAGCAATACATCACTGAATACCCGAATTCCGACAGGATTGAAGAAGCCTATAACCTGCTGGTTGAATTGTTTCTCTCAACACGAAATTATAAGGCAGCACTTGAATCAATTGAGAAAATCAAAAACAGGAATGAGAACCTGAATAAGGCATATCAGAAAATCTGTTATTACAGGGCCATCGAACTATTTAATAATGGTGATTTTAATAATGCCATTGAGCTATTTAAAAATGCTACAAACAATAATTATGATAGGGAAATTGCAGCTGATGCAAACTTCTGGATTGGTGAATCATTTTACAGGCTTAAAAATTACTGGGGAGCCCGGAAATATTACGGGGACTTTCTAAATGCATCCGGTACAAAAAATTCCAGTCTCAGAATCCGTGCTTACTATAATCTCGGATACACCCATTATAAACGTAAAGACTATAACAAAGCTGTTGAAAGCTTTAAGAAGTTTGTAAGAAATCCAGGAGGGGAAGATGCCAAACTGGTAAACGACGCCTATCTCAGGTTGGGGGATTGCTATTTCATCAATAAGCAATACAAAACTGCCATCGATTATTATAACGAATCATTGCGTCTTAATCAATCCGATCTTGATTATGCCCTTTACAAGAAAGCTATGGCCTATGGTGCACTTGGCGAATTTAAATCAAAAGTGAATGCACTCGAACGTATTGTAAATCACCACCGTGGTTCACCCTATACTGACAAGGCATTATACGAGATAGGTATCACGGAACTTATCCTTAACGATAACAGGCGTGCACTGGTTTTCTTTGACAAACTGGTAAAGGAACATCCAAACAGCAATCTTGCTACCCGATCGCTTTTGAAAACCGGCCTGATCTATTATAACAATGATCAGTACGCTGAAGCTGTAAAGGCCCTTAAAAAAGTGGTTAATAACTATCCAAACACCCCGGAATCGAGGGAAGCTCTTGCCAGCCTGAAAAACATCTATATCGACATGAATAATGTTGATGAATACTTTAGTTATACCGAAAACATGCCTGATGCTATGGTTAACACCAGTGAACAGGATTCAATCACTTATATAGCTGCAGAGAACCAATACATGCGAAACGACTGTGCAGCTGCATTGCCATCCTTCAGGAAATATATAGAAAAGTTTCCTTACGGGGCCTTCCTATTGAATGTACATTATTACAAGGCGGATTGCGAAATGCGCAGGGATTCACTCGAAGATGCACTTGAAGATTATGCATATGTTGTTGGCCAGCCGCGTTCAACTTATACAGAAAATGCCTATTTAAATGCATCGAGGATCAGCGAACGGCTGGCGATGTATGAAGAAGCCTATGGGTATTTCAAAGGACTGGAAACCAATGCCGAAAATAATACCAACATAAATTTTGCCCTGGAGGGCCAGATGAACAATGCCTTCAGAACAGACAACTACCAGGGTGCCATTGAGGCTGCAAGGAAACTATTAAGAAATAACAAGGTAACCAACGAACAGATCAATGAGGCGCATTATGTACTTGCGAAATCCTACTTTGCTCAAAATAATTACAATGAGGCAAAATCGGAATTTGAAATAACCAGCAAACTCTCGAAAAATGAAAAGGGTGCTGAAGCAAAATATTTCCAGGCCTATATAGAATATGAGAATGGAAACTACACCACAGCTGAGAATCTGATCTTTGAATTGGCCGACAGCTTTTCTTCCTACGATTACTGGATGGCTAAAAGTTTTATTCTGCTTGCTGATGTATATATTAAACTTGACAATGTATTTCAGGCAAAACAGACCCTCCAGAGTATCATTGATAACTACCAGGGCGACGACCTCAGGGAAATTGCTCAGATGAAACTTGATGAACTGATCGAAGCTGAAAAATCACAGGAAAGCCAAGAACAAAACAATAACTTTTAAAATGCATATCGTTAATTCTTAAAATATGAATAGCAGAAAATCATATCAAAAGCTAATCCGGGTATTAATTCTAATAATTATTCTTGGCGGCAATGCAGCCCTGGCACAGGAATATAATGAGGAGGTGACCATTATCGGCTCATATACCCCTACAATTAATGATGCCAATAAAATAAACTTCAGTCCGCAAATTACCCTGGGTGAACAACATGAAATGCCTGTATTAAGTTACAGTATCCATTCAACAAAGATCAACACCAGGGTTGAACTGGAGCCTATAAAACCCTCAACGAAAGTTGCAGGACAAACCTATACAAAATTATACCGGAGCTATATCAAGGCAGGTTATGGCAATTATAATACTCCTTTTGTTGAGTTTTTTGTGAATTCTCTTCGTAATGAAGAATCACAATTCGGCCTGCATATGAAACATCTTTCATCTTCCGGCCAGGTTCATGATGATTATGGAAAAAGTGCCTTCAGCCGAAATTACGCAAAGGTTTTCGGGAAGCAGTTTTTTAAAAACAGCACCATGTCAGGCCATGTTACTTACAAAAGGGATGTGGTTCATTATTATGGTTTTGTAGATACGCTTGCTCCGGAAAAAGATACCCTTCCCAGGGATGATGACATCAAGCAACGCTACCAGTTATTCGGAGGTGAACTGGCTTTAACAAGTAACAATGAAAATAAAAAGGCGCTGGCCTACAGGATAGGTTTTAATCCTTATTATTATGGGGATAAGTTTGAGAGCTATGAAACAATGATAGGTTTTGATGTTGGCTTGAGCAAAGGACTTGAATTGTTCGGTCGGAATATATCGACAGTTGGTATTAGTGCTGACCTGGACTATTATCTGTTTAGTGATTCTGTGAACAATATCAATAACGGTGTTTCAAGAATTAATCCCTATTTTAATCTTAACTTCGGACAATACCAGTTAAAACTGGGATTCACCACCGCTTTTGGATTTAATACCGACAGCAACCTCGATTTCTTCCCTGATATTGTTGCCAAAGTACATGTTTTACCTGGTTACCTGACCGTGTTTGCCGGTTTCTCAGGAAGTATTGAAAAAGCCAGTTTTTACAGCCTCAGCCAGGAGAATCCATTCATCACCTCTATAGTTCCCATGAAATTTACAAGAAACAAAATGGAGATCTATGGTGGTATTAATGGCAATATTGAAGAAGCTGTAGATTTTTCAATCCGGGTATCCAATACTTCTGTTGAGAATATGCCCTTTTTTGTTACCGATACCCTGAATATGATCAATAATATGTTTACGGTAATTTATGATAATGGTTCTGTAACCCGTGTGAGTTTTGAAATTGGTTATCAATATACAGAGAACCTGAGGCTTGCTCTGGCTATTATGTACAATAATTATAATCTTGACAGTTTGCAGAAAACACTTCAAAAACCCGAAATGATGGCTGATCTTGAACTGAATTATGTTGTTTCTGAAAAGTTTCTTTTAAAGACTGCCCTGATTTATTATGGGAAACAATACGCCCAGTTGTATGATTTCGACAAACATCAATACTTTGACAAGCCTGAAACCATTGATGGTTATTTCGATATTAACCTGGGTGCAGAGTACAGATTCAGGAAGAATTTATCGTTTTTTATTGATCTTCATAATATAGCCAATCAACAATACCAGAAATGGTATAATTACCCTGCTCAGGAATTTAATTTTCTTGCAGGCCTAACATACTCATTTTAGGGACATTAAAAGATTTTTTCTTCGATCGAGATAGATATAAGCATCTATTTGATAAGCTGATCTTCGTATCCAGGATCAGGCCTTTGGTTTCAACAGGGAATTGTTGATAAAAAGCCTTAATTTTCAGAGGCTTTGAGCAATTTTATACCTATATTTTGGTTATCTTTGTAACCTGTTTTTTTACATTATTTGAGATTGATTATGACAGACGAAGAAAAGAGTTTACTTGCCAGTGAAAATTACACAGCAGAAAACATACAGGTACTTGAAGGCCTTGAAGCAGTAAGACGCCGGCCAGCCATGTATATTGGTGATATCAGCTCCAGGGGACTTCATCACCTGGTTTACGAAGTTGTTGATAATTCTATTGACGAAGCCCTTGCAGGTTATTGTGACCTGATTGAAGTTATCATACATGAAGATAATTCGATAACTGTATTTGATAATGGAAGGGGTATTCCAACCGGGATACACGAAAAGGAAAACCGCTCAGCACTGGAAGTTGTTATGACCGTGCTTCATGCCGGTGGTAAATTTGATAAAGGATCATACAAGGTATCAGGTGGTTTACATGGTGTTGGTGTTTCCTGTGTTAATGCCCTTTCAGAGGTACTGACAGCTACCGTTTACCGTGAAGGTAAAATCTGGTACCAGGAGTATAAAAAAGGCATCCCGGTTGATAAGGTGAAAGTAATTGGGGATACAACAAAATCAGGCACCAGGGTAACCTTTATGCCGGATAAGGGAATTTTCACCATGACTTCATATGATTACAGTATCCTTGCCTCCAGGTTGCATGAACTTGCTTTCCTGAATAAAGGCATTAAGCTGACAATCAAAGATGAAAGGGAACAGGATAACGGCGATACCAGCGAAGAAGAGTTTTATTCATCGGAAGGTTTGAAAGACTTTATAAAATATCTTGATGCAACCAGGGAAAAACTGATGCCTGAACCTATCACTATTGAAGGTGAAAAAAATAATATTCCTGTTGATATTGCGCTCCAGTATAATACCTCATTTGCTGAGAACCTGCATTCCTATGTAAATAATATCAATACCCATGAAGGGGGAACCCACCTTGCTGGTTTCCGCAGAGGGCTTACAAGAACACTGAAAGCTTATGCCGAAAAATCCGGTATGTTGGCAAAACTTAAGTTCGATATCAATGGCGATGATTTCAGGGAAGGGCTTACAGCCATTATTTCTGTCAAGGTTCTTGAACCCCAGTTCGAAGGCCAGACAAAAACCAAGCTTGGTAATTCGGAGGTTATGGGCGCCGTTGATCAGATCGTCAGTGAATTATTGACCAACTATCTCGAAGAGCACCCTAAAGAAGCCAAAACCATTGTCAACAAGGTCATCCTTGCTGCAACTGCCAGGCATGCTGCAAGAAAAGCCCGGGAACTGGTACAGCGTAAAAATGTACTTACCGGAACAGGTCTGCCGGGAAAACTTACCGATTGTTCCGAAAGGGATCCTGAGAAAGCAGAGATTTTCCTTGTTGAGGGGGATTCTGCCGGCGGTACTGCCAAACAGGGCAGAGACAGGGTATTCCAGGCAATCCTTCCTTTAAGGGGAAAAATCCTTAACGTGGAAAAAGCCATGCCACATAAGATCTTCGAGAGTGAAGAGATCAAGAATATTTTTACTGCACTGGGTGTTTCTGTAGGTACCGAAGAAGACAGTAAAGCCCTCAACCTTGAAAAGTTAAGGTATTATAAAATCGTTATTATGACCGATGCTGATGTTGATGGCAGCCACATTGCAACACTGATTTTAACCTTCTTCTTCAGGCATATGATGGAACTTATTGAAAGAGGCCATGTTTATATCGCAACACCTCCCTTATATCTGATCAAAAAAGGGAAACAACAGCAATATTGCTGGTCTGAAGAAGAACGCGAAAGCGTTGTTAAGGCATTTTCAAGTAATGGATCAGAATCAGGAATTCACATACAACGGTATAAGGGACTTGGAGAAATGAACGCCGAACAACTTTGGGATACAACCATGAATCCTGATAACCGAACATTGAGACAGGTCACCATCGAGAGTGGCAGTGAAGCTGACAGGGTTTTCTCCATGTTGATGGGTGATGAAGTTCCCCCTAGAAGGGAATTCATTGAGCAGAATGCCAAATACGCCAATATCGACGCATAATTGCTAAACCACAAAAACCTTTTAATAATCCGAAATATTTCAGGATACGATACTGTTAAGATGGAATCATTCAATTAATGATACTAATGAATGAGATATCTGGAATGTAGGTTTTTTCATTCGTCAGTTTTAAGATAAGGTAATTTCAGTAAAATTTCATCTCAACCTGGTTAACCAACATGATTCTCACTACTATCAATGAAAGTTAGAACGTTAGTGTTTGTGCCAGTAGGCAAATTTAACAGTTAAACAAATTCAAATCCTGGCCCATGATCCTTACACTTATTTTGAGGTTAATTCACTTTCTGCGATTAATTCAGTCTTTCTTACAATTTGAACAAATTCTTTTCGATAATCATATGGATCATCACCAAGGTTGGCTTTTGCTCTAGAAATTACTTTTCCATAATCTGCTTTACCTTTAAATGCTGAGTTTCTGAGTAACATCCCGAATTCAGCTACAGCTGATATAAAATAAAAGTTATTGCTTGGGGTTGCATCAATTATCTCATCCTTAGCCAGGCTCTTTGTAATCAATGTACTCTTATTATCATCAGGCTTCTTATACCTTAACTTCACCGTCATTATTTCATTGCTTGAATTTAATACCGTACGTTGATATTTAAGCGGATCGCTTATCCTGACCGTTTCATCCGTAATGCCAGGAATAATTTCATACAGGACTGTCACCGAATGTCCGCTACCTATTTCTCCCGCATCCCTTTTATCATCATTAAAATCCTTCGTCTCAAGCATGCGGTTTTCGTATCCTATCAAGCGATATGCCATAACATGCTCAGGATTAAACTCTACCTGTATCTTAACATCTTTGGCAATAGTTAATATTGTGCCCATCAATTCTTTCCGGAATACTTTTTCTGCCTCCATAATATTATCAATGTAAAAATAATTTCCATTTCCGGCATTTGTTATCTTCTCCATTTTTGAATCCTTATAATTTCCAATTCCAAAACCCAGAACGGTCAGGTATATTCCCTGGTCTCGCATTGATTCAATCTGATTTACCAGGGCATCGTCACTGCTTACCCCTACATTAAAATCACCATCTGTAGCCAGTATGATCCTGTTGTTACCATGATGAACAAAGTTCTTTTTTGCGACACTGTAGGCCAGTTTTATACCTTCCCCTCCAGCTGTTGAACCTCCGGCTTCAAGCATATTGATCGCATCCAGGATTTTATTCCAGTGCTTACCTCTTGTTGGAGGAAGTACCTGTCCGGCCGCTCCGGCATAAACAACGACAGAGACCAGGTCATCATCACGTAACTCATTAACCAGCATCTTGAATGCTTTCTTTAACAGGGGCAGTTTATTCTGGCAATCCATAGAGCCCGACACATCAATGAGAAAAACCAAATTGGCAGGAGGTGCAAGCTCTCTTTTGATTTCCTTTCCTTTTATTCCCAACATCAGCAAATTATGGTTAGGATTCCACGGGCATGTACCCATCTCCATATTGATCGAAAAAGGATGCTCATCATCAGGGGCCTCATAATCATAACTGAAATAGTTGATAAGCTCTTCGATCCTTACAGCATTTGGATCGGGAAGCATACTGTTGTTAACAAACCTTCTGATGTTAGCATATGAAGCTTTATCAACATCAATGGAAAATGTTGACAGGGGCTGGCTTAAAGGGCTTTCAAACTTGTTTTCAATAATCCTCGCATATTCCTCACCATCAAACATACCCGACGGTACATCAACAAGGTGCTTATTTTTCTTCTTTATTTTTCTTCCCTTTGCGGATTTTATATTTGGATTTAAGTTTCCAATAGTATAGCCAGGGAGGTCTGAGTTTCCGGAAATCCTTACCCCGTCAATGAAATAGGCATTACGATCAGTTCTTGAACCTCTGACCTGACCTTTACTTTTATAACTTACAACACCACCAATAACCGATGTTACGCAACTGGAACTCCGGCATGGAGTCTTTCTTATTTCTTCAGCGGTTACCGTGGACCCGGTGCATGTCATGTCTTTGCTTATCAGTGGAACTTTATAGGCTACCACTTCAAATGCATCCAGTAATTCAGCAGATGTGCCCAGTGAAATATTAACGATACGTGTACTGTCAATATAGATTTCAACATCCTTCTTGATTTTTGTATAATACCCTACATAACTTACAATTAAATTATATTTACCCGGGGGTAAGGATTTAAAGATATAATTGCCTTCAAAATCGCTGGTAATACCATCAACAAAAATCCCTTCCAGTTCTATATAAACAGATGCAAATGGGATAGGTTCCGTGCTTAAAGAATCTGTAATCCTTCCTTTCAGTATTGCTGACTGCCCGCAAAGATTTACTGAAATCAAACTTAATAGGTATAGTAAAAGAAATGATTTTTTCATGGTTGATCCTCCTGTTTTTGGGTTAATAGCTATCCAGATCTTAATAAAATTAAGACGAATTGAAGGATAAAAAAACAGGCAATCAGAATACGGTTGTGTGGTGTGAGTATTAGGTCGTAATAAATCAGTTTGCGGACGTATCGACTGCTTTATTAATAAAATGATTGAATGGAAGCATTGCCCTGAATACAGGCACTATATAATCAATCAGGTTTTCGTTCAGGATCACTTCATCGGGCAATTTATGAGCCACATAATAGTCTTTAAACTTCAATAAATCAATATCCTCAAATTCTTTCGAAAAATCTTTTGGTGGCCTTGAAAGCTTACTACCAAGCACTTCCCCGAAATATTTAACAAACTCCTTTTTGTTAATAATCTCTTTATAGGCTGTTGTATTATAATAGATCTCAGACCTGACAGCTTTCAGTGCGGGTGCAGGTGGCATATAGATGCCTCCGCCTAGAAATGATTCACCTGGTTCAAGGTGAATATAATACCCTGCATAGCTTCCTTTTCGCCCACCTTTTGCAATAAATGCACCAAAATTTGTTTTATAAGGTGATTTATCCTTAGAAAAACGAACATCCCGGTAGATCCTGAAAACACATTCTTTTGGATTCAACATCCCAATCCCCGGATCAAATTTCCTGATGGCAGGAATCACAAGGTTTAAAAAATCTTCGAAAAGCTGAACTCCCTGTTTATACCTGGGCTTATTCCCCTGAAACCATTCCCTGTTGTTATTTTGTTTCAGCTCACTTAAGAATTTTACGATTAATGAAAGTTCCATAACTAAATATTTAAATTACACCGTCAAATTTATTAAAATTGTACTTTATAAAACAGAAAACCCGGGATTGAGTTTGCAAAAAAATATTCTTTTAAAGTTTACCTTGCTTCTGGCAAGCAGTATGACTGTTATGGCAGGTGCTACCATCGCCCCCGCCCTGCCGGAGATACGTGATGTTTTTTCAGATATTCCCAATGCCTTATTGATCACCAAGCTGGTACTTACCATGCCCGCGATATTTATTGCGATCCTCGCACCAATTGCCGGTTATATCATCGATACATTTGGAAGAAAACACCTGCTTGTATGTTGTTCGCTCCTTTACCTGGTAAGTGGTTCTGCAGGATTGTTTCTCAACAATATTTACTGGATTCTTGTCAGTAGGGCAATACTCGGGATAGCAGTTGCCGGAATTATGACAACAACAACAACCCTTATCGCAGATTATTTTACCGGGAATGAACGGAGGAGGTTTATGGGATTCCAGGGGGCATTTATGTCATTTGGTGGCGTGGTATTCATTAGCATTGGTGGAATACTTGCAGATATCGGATGGCGGATCCCGTTTGCGGTTTATACCCTGGCTACCATACTGTTCATCTTTACAATGCTGTTTATTTATGAACCGGTGCTCAGGAAGAATCAGGAGGATTCAAAGCCTGCCAGGAAAAAAATTAAATGGAAACTGCAAACTATCCCAATAATTTATATTGTGGCATTTCTTGGGTTTGTTTTCTTTTTTATGATTATCGTGCAAATGCCCTTTGTTCTGGAACATTTGCTAAAGATCAGTAATACCATGATTGGCATTACCATCAGTGTTTCTATATTAACCGGCGCTGTTATAGCCCTGTTCTATTCAAATATCAAAAAACACCTGTCTTTCCCATTAATTTACACCCTCACTTTCTTTTTAATGGGTTCGGGATTTATCATCATCTGTCTGTCAAATTCATATTCTCTTATACTCATCGGCCTGATATTACAGGGCGCAGGAACCGGAATGATGATGCCAAATTCAAATCTATGGCTGGTCACCCTGGCACCCGAATTGAAAAGGGGGAGAATTGTTGGATTACTTTCAACAGCAGTTTATCTCGGACAATTTTTATCCCCCATGATTTTTGAGCCTATCAGCAGATTAATATCCATGCAGAATACATTTGGGACAGCAGGGGTATTTATGCTCCTGATGTCTGCCAGCTTTGTAGTGCTGCATTACCGGCAGATCAAAAGTGATGGGATTACCACTTAAGGCTTAATATACAATCACCTCTATTTCTTTTTCCATCCGAGTTAATATTTTTAATAATTTCTTCATTTAAGAAGGGACAAATCCTACCTGAAAAGTATTAATAGTAAAACCTTTTTACCATGAATGAGATAAGAATTCCATGTCCATACATCAGTCAAACAAGACATGTAACCACTGTAATAATACTGATTCTTCTTTCAACTAAATTATACCCCGCAAATGGAAACTTCACCGGTGGAGCCAGGTCATCTGGTATGGCAACTGTAACGGTAGTCTGTTCTGGCCTGTGGTCATTAACAGGCAACCAGGCCGGGCTGGCTTACCTCCAACATCCGTTAATTGGCATATCCTATAATAACAGGTTCCTCCTTAATGAGCTCAGCACAAAAGCTATCGGGTTCGTATATCCATCAAGATTCGGAGCCATTGGATTAAGTTTCGATCATTATGGATATTCAAGCTATAATGAAAGTAAAATCGGTCTTGCATATGCAGGTAAACTCGGAAAACATCTGGCTGTTGGTATTAACCTCGATTATATGCGAACCGCTATCGGTAATGATTACGGAGCAATGGATGTGGTTACCTTTGAATTAGGGTTAATCGCAAAAATTGCCGAAAACTTTCGGATCGGCACACATGTCTTTAATCCCATACAGGCCCGTATTGCTGATAATAGTAATGAGAAAATTCCATCAATTTACCAGTTGGGTTTATCCTTCAACTTCTCTTCCCAGCTAATTACATTTATTGAAGCTGAAAAAAACAGCCTGTATCCACTTAATGTTAAGGTAGGACTGGAATATAACATCAAAGATCTATTCTATCTGAGAACAGGTGTAACAACTAATCCAGTAAAAATGTCAATGGGGTTTGGCTTGATCCTGAAAAGATTTTTCATTGATATCGCCAGTACTTACCATACTGTCCTTGGTTTTTCACCCTGTATTTCATTAACATATCAGCTCAAGAAATGAATCATCGTGTTTTATACGTATGGACTGTATTATGCTGTAGCATTTCTTTTCCCGGCACAGCACAGAATACAGAATCAATAAATTCAATCGGGATGAACTATCTGACTGATATTGCAGAATCTATTGCTGAACAAACTGAAAATGAACCGGACCTGGCAGAACTGGTAGATGATCTTTTGTTTCTTGCCGAGCATCCTGTAAATCTTAACAGTGATGATATTTACGAGCTGAAAAGACTTCACCTCCTGAATGATGTCCAGATAAACAGTCTTTTAATGTATAAACGAAAATACGGTAACCTTGTTTCTGTTTATGAGCTACAGGCCATTGATGGATTTGACAAAGCTGTCCTGGAAAATATTATTCCTTTTATAACAGCGAAGCCAGTTGAGGAATCGTTTGCTGATACCTCCCGATCATTCTTTCAAAATACCAGGCATAAAATCATAATGCGATACTCCCGGATACTTGAAGATCAAAAAGGTTATTTAAGAAACGATAGTCTATGGGGATACAACCCCAATAAATATTATCTCGGCAGCCCGGAGAAATTATATCTGAGGTATTCATGCAGTTACAGTAATAAAATAAGATTCGGGTTTATTGCCGAAAAAGATGCCGGGGAGGTTTTCGTTGCAAACAACATCCCGGATACCATAACAACCATCCTGGACAATAAACTTAAAAAGGGATTTGATTTTTATAGTGTTTACCTTTCTGTTCACCAGTTTAAATTTATAAAGACGATGGTTATCGGGGACTATCATCTTCAGTTCGGGCAGGGTTTAACACTCTGGAGCGGGTTTGGTTTTGGAAAGTCGCCTGATGCCATAACGCTCAAAAAATACCCCGCAGGGATCAAGCCCAACACCTCATCCAACGAATGCCTTTCTTTTCGTGGAGCCGGGACAACGCTCCAATTCAGAAAGTTGGAGCTTAGTATGTTTTATTCGCAGAATGCGCTGGATGCCAATGTCACGGCATGGGACAGCATCCATAGTGAAGTTATTGAAGTAAGTACCCTGCAGGAAAGTGGACTTCACAGAACAGTTAACGAGCTTCTTGACAAAAACATCCTTAAAAGGCAAGTATTTGGTGGCAACCTGAGTTTCAGGTCATCAACTTTCAACATTGGTGTTACTGCCCTGAATACATCTTATAAAGCTAATATCATACCCAATGACAAACCATACAACCTTTTCGCTTTTAGTGGCAGAAGGATGATTAACCTCGGTTTGGATTTTAACCTGTTAATAAAGAGATTCAATGTTTTTGGCGAGATAGCATTCAATAATTATGGTGGTATGGGTGTATTGATAGGATCAGTAATCAATATGAATTCACTGTTTGACCTTGCGGTTTTATACAGGAATTATGGAAATAAATACTACAGTCATTTTTCGGTTGCATTTTCAGAAAACACCATAAACACCAATGAAGAAGGATTTTACCTGGGCATCCATACAAGTCTTTTTTCCGGTTTAGGCCTATCAGCTTATCTTGATATTTTCAGGTTTCCCTGGTTGAAATACCAGATTGATGGTCCTTCTTATGGCAAAGAAGGATTTGTGCAATTGCATTATAATCCAGGAAAGGATTTCAACTTGTATTTCAGGTTCAGATACAAAAACAAGCAAAAGAATTGCCATGATGCCGGGGATTTTGTAAATGAGCTTATTCATTATCGCAAATATGGATTCCGTTTTCAAATTGAATACCATCTGTTTGAACACCTGATCCTGAAAAACAGGGTAGAAAGCATGTATTATAAAAATGGGTACTCAAATAAAGATCAGGGTTACCTGCTGTATCAGGATATTCAGTATCACTTCAGTAAGCCTGGTATCAGGTTGTACTTCAGGTATGCGTTATTCGATACTGACAATTGGAGCTCGAGAATATATGCCTATGAAAATGATGTGCTTTATGCCTTTACCATCCCGGCATATTATGATAAAGGGACGAGGATATATATTATGATAAAGTGGTCACCTATCCGAAAACTGAATATCTGGGTTAGGATATCAAGAACGATTTATGATAATAAGAAATGTGTTGGTTCAGGTTTGAATGAAATTGATGGAAACACAAGCTCAGAAATTAAGTTGCAAGCACAATATAAATTTTAAGATTTTTATAGGCTTAATACATATATTTCTTAACTTGAGCTCCTGTTTTTAACTTAAAATATAAGTATCATGTTAGAATGGTGGGAATCCTTAGCGACATTTGAAAAAATATTCTGGTATATTGCTATCCCTTTTTCGGTAATTCTATTAATACAAATTATCCTTACATTTGTTGGCATCAGCGGTAGTTCAGATGATTTTGACACTCATATGCCCGATTCCACTGATATCGATCTGGATACAGATGTTACAGCAGAATCCGAGTTTCATGATGGTGGTATTCATCATGATGGAATAGAAGTGACAGATCATGGTGGTTTACCCTTTGCAGTATTTACATTCAGGAATTTCATTGCTTTCTTTACCGTATTTGGTTGGGCCGGAATTACAGGTATCCATGCAGATTTCCCTACATTCTGGACCATAGTATTTGCAACAGTACTTGGAATTGGAATGATGTTTTTGATCTCGCTTCTCTTTTACAGCATTGGAAAACTTGTTGAGAGTGGCAATATGGACATTCATAATGCAATCAACCAGGTTGGGAATGTATATATTCCAATTAAAGCTAATAGAGGTAATATTGGCAAGATACAGGTGAACATCCAGGATTCTCTCAGGGAAATGCGGGCGATAACAAAACAGGATGAAGATCTGCCAACGGGAACGGTTATTAAAGTTATCGGTATCGTAAGTGGGAACATCCTCGTTGTAAAAAAGTTCAGTGAATAAAGTAACAACCAATATATTATTAAATTATGTATAGTTTAACCTTAGTTATTGTTATTGTAGTAATTGTTTTTATTACAATTCTGGCGCTCTTCACAAGATATAAACGATGTCCTTCTGACAAAATTCTTGTTATTTACGGAAAGACAGGCAAAACCAAAACAGGAGTCTCCAGGTCTGCCAAAACGATTCATGGTGGGGCCGCTTTTATTTGGCCACTAATTCAGAATTATGCCTTTCTCGATCTTACACCTATATCACTTGAAGTTAATCTTACCAATGCACTGTCAAGGCAAAATATTCGTATTGATGTGCCCTCAAGATTTACTGTTGGTATTTCTACAGAAGTCGGCGTTATGACCAATGCGGCTGAGCGTTTGCTGGGGCTTGATATGACTCACATACAGGAACTTGCCAAAGATATTATTTTCGGACAGTTAAGGCTGGTTGTCGCAACCATGGATATCGAAGAAATTAATACCGACAGGGATAAATTCCTGGCCAATGTTTCTCAGAACGTTGAAGCTGAACTACAAAAAATAGGTTTAAAGCTCATTAATGTTAATGTCACTGATATTCGTGACGAATCACAGTATATTGAAGCACTCGGTAAAGAAGCAGCTGCCAAGGCCATTAATGATGCCAAAAAATCGGTTGCGGAAAAGAACAGGGATGGATCTATTGGTGAAGCAAATGCACTTCAGCAGGAAAGAATTATGGTTGCAGATGCAAATTCAAAAGCAGTCGATGGGGAAAATACGGCACAAATTACCATAGCCCAATCCAATGCAAACAGAAGAGAAAAGGAAGCCGAAGCAGAAAGACTGGCAATGGCAGCTGAAAAAGTACAGAACGCAAAGGCCCTGGCCGAAGCCTATGAAGCAGAAAAAAATGCGGAAGATGTCAGAGCTACCAGGGTAAAATCAACACAAACCGCAGATATCGTTGTGCCTGCTGAAATTGAAAAAAGCAAAGTTGAAATTGACTCTGAAGCCATTGCTGAACAAAAAAGAAGAATTGCCAAAGGTGAAGCCGATGCTATCGTTGCAAAAAAAATGGCCGAAGCAAAAGGTATTTATGAAGTACTGACCAAACAGGCAGAAGGATTTACTGAACTGGTAAAGGCAGCTGATCAAAACTCAAGGGATGCTGTACTGCTGATGATAGCTGATAAACTACCCGAATTGGTTAAGACCCAGGTTGAAGCGATTAAGAACCTAAAGATAGATAAAATTACTGTCTGGGACTCACAGGCCGGTGAAGGCAAATCACCTACTACAGCAAACTTCCTTTCCGGAATGTTTAAATCTATACCCCCACTTGACGAGTTATTTAAGATGGCAGGGATAGAACTACCGGATTATCTGAAAGGAAAAAATGCGGGCGAGGTTGAAGGAAAGATCCAGGCATCAAATGAATCTGACACTGAAGACAAAAATGATAATAAAGTTGATGGTATTGAGGATATTGAGAAAAGTGGGGAATAGTAAGAATAATAATCAGACATCTAATACATTTTCCCCCGTTTGACAAGATAGGGTACCAATATCTGTTCAAAGCCTTTATTGATATCAGCCTCAATAAAATCGATTTGATATTGTGCACAACGAAGAATGATCTCCTTTTTATAGTCTGCGATCAGCCGGGTATAATTATCACGGACTTCCAGGGGGTTCAGTTTTATTTCTTCTCCGGTTTCCATATCAATAAAACGGTGCGGGCGATTTGAATATTCAAATTCCTCTTCCCTGCTTTTATCCGTTACATGAAACAATACCACTTCATGTTTGTTGTGTTTCAGATGCTGAAGTGCTGAAAATATGGCTTCCGGATCATGCCTGTTCTCAAACATATCGGTCATTATAACGACCAGCGAACGCCTGTGGATCTTTTCAGCTATGAGATGCAAAGATTCTGCCGTAGATGTTTTTCTTCTGGAACTTAATGAAGCCAGCTCCAACATTTTCTCAAGCTCAATAAAGAGGTTTTTATAATGTATGGTACTTGAGCGCACAGGTGTAGATTGTTCAATGAATTCTGCGAACACCTGCAATCCCACAGCATCACGCTGTTTTTTCATCATAAAGATAAGCGCGGCAGCTGCATAAATTGAAAAAACGACTTTGTTTAGGTGTTCCGGGGAAGGGTGTTTGATAACAGGAAAATGCATTGATGATGAGTTATCAATAACAAGCTGACATCTCAGGTTGGTTTCCTCTTCGTATCGTTTCACATACAATCGATCCGTTCTTCCGTATAATTTCCAATCTATATTCTTAATGCTCTCCCCGGTATTATACAGCCTGTGTTCCGCAAATTCAACCGAGAATCCATGAAAAGGGCTTTTATGTAATCCGGTAATAAAGCCTTCCACAACCTGCCTGGCAATGAATTCCAGCGATGTAAACTGTTGTAATTGGCTCTGGTCGATTATTGAAGGCATAACACTGGCTGATGTGTAAAATAAAACGGCGTGTAAAGATTAATATTATATTATTCCGTCATCAGGTGTCCGGAATAAAAAACATAACTGATCCGGTTTCAGTTCAGCTATATCAGGCTAATATTCTGAGCGTATAATTATAATAACGCTTCAAGTTTGGTAACAAGAACTTGTTTTGGTACTGCACCAACCTGCTTATCGACAACATTACCTCCTTTGAAGAATAATATGGTGGGAATATTACGAATACCGAATTTCGAGGAAATCCCCGGATTAAGATCTACATTTACTTTCCCGACCGTTGCCTTATCACCATATTCATTACCTATCTCTTCTACGATAGGACCAACCATTCTGCAGGGGCCACACCATTCAGCCCAGAAATCAACAATCACGGGTTTATCTGATTTCAATACTAATTCATCGAAATTTGCATCTGTAAATTCTAATGCCATAATAATATGATTTTTAAAGGTTAAATATAAAACTGCCCAAAGATAAAACTTATTTCTTTTTTTAATGATGATTTTCTGGTATCATATTCTTAATTCAAACAACATTTTTATTTCATGCTATTAATTTATCCGGAATTCTATATCGCTAAGGTTTTTAACAGCATTAATAAATTTAACGGGATGAACTTTTGATTTTTTAGGTTTCATTTCTACAATGATGTTTTCTTCCCTGCTCATTAATTGCAGTTTCAGGTCACTTTTGCCTGAGCTATGATTAACCATTTCAAGCAGTTTATGAATAAAATCATCATCAACACTTTCTGAGGGTATTCTGAGTATTATCTCGCGGGTTAATTGCTCAAGCGCTTCCGGCAGATAGCTCACATTTGTAATCTTTATTTCAAGCTGGTTAGGGTCATTAAATCTGGGACTTATTCTGGCCTTAATGAGGAGATATAACCCATCTACCATGAAATGCTTAAACCTCAGGTAGTCTTCTGAAAAAAGAACCAGTGATGTAGAGTCAGTAAAATCTTCCAGGAAGAAGCGTCCGAAAGGCTTTCCATTACGGCTTGTCCGGTGCTCTACATTGGAGACCATCCCGGCGAATGTAACCACTTTATTCCTGTATTTATTAAGATTCTCGATCAGGTCACCAATGTTGTGTGTACAAAAGTTCTGCATTTCAATTCTATAATCATCCAGTGGATGGCCTGAAATATAAAATCCTGTTACTTCCTTTTCGAATTTCAGTTGTTGAATCTTACTCCACGGATCACATGCTGGCAAGGGTATATCCAGAACCTGTACATCTGTATCCTCACCAAAGAGTGAAACCTGTGAAGAATTCATTTTTTCCTGATAGGTTGCTGCATGTTTTACAATCTTCTCAATAAAGATCACATCATCGGTATTTTCCCTGTAGAAATACTGGGCTCTATGTGAATTTTTGAAACAGTCAAAAGCCCCTGCATATGCCAGGGCCTCAAAACACCTTCTATTCACTGATCTCAGGTTTACACGTTTTGCAAAATCAAAAATATCGCTGTAGGAACCATTCTCCTTTCGTTCTCTGATAATCTCCTTTACAGCAGCCTCTCCAACACCTTTAATAGCTGCCAGGCCAAATAAAATCTCGCCTTTCTGGTTAACTGTAAAATTGAGTTCACTTTCATTTACGTTGGGGCCCTGAACAGGAATATTATGTCTTTTACATTCATCAATAAAGAAAGTAATCTTCTTTATATCATTCAGGTTGTGGGTTAATACGGCAGCCATATATTCTGCCGGATAATGCGCTTTAAGGTAGGCAGTATGATAGGCAATAACTGAATAGGCTGCTGAGTGAGACCTGTTGAAGCCATACTCCGCAAATCGTTCCATGATCTGGTAGATCTCATCAGCCTTATTTTGATCAATCTCTTTTTTTGCGGCTCCTTCAATGAATACCTCTTTTTGAGTTTCCATAACCGCCCTGTCTTTCTTTCCCATAGCCCGCCTGAGCAGGTCGGCCTGTCCTAATGTAAAACCACCGATGATCTGGGCTGTTTGCATGATCTGTTCCTGGTAAACCATGATCCCGTAGGTGGGCTTCAGTATATCCTCCAGCCAGGGATGTGGGAAATCAACTTTCTCCCTCCCGTGTTTACGATTAATGAATACGGGTATATAGTTCATGGGCCCCGGACGGTAGAGGGCATTCATAGCAATCAGATCTTCAAGGTTATTGGGTTTGAGCTCTTTGAGGTATCCTCGCATACCTTCCGACTCGAACTGGAATGTGCCAACAGTATCTCCCCGTTGGTAAAGCTCAAATGTTTTTGTGTCGTCAGGTGATATTTTTTCAATATCAATCGTAATCCCATGCTTTAACCTGACATTTTCAATACCATCTTTTATTATTGACAGGGTTTTCAAACCCAGGAAATCCATTTTAAGCATACCCACCGATTCAACCAGCTTACCCTCATACTGGGTTACCATAAGTCTCGAGTCCTTTGAGGTACTTAACGGGAGGTTGTTGATCAGGTCATCCGGTCCTATGATAACCCCACATGCATGGGTGCCTGTATGTCGGGCGGAACCTTCCAGTGTTTCGGCAAACTGCAGGGTTTTCTTTGCAAGTGGTTCACCCTTCTTTTTTATCTCATTCAGTTCAGGTACCTCTTTATAGGCATCAACCAGTGTAATACCCGGTCGTTCGGGAACCAGTTTAGCAATGCGATCAGCTTCATTCAGAGGAAGCTTCAGAACCCGTGCTACATCACGTATAGCCGACTTGGCTGCCATCGTTCCGAAGGTAACGATCTGAGCAACCTTATCACTGCCATATTTCTCAACAACATAATCCAGCACCTTATCACGTCCTTCATCATCAAAATCAACATCAATATCAGGCATGCTAATACGTTCGGGATTAAGGAAACGTTCAAAAAGAAGATTGTATCTGATTGGATCAATGTTGGTAATTCCCGTGCAATATGCAACAGCAGACCCTGCAGCAGAACCCCGTCCCGGGCCAACAATAACGCCCATTTTTCTGGCTGCAGCAATAAAATCCTGTACAATCAGAAAGTATCCGGGAAATCCCATACCCTTGATAATATTCAATTCATGTTCAAGACGTTCACGAATCTCGTCGGTAATCTCAGAATAAACTCGCTTTGCTCCCTCAAAAGTAATATGCCGTAAATAATCATCCTCATCATCGAATGACTCAGGAAGTGGAAAGCGTGGCAAGATTATTTCTGACTTAATATCAAAATCCTCAATTTTATCGACAATTTCGCGGGTATTCTCAAGGGCTTCAGGATATTCTTTAAACAATCCGGCCATTTCATCCGGCGTTTTAAGGTATTCCTGCCCTGTATATTCCATAGCGGTATTATCGTCGAGGTCTTTACCTGTATTAAGACAAATCAGAATTTTATGTGCATCATAATCTTCTGCATTTATAAAATGAACATCGTTGGTAGCAATTATCTTACGATTATACTTTCGTGCAATTTTTATCAGGCTGCTGTTAACCTTCTTCTGCTCATCCAAACCGTGATTCTGTAGTTCAAGGTAAAAGTCATCCCCAAAAATATCGATAAATTCTTTCAGCACTTCTTCACCCTTTTCATCCCCATGGTTCATTATCGCAGAGGGTAACTCCCCTCCAAGACATGCTGATGAAGCAATCAATCCTTTGCTGTATTTCCTCAGGATTTCTTTATCAATACGTGGTGTATAGTAAAAGCCCTCAAGGAATCCAAGGGAGGCAAGTCTTGCAAGATTATGATATCCTTCAAGGTTTTTGGCAAGAAGGATCAGGTGATAGCCACTCCTGTCGTGCTTTCCCCGTTTATCGAAACGACTGGTTTCAGCAACATAAATCTCGCAGCCGATAATTGGTTTTATTTTTTCTTTTCTTGCAGCATTGAAAAATTTTAGTACACCAAACATATTTCCATGATCAGTAATAGCCAGGGCATCCATCCCATTGTCTTTGGCCTTTTTTACAAGGTCGGTAATGCGTGCTGCCCCATCAAGAATGGAATACTGTGTATGTACGTGTAAATGTGTGAAATCAGGCATCGAATTTATTGATTTTCAATTAGTCAGAAAATTATGTCAGGCATGGTAAAATTAGTATAAATGAGGCCTGCTTTTCGCGATGTTGAAAAGTTTTTAAAAATAGGTTGGGGGAGGGATTCTGAGTTTTGAGTTTTGAGTTCTGAGTTTTGAGTTCGAAGTCCGAAGTCCGAAGTTTGAAGTTTGAAGTTTGAAGTTGTTGATCTGGTGAACTGACCTTCAAACTTCGAACCGGTAACTATTAACTCTTTGCCAAGTTTACATTAGTGCTTATTTCAATAGTATTTCTGATTTATCTTCATAGTATATCCATGTAATTCGATTTTTCCTTTTGTATTCAAAAAAATAAACCGATCTTTGCACTCCAATTTTTTGAGGGTAACGAGTTTACCAGGAAATTTTTAGTTGTTAACAGAATTATTAATTAAAACTTAGAGAAATGCCAACTAAAATGAGATTACAACGAAAAGGTAAAAAGGGCAGACCTTATTACCATATCGTTATTGCGGATGGTCGTGCACCACGTGATGGGAGATTTATTGAGAAGATTGGTACTTATAATCCAATCACCGATCCGGCAGAGATCGTTATTGATTTTGAAAAAGCCTTAGAATGGCTTACCAAAGGGGCACAGCCTACAGAAACTGTCAGGTCGATTTTATCTTACAAAGGAATCCTTTATAAGAATCATCTTCTGAAAGGTGTTAAAAAAGGAGCCTTAACCGAAGAGCAGGCGGAAGCAAAATTTCAGGCCTGGCTGAGTGAGAAAGAGCAGAAGATCCAGAGCAAGATGAAAGAGAAAGAGGATGAGAAAAGGTCGCTGCATAAACAGAAGATGGAAGAAGAAACGAAAGTTAAAGATGCCAGGGCAGAGGAATTAGCAAAGAAACGTGCTGCAGAAGTTGAAAAACAGGTTAAAGAAGTACAGGAAGCAGCAGGTGAAGAAGAGGTTACGGTTGAGGTGAAGGAAGAGGTGAAGGAAGAGGTGAAGGAAGAGGTGAAGGAAGAACCTAAGGAAGTGAAGGTAGAGGTAAAGGTTGAAAAGAAGGAAGAAGCGAAAGAGGAAGTGAAGGAAGAGGTTAAGGTTGAGATGAAGGAAGAGGCGAAGGCTGAAGTTAAGAAAGAGGTGAAGGAAGAAAAGAAGGAAGAAAAGAAAGAAGGAAAGAAAGAAGAAGAAAAAGGAACTGAAGAAGATAAAAAAGAAGATTAAACTGTAATCAGTTAT
Source organism: uncultured Bacteroidales bacterium (assembly GCA_964468645.1). GTDB lineage: Bacteria > Bacteroidota > Bacteroidia > Bacteroidales > JAIOZK01 > JAIOZK01. The sequence continues at coordinate 71,197 of CAYXUU010000029.1, forward strand.
CAAATAAAAGGCCGGAGAAATCCGGCCTTTTTTGTTATATATTTGTAAACAACAGACAGTTTTATGAAAAAGGATGATTTTTATTACCTCGGCAGGATACTGAAACAGCAAGGGAAGAAGGCTTACTTTCTTGCGTTTCTTGATACGGATGAGCCTGATAAATATTCAGATATTGATACGATCTTTATTGAGATCAACAACATTTTCATTCCTTTTTTTGTGAAAGAGATACGCATCAATGAACAGAAAGCTATTATAAGATTTGATGAAGATCCTGAGGCTGATATCATCGAACTAATAATTAATAGTGGTATGTACCTACCTGCAAAAACACTTCCAAAACTCCGTGGAAAAAATTTCTATTATCATGAAATTAAAGGCTTTGAGGTGATTGATACCAGTCATGGAAGCATTGGTCATATCGAAGACATACTTGACCTGCAAAAACAGGCACTTCTAAAGATCGATTACCAGGGAAAAGAGATACTGATACCCATTGCTGACGACATCATCCAAAAGATTGACAGGAAAAAAAGAAAGGTTCAGATACAGGCACCGGAAGGACTGATTGAGATGTATATCAGCAAGTAGCAATGCAGTTTCAAGATTTGCTACAGTTTTAAATCCAACAGAATACATGGCATTCAGGTTCAAGCAGTTTATAATAAAAGACGAAAAAAGCAGCATGAAGGTTGGTACAGATGCTGTATTGCTTGGAGCCTGGGTTGATTTAAGCGATATTACCAGTATTCTGGAAATTGGGACAGGCTGTGGAATTATAACCTTAATGCTTGCACAGAGATGCAAGGCAAGTATTACAGCAATCGATATTGATAAAGATTCGTGTACAGAAGCAATAGCCAATGTTAATGATGCGCACCTGTCCGAAAAAATCAACATTAAAAACCTTTCATTACGGGATTATACGTCCAGTTCACAAAATAAATATGATCTAATCATTTCCAATCCTCCCTATTTTATTAATTCCCTCAAACCGGCAAAACCAAATTTCATTTATGCAAAACACAATGAATTGCTATCATATCATGAATTGATTATTAATAGTAAAAAACTTCTTCGGGGTAATGGAAGAATCTATCTTATTATACCCTATCAGAATAAAGATGTGCTCATGAACATTGTAAGGTCAGAAAAATTATATTGCACCCACGAACTCAAAGTAATACCAAAAACAGGAAAACCGCCTAACAGGGTGATCCTGTGTATTGAGTATCAAAATAAGCGTAAAATACCGGAGGAATTGACCATAACAGATCTACACAACAACTATACTGATCATTATAAATCACTTACAAAAGATTTTTATTTGAATTTTTAAATGTTTGGATATTTAACTTAATTTTGATTCAGTAACATCATACAACAAAATGAAGCACAATCATTTCAAAGTTTTTATTTCAAGCCTTTCCATATTAATCATTTCTTTTCTGATAACCGGCTGCTCACAGGATCATAAACCTGATGGTTTAACAATTGCAATATCCAAATCCGGTCCCGGTGAATCGTACTTGAATTATATCTCCTGGCTAAAGATTGCCGATACCACCCTCACTACCCATAACATGTATAAATTGAGCCTGGATTCAGCACTTACATTACTTTCAAAGTGTGATGGACTTGTATTGACCGGCGGACCAGATGTTTATCCAGGAAGCTATGGAAAAGAGGGAGATACGGCTAAAGCCGGGCCTATTGATTACAGGCGTGACACACTTGAATTTCTCATGATTGAAAAAGCACTTGAACTTGGCATGCCTGTTGTTGGGATTTGCCGTGGTTTACAAATCCTTAACATATCACAGGGAGGCAGCCTGATTGTTGATATTCCGACAGATTTTTATTCAAAGATATTTCATAGATGTCCTGATAAAAATAATTGCTATCACAGGGTGGTTGTTGACACAAATAGTTTATTGTTTAAAACATCCGGAGCAGTAATGGGTTTTGCCAATACCAATCATCATCAGGGTATCGACAGGCTGGCAAATTCATTTGTTCCGGTTGCATGGAGTGATGACAGCCTGATAGAAGCGATTGAATGGAAAGATGATAATAATCCCTACCTGCTTGCTGTTCAATGGCATCCCGAACGGCTTGATCCGGGAAATCCGCTTTCATTACCCATTGCCATGTATTTTTTGAAAGAGGCTCATTCATACAAATCTGAGAAACAACATGCCACTTACTGAAAAATCGAGATTTCTCCTTGGCAACCTGGTCAGAGGGCTGATATGGCTGGTGGTGGTTGTGGCGCTATTCCTGTATCTTGGGAGCCTGGTTGATGAAGCACATCTTGAGAAATACCTGCAACCTATCTATGACAAACCTTTCTGGGTGTTTCTGGTTTTTACGGTTTCAGAGGTTGTTTTTGGGATCATACCCCCTGAAATATTTATGCTCTGGGGGGCACAAAGTGGTGATATCGTATTCTATACCCTTATTATCATGATCATGTCCTTTCTCTCATATGGGGCAGGAATTATAGGCTTCTCGATAGGAAAATTATTGAATAAAACAAGATTCTACAGGTATGTTCACAAACATATCCTAAAAAGCTATGTCGTTTATCTTCAAAAATATGGAGGATTCCTGGTCATTGTGGCCGCACTAACGCCATTGCCATTCTCAGCAATTGCCATGCTTGTAGGTGCGGTCGGATTCCCTTTCAAGAATTACCTGCTCTATTCCCTTTTCCGCTTTGCACGTTTTACCGTTTATTCAATTCTTATCTGGAATGCAACGGTGATACTTTGAGATGGATACTGGATACTGATACTGGATATCGACGATTGAATGACAATTGCATGACAACCGTATGACAACTATATGACAACCGTATGACAACTGTATGACAACTGTATGACAACTATATGACAACCGTATGACAACCGTATGACAACTGTATAACAACTATATGACAATTGAGTGCCTAATGTTGAGTCCCAATTTTTTTGGGACGAAATCCCGATAGCATAGCGTATCGGGAACCAATAACCAGCTCACTCCCTGGTAAGCCGCATAATAAGCTTCTTATGTTGTGGAAATAAACCAAGCAGTTCATCCCTCCTGGCCAGGTTAAAATCATCAAAATCAAATCCGGGAGAAACCGTACAACCAATTAAAATATATGAACTTTTATTGATCACTTCTGCAGCGAACCAGGTATGTTTTGGAATAACAACCTGGGGGTAATGTTGTTCATCAATTTCAATCCCAAGGTATTTCCTTTCGCGTTTTCCATCAGGATTAAGGATATGGATGAGCAATGGTGATCCATCATAAAAGTGCCAGATCTCATCGCTCTGTAAACGATGGAATGCAGAAAAATCATCTTCCTGAAGAAGAAAATAAATAGCGGTTGAAAAATTTCTTTCAGAATTTAAAACCTGTGATCTGGCTCCTGCCAGGATTATTTCTTCAGATCGGTATATTTCCCTGTAGAATCCTCCTTCGGGATGCCTGTCAAGATTTAGTTTATCGATCCAGTATTTGCCAGTCCGCTGCACTATTCTTCAATACGTTTGTTCTCCAATCTGTCATTGAAAACATAAATCAACCTGAATGAAAATGTCCTGTTTGATTGCGTAAAAACAAAAGGTTTGCCATATCCATCAATAAATTCACGCTCCCGGATTTTAAACATCGAGAAAGAAAAGCGTACATTGGCAACAAACTTTTTCCAAAACCGGTACCGTACGTCGAGAAGACAGCTATAATCACTATCATTGAATGCATGTCCAAGGTCAGAGTAGGAAAGAACCCTCCCACCCTGTTCCACTTCCTTGAAACTCACAAGCCGGCTATATGAGAGACCAACCCCGAATGTAAGATTGCTTTTATCCGTATAATGCGCCAGTATTGGTATTTCCACATAATTTAGTCTCAGGTTGTATTCCCCTGTAATTGTGTCGTCTGGAAGTAAAGGTGGATACTGCTCTTTCTGGAATGACCCTTTTTGTGTAAACAGGTTTTCAATACTAACAGACCATTTATTACTCAATGGTATAATTGCTGCAGCTCCAACATTGAAACCAATTCTTCTCCAACCCGGAAAATCATCACCATGAACCTGAGAAAGATTGCCTCCAAAAATAACCGCACCTTTAATGTTCTGGGACTGAATCGGTATAGTTCCGATTAATAATAACAATACAATAAATAAAATGATTCTATTCATTACTATCCTGATAACCAATTTATCAACGAAATTTAATGTGATTAATTTTATAGTAGTTCAAGAAATAACTATACACCTCAATATTTTCCCCTTTCACTATCGACCAATAACTTAAGACCAATGACTAACGCCCAATAACCATCATCATTCAATATCTTTCATCGACAACTGTATCCGCTTTCTCACGGCATCCACATCCAGCACCCTGACTTTCAGTTTCTGGTTAATCCGGACAATTTCATTAGGATCTTTAACAAATTTATTTGCCAGCTGACTGATATGAACCAATCCATCCTGATGTACCCCTATATCAACAAAAGCTCCAAAATTCGTAATATTGGTCACGATCCCGGGAAGTATCATTCCAATCCTAAGGTCATTAATGGAATTAACATTTTTATCGAATTCAAAAAGATCAAATTTTTCCCTGGGATCCCGTCCCGGCTTTGCCAGTTCCTGCATGATATCAGATAATGTAGGTATGCCCACCTTATCTGTAACAAAGCTTTCCAGTTTAAGCTGTTTCCTGAGTTCATCACTATTTATAAGGCCTTCGGTGCTTGTACCTGCTATCTTTGCCATTCTCTCAACAATATGATAACTCTCCGGATGCACAGCACTGGAGTCCAGCGGATTTTCAGCATTCCTGATGCGTAAAAACCCGGAAGCCTGTTCAAAGGCTTTACCTCCAAATCTTGCAACTTTCTTGAGATCGTTCCTTGATTTGAAGGGACCATGGTCTTTCCTATAATCGACAATATTCTTTGCCAGTACCGGGCCAAGTCCTGAAACAAAGGTTAATAAATCCTTACTTGCTGTATTCACCTCCACACCAACTCTGTTCACGCAACTTTCAACTGTTTCTCCCAGGCTTTTCTGCAACGAATTCTGATTTACATCATGCTGGTATTGCCCCACACCAATAGATTTGGGATCTATCTTTACAAGTTCTGCCAGCGGGTCCATCAACCGTCTGCCTATTGAAACAGCCCCCCTCACAGTAACATCATATTCTGGAAACTCATCACGGGCAATTTTAGATGCAGAATAAACCGATGCGCCGCTTTCATTAACCATTACAGCGATAACTTCCCTTTTGAATTTAATCCTTCTCACCAGGTTCTCTGTCTCCCTTCCTGCTGTTCCGTTACCCACAGCAATGGCTTCTATTTTATAAGCATCCACCAGGCTGGAAATCTTATGCATGGCCTGTTTGGTCTCATTCTGTGGCGGATGAGGGTAGATGGTTTCATTATGGAGCAAGTTTCCCTGGCTGTCGAGGCATACGATCTTACATCCTGTCCTGAATCCGGGATCCAGTGCAAGTATATTCTTTTGTCCCAGTGGTGAGGCAAGTAGCAATTGTCGAAGATTTTCAGCAAACACCCTGATTGCCTCTTCATCAGATTTTTCCTTGATAACACTCCTTATTTCGGTTTCCATTGATGGTGCAAGCAAACGGTTATAACTATCAGTTAATGCAAGCTGAACCTGTTGGGATGCATCGTTATCTGCTTTTACAAATATACCTTCAAGGATATGTATGGCTTTTTCATCCTCCGGAAGAATTTTAAGCTTCAGAAATCCTTCTTTTTCACCTCTTAACATGGCTAACATACGATGTGAAGGAGCCCTGCTGGCAGATTCACTCCATTCAAAATAATCACGGTATTTCTGGCCTTCTTCTTCCTTGCCTTTCACCAGTGTAGAATATAATACAGCATTCCTTTCAAAAAGGGACCTCATTCTTTTCCTGGCATAATGATGTTCATTGATCCATTCTGCCATGATATCACGTGCACCGGCAAGTGCTTCTTCAATATTGTTTACTTCCTTCCCCAGATCAATATATCTTTCAGCTTCGGCTTCAATATCAATTAATCCCTGGCTCATTAAAATTTTCGCTAATGGCTCTAATCCTTTTGCTTTAGCTATGGTGGCCCTCGTTTTCCTTTTTGGTTTATATGGCAGATAAAGGTCTTCAAGTTCTGACATCGTCTGAGCTTCAAGAATCGATTTCTCAAGCTCCGGTGTCAGCTTTTCCTGTGCCTTAATCGACTCGAGTATAGTATTTCTTCTTTTATCAAGATCAACAAGTTGTTGATGCCTGTCTCTTATTCCGGCAACTGCAACTTCATCCAGGCTACCGGTCATTTCTTTCCTGTACCTCGCAATAAATGGAATGGTCCCACCCTCAGCCAGAAGCATCAGGGTGTTGGTTACCTGTTGTTCTGATAAGCCAAGTTCTTTGGAAATTATTAAGGTATAATCCATCTTGTATTTAAAATTTGAGATAAAATTAATACTTTTTAACCACAGGGAGTACTGTGATAAAAAGGAGATCAGAAAATTTTTTAATTTCAAAAATCATCTATCAAATCTGAAATCGCTAATGGGTGTTCAGTGTTCGGATATCAATAAATAATGGATCAAGGTTTCCATCCCTTCCTCACCTTAGGTTAACATTGATCTTCGGGCATCGATAAGCTCTTAGTTTTCTTCGATAAACCTGGCTGAATCTTGGCGCATTGAATACTTCGCAAATCGTGAACCGGGAAATCATTAAATCGTGAAATCAAATCAAACCTCAATGTTATCCAATTGAATATTTCGCCCTGCGATAGCAGGAATATTTATTGCTACCTCAACAACAGCACCGTCCCACTCTTCTTCTCTTTCCTGATCTGGA